>JAWKVF010000001.1:0-1034507 GCA_041398145.1 Parvularculaceae bacterium | reverse complement strand
GAGCTGCGACCACCGCTGCACTCGCCACTGACGGATGTTTCAACAATACTTCTTCGATATCGGAGGGATAAATGTTCTGACCGCCTGAAAGAATAAGGTCTTTCTTGCGATCAACGATATAGAGGAAGCCTTCTTCATCGAGGCGGCCCACATCGCCGGTGCGCAACCAAGCCCGCCCCTCCCCGTCACGCCAGACCGCCTGTTCCGTTTCGTCGGGACGATTGAAGTAATAAGGCATGACGATGCGGCCGATCGCGACAATTTCGCCCGCCTCGCCCGCCGGGACTGGCCGGTCATCATCGCCGATGATCTTGATATCGGTCCCGATCAGGGGTTTGCCCACGGACGCCATACGCCCTTGCGCCTCTTCCGGTTCGAGCGTGGTCGCCACCCCCTCGGTGAGGCCGTAAAGTTCAATTACCCCGGCAGGAAATGTGTCGAAGATAAGCTGTTTGAGATCGGCCTGCAGCGGCGAACCGCACGACATCATCGCCGACATTGATTTTACTTTGTCCGCGCTGAATTCAGCGTGATCGACAATCCGGCGTAACTGCACCGGAACCAACGCTGTATGAGTCGCGCGATGCTTCGCCGTCTCCGAAATGAACTGACCGGCGTCAAACTTTCTCGTCAAGATCAGGGTTCCACCTGCGAGGAATGTGCAAAGCATCATCACCCAGCTGATGTTGGAATAAAGCGCCAGCGTGCACAGCGTTCTCGCGCCTCCATGATATCGAAGGGCGACTGAAGCATCGTAGGCCCAGTCAAGGCGCGAAAGATGGGTATGCGCAATCCCTTTCGGACGGCCCGTCGTGCCGGAGCTATAGATAATATTCAAAAGGTCGTCGGGCGCGATATCGACGTTCGGGGGCGATGATGACTGCACTGTTTTCCATTCATCATAACCGGTCCATCGCGTGTCCGTTTCACCAAGTGCGATAAGGTGCAATCCGGCGTCCTCGCCGATCAATTCGGCGAATCTTCCACGCTGGTCATTTGAAACAATGACGCCCCTGGCCTGCGAATCGCCAATCATCATGGCGATTGCGTCGTCAGAGATGGTAAGATTGAGCGGCGCGGAAACGCACCCCGCTTTCATCACGCCAAACAGAACCTCGACGGTTTCAATTGCGTTATCCATGGCGACGACAACCGTGTCGCCCGGCTTTAATCCCAATGCGATCAACCCGTTTGCGACGCGATTGCTCGCCTCGCCGAAAGCCCGCCAGGATACCGTATCGTCCTCGCAGATGATCGCGGGCCGGCCGCCTTTCCATTTCTCCTGCAACGCCAGTATTTCTGGAAACAACGGGCGGTGCGCATCGAAATATCTGGTCTGTTGCACTGCCATCATCCTTCTGTCGCGACACATGGGCGATACCTTGCACTTTCAATCGCGAAAGCTGCAAGGCGTCGCACCATCCGCTCGGCGCACCCTGGCGCGGGCGGGACTAGAACTGAACCTGAATAGTCCCGGTGATTGTCCGCGGCGGGCCGAAATAGGCGGTCTCGGTGCCCTCAAGGCCGAGCAGCGGCGTCAATGGCGACACGAAGCTGCCATCGGGATTTTGCGCAAGGAAGTTATAGCCAGCAACCCTGTACTCACGGTCGAGAAGGTTTTTACCGTGTACGCCAATTTGCAATCTACCGTCATCGGACGTCCACACGAGGCTCGCATCAATCAGCCCATATCCGCCCTGATCGAGAAACGGGTTCGGAATTTCAAAGATGTGCGTGCGCGACTTGTAGGAAAATTGCGCTATCAGTGCGAGATCGCCATCGCGGCCGGCAAGCCCGACAGGGTGCGAATAATTTGTCGTGATCGCACCGGAAAACTTCGGCGTATTTTGAACGACCCGCTGATCGGAAACATCGACCGGCGGTGCGCCGGTGACAAATTCAGTATAATCAGCGTCAATCCATCCGCCACCCCACGATAGAGTGAACGCATCGCCCGCGCCGAGAATATCCTGCCCGACGAGCGCGCTGCCTTCCCACTCCACGCCGATGAACTCAGCCGCGCCGGCATTGGTGGTGACGCCGTAAAAGGTCGGCGACTGGGTGAACGGATCAATACCAGCTTGCGAGCCCGGAATCTGCACATTGGTGTAGTCGGCATAGAATACCGCGAGGTTTGAGGTAATCCGCCCGCCAGCAAGCGAGGCTTTCCAGCCAGCCTCGTAGGAGTCGACAGTTTCCGGGTCGAATAGGAAAAATTCGTAAACATCGTCAGCGTCGACATCGCCGTCGCCATCAATATCGGATGTGATGACTGAGGAGTCCCCGCGCGGGTCGAAGCCGCCGCCCTTGAAACCCTGACTGTAGGAAAAGTAGAGATTGTGTGTGTCGTTCGGCGCCCACGAAAGAGTCGCCTTGGGGCTGAAATCCGTAAACGTCGCTTCGCCGGTGAAGTCTGACGTCGTCGCCAGTAATATCGGGTTCGAGCCGAACGGCGGCGTATTGCCAAGAAGCTGCTGCTTACGAATGTGCGCCTTTCTTTTGTCATTGGTATAACGGCCGCCCAGTGAAAGCTCGACGCCCGGCAGTCCGAGAATATTCTCAAGATCGAAGGTCAAATCGCTGAATACGGACCATGAATTCGTATCAACAACACCAAAAAGGTTTGCATTCAACCCCGGCAAAGGCCCAAACGGTGGCGGAATGAACTGCCCGGTAAGGTCGATCATAATATCAGCGTTTTGATAAGAATTGGCGTCGATGTAATAAAACCCGACAACGCCAGCGATAGCCTCGCCTTGATAAAGGACCTGGAATTCTTCCGTAAACTGTTCATTACGGTACTCCGCCGGCACATCAATATCGGCGACAGGCGACGAGTCGAAATCGATCAGTTGCAAGCCGTCATCTTGTCGCCAGGCTGCGATGTTTTTAAGCTTCCACTGATCGTTCAGCGCAATCTCGATATTCAAGGTTCCGCCATAGGCTTCGGTTTCGTTCTTTCCGGTGAGACCGCCACGCGTGTCGAAGACGTTGTCAAGCACCGGCAAGCCGGTGAACAGCCCCGGAATCAGCCGGTGGCCGCCCTTGGGGTTTGACTTGTCTTTCAGATAGTCGCCGCTGAGGCGCGCAAACACGATGTCATTGTCGAATTCAGCGCTGGCGCGGAACGCGAGGACGTCCTTGTCGTAATTCTCCTCGCCGGTCGTCAGGTTTTCGCCATAGCCGTTGCGCGTGAAATAGGCGACCGTGCCGCCAACGGCCAACACTTCTGAAAGCGGCAATTCACCTGAGCCAACAAGATCGAACTGGCCGTAAGTGCCGGCGGACCCACGCAGTCTCAGGCCAGGCTCGTCGCCAAGACGCCGGGTGACATATTTCAGCGCGCCGCCAACGGTGTTGCGCCCATAGAGCGTGCCCTGCGGCCCGCGCAGAACTTCAACCCGTTCGATATCATAAATATCGAGCACCGCGGCTTGCGGGCGATTAAGATAAACATCGTCGATATAGATGCCGACCCCGGATTCAAACCCGGCAACCGGATCTTGCTGGCCGACGCCGCGGATAAAGGCGGTCAGTGTCGAGTTCGTGCCGCGCGACACTTTCAAGGTTGTGTTGGGTATCGACTGCGTCAGGTAGGTAATGTCCTGCGCGCCAACCTGATTCAGTGCGTCGCCGCTGATCGCGGTGACGGCGATCGGCACATCCTTGAGGGATTCATCGCGCCGGCGGGCTGAAACGATAATCTCATCGCCGTAAGGTTGCGCCGCGTCGCCGTCAGCCTCCTGCGCCAGCACTGTTCCGCCTGATAGCAATGCAAACGCCGAAACGGCGGTCGCCGCAGCCGACCCCAACAGAAGCCGTTTGCGCTTCACAACGGGTTGATACCTGAAATTAATAGATCTTCTAGCCATTTTACACCCTCCCTAAGCGGCGATCAGCGGTTTTGTTTTTAGTACTCTTTGGTATTTTTTACGAGTGTTCTCGAAACTAGCCGCCCTGTCAATATTTCTGAGGCCGCATCTCAAATATTTTGATACGATTAGGCACGGAATTGACGAACAGCCATAAATTCGTATGAATCAGCACCATGAAGAAAAGCAATGTCAGGAAATCCGCCGATCAAAAGGCCTGTGCGCACGCGCCGACAGTTCGCCGCCGGCAACCCGCCCCTGCCAAGTCTGGTAAACAGGCCAAGACTGGTAAACAGGCAAGCGTAAAAACTATCAGCCCAGCCAAACGCTCACGCGGAAGGCCCATCCTTGTCGAGGACAAGAACTGGTTTGAAACGGCGCTGAGAATTATGGCGAGCGGCGGTGTCGACGCCGTGCGTGTCGACCTGGTGGCGGAAAGCGCGGGCGTCACCAAGGGCGCGTTTTACGCGAGGTTCAAATCGCGGGAATCTTTCCTTGACGAATTGCTGGACTATTGGCGCAGCGAGGCGGCGACATCAGTCTCCGCCATGTTGACCAGCCTGCAAGAGTCACCGGAAGATCGATTGCATCGCGTATTGATGCTGCCGTTCCGCCGCGCCGATATAAAAGAGCGCGGCCGGATGGAAATGGCGATCAGGCTGTGGGCTGACCGTTACAAGCGTGCTGCAACCATCATGCGCGAGATTGACGCGCACCGGCTGCAATATTTCGAATCGGTTCTGCTTGCGAACGGCCTTCCGGCGATCGAGGCGAAAACGCGCGCCTTCCTGATTTACTCCTACATCATTGCCGACGGCGTTTTGCCCGGCGAGCGCGAGGAAACGGTTCGTGAACTGTGCCGCGAAATCCTTTCCCAGGGTTCCGCTCTCGCTCGGCGCGCAAAGAAACGCTGACAAAATATCGGCGGAGCGGCTTCGTTTAAAGCCGCACCGCCGCGCTTTGTCTTAGCCCGCGGGTTTAATTGAAATCATCAAACCATGCCTTGACGCCATCGGCGCCGATCGCGTCGGCGGTAAACTCGTGCCCGCCATCATGTTCAACAAATTCAGTCGCAACACCGTCATCTTGCAGATCCTCGTAGTAAAGCTCCGCAGTCCACTTCGGCACGAGCAAATCGAAAACCCCCTGCCAGAACTTTGTCGGCGGATGATTGGACGGCAAGCTTGGGATATAGCATGCCGGCCCTGTACAGCTTGCGTATGACGCCGAGATGATGGCGATCGCTTTCCAGGTATCCTTGTTGCACCACTCGCTACAGCTCTGATACCATTTCTTCCCCTGATTGAACGTCACCGCCATACGGCTTGAATTATATCCGCCGCTGGAAATGCCGAACGCATAGCGTTTGTTCATATTATACTGCGACGCCGAGCCGTATTTTCCACCTTTAATTTCAGAAAAGAAATCCGGGAAAAAGTCATAATCGCAAGTCGTGCTGTAAGGTAGCGGCACATTGGTGTTCCAGAACTCTAATATAACCGCTGACTGCGGCGGTTCCGGCGCAATGACTGCGTATTTCTTACCCGTTCCGTTCGGGTCGTCCAACAATTCGTGAATGACTTGCGGCACATATCCAGCGCCGAAGGATGCGTTTGCGTCCTGCACGAACGGGTTGGTGTCCGCCGGCGACGTGCCGTTATAGTAAAACGCCACCGGCCAGCCGCCTGGCGGCGGCGTTCCCTCCGGCGTTTGATAGCGAACCCCCCGCCCCAGCGGAATGCCGTTGCAGGAATACCAGTTGACCCGATAGGTGGAACTGCAACTCCAGTTGCCTGATCCGTCTGCAGAGCAACGGTCGGCTTTCGCAGCGCCGGCGAAGCCTAGCGATATCATCGCCGCTAAAATCCCTACCATGAAGCGGGCGTGGTATGACGCCGTCATCAGGGTTTTATTCATTTTTGCCTCTCCCTTTGATTATTGGTGACCGCGTCATCAAATTTCCAAAAGAATACGCAACCGCCCCAAACGCCTGTCTGAACACCGCCCCTGTTGACGTCGGGGCGACAGCCATGATGGGGCGTACACGAAATCTGACGACGACAATGTTTTAATACTAGTCCGTATTCTATAATAACACCATCCCCTTCCCGCGCCAGTCGCCTCAGGTTCTTCGTTGCAGCGCAAAACACGGCGCCCGCGCGCGAAGGCGCGCACAATAAGGAATCCGCGCCCGCCCGCCGGCGAAAGCCGGCGGCATACGGGAAACACCAGCCCATTTCTCCGCTCATCCCGGCGCCCTTCGGCGAATGCCGACAGGCATATACAGCCGGGATTCATAATTGAGTCCCAAGTGGACCCCGACTTCCGTCGGGGTGAGCGGCGTAAATGGAACCTCCAACCAAAAGAATCTGCGCGCCGTATTTTTTTTGCATACATCACCACCTCCGCAGTTCCGTCGAACTCGAAAGCATAAACAAAAGAGAGGTTGCGCGGGGCGCGCTGCATCCTTCTGTAGTAAAACAAGTGGGACGCATTGCGCCCCGCGCACGGCGCGCCGGCTCTCGCCCTTGCGCCCTGGTGTTTTATCGGCTGATCCGGCCGTCTTCGTTTCCGGTGGAAACTCCAAAGCCCGGCGCCTCGCCGTCGCGCATCGAAGGCCCGTCCGTTTCGCGGGGCCCGCGGCGCGCGCGCACCAGGTCGAAGCCGTTTGAGAACGGAGCGCTCAACCGCCTCTCCACGCCTCGACTGACAAGCATGTTAGGGCGCCTTTGAGGGAGGGGGATAAGTCGGGGGATAGATGCGGGGATAAGTGGCGGGATAAGTGGCGGGATAGATTTTTGTTTCCCTGCAATTTCAACAGGATAATTGGTTAACGGATTTTTTTCAAAAATCTCTCCGGCGACGCATCCCGGCGCCAAAACGCCGTTTCGATTTATCTTGCCGTAAACTTCAATCACGCAATTCCTGCGACAAAATCCGAAGTTCGGCTTTTCCTTCCGGCGTGATCAAGCCATCAGGCTGTATATGGCTGCGGTTTTTTTGCTCAATCGCAATTATGCGATTTCGCGCCTTCTCGAAATAATCTTGCCCGTAACTCATCAGCCTAAATTCATACAAAGCGTTCTGCTCGAACTCCTCGTTTCCCTCTCCCAAGAAGGCATCGATCATTGAGGCTAAATCGCATTCAGAGAGGTTACCGAATCCTTTATCCGCCATTTTTATGTACGAATCGAACCCGATACGTCGCAAATTTTACTAACAAGTCCCATCATCTCTCCGCCGCTTGGGGGTATTTACACCGAGAAAATATCCTTTTTATAGCATGAGGCGCTTTGCGCCTCGTAGATTGGCGGGCTTCAGCCCGCCAATCATGATCGCTCTCCCGCAGCCGCCGGCTTCCAGTCATCGGACGGTACGTTGACCGGTCTTCCATATTCCTTTTTCCAGTCCGCCCATGTCGAATAAGGCCAGTCATCGGGATCATCGACAAGCCCATGCTTCACCGGGTTCCAGTGAATATCATCGATATGTCGCGCGAGGTCTTCATCGTCGCGAATGCAATGCTCCCAATAGCGTGATTGCCAGACCCCGCGCTCGCGCTTTCGGCGCTTTCGTTTCATCCGCTCGGGCAGACTTCGGGTGAACCCGGCTTTCAATTGCGCGATCCGCCCCGGAAAGTCATGATCGCCATCCGGCAGACGCCAGATGAAATGCATGTGTTCAGGCAGCACAACCGCCGCAACCATCCCGAACGGATGCGCCGCCGCGACCGCGCGCCATGACGCCCGAAGATGACCGATTTCGCGGATCAGCACATCGCTCCGCCGGTCGTCAAGACACAGCGTCAGAAAGTACGTTCCGCCATCGGCGTAAATGCGTCGGTAGTCCGGAATCGCACAATTGAGCCATCTACGCGCCGACAGCGCAACTGGCCACAAAAGAATGGCGGGCAAATGCCCGCCCTACGAGGCGCGATAGCGCCTCCTACTTTCATTGAGGGGATGGGGCGACGCTGCGGGATTGGCTTCCCGCAGCGATGGCGGAGCCAATGGCAGCTCTTAAAAAAAGATCAGGCGCAAATTTGTGAGCCACAAGCGCCGCGCCGCCCGTTCATCCGCACCGGGAGCGCTCCCGCCGCACGCCAATTCACCCGGCGTCAATGCGGCGCCCTTCGGAGCCGGTTTGCGAAGCAAAAGATTTGATCCGGCGGATCAAATCTAGGCGGAGAAGGCCCGGCAGGGCTGACGCAAAATGGCGCCACCCCAGCAAGGCGTGGCGCCCCATAAACCGATGTGCAGACAACACCTTAAGCCACTCGTGGCGCCACCACTTTAATCTTGCCGTGAACATTGCATTCAGCCGCCGGTCAACCATCGATCAAATCTACCAACTCAATCTCCACAAGACGAACGCCAACGGAATACCGCTCAAAAAGAAGCTGTAAACCTGCCAGCGCTGATCGAAATGCGGGAAAAAGAAGCAAAACACTGCGATGTAAGCATAAATGAAAGCGAACCCAATGATCCTATTTTTTTTTGAAGGGGGCTCCCCGCCAAACGTCGATCTTTTGGGACTGGCAAATCCCAATTTGTTAAGAAGAAGCGCCAGTGGTAGACCGCCAAGAAAGAACAGAAACATCGGCCATCCCGGACCAAAAAACTCCATTAAGATGCCGAAGAATATCACATAGAGCGCGATGAAAGCGTATCCGATTAATCGCCGGTTTGTGCTTTTTGAGTCTTTCAACATTGGAGTTTCCCGTCTGAGTCGGTCGAGCAATTCCTTTCGCTTGTTATTCGCGAGCCTGTGCTTGAAATTGTCGCTGTGATCGAACCGTTTGCATTCTGGTTCAACTTTGCAGACTCGTTGGAAAACAGTCCGCCAACGGCTTTGGCAACATCTATCGCAGAAAACGCGCCCGTTGTCTTAAATCCTCCACTTACGCCTGCATTTGGGCCAAGTCGGGCTTTTCCCTGGGCAGTTTCGCGGGACCGTCCTTTTGGAATCACTGAAGAACCGCTGCCATCCTTATTGCCAAAATCGGGAATTCCATTTTTGCCAACCGGCACACCGCCGGAGACGGCAAATGGGCCGACGCCAAGCGTGCCTTCATATTGTATTCCGGTCAAATCCTTGACCGAACCATTTGAAAATGAACCGGCGAGACCGCCGCCGACCAAATAGCCGGCGCGCGCGGAAACAGAACCATAGAAACCGAAATCCCACTTTGCGCTCGGGTCCCACGGGGTTGGAAAAGACAGAGCCGCACCGTACCCGCCGGAAACGCCTAGTCCGATCGTCACTTCGCCCTCAAATCCAAGCGTAAGTGTTGTTCTCCCATCTGGATCAACCATATTGACCGGATCGTTCGCGACATACGCCAAAACCCGGCATCAACGATTGCCGGATGTTACGTCATAGGCTTGATCCCTTTCGTCGTAGCGGCGCCGGCGTTTAAATATGCACCACCCTGCCATAAGCGTCGAGCACGCTTTCGTGCATCATCTCGCTCAGCGTCGGGTGCGGGAAGACAGTGTGCATCAGGTCTTCCTCCACCAGTTCGGCGGATTTGGCGATGACATAGCCCTGGATCAGCTCGGTCACTTCGGCGCCGATCATGTGCGCGCCGAGCAGTTCGCCAGTGTCGGCGTCGAACACGGTTTTGACCATGCCTTCAGGCTCGCCCAGCGCAATCGCCTTTCCATTGCCGTTGAACGGGAAGCGCCCGATTTTGACGCTTTTTCCCGCCGCTTTGGCTTTGACTTCGCTAAGGCCGACCGACGCAATTTGCGGATTGGAATAGGTGCAGCCCGGAATGTTTTCGACCTTTAGCGCGTGCACGTCTTTTTGCCCCGCAATCTTCTCAACGCAGAGGACGCCTTCGTGGCTGGCCTTGTGGGCGAGCCATGGCGCGCCGACGATGTCGCCGATGGCGTAAAGGCCCTTGACGGCTGTTTGCATCCATTCATCGACGACGACGTGGCCGCGGTCGATTTTCACACCCAGCGCATCAAGCCCTAAATTCTCAGTATTCCCTGTAATGCCGATGGCGAGGATGACGCGGTCAGCCTCGACCTTTTGGGTTTTGCCGTCTTTGGTTTTGACGGTTGCGGTCACGCTGGTCTTGCCCTTGTCGAGCTTTTCAACCGAGGCGGAAGTGAGAATGTTCATACCCTGTTTCCTGAACTGCTTCTCGGCGAATTTTGAAATCTCTTCGTCTTCGGCCGGCAGGATGCGCTCGACCATTTCAACGACGGTCGTTTGCGCGCCGAGCGCATTGTAAAAGCTCGCGAACTCGATACCGATCGCGCCGGAGCCGATGACCAGGAGTTTTTTCGGCATGACGTCGGGGGTCATCGCCTCTTTCGAGGTCCAGATGAATTTGCCGTCAGGCTCCAGCCCCGCTTGCGGGATGGTGCGCGCACGTGCGCCGGTGGCGAGGATGACGTGTTTCGCCTTTATGGTCTCGGCGCCGTCTTTGGTTTTCACGTTGACGAGCGGCGCGGATGCGCCCTTGGCCAGCGTCGCTGCGCCCATCACCACTTCGATCTTGTTCTTTTTCATCAGATAGCCGACGCCGCCCGAAAGCTGCGTGGCGACCTTACGGCTGCGCTTGACGACGGCGTCAAGATCAAAACCGATGTTGTCGGCTTTAAGGCCGAAAGCGCCGGCGTGCTTCATATTGGTGTAGACTTCGGCAGTGCGCAGCAGCGCCTTGGTGGGGATGCAGCCCCAGTTGAGGCAGACGCCGCCCAGATGCTCACGCTCGACGATGATGGTCTTCAGCCCCAACTGGCTGGCGCGGATCGCCGCCACATAGCCGCCCGGCCCCGCCCCGATCACCACCAAATCGCACGTCTTTTCCACCATGGTCTGTTCCTCGTCCAAAAGCCGGCCGCTCAGGTGGCGGCCATTAAAATTCCGGGCGGACTATAGCGGGCGCTGGCGGGAAAGGAACCGGGGGCGGCTATCCGTCTGGCGCGGTCGGGCGATTACGCGCCTTCGGCGTGGGGGAAGCGCTTGCGGCGGTCGGCCTCGCTCGCCTCGCGCCACAACCGGGCGAAGGCATGAGCAAAGCTTTTGCGGCTGGTCGAAAGGTAGGCGGCGGTGTCAGGCAGTTCCGCGACCAGCGCCGCATGCAGTTTCGGCAGTTCGTGATAGGGCGTCGCCGGGAACAGGTGATGGGTGGCGTGGAAGCGAAGCCCCACCGGCGCGATCAGCCGCGACACCAGATCGTTGGACGGCACGTTGACGCTGTCGAGATATTCCTCCGCCTTCGACACCTTGACGTCGCCGGCGTAGCGATAAGCGTGCGCGCCAAGGGTGCGCAGCGCGTTGATGGTGAGGATCGTAACCGTCACCGCATACCAGACATAAAACACCGCCATCGGCAGCACGCCGACATAAATCGCCGCAGCGACCGACAGAGTCAGCAGCGTTGTCGCGGTTTCCTGTATCAGCCAGGTCGGGTCATCATCCTTGTTCTGAGGATGGCGGTCATAGTTGAGGTCGATCGCCAGCGACGACATCCGCCGCCAGATCAGTTTGCGCAACGGGCGCACAATCCACGACAGCGGCGTCAGGATGAGAAAACGCACCAGCAGCAAAGCCGGCAGCACCGCCGACAACAGCACATAGCCGACCGACTTCCACGGATTGCCGGCGCCGAAGGAGACATATTCCCCGTCGCGGGTCGATCCGTATACGCCGGGGCGGTGATGGTCGATATGTACGCCGGTGTAGGAATAAGACGGCACGAGGAACGGCATCCCCACGAAAAGGTTCCACACAAACCGGAAGGCGCCGAACGTGCCCTTTTTCAAATGCGCCAGTTCATGGGTGAACAACACCGCGCGGATCAACGCGAACGAGGAAATGAGGACGAGCGCGGCCTGTTGCGCCGACCATGCCGGCGCGGCGACGGCGGCGGCGAATGCGCCCCAGCCGATCGCGCCGCTGATGATGAAATCTGCCCAGTAGGTTGCGGGGTTAGGCTCGGTGAAGCGACGCGAGATCGCGCGCGCCTCAGCCATCGGCAGCGCCTGCGCCGTTCCACTGTCTTGCGCCGGATATGCGCTGGCTGATCCGTCCATGAACCTGCTCCGAAAACATCAATCTGGGCGCCCATCCGCCGGCGCGCGATGAGGCATACCGCCTCAGCCGGGGGTTTGCAAAGGCTGCAAAACCCCATGGGCAAAGGCCGCAATACCGCCAGGCGAAGGGCGCCGGTCTTTTCTCAACTCCCAATGGCCACACACACGAAGAAGCGAGAACTGCCATTCAGTGTGGACGGCGCGGGCGCGCGATTTCATGATGCGCGAAAGCCAGGGAGAGCGCCATGCCCGCAAAAACGCCGATCAACGCCCAGCGCACGCCGGATGCGCGCTTTGAAAACCTGCCCGGCTGGCCCTATGCGCCGCATTATATCGACGATTTGCCGGGATATGAGGGCTTGCGCATGCACTATGTCGACGAGGGCCCGAAAGACGCGGAAACGACCTTTCTTTGCATTCATGGCGAGCCGACATGGGCGTATCTTTTCCGCAAGATGATCCCGGTCTTTACCAGCGCCGGTCATCGCGCCGTCGCCGTTGACATGTTCGGCTTTGGCCGGTCCGACAAGCCGGTCGACGATGAGACGTACACCTATCATTTTCACCGCGACGCCCTGCTGGCGTTTGTCGAGCGCATGGATCTTAAGAACATCTGCCTCGTCTGCCAGGACTGGGGCGGCGTTCTGGGCCTGACGCTGCCAATGGCGGCGCCGGCGCGTTACACGCGCCTTCTCGTGATGAATACCGGCCTGCCCGGCGGTGAGGAAGCCGGCGAGGGTTTCACCATGTGGCGCGCTTTCAACCGCTCGCAGCCCGATCTCGACATCGCGGCGCTGATGCAACGCGGCACGCCCGTGCTTTCCGACGCCGAGGCCGCAGCCTATGCCGCACCGTACCCGGATCAATCGTACAAGGGCGGCGTCAGACGCTTTCCCGAACTCGTCATGCTGAAAGAACAGGGAAATGAACTGACGCCGCTGTCGCGCGAAGGCCTTGAGACCTCGCTCGCCGCGCGCAAATTCTGGTCGCGTGACTGGAACGGCGAGACGTTCATGGCGATCGGCATGAAAGACCCGGTTCTGGGCCCGCCGGCGATGAAATTCCTGCGGACAATTATCCGCAACTGCCCCGAGCCGATGGAAGTCGCCGACGCCGGGCACTTCGTGCAGGAATGGGGCGAACCGATTGCGAAAGCGGCGCTGGAAAAATTCGGGATCGGCTAATCCAGTTGCGCGCCCGGCGTTGATTTGGAAATTGCGATTTCATCGGCGCTCATCTCCGCCTCGATATCGCCGAACAGCGGCGTCGAAAGATAGCGCTCGCCGGTGTCGGGCAGCATGGCGAGTATCCTCGCGCCCGTCTTCGCCTTTTTCGCGACCTCAAGCGCCGCGGCGAATGTCGCGCCGGAAGAAATGCCGACGAATATGCCCTCTTGCTGGGCGAGGTCCTGGGCGCTGTGAATGGCCGCGCCGGCTGTAACCTTGACGACGTCGTCAACGGCGCCGGCTTTCACCGCTTCTTCCGTAATCAGAGGAACGAAATCGGGCGTCCAACCCTGTATCGGGTGCGGCGTCCACGCTGTGTGACTGGCCGACGCCGAACCGTCGTCATGGCGCGCCTGCGCCGAGCCGTCGCTGAGCAAGGCGGCGACTTCCGGCTCGGCGACGATGATTTTTGTAGTCGGACTTTTCCGGCGCAATACGCGCGAAACGCCGGTCAGCGTGCCGCCGGTGCCATAGCCGCTTACCCAATAATCGAGCGAGCCGCCCGGGAAGTCTTCAACGATTTCCTCGCCGGTGGTGCGCTCGTGAATGTCGGGGTTCGCCGCGTTCTCGAACTGGCGTGTCATGAACCAGCCGTTTTTCGCCGCCAGCTCTTTCGCCTTTTCGACCATGCCCATGCCTTTGAGCGGCGCCGGGGTCAGCACGACGCGCGCGCCGAGATAGCGCATCAGCTTGCGCCGCTCGACACTGAAACTCTCCACCATGGTGATGACCAGCGGATACCCCTTTTGGGCGCAGACCATGGCGAGCCCGATGCCGGTATTGCCGCTGGTGGCCTCGACGATCGTCTGGCCGGGTTTTAATGCGCCGGATTTTTCCGCCGCCTCGATCACGCCCAGCGCCAGCCGGTCCTTGACCGAGCCGAGCGGGTTGAACGCCTCGATCTTGACGAACATCTCAACGCCTTCCGGCGCGAGCTTGTTGATGCGGACAACCGGCGTTCGGCCAATGGTTTCAAGGATGTTGTCGTATCGGGCCATTTACGTCTCCCCTTCAGGTGGGCTTTCCCATTGTTTGGGACAGGATAAATAGCCCCGCCCGAGGGGTCAAAACAGAATTCCTGACAATAGCATAACCGCATAGTTGACGTACGGCGGTCATCTGCGCCAAGGCAGGAACAAACCACGAGGCCCGCAATGACCCATTCAACCCATGCCTATGAGACCGATCCGCGTAACGACACGATCCGGATCGATGTCAATGGCGAGCTGTTCCCCCGCAACGAGGCGAAAATTTCGGTGTTCGATTCAGGTTTCGTGCTTGGCGACGGCGTGTGGGAGGGATTACGGGTTTATCCGGGCACAGACGGAAAAGGCGTCATCGCCTTTCTCGACCGGCATTTAGCGCGCTTGTGGGACGGGGCGAAAACCCTCGACTTCGATCCGGGGCTGTCGCGCGAGGCGCTGAAACAGCGCCTTTACGCCTGCCTTGACGCCAATGACGCCCATGACGGCGTGCATGTCAGGCTGATGATGTCGCGCGGCGTGAAGGCGACCCCCTATCAGGATCCGCGCGCGACGATTACGCCGCCGACCATCGTCATCATCCCTGAGTTCAAACGCCCGCTCGCGGCGACGGCGACCGACGGCAAGCGGCTGTTCACCGTGCATGTGCGCCGCGGTTATCCTGACGGGCAGGACCAGAAACTCAACTCGCACTCGAAACTGAACTGCATCATGGCGTGCATTCAGGCGGCCAAGGCCGGCGCCGACGAAGCGTTGATGCTTGACCCGCACGGCTTTGTCGCCACCTGCAATTCAACGCATTTTTTCATCGTCCGCGATGGCGAGTTATGGACATCGTCGGGCGATTACTGTCTTGGCGGCATCACCCGCCGCATCGTGCTTGAGCTTGCGGCGGCGAACGGCATCGTCACGCGCGAGAAAAACTTCTCGCTGCACGATGTCTACGGCGCGCAAGAAGCATTCGTCACCGGCACATTCGCCGGCGTGACCCCGGTGAGCGAAGTTGACGGCCGCAAGCTGTCTGACGGGCGCGGGCCGATGGTTGAGCGCCTGCAATCGCTTTACAAGGACCTTGCGGCGCGCGAAGCCGCAAAGGGCCGATAACCCCGGCGCCGGAGGCGACATGACAACGATCATTTCCATGTGGTCGGGCCCGCGCAACATCTCGACGACGATGATGCGCGCTTTTGAAAACCGCGCCGACGCGACCGCCATCGACGAGCCGTTCTACGCCAGCTATCTGGCGCGCAGCGGCGCCGATCATCCTTACCGGGAAGAAACCCTTGCCGCTCAGCCAACGAAATTCGGCGAGGTGGTTAAATGGATCGAGACGCAGCCCGCCGATGGGTCTTCAGTATTGTTCCTGAAACATATCGCGTTCCACCTGCCCGATGGCGCGGACCTTCAGTTCATTCACCGCCACCGCAATTTCCTGCTGATCCGCGACCCGCGCGCGATGGTCGCGTCCTATGCGAAGAAATTCGAGGACGTTTCGCCAATTGTAAAAAGCTATGAGATCGAACGGCGCATTCTGGACGAGTTGACGGCGCATGGCCTGCCCTGCCCGGTGGTCGACGCCGCCGATGTGCTGGCCGCGCCCGAAGCGGTGTTGCGCAAATTATGCGCCGGTCTTGGCCTTGAATTCGACCCGTCGATGTTGTCATGGCCCGCCGGCCGACGCGATTGCGACGGCGTCTGGGCGCCGCACTGGTATGATGCGGTGTGGGCTTCCACAGGTTTCAACAGCCCTGTGGAAAAACCTGTGGAACTTTCCGCTACGCTGGAGACGGTTGCGGATGAATGTATGGCGAATTACCGGTTTTTGCACAGCAAAAGGCTTACCGCCTGAACACGCGGCGGGCTGTGCATCAAATGGCGCAGACTTGATTGACTGTCAAAGCTCGCCCGTTCACACGCCATGTTCTTGATACGGATAATATGAAAGGCGCCATCGACTTCAACAACGGCGCCGGTTTCCACCTGCACGACCCGTAGCGTCGGCTGCGAGGCTTTTTTATGGACATTACGCGCTGCGGCGCCCACATTTGAAGCCGCAATTCGGGGAAGTCTCATGATCGCCCGTATCGTCACCACGCTGACTGGCGTTATCTTTATCGTCTATGGCGTCATCGCCGCGGTTTCGCCGCTACCTGCGGGCGTCGTGCTGGTTTTCGTGGGCGTTCTCATGATCGCCGGGGCAAATCCTGCGGCGCGGCCGATCATTCGCCGCGCCCGAACCAGATGGGGGTGGTTCGACCGGCTGGTCCGGCTTGCGGGAAATCACGGGCCCCGCGATGTGAGACGGGTGGCGGAAGAGACAACTCCTGACCATAATGGCGACGATGTTGATGACGCCGGGGACGGGCGGACGCAGACTGACGCCGAGGGAGGGGCAAGCGGGCGATGATCATAGTTTTCAGGTTTTTGCTGGCGATCTGCGCCATTGCGATGATCGTTTTCGGCGCCATCATGTCGATTTCGCCAATACCGTTCGGGATCGTGATTGTCGTTTTCGGGTTCTTGCTGCTGGCCGGCGCTGCACCGGGCTTTGTGCGCTGGATGCGAAAACGCTCTCGCCATTTTGACAAGGTGATGCACGGTTTTGAACGCATCCTGCCTCATGCGCTGGCAAAGCATCTCCACGACACCGATTACGACCATGGCGACGAGGAGGATGACGACGAAGACGGCGAAACAGAAGACATAAACGCCGCCGCACATAGTTAACGCTCGCTTGCCCGGTTCTTGCACCGTGTCACCCCGAAACCGGGGTGAATGGTAAGCCATGGCGATCTCTGTCTGTATCATCGCGGGAAACAACGCCGAGCGGCTGGCGCGCACGCTGTCGGCGCTGCACGCCGCCGCGAAGGGCCGCCACATGACCGGCTGCCTGATCGCGCCGCATCTCTCGCCCGCCGCGCTCAGCTTCGCCAGAGCCTATGTCGCCGCCGACGCCCGGTTCTCGCTGCATGAACTGGCGCTCAGCGACGGCGCGCATGCGCTCAACAGCTATGTTCACCATTACGCACCGCCGGCGAATTATCACGTCGTCATCGACGCCGATATCGAGCCATGCGAGGGCGCCATCGCAGAACTTTGCGACACGCTGGCGCGCCAGCCGGATGCGTATGGCGCCACGGCGCTATCTGCGAGCGGGCGAACGCGCAAAGCCTGGGCGGAGCGAACCATCCTTTACCAAGGTCTAAACCGCCAGATGTTCGCATTGTCGCGCGAATGCGTTTTACGATTGCGGGCGCAGCAAATCTATTTGCCTCTGGGGCTGGAGGGCGTTGACGGGCTGATCGCCTATTTGCTGTTGACCGATCTGCGCGGCGGTCCGCAAGCGGATGCGCACCATCGCCTCGCAGTTGCGGAAGGCGCCTTTTTCGCGTTCGAGGAAACGCCGTTATCACCCAAAGGCGCGGCCGTTATCGCCAGCCGGCTAACCCGCCGCGCCCGGCGGCGTATTCAAAATGAAGTCCTTTATTGCCTGTTAAAACGCGAAGGCGTCGGCGCAATGCCGGTCACCGCTGTCGAACTTCACCGCATCGCAAAACGCCGACGGCTTGAACCACGTCGCGACCCGATAAACTGGTGGTTCGACCGTATCGTACTCGACGAAATCGCCGCTAGTTAAAGCAGCATCGACGCCGGTTCTTCAAGGAACTGTTTGAACGCGCCGAGGAATTGCGCGCCGACCGCCCCGTCGACCACGCGGTGATCGCAGGTGAGCGTCACCGTCATCATCGTGCGCACGACGACCTGGCCATCGCGCACGACCGCCCGCTCCTCGCCGGCGCCGACAGACATGATCGCGCCATGCGGCTGGTTCACGATGGACGAAAACGAGGTGATGCCGAACATGCCAAGGTTCGACACCGAGAACGTGCCGCCCTGATATTCCTCCGGCTTCAGCTTGCGCGCCTTGGCGCGTGACGCCATGTCCTTGATTTCGGCCGAAATCTGTTTGAGACCCTTGGTCTCGGCCTTCCACACGATCGGCGTGATCAGCCCGCCGTCGATCGCCACCGCAACGCCGATATCAGCGTGCCTGTGCAACAGGATCGCTTCATCCGTATAGGTCGCATTCGCCGCCGGTACTTTTTTCAGCGCCATCGCCGACGCCTTGATGACAAAGTCATTGACCGACAGCTTGTAGGCGTCCTCGCCGTCTTTCGGCGACGCGGCGTTCAGCGCGGCGCGCGCAGAGAGCAATTTCGTCAACTCGATATCGATGTTGAGCGGAAAGTGCGGCACTTCATTGTTGAACGACTGGGTCAGGCGTTTGGCGATCACCTTGCGCATGCCGTCGAGCTTGACGGCGGTATAACTTTCCGGCGGATATAGCCGCGAATCGACTGAAGCCGGGGCCGGCGCAAACGCCGCTGCTGGTGAGCCGCCAGCCTTGCCAACGCCGTCTTTCTTCGCACTTTCAATGTCACGTTTTACGATGCGCCCGTGCGGGCCGCTGCCAGCCAGCGCTGAAAGATCGAGCCCTTCGGCCTTTGCAAGACGCTTCGCCAACGGCGAGGCGTGAATGCGGCCATTGGCGTTTGACCCGGCGTTGGCGGCTGGCGCCGCCGCAGATGACGCTGCGGGCGACGCCGGCTTTGAGGCTTCTGCTTTGGCGGTCGCGGGCGCAGCAGACTTTTTCGGCGCGTCCATCTTGCCGATATCGTCGGCGCTCTCGCCGTCTTCCAGAAGGATCGCGATAGTTTCGTTGACTTTCACGCCTTCGCTGCCCGCAGCAATGACGATCTTGCCGATGACGCCTTCATCGACCGCCTCAACCTCCATCGTCGCCTTATCTGTTTCGATCTCGGCGATAACGTCGCCGGACGAGACGCTGTCGCCCTCTTTGACGTTCCACTTCGCGAGCGTGCCCTCTTCCATCGTCGGGGACAGGGCGGGCATCAATATCGGCGTTGGCATTCGTAATTCTCTCCGCGAAGTTTAATCGCATGAACTCTTTTGAGGATATCAAGCTCGGTTCTGCTTAATCCCTGTACATCACTGCATTCACCGCTTTGACGATTTTATCCGCATCCGGAAGGCTGAGCGATTCAAGGTTCGCCGCATAAGGCAGCGGCACGTCTTCCTGGGTGACGCGGGCCGGCGGCGCGTCAAGATAATCGAATGCGTGCTGCGTCACCTGCCAGGCGACTTCGGCGCCGATGCCGCATTGCGCCCAGCCCTCTTCGACGGTGACGACGCGATTGGTTTTCTTCACCGAATTGATAACCGTCTCAACGTCCATCGGCCGCAGGGTGCGAAGATCGACGACTTCTGCTGAAACGCCGTCGGCGCTCAGCTTTTCGGCCGCTTCCAGCGCGAATTTCACGCCGCGCGAATAGGAGACGATGGTGACGTCGGCGCCCTCGCGGGCGATTTTCGCCTTGCCGATCGGCAGCACCCAGTCGTCGACATTCGGCACGTCCATGGTGTCGCCGTAGAGCAACTCGTGCTCAAGGAACACCACCGGATTGGGGTCGCGGATGGCGGCCTTCAGCAAGCCTTTGGCGTCGGCCGCAGTATAGGGCGCGATGACGATGAGGCCCGGCACGCTGGAATACCACGGCGCATAATCCTGGCTGTGCTGGGCGGCGACGCGGCTAGCGGCCGCATTCGGCCCGCGAAACACGATGGGCGAGCCCATCTGGCCGCCGGACATATAGCGCGTCTTGGCGGCGGAGTTGATGATGTGGTCAATCGCCTGCATGGCGAAGTTCCACGTCATGAATTCGACAATCGGCTTCAGCCCGGAAAACGCCGCGCCGACGCCAAGGCCGGCGAACCCGTATTCGGTGATCGGCGTGTCGATCACGCGGCGGTCGCCAAATTCCTCCAGCAGGCCGCGCGAGACCTTATAAGCGCCCTGATATTGCGCGACCTCTTCACCCATCAAGAATACGTCGCTGTCGCGACGCATCTCTTCGGCCATCGCATCGCGCAAGGCGTCGCGGATCGTCGTCGGAACCATTTCAACATCGGCGGGCAGTTCAGGGTCTGATGCGGCGCTGGCGAATTGCGGCGCCGGTGCGCCCGGCTTTTCTTCGTCGCCGGATTTAACCTCGCCGGCAGATTTCGCCTTATCCTGACCGCCGCCGGAAGCCGCTGCACCATTCACCGAGGCGGCGTCGATCTCGGCGGCGCTCTCGCCGTCTTCCAGCAGGATCGCGATGGCGTCGTTAACCTTGACGTTTTCAGTGCCCGCCGGGATGAGAATTTTACCGATGACGCCCTCGTCAACGGCCTCGACCTCCATCGTCGCCTTGTCGGTTTCGATCTCGGCGATCACGTCGCCGGAGGAAACGGCGTCCCCCTCCTTGATATTCCACTTGGCGAGGGTGCCCTCCTCCATTGTCGGGGAAAGGGCTGGCATCAAAATCGGCGTCGGCATCAACGGTCCTTGTCGTCTCTTGGGTCGGTCGTCGCTCGGGACGATCACTAGGGTCGGGGCGCGTCGCGCAACCGTCGGATAGGTAGCCGCAATCAGGCGCAGCGAACAAGCCTTACCTTTATTCTATCTGGGCGATCCGGCCATTTTGCACCCTTTGCCCGGCTTTTTCAGCCCCGAGACCGACGAATTCCGCAACACGGAACGATTTTCAGCCAAACACCCTTGCGGGATCGCCCGGTTTCAGCCGGATCAGCCGCGAATCCTTCACCGCCGCCTGACGGTGATGCACAATCGCCTGATAGCCGGGATTTTTAACCATCGCCACGAACGCGGCGCTGTTTGGATATTCGGCCACGAAGATGACGTCCCAACGCTCGTCTTCGGGCCCGATCACCATCATCTGCGGCGCGCCAGACAGTACGATCCGGCCGCCAATGCCGGTGAAAAATGGCGCGCTCGCCGCCGCATAGGCCTTATACGCTTCCGCGCCCGATATCTGGCGGCCATCTTCGTATCTGGCCTTTTTCCGTAGGCGTATCATGTTCAGCATCCAGACCGGACCATCGTCCGTCATTTTCGCGAATTCATTGAACTGGGTTCTGGTCGGATCAACAAATTTACTCATTACACCCCTTTTATATCAGAACTTCATCAGAACTTCTTCAGAACTGGCCAATTGTTTCCTCGCCGTCCGCCGGCAGGATAATGCCCATGCCGTCTTCCGCGACGATGACGCCGGCGCGGACTTTCACGACACCGCGCATGAAAATGCGCAACGCGATTTCGTTATCCGGCGGCGGCGTCAGATGCGACAGCACAAGGGTTTTGACGCCAGCCTCGTTCGCGGCCTTCGCGGCTTCCACCGGGCTTGTGTGATAGGAGGGAATGTCGCTGAAAATTTTCGCAAGCCGCGCATTGCCGGCGCGAGCGGCGCCTGCCTCAAGTTTTGCGACCATATGATTGGCCTGCGCCTCGTGCACCAGCACATCGGCGCCGCGCGCATTCTCGATAACGCTATGGGTATAAGCAGTATCGCCGGTGATGACGACGGCGCGGCCGTTATAATCAAACCGATAGCCGACCGCAGGGTGAACCGGATCGTGATCGACCGGGAATGCGGTGACTTTCAGCCCGCCCTGATCGTAGACGACAGACGCGGCCGATCCGTCAAAGGCGTTCGCCGCAAGGCCCGCGCTGCGCGGTTCGGCCACAGCCTTGCCGTGATGGGCGGTGCGATAAATATTATCCGGCGCGAACGCCATATTGACGCCGTCGATCACTTGCCCGACGCCTTCGGGGCCGTAAACCGGCAACGGGCCGGGCCGTCCCGCCACCCATGAGCCGAGATTAACCTCGGAAAGATCGCCGATGTGATCGGAATGAAAATGCGTGAGAAACACGCCGGCCAGCCGTTCGGCGGGAATGCCTGCAGCCTGTACGTTCTCCCAACTTCCTGTGCCGGCGTCGACGAGAAACGCCTTGCCGCCGGCGAAAACAAGCGTGCAGTTTTGCGCCCGCGCCTTTGACGGCAGCGGCGAGCCGGTGCCGCAAAAGAAAATGCTGAGGCCGTCATTTTCCCATAACGCCTCGGCGCGCGGCAAGAAATTCTTTTCAATCGCTTTTTCGAACAGAGCGTCCTGAACACCGGGCAGCCGGGTCGCTACGCCAAGCGCGAATACAATCGCCAACAAAGCGCCGCCGACTATCAACATTGTCTTGTTCATCGCCAAACCGTCCACCTTTACGGGCTTTATCCCCGCCCGTGCGCCTTCGCGGATATTATCCTCAAAACCGCGACGTCATATCAATCGCGATCGGCAGCGAACGTGATAGAGTCGCAGCGCCAGCGAGGTCAACGCTCGAAAAGGGAGGAGTCGCCATGCGCGCAATCTGGGTAATCGGCGTCATGCACGCGCTCATCGGCGGCGGCGTGCTGTTCATGACGCTTCACCCGCTGCAAGACGCGCTCGACCCGCATGCGCTCGACCTCGTCAAGGTCGCAAGCGTCTGGCAGGCGCTGCAAGGGCTGACGCTAATGCTCGTCGCCGCGGTCACCAGCGCCCGCTGGCAAGGCGCGCTCATCGCGGCCGGCACGACCATGGCCTGCGCCATGCTGTATTTCGTCATCTTCACCGGCCTGCGCCCGCCAGTGATCGTCATCTCGCCCATTGGCGGGGCGATAAGCTGGCTTGGCTGGGTCGGCTTGCTGTTCGCGCGCCCGCAGAAATGAATACGGGGCCCGACCATTGTGGCGGGCCCCGCTGACGTTCAAGCAGGCAAACTGGCAGGCAGGAAAACTGGTCAGGCGCGCATCGCGTTTACAAGATCGTCGAGCGAGTCTTCCAGGCCGTCGAGTTCTGAGCGCAGCATGTCTATCGCATATTGCGTTTCGACTTTTTCGTCATCGCTAATGTCCATGGTCGGCAGTTTACGCTCAGCGTCGTCAAGCTCGGCGCGCACTTCGCTCAACGCTTCCTCGACAGCGCTTTCAGTCACGCCGCGCGCAACGGCAAACGCGATACGAAGGACCAAACGGCCGCCCGGCGCTTCGCCTGCTTCCGCGCGCACCTCGTCGATGTCGTCCATGGCGTCGGCGATATCCTGTTTCGCTTCCGCGATTTCTGCGCGTAAATCTTCAATTCCCTCGGCGTCAAGCGCGATCAGTTTTTCAAGAAGGTCCTCGTCGTCGCTGATATTGATGACGTAGTTGCGGTCATGATCGTTATATTCAACCGCGCTTGCGGGCGCCGTCAGCATCATGGCGGCGGCGCTCGCGCCGGCGAACATCATCAGCGCTTTATTTTTTATCATGAACAGTTTTTTCATGGCGTCCTCGTCTGGCTGTTTCTTCGATTTTGGTGCGGCCCTGATTAACCGTTTCAATACGGGGGCGCTTACGCTCAAGGCCATCATTGTTTTGAATCGCCGCCCTTGCGCGGCAATGTCGATCTGGAAGCCGAATCTGGCAATGCGCGAAGCGGCGAACCGCCCGTAAAACCCGCCGACCCGCCGGATCAGGCCCGATCCGCCCGCCGGGGGCGCTTTCTGGCCACGGATTTGCTATAAGCCATCACGCGAGGCGGCGAGGAATGGCGAATGTCGAATTATGATCTGGTTGCAGTCGGAACGGGCTTTGCGACCACATTTTTTCTGCACCGCTATCTGGAGGCGCGGCCGAACGCCAAAATCCTGGTGCTTGAACGCGGCCGCAACCCGGCGAGCGGCGACAAGCTGGAAACGCCCGGCACGTTCCGCAAGACCGGCGATCCGCGCAAGCAGTGGATCTACACCCTCGCCTTTGGCGGCGGCTCGAATTGCTGGTGGGCGTGCACGCCGCGCATGCTGCCCCATGATTTTCAGTTAAACACCAGATATGGCGTCGGCGCCGACTGGCCGATGTCCTATGACGAGTTCGAGCCATATTATCTGCAGGCGGAGAATATTATGAACATCTCCGGCCCGTCAGACGGCGGCCCGGCCCCGCGGTCAGGCCCCTACCCGCAGCCGCCGCATCGTTTTTCCGATCCCGACCGGTTGATGAAAGCCGCCTATCCCGACCTCTATTACAATCAGGCGACGGCGCGGGCGCGCGTCGCCACGCCGGAACGGGTGATGTGCTGCGCCAATGGCGTCTGCAACAAATGCCCGGTCAGCGCCAAGTTCATGATCAAGCACGATCTGGCGGCGATGTATGCGAAAGCGAACATCGAAATCCGCTTCGACGCCGAAGTGCTGCGGATTGAAACCGCCGCCGGCGCCGTTTCGGGCGTCGCCTATCGCAGCAACGGCGCCGAGACGACCGTCGCCGGCGATCTTTATCTTCTCGGCGCGAATGCGGTTTATAATCCGTTGATCCTGCAAAACTCAGGGCTCAGCCATCCATGGCTCGGCGCCGGGCTGTGCGAACAGTCAAGCCGTCTTGGTTATGTATTGCTTGACGGCGTCGATAATTATTCCGGTTCGACCGTGATCACCGGCCAAGGGTACATGCTCTATGACGGCGATCACCGGCGCGAGGCCGCAGCCTGCATGCTCGAAGTCTGGAACAAGGGCCTGTTGCGGCCTGAATGGGGAAAATGGCGCCAGCGGCTGGACCTTAAAATGATCTGCGAAGACATCCCCAGCCAGCAAAGCACCGTTCGTCCGTCATCGGATGACCCGCATATCCCGGTGCTGCACTTTCCCGGCATTTCCGAGTATACGCGAAGGGGCTTCGACCGAGCGCGCGGAAAACTGGCCGATGTTCTCGTGCCACTGCCGGTTGAAGACCTTTTCATCGAGGACGAGCCTGAGGTTGAGGGCGAAGCGCATATTCTGTGCACCGCGCGCATGGGCGCAGATCCCGCCGACAGCGTCGTCGACAACGGGCTGGTGCATCACCAGTTTCGCAATCTTGTGGTTGCGGGCGGTTCGGCCTTCCCCACCGCGTCGCCAGCCAACCCGTCGCTGACAATATCGGCGCTGTCGCTGTTCGCCGCCGACCGGCTGGTGGGCGGCGTGACCGAAATCTGAACGAGGGCGCGATGGACAAGATCAAGATCACCGACAAATTCACCATAACCCGCCGCCAGGCGATGATCGGCGGCGGCGCGGCCGGGGCCGTCGCCCTTACAGGCGCCGCGGTAGTTGCGACCTCGGTGCTTGCCGGCGCTGTCGCGCGGATCGTGCGCAACCGCCTGCCCGGCGTTGAGATCAGCAGGGCAGACCTTGACCGCTATGTCGCCGACTTCGCCGCGGCCCGTGCGCCGTTTCTTCGAGAAAAAGCAACGCAGATCGTGTTGCGCGGCCAGTCGTTTTTCCTCAACGGCGCGGTGCGCGCCATGCTGCCGCGCGACGCAAGACGCAAGCTATTGAGTTTTGAAGGGCAGATTTTGACGCCGCTGCTGCTCGGGTCGAACTTCTTTCTTGAAGACGAACCGCCGGCAAAGCTTGAATATTTCGCCTATCCGGACCCGCAGACGCTGAAATGCGCCAACCCGCTGGCGCGTTACGATTTTGATTAAACCAGCCGCGAACGCTCAACCGCCGCCTTGATGAACGACGCAAACAACGGGTGCGGATCGAACGGGCGTGATTTCAGTTCAGGGTGATACTGAACGCCGATATACCACGGGTGATCAGGGATCTCCATGATCTCCGGCAGGGCGCCGTCCGGCGATGTGCCGGAGAACACGACGCCGGCGCGTTCAAGTTTCGCCGCCCACGACATATCGACCTCAAAGCGGTGGCGGTGGCGCTCGGTGATTTCCGTCGCGCCATAGATTTCGGCGACGCGGCTGCCTTCTTTCAGGCGCGCCGGATAGGCGCCAAGGCGCATCGTGCCGCCAAGGTCGTCTTTGGTGGAGCGGATTTCGGTTTCATTGCCGCGCACCCATTCGGTCATCAGGCCGACAATGTGTTTGCCCGCCTCGCCAAATTCAGATGACGTCGCCTCGCCCTCGCCCAACAGCGAGCGCGCCGCCTCGATCACCGCCATCTGCATGCCGAAGCAGATGCCGAAATACGGGATTGAGCGCTCACGCGCGAACCGCGCCGCCTTGATCTTGCCTTCCGCGCCCCGTTCGCCGAATCCGCCCGGCACCAATATGCCGTGCACGTCGGCCAACTCGCCCAGCGCCTGTTCTTCTTCTTCGAATATCTTGGAGTCGATCCACTTGATCTTGACGCGTACGTCATTGGCGATGCCGCCATGGCCAATCGCTTCGATGAGCGATTTGTACGCGTCTTTCAGCACGGTGTATTTGCCGACCACCGCGATTGTCACCTCGCCATCCGGCTTGGTGATGCGGCGCACGACATCCTGCCAGCGGGCAAGATCGAGCGGCGGCGGCTCGTTTATGCCGAACGCGGCGAGCACTTCATCGTCGAAACGCTCGTCATGATAAGAAAGCGGCACTTCGTAAATCGTACGGCAATCCAGCGCCTGCACCACAGCCGACGGGCGGACATTACAGAACAATGCAATCTTGCGCCGTTCGCCGGCGGGGATGTCGCGGTCGGCGCGCACCAGCAACACATCCGGCTGGATGCCGATCTCGCGCAGTTCCTTGACCGAGTGCTGCGTCGGCTTGGTCTTCAATTCGCCGGCCGAGGGAATATACGGCATCAGCGTCAGGTGAACGTAAACCGCATCGCCGCGCGGCAGTTCGTTGCCGAGCTGGCGGATCGCCTCGAAAAACGGCAGGCCCTCGATATCGCCGACCGTGCCGCCGATTTCGCAGATGATGAAATCGGCGTCGCCCGCCGGCGACAGCACAAACTCCTTGATCGCATCGGTCACGTGCGGGATCACCTGCACCGTCGCGCCGAGATAATCGCCGCGCCGCTCGCGCTCGATGATGTTCTGATAGATGCGCCCGGTGGTGATGTTGTCGGCCTGCGAGGCGGACACGCCAGTAAACCGTTCATAATGGCCGAGATCGAGATCGGTTTCGGCCCCGTCATCGGTGACGAAGACCTCGCCGTGCTGATAGGGGCTCATCGTCCCCGGATCAACATTCAGATAGGGGTCGAGTTTCCTCAGCCGGACCTTGTAGCCACGAGCCTGCAAAAGCGCCCCAAGGGCCGCCGCCGCAACGCCTTTTCCAAGTGAGGAAACCACGCCGCCGGTGATAAAAATATACCGCGCCATGGAAGTTCGTCTTACCCCGCTTGCCGCAAAGGGCAAACACCAATCCACACAAAAACCGAAATGACGCAGCCGAAGGCGCCGACAACACCCGTCCGGGGCGTATTATTGCTGCGGCGCGGGGTCTTCTTCGG
The DNA here is from genome assembly GCA_041398145.1 of Parvularculaceae bacterium. Taxonomy (GTDB): domain Bacteria; phylum Pseudomonadota; class Alphaproteobacteria; order Caulobacterales; family Parvularculaceae; genus Amphiplicatus. The sequence goes on along the minus strand of JAWKVF010000001.1, from coordinate 1,007,210 downwards.
CGCTATCGGCCGGCGAATCGCTCGCCGGATCGTCGCCGGCGGGGGCTTCGCTTTCTACCGGGGCTGCATCGAGGCTCGGCGCCGGTTGGGGCGCCGCCGGCGTTTCCGCCTCGCCGCCGCCCAGCGTGCGCAGCAAATCGTCAGCCGTCGCCGGAGCGCTCGGGTCGCGCACCTGCTCGCCGGTCAGGTCCTCGATGATCTGCGCGTCACTTTCGGTCGATCGGGCGGTGATCGCCAGCGTCAGCGAGGTCGCGAAAAACAACGCCGCCAGTACCGAAGTCGTCCGCGTCAGCACATTGGCGGCCCCGCGGCTGGTCATGAAACCGCCGCCGCCCCCGCCGCCGCCAAGGCCCAGCGCACCGCCGTCGGAGCGCTGGATCAGAACGACGCCAATCAGCGCGATTACGATCAGGGTGTGAATTGTCAGAACGACGGCGTGCATAATTGAGGAATCCGGTTTGGGCCGGCGGTTCACATAACCATCCAGCCCCAAGATTTGAAGGGGCGCTGTCTACGCCTGTCGCGGGCCAAGGTCAAACCCGGCTTGTGGCCCCGCCACTGGCCAGGCAGGCGGCGCGACACGCCCAGCCCGGTCAGGCGGCGGCTTTCTCCGCGATCCAGTCATCCACGGCATCGCTGAAGATGCCCAGCGGCATCGCGCCGTTCATCAACACCAGTTCATGGAATTCCCGCAGGTCGAATTTGTCGCCGAGCGCGGCCTCAGCGCGTGCGCGCATGTCAAGAATGGCGAGCTGGCCGGTCTTATAGGCGGTCGCCTGCCCCGGCCAAACCACATAACGCTCGATTTCGCGCGTAACCTCGGCCTCGGTCATGCCGGTTTTTGAGACCATATAAGTGATCGCCTGTTCGCGCGACCAGCGCTTTGCGTGCATGCCGGTGTCGACAACGAGACGCACGGCGCGGAACATTTCCGCCTGAAGCCGGCCAAGATCACCAAGCGGATCGTCGTCATACATGCCCATGTCGGTCTTGGCGATGCGCTCGGCATAGAGCGCCCAACCTTCCGAATAGGCGCTGAACGGCGAGACCTTGCGCAGCAGGGGCACGTTCTTGATCAATTGCGAGGCGGAAAGCTGGAAGTGATGGCCCGGCACGCCCTCGTGGTAAAACAGCGTCGGCAGCGTCCAGCGCGGATTGTCGGCCGTATCCTTCAAATTTATGAAGAAGCGACCGGGGCGCGAACCGTCAAGCGCCGCCGGCTGGTAGTAGCCGCCCGGCGATGAGTCCTGTGAGAACACCGGCACACGCTCAATTTCAAGCGGCTGCGGCGGCAGGGTGATAAAATAGTCGCCGGCTTTTTTCAGGATTTCGACGTTCAATTCCCCCAGATAATCCAGCATCTCCTGGCGGCCCTCATCCGTATTCGGATAGATTTGTGCAGGATCGCTCATCAATTGCGCAACGCGTTCAGCAACCGTGCCTTCGATCAGGCCTTGCGCGATCAGAATTGCATCCATCTCAGCTTCGATGCGCGCGACCTCCGACAGGCCGACATCATGAATTTCATCGGCCGTCATGTCGGTCGTGGTGTTTGAATGAAGCGCTGCGGCGTAAATCTTGTCGCCATCGGGAATGCGCCAGATGCCGGCGTCATGGGTCGCCGTCGCCGCCATATCATTGAACAGGGCGATTAGCGCTTCATAGCCGGGGATTACCTGATCGCGCACGGCTTCCGTCGCCTCAGCGATATAAGCGGCTTTTTTCTCGTCCGACAGGCCTTCAATCTTGTCGAGTTTTTCCGGCAGCGTCGTCACCAGCGAATTGTTTTCCGCCCCGCCTTCGATAAACGCCTCCATTACCGCAATGGATTTTTCAATGATGAAGTCCGGCGGCGCGACATCATGCGCGCGATCATCTTCGACACGGGTCTTGGTTTCCCGCAGGACACGGCCGAACTCGTTGAGCCGGGAGATGTAACGCTTAACGCTCTTTTCGTTTTTGATGACGTGAAGGCTGGTCAGGAAAGTGGGGAGGTCAACCGTCGGGCCCGAAATCTGGTTGACGAAATAGTCTGCGTGCTCGAACGACGCCTGCGTGATAAGATCGTCAAAGAACCAGGTCGAGATCTTCCAGCTCAGCAATTCCTGACCGTCGAGTTTGTCGGGGCCGTAATTGTCGAGGAGCGCGCGCGCTTTGATCAACTTTGCTTTGGATTTCTCGTCCTGCGCCCTGGTGTAGTCGGCAAGCCTGCCGGAATGAAAATCAAGCGGCGTGTTATCGATCATGCCAAGGCCGGTCAGCAATTCCGGCGAGTCGATGGCAAGCTCCACCGTCACCTTGTTGATGGCGTTGTTTACCCCGACCGGCATGAACCAGAACCAGGTCGATGCGCCGACCGCAACAAGAATAAGAAGCAGGATTAACCCGCCGAGAATTTTACCGATGATCGCCATGTTGAGCCGCCCCTTGTTCTCCAGTTCCCCCGTTATTGAGCTGATACTAGGCGAGTGCGCAGCAATGCAAAGAGAGATTTATCGCACGGGGACGGCGCCCTGCCGATTTTGCCGGCCATCAGCGAGGCGGTTAATAGCGGCCACGATCACCGCGGTTTCAGCATGATGAAGCGCATGGCCCGTATCAGGCAGAACCTGATACTCAGCGCGCGTAAGGGTCGCGGCGAGCTTCGCCGAATGCAGCGTCGGGCTGACAGTATCGTCGTCCGCCCCGGTGATAATCGCGACGGGAAGGGTCAACTCGCCATAGCGCCGGCTCATCTTGATGATTTGAGATTTCAGATGGCGCAGATCCGCCGCGTTATTCTTAAAGTCATGTGGGCGGAATAACAGTGTAAGCCCTGATTTTTCGTAATAATTTTCCGGCGCTTCATCCGGCGCGAAGGATTTGATCACGCCCTGTTTGGCCGCCAGAGGCCCGTATACCGGGATCACCAGCCGGCGCAGCAGGAAACCGGCGAGCGGCCAGCCGGACGCTTTATTGTACCAGGCCACGTCGCCGGGCCATTCATGGCTGACCGAGGCCAGCAAAACCAGGCCGGACATTTCCGGCTGGTATTGCAACGCATAGGCGAGCGCGACGGCGCCGCCAAAGCTCTGGCCGACGATCACCGGGCGTTCGACGCCCTTTTCCATTAACGCGCCGTGAATGAGCCGCGCCTGCACGTCGAGGCGCCAGCCGTCGGCGGGCCGGGTCGAATACCCCCGCCCCGGCCGATCAAGAACGATGACGCGCCGCGACTTTGCGAGTTCGTCGCCCAGCGCGAGCCACATGTCGCGCAGGTTCACGCTGGCGCCGTGGATGAGAACAATGGGCGGTCCCGACGGATTGTCGGGCGCGATATCGACGAGATGGATGCGCGCGCCGTCGACATCAACGAACTCGCCGAGCGGCGGCGTATTGCGTTCTGCAAGACGTCCCGCGCCGGCGCCGATCAGGAACACGAGCGTGACAATCGCCGCGCACCACACAAGCCACGACATCCGCCCCTCCCGACAAAAGTAGTCGCCGCGTGAGTTAAAGCGCCGCGCGGATAATCTGCTCAAAATCATCGGCCTTCAGGCTGGCCCCGCCGACCAGCGCGCCATCGACATGATCGAGACTGAGAATCTCCTTGGCGTTTGAAGGTTTGACCGAGCCGCCATAAAGGATGCGCACTTTTTCGCCGATCTGGCTGCAAATGTACGCGTGCATCGCGGCGATTTCGGCATTGGTCGGCGTCAGCCCGGTGCCGATCGCCCACACGGGTTCGTAAGCGACCGCGAAGCCTTGCGCATGATTGGGGATCGATCCGGCGAGCTGCGCCCCGACGACGTCTTTTTCTTTGCCAGCGCGACGTTCAGCCTCAGTCTCGCCAACGCAGATGATTGGCGACAGGCCCGCGCGCAAAGCGGCTTCCGCCTTGGCGCGAACGATGTCGTTGGTTTCGCCGTGGTCGGCGCGGCGCTCGGAGTGCCCGACAATGACATAAGCTGCGCCGGCGTCGGCCAACATCTCGGCGCTGATGTCGCCGGTATGGGCGCCGCTCGGCTTGGCGTGGCAGTCCTGACCGCCGATCTGGACGCCCTCGTCGCTGAACTCCGCCGCAAACAGCGTCACCAATGTCGCCGGCGGGCAGATGAGAATATCGAGGTCTTCAGGCACGGAACCCGAAAACGCCGCGATCAGTTTCTTCACCTCGGCGACCGAGGTCGAAAGACCGTTCATTTTCCAGTTTCCGGCGATCAAAGGCTTCATGCGTCAAATCCTCCCGATGAAATTCCGGCGTAAGCGAAGACCCGCAAATTGTCCAGAATTTGCGCCGGAACAACGGCTTGTCCTGACGCGGCGGCGCGATTAGGTTACGGCCCCGTGTTTTCACAGCGGCGCGCCGTCCTGCGCCGCTTTTTACTGGTCAGGATCGTCTCATGCTCAACCAGGTCCGCAATGGGCTGAAAAGCGCGCTCAAAGGCGTCGCCGCGTGGTTCATTGTTATTTTGCTGATTCTTGCGTTCGCCGCGTGGGGCGTGCCTGAGATCCGCCAGTTCACCCAGAGCCAGCCGGTGCGGGTCGGCAAAGAGGGCTATTCAATCACCGCCGTGCAGAACGAGTTCAACCGCTGGCTGACGACGCGCCGTCTGGAGAGCCAGGGCGAAGTGAACCGCGCCGACGCCATCGCCGCCGGCGTTCCCAACCAGTTGATCGCGACGATGACGACCCGCTCCGCCATTGAGCAGGAAGCGATGAAAATGGGCCTCGTCATGCCGCGTTCGATGGTGAGCGAATATCTGCAATCGAACGCCCAGTTCTCAAATCCGCGCACCGGCAAGTTCGACAATGAGATCCTGACCGGAATTTTGAGAAATTACGATTTCACCGTGCGCGAATTCGAAGGCCAGTTGCGCGCTGATCTGTTGCGTGAACAACTGGTCGGCTCAGTCTCGGGCGGCGCCGTCGCCCCCGAACCCATGCTGGACGGCCTCGTTTACCGCGACATCGAAAGCCGCAACGTTTCCTATCTGACCGTCACCGACGACATGACCGGAACGCCGGCGGAGCCGACGCCAGACGCCCTTCAACAGTATTATAAAGATCACGCCGCGCAATTCATGGCGCCGGAGTTGCGCACCCTCACCGCAGTGGTTCTGAAAGAAGACGATTTCCGCGACAAAGACGCGGTGACGGACGACCAGTTGCGCGATATTTTTGAAACCCGAAAAGCGCTTTATGAACAGCCCGAGCGACGCACGCTTTACCAGATCACCTATGACAGCGAGACGGCGGCGGACGCTGCCGCTGCGGCCCTGAACGAAGGCCGCCCGTTCGAGGCCCTTGCGACCGACAAGGGGCTCACGCTTGTCGCCGTCACCTTCGCCGACGCCGCCAAGACCGACCTACTCGATCCGAACGTCGCCGAAGCCGCGTTTAATCCCGAGATTGCTGAAGGCGGCGTCATCGGCCCGGTCAAAGGTCTTTTCGGATATGTCGTCGGCCAGGTCGCCGCCATCACCCCGCCGGAAGTGCAGACTTTTGAAGACGTTCGCGACGACATCTTGTCTGAGTTCTTGTCGCAGGACACCAAAAAGCGATTGTTCGACGCCATCGAAGAGATGGAGAACGAACGCGACACCGGCGCGTCGATTGAAGACGCTGCAACCAAGGTTGGCGTACAGGCCATTCAATACGGCCCACTCGACTCGTTCAGTTTCGGTAAGGGCGGCGAAATTATCGCCGGCGTGCCCGGCGAAGTGCTGGCGGAAGCGTTTCGGCTCGACCAGGGCGAAGAATCAGAAGCGGTCGAACTGGCCGATAACTCGGGCTATTTCTTCGTCGCGGTAAACGACATCACACCGCCGGCGCTGATCGACTATGACGATGTTGCAACCGAAGTGGAGGCCGGCTGGCGTAGACAGGAACGCGAGCAACGCATCGCCAAATCGGTCGGCGACATTCGCAGCGCGCTCGCCGAAGGCAAGACGCTGAACGAGGCCGCCGAACCGTTCAACCGCGCACCGGTGACCGAAACCATCTCGCGGCGCTATAATGGCGAGGCCTTTAACGCTGCGGTTCTGGAACAGATTTTCTCGGTGTCAAAGGGTGAAGACGTCTCCGGTCCTGTCGGCCTCGGCGACGGTCAGGTTGTCGCAGTCGTTGACGACATCAACTTCAATCTTTCGCGCGTCAGCCCGGACGATGTCTCAATGTTTGCACAATATATCGGATCGCAACTCGATCAGGAATTGCTGGACGCCTATGCGACCGCGGTGCGCAATGATTACGGCGTAAAGATCAACCAGGCGCAAATCGATGAGTTCTTTTCGGATGGCCAATGACGCTTGAGCCGTCGTTCAGCGAATTTGAAAGTCGCTACAATGACGGCAAGGCGCAAATCGTCACGCGCAGGCTGGTCAGCGACCTCGAAACCCCCGTGTCGGCTTATTTCAAGCTTGCCGGCGGGCGCAAGAACGCCTTCCTTCTGGAATCCGTCGAGGGCGGAGAAAATCTCGGCCGCTATTCGATAATCGGCCTCAAACCAGATGCGGTCTGGCGCGCGCGGGATTTAAAACCCGAAATCAACTTGCGCGCCGCATTTGCACCTGACGCATTCGAGCCCGACGAAGGTCCGCCCCTTGCAAGCCTGAAATCGTTTATCGACGCATCAGCGATAGACCTTGCCGAAGACGCCCCGCCGATGGCCGCCGGGGTGTTCGGGTTCTTCAGTTACGACATGGTGCGCGCGATGGAGCGCCTGCCCAATCGGCCGCCGCCCGCAATCGACACCCCTGACGCGGTGTTCATCCGACCGACGCTGATCGCAGTGTTCGACAATGTAAAACAGGAAATCATTCTCGTCGCGCCCGCGCGCCCCGAACCCGGCCTTTCCGCCCGCGCCGCCTATGCGCGCGCCGGCGAACGGATCGCCGACGCCGTCAGCGATCTCGCGGCCCCGCTGGCGATACCGCATATCGCCAATTCGGCGACGCCGGCCGCCGCGCAGGGAATCGGCCTGGAGATCGGGACTTCAAATACGACGCAGGCGGATTATTTTGACATGGTGAGAAAGGCAAAAGCGCATATCGCCGCCGGCGACATTTTTCAAGTGGTGTTAAGTCAGCGATTCGAAACGCCGTTTGACCTGCCAGCGTTTGAACTTTACCGGGCGCTGCGCCGCACCAACCCGTCGCCGTTTTTGTTCTTCCTCGACTTTGAAGAATTTTCTCTCGTCGGGTCGAGCCCGGAAATCCTTGTGCGCGTGCGCGACGGCGAGGTGAACATTCGCCCGATTGCGGGCACGCGCCCACGCGGCGCAAGCGCCGCCGCCGACACCGCGTTGGAAGCGGAGTTGCTCGCCGACCCGAAGGAACGCGCCGAACATTTGATGCTGCTCGATCTCGGGCGCAACGATGTCGGGCGCTCGTCGCAAATCGGTACAGTCAAAGTAACCGAGCAGTTTGTCATTGAGCGTTACAGCCATGTCATGCATATCGTGTCGAACGTCACCGGCAGGCTGCGCGAGGGCCTGCACCCGGTCGACGCAGTCGTCGCCGGTTTTCCCGCTGGCACGGTGACCGGGGCGCCGAAAATCCGCGCCATGGAAATTATCGACGATCTGGAGCGCGATGCGCGCGGCCCTTATGGCGGGGCGATCGGCTACTTCTCCGCAGACGGAAATGTTGACACCTGCATCGCGTTACGCACCGCGCTGGTCAAAGATGGTGTTCTTTATGCGCAGGCCGGCGCCGGCGTTGTCGCCGATTCAGAGCCTGAACTTGAACAGCGCGAATGCGAAAACAAGGCGAAAGCACTGTTCGCCGCGGCCCGCGCCGCACAAGCGCATTCCGGAAATTAACATTTGCGAATTGGACTTGTTCCGCCTGTGGCGCGCCGTTTTTGCGACGAATCGCCAGTTTCATGCGACCAGCTCTCCCCCCGTCCGCGCAATTATGGCTTACAACGGGTCGAACGAATCGCGGCGTACTGGGCCGTATAAATCGGGGTCACATCATGAAGAAGAACTGCAAGCTACTATTGGCGGCGACGACCGCGCTCGTCACGTCTGGCTTAATCGCACCAGGTTACGCGCAGGACGCGGCGGCCGACGCTGCGAGCGTGCAAGCACAAAGCGAAGACGAACGTCTTTCTGCGTTTTTCGACGAGATTTTCCAGCGCAATTTGAATAACAGTCCGTTATTCCAGTCGCAGATGGGCATGAAAGGCCCCGACTACGGCAAGTGGGATGATTTTTCCGACGCGGAAGCGGTGCGCCAGAACGACGAGGTTAAAGCCGATCTTGAGCGCCTGCACACGCAGTTCGATGTCGACAAACTCTCCGAGCAGTCGAAAGTCAGTTACCGGATTTTCGAGTTCCTTCAGGAACGCGCACTGCGCAACTTTCCCTGGCGTTTTCATAATTACGCCTTCTCGACGATGAACAACCCGATCACTTTCCCGGTGACATTCCTGCAGAACATTCATCGCGTCGACGACGTTTCCGATGCGCAGGCATACATCTCGCGTCTTAACGGCCTTGGCGTCGCTGTGGACCAGTTAAATGAAAGCATTGATCTCGCCGCCGAACGCGGCATCGTGCCGACATCCTTTTCTTTCGATCCGGTGATCACCGATGCGCGCGCCATCATCACCGGCGCGCCGTTCAATGATGGCGAAGAGGATGCCGCCCTGTTCGCCGATTTCAAGGGCAAGGTCGACGCCCTCGACATCTCCGATGAAGAAAAAGCGCGCCTCATTGACGAGGCGCAAACCGCACTCAACGGCGTCGTCAAACCAGCAATTGAGCGCTTCATCACCAAGGCCGAAGAAGTGCGCGCGTCATCGCCGGGTCCGAACGGCGTATGGGCGCTGCCTGACGGGGACGAGTATTACAAGGTCGCGATAGATTTCTGGACCAGCGAAAACAGCCTTGGCGCGGATGAGATCCACAAGATCGGCCTTGCCGACGTCAAGCGTATTCGCGGCGAGATGAAAGCGATCATGAAACAGGTCGGATTTAAAGGTTCGCTTCCAGAATTCTTTGAATATCTGCGAACCGATCCCGGCAATTTCTTCCCGAACACTGAAGAAGGCCAGCAAGCCTATCTCGATCAGTCCAAGGCCTATATCGACTCGATCTATGCCGACGTTGACAAATACTTCAATATCCTGCCGAAAGCGCCGCTTGAAGTGCGCAAGGTCGAGGAATGGCGCGAACAAACCGCGCCGATTGCCTTTTATAATCGTCCGTCTCCGGATGGCTCTCGCCCGGGCATTTATTACGTCAACCTCAAGGACATGACGACCAAACAAAAGCATGAGATGGAGACTGTCGCCTATCACGAAGGCGCGCCCGGCCACCACTTCCAGATCGCGATTCAGCAGGAGCTGACCGGCGTGCCGATGTTCCAGAAGTTTGCGTTTTTCGGATCATATTCCGAAGGCTGGGGCCTTTACGCCGAACGCCTCGCCAAGGAGGAAGGCCGTTTCACCGACCCGATGCAGGATTTTGGCCGATTGCAAAATGAAATGCTGCGCGCATGCCGCCTTGTCGTCGATACCGGCGGGCATTCGAAGAAGTGGTCGCGCGAGAAAATGATCAAGTTCATGCTCGACAACAACCCGATGACCGAAGCCGAAGCCACCAAGGAAGTCGAACGTTATCTCGACACGCCCGGCCAGGCGCTCTCCTACAAAATCGGCATGATCAAAATTCTCGATCTGCGCGAAAAAGCCAAACAGGAACTTGGCGACAAGTTCGACATCCGCGACTTTCATGACGCCGTCCTGAAGAACGGCGCCGTGGCGCTGCCAATTCTTGAAGAGCTGGTCGACGATTATATCGCAAAGAAAAAAGCCGCGTAAACGGCGCAGCAAAACAAACTCAAAGAGCGGCCTCAAAGGGCCGCTCTATTTCATTGCGCGAGAGAATGCGCACGGAGCTCGTTACCGCATCCCCATCGACGCCATCAGCGCGTTGCGGCGAATGTCGGTAAGTTGTGAAACCTTGGCGAGTTCAAATCCGCGCAGCGGCGCGGTCGTGAGCCACGGCCCGACGATATCGAGTGTTTCGCGGCGAGGATGGCAGATGACAATCGCATAACCTGTCTCAATCGCGATACGCTCGGCGAGCGCCAACTGGCGGCGAATGGCGGCGGGCTCAGGATCGGAATCGAGGAAGACGTCGCGCACGAAGATTTCCGCCCCGACCGATGCGGCGGCGGCGGCGGCGACGCTTTTCGACGTGGTCAGCGAGTCGACAAAGAACAGGTTCTTCTGGTCAAGCATGGCGAGCACGCGCTTCATCGCCTGCGGGTTCTGGGTGAAGCGTGAGCCCATGTGATTGTTGACGCCGACAAAGCCAGTAAAGCTGTTAAGGCTCCACGCCAGTTCATCGAACAGATCGCCGGCGGCCATGTTCGTCTTCAGCGCATGGGGACCGGGATCGGCCCCGCCCGTCGGCTCCATCGGCAGGTGCAGCATCAAATCGTCGCCGCGGGCTCGCGCGCGGTCGGCCAGCGGCTGGATGTCTTTGGCGTAAGGCAGGAAGGATAAAGTCACCGGCCCCGGCATTTCGAGCAATTCATCGAAGGCCGCCTTGTCCAGGCCGACATCGTCGAAGATGAGCACGATCTTCGGGCGGACGTCGCCCGCCCCGACCGGTTGGGCGAGCGCCGGCGTCAAGCGCTCGGGCGCGCCAGCGGAAACGATGCGCTCGATGATTTTCGCCCGGCCCGATGACTGCCCGGCGGTCTGGACGGCAAAGCCGGCGATGGGCGCATCGCGCAGATCGAGGCTGGTCGCATAATCCCTCCCGGCATGCGCCGAAGCGCCATTGCCGGACAACAAAACCCCGAGCGCCCCGGCGGCGACGCCAAGAACGGCGAAAACGAGCGTCGCCATCACCTGCGCCCGGGTCGAAAACCGCCGGCGCAACAGCGCAAATGGCTGTAACACCTCGACCCGTTGGGCGGCATGGCGTTTAGTTTTACGTTTCCGGCTCACAAATCCTCGTTTAACGGGGTGCGCGGCCCGCGCCAATATTGCATGCGGGCCCGGCGCGGTTATTGTCGCCCGCGCCATCCGGACCGAACAACGCCTGCCTGCTATGATTCTGCTGATAGACAACTATGACAGCTTCACCTGGAACCTGGTTCACCTGATCGGGGGGCTGGGTCATGAGGTGAAGGTGGTGCGCAATGACGCGATCACGGCGGCGGACGCCATCGCCGCGCGCCCGCGCGCCATCGTCCTTTCCCCCGGCCCCGGTGCGCCGGACGACGCCGGCGTGTGCCTCGACATGGTGGCGGGTGCGTCTGACGCCGGCATGCCGCTGTTTGGCGTCTGCCTTGGTCTGCAATCGATCGCGCAGGGGTTTGGCGGGCGCATCGTGCGCGCCGGGCGCCAGATGCATGGCAAGACCAGCGCCGTGCGTCATGATGGTGCTGGCCTGTTCGCCGGCGTGCCTGACGGGTTTACCGCAACGCGCTATCATTCGCTGGCGGCGGCGCGCGAGGGCCTGCCCAATTCGCTCATTATCACCGCAGCAAGCGACGACGACGGCGAAATCATGGCGCTGGAGCACGCAAGCGCGCCCATAGCGGGCGTGCAGTTCCACCCCGAAAGCATCGCGTCAGAGCATGGCGTGAAACTCTTCTCGAATTTCCTTGAGTGGGCGGAACACCGGCGGACTGGCGCGTGACCGCTTTTTCCCCGCTTCTTGAGATCGCCCTCTCAGGCCGCGCGCTGACGCGCGACGAGATGCGCGCGGCGATGGATTTGTTGCTTGAAGGCGTCGTAGACGACGACGACATCGCCGCGTTCCTGCTGGCGCTGAAACAGCGCGGCGAGACGGTCGAGGAGATCGTCGCGGCGGCTCAGGCGATGCGCGCGCGGGCGCTGCATATCAACGCGCCGAAAGGCGCCATAGATACCTGCGGTACCGGCGGCGACGGCGCGGATACCTTCAACATTTCCACCGCTGCCGCGCTAATCGTCGCCGGCGCCGGCGTTCCCGTCGCCAAGCATGGCAATCGCGCCGCCAGTTCAAAATCCGGTTCATCGGATATTTTGTCCGTACTCGGCGTAAACCTGACGCCAGCGCCGGAAATTATAGAGCGCTGCATCGCCGACGCCAATGTCGGCTTCATGTTCGCGGCCTATCATCACCGCGCCGTCGGTCATGTCGCCAATGTGCGCCAACAGCTTGCGACGCGGACGTTGTTCAATCTGTTGGGGCCGCTGGTAAACCCCGCCGGCGCCACACGTCAATTGATGGGCGTGTTCGACGCCGCGCTGGCTGAACCGCTGGCGCGTGCGCTTCTCGATCTTGGCGCCGAACATGTGTGGGTCGTCCATGGCGCGGACGGGCTCGACGAATTAACGACAACCGGCGAAAGCCATGTCGTCGAGGGCAAGGACGGCGCGATACGCGCGTTTACCATTACGCCGGAAGAAGCCGGCCTGACACGCGCAGACCCCGCTGCGCTGAAAGGCGGCGCGCCCGAAGAAAACGCCGCGGCGCTGACGCGCCTGCTCGACGGCGAACGCGGCGCCTATCGCGATATCGCGGTGTTAAACGCCGCCGCTGCGCTGATCGTCGCCGGCCGGGCGGAAAATCTTGCAGCCGGCGCCGCCCTCGCCTCACTGGCTATCGACAGCGGCGATGCGAAGGCCGCGCTTGCAAATCTCGTCCGCATTTCCAATGAAGGCGACCCATGACCATTCTCGATGACATCATTGCGTACAAGCGCGACGAGGTGACGGCGGCGAAAGCAAACACGCCGTCTGCGGCCCTTGAATCGCTTGCCGCCGACTCCGCCGCACCGCGCGGGTTCGAACGCGCGCTGCGCGAGCGCGCCGCGACCGGCTTCGCCCTGATCGCCGAGATCAAAAAGGCGAGCCCGTCAAAAGGGCTGATACGCGCTGACTTCGACCCGCCGTCCCTCGCCCGCGCCTATCGCGACGGCGGCGCGGCGTGCCTTTCCGTTCTTACCGACGGACCGAGCTTTCAAGGCGCGCCGCAATTCCTGCGCGACGCGCGTGCGGCCGCAGCGCTGCCGATCCTTCGCAAGGATTTCATAATCGACCCCTATCAGGTCGCCGAGTCGCGCGCCTGGGGCGCTGACTGCATCCTCCTCATCCTGACCTGCCTGTCGGACGATCACGCGCGCGAGTTGATGACGGCGGCGGAGCGGTGGGAACTCGACGTGCTTGTCGAGGTTCATGATGAGGCCGAAATGGCGCGCGCCGCAGCGCTCGGCGCGACGCTGATCGGCGTCAACAACCGCAATCTGAAGACCTTCGAGACCAGTCTGGAGACCACTGAACGCCTTGCCTTGCTGGCGCCGGACACGGCCCTGCTGGTGTCGGAGAGCGGGATTTCCAGCCATGCAGACCTTGTGCGCCTTGCCGGTTTTGGGGCGCGGGCCTTCCTTGTCGGCGAGCGATTGATGCGCCAGAAAGACGTCGCGGCGGCGACGCGAAACCTGCTCGCGCCTGTGCATAACACCTGATCGGCCTTAAATATCAGATCGCTAACCGAAAGAACCGGTTGACGGGCGAAAAGAACAACCATAGAACGTTGATGATTTGTTCTCCCGTCGTTTCGGGTTCGCAAGGACGAACACGGTACGCTTTTGGGGCGCGACCTGTGGCGGCATGTGCGCCCGTAACACAAGCGTCTGGGGAAAACGTCTGACGGGACGACCCGACTTGTTGTGGAGGCTACGGCCATGCTGACCAAAAAACAGAGCGAATTGCTGCTCTTCATCAACGACCGGATAAAAGAGACGGGGGTTTCCCCCTCCTTTGACGAGATGAAAGAGGCGCTCAATTTGCGCTCGAAATCGGGCATTCACCGCCTGATCACCGCCCTTGAGGAACGCGGTTTTCTGCGCCGATTGCCGCACCGGGCGCGCGCGCTTGAGGTTGTGCGTCTTCCCCGTGAAGCCGGCGCGAGCGCGCCGAAATTCTCAGCTTCGGTCGTGCACGGCAATTTCCCGGCTCGGCGCGGTGCGGCGGCAAAAGCTAAACCTGCGACGGCGAACCCCGGCGGGACCGCCGATCTGCCAGTGCTGGGGCGCATCGCCGCCGGCACGCCGATCGACGCCATCCAGCACGAAGTCGACCGCATCGCCGCGCCGGAAGCTTTCCTGCGCTCGGGCGAGCATTACGTGCTTGAGGTGCAAGGCGAGTCGATGATTGAGGCCGGCATCCACGATGGCGATTACGCGATCATTCAGCGTGCCGACGATGCAACGAACGGCGATATCGTCGTCGCCCTCGTCGACCGCGAGGAAGCAACGCTGAAACGGCTTCGCAAGAAAGGCGCGTCAATCGCCCTGGAGGCGGCGAACCCCAGCTTTGAGACCCGCATCTATGGCGCCGACCGAGTGTCGGTGCAGGGCCGCCTCGTCGGTCTGATGCGCAAATATTAATCCGCGTTTGCCGCGTTCTGTTACATCTCCATTTCCTATTCCGCCTTTAGCCGCTAGAAGCTGCCCGGCAAGGATGCGGTTATGGCGGGCGGCGCTGAAAATTTCGACGTTTTGATCATCGGCGCCGGCGCGGCTGGTCTGTTCTGCGCGGCGGGAGCTGGCAAACGCGGACGCCGCGTTATCGTTATCGATCACGCAGAAAGGATCGGCGAGAAGATCCGCATTTCCGGCGGCGGACGCTGCAATTTCACCAACATCCACGCCAGGCCGGAAAACTTCCTGTCGAAGAATCCGAAATTCTGCATCTCCGCCCTGAAAGGCTTCACGCCTCACGATTTCATCAAGCGCGTCGACGCCGCCGCAATCGGCTGGCACGAAAAAAAGCTGGGGCAATTGTTCTGCAACGACAGCGCGCAACAAATTATCGACATGCTGGTTGGCGACTGCCGCAGGGCTGGCGTCGATTTGCGCACTGGCGTGAATGTGCATGGCGTTGCAAAGTCGGCGGACGGGTTTCACATCGATATCGGCAATGGCGCGCTAAACGCCAAACGCCTCGTCATCGCAAGTGGCGGGAAGTCGATTCCGAAAATCGGCGCAACAGGTTTCGGTTACCAGATCGCCGACCAATTCGGTCTTGGCGTTGTTGAACCGCGACCGGCGCTTGCGCCCCTAACCTTTGAAGGCGCGATCAAAGACGTGACGGCAAGACTCGCCGGCGTATCGGTCGACGCTGCGGTTACAACGGTGCGCAGCGCGGTTTCAGGCGCCCGAGCAAACAACCCGCAAACGAGACCACCAGTATTCCGCGACGGATTTTTATTCACCCATCGCGGCCTTTCCGGCCCGTCGATCCTTCAGATATCGAGCTATTGGCGCGAAGGCGCGGCGATTATCGTCGACCTTGCCCCTGATATTGATTTGTACACCGCGCTGCGCGCCCGGCGCGCCGGCGCTGGCGGAACCGCGTTTCACACCGCGCTTGGAGAGTTTTTGCCGCGGCGACTGGCGACCGTGCTTTGCGAAATGAATGGCTGGCGCGGCAATCTCGCCGACTGGTCGGATACGAGGCTGAATACGGCGCGCGATGCAATGGCGAATTGGCGCATCGTCCCTTCAGGCTCGGAAGGATACCGCACGGCGGAGGTTACGCTTGGCGGCGTGGATACGGCGGCGCTCGACTCCAAAACGATGGAAGTTAAATCCGTACCCGGTCTTTTCTTTATAGGCGAAGTGGTTGACGTCACCGGCTGGCTTGGCGGATATAATTTTCAGTGGGCGTGGTCGTCAGCCTTTGCCGCGGCGCGCGCAGTCTGACCGGTCATTCGCGGTGAAATATTCTGTTAACACAATCGCCTCCAAACATGTATTTACTGTTTGTACGATAGGCTAGCAGCCGTCCGAACTGAACAGACCTGCCGGATAACATTTGAATGAGCGTTCTTACTGCAATCGGCCTGATGAGCGGCACGTCGCTGGACGGCATCGATGCGGCGGTGCTGACGACCGATGGAGAGGCCGTGATCGAGGCGGGGCCGACCCATTTCGCCCCCTATTCGCGCGATCTGAAGATCTTCATCCGCCGGGCCATCACCGCCGCGCTTGAAGGCCGCGACGGCGCCGCCGATATCGGCAAGGCGGCCGGCGAAGTCACCCTCGCCCACGCCGAGGCGGTCGAGGCGCTTCTCGAAAAAGCCGGCATGAAACGCACCCAGATTGACGTCATCGGATTTCACGGCCAGACGATCCTGCACCGGCCCAAACGCGCGCCGGAAGACATTGGCCGCACATGGCAAATTGGCGACGGCAAGGTGCTGGCGGAGGAAGCCAGGATCGACGTGGTCAGCGATTTCCGCCGCGCCGATGTCGCCGAGGGCGGCGAAGGCGCGCCATTCGCGCCGATCTATCACGCCGCGCGCGCGCGCGCGCTCGCGCGAGATCATGCGGTCGGCGTCATCAATCTTGGCGGCGTGTCGAACATGACCTATGTGCCTGCCGGCGGCGGCGATCTGGATCTCATCGCGTTCGACTGCGGCCCGGGCAACGGCCTTGTCGACCAATGGGTCGAATTGAAAACCGGCGAACACATGGATGCGGACGGCGCGCTGGCGCGCAGCGGCAAGGTGCATACAGAAATTTTGCGGATGATGCTGCTCAATCCGTATCTGCGCCGCAAGCCGCCAAAGTCGCTCGACCGTTATGACTTCAAACTTGACCCGGTGCTTGATCTTTCTACCGCTGACGGCGCGGCGACACTGACCGCCTTTACGGCCGCATGCGTGCGCGCCTCCCTTCCGTCGCTGCCCGAAGCGCCAGGCGAATGGATCGTCGCCGGCGGCGGGCGTCGCAACTCGGCCATGATGGAAGCGCTCTCCAAGGCGCTCGACGCCCCGGTTTCACCGGCGGAGGATGTCGGCTGGCGCGGCGACGACCTTGAAGCGGAATGTTTTGCGTATCTCGCGGTGCGCTCGTTGCGCAAACTGCCGCTCTCTTTCCCGCGCACCACGCGGGTTCCCCGACCGATGCAGGGCGGCGTTTTTCATCGCGCGCCAATCTGACGCCATAGCGGCGTTACACCCGACTCGTGCTAGCCGATTGTTTCAATGATTCGCTGATTGATAATGATTCGTTGATCGATTCAGGGACCGGTTCAGGGAAAGAGGATAGCACGATGGAGCAAATTCAACTGCAGGCCCAGCAAACCCTCGAACGCGTGATCAGTTTCATGCCGGAATTATTATCCGCCGTGGTGCTGACAATTACCGGCATCGTTATTGCGCGCATCGTGCAATTGTTCCTGCACCGCGCCATCGACAGTTCAAAGATCGGCATGGCGACCAATCGCGATGCGCTGGGCCCGAACAATCCATCGCTTGGCAAATCGCTGGGCTCTGCCGCGTTCTGGCTCATCATATTGCTGTTTATTCCCCCGGTTCTCGGCGTCCTCGGCCTGACGGAAACTCTTGCCCCGCTCAATTCCATGACGACGACGGTGACCGAGTACCTGCCGCGCATCGGCGCGGCGGCGCTGATCATCGTGATCGGCTTTATCATCGCGACAGTCGCGCGCCGCGCGGTCTCTAGCCTGCTGGCCGCGGCGCCAATCGACCATGCCGCTGAACGCGCCGAGCTTGGCGACTTCGTCAAGGGCGCTGAAATCGCACGCGCCGCCGGTCTTATCGTTTATGTCCTCATCCTCATTCCGGCGTTCATCGCCGGCCTGGAGGCGCTGAAGATTGAATCGATTTCGCGGCCGTTAACATCGATGTTGCAGACAATGCTCGATGCGATCCCGCACATCATTTCCGCCGTCGTCGTATTGTTTTTCTTCACGCTGTTCGCACGTGCAGCTCGGGCGTTCATGATATCGTTCCTCACCGGGCTTGGCTTTGACAATTTCTGGCGCCAGCTCGGCATCGCCATCGAACACCATGAAGACGAAGAAGCCGCCGCTGCGGCGGAATCGAGCGGACGTTTATCGCCGACAATCGTCGTCGCCAATATCGCGATGGCGGCCATGTTGATCATCGGCGCGATCACCGCCGCCCAGTTATTGCGAATCGACCCGGTCTCCGCCGCGCTGAGCCAGATCCTGTCCGTCGGCGGCCAGATCCTTTTGGGCTCGATTGTGATTCTCGCGGGCATCCCGGTCAGCCGGTTTGTCGCCAACACAATCAAGCGCACCGGCGACGCCCGTTCAGAACTCGTCGGCACTGTTGTTCAATGGGGCATTCTGGTTCTGGTCACAGCCATCGGCGTGCGCGAAATGGGGCTTGGGGAAGACATCATCTTTGCCGGTTTCGTGTTGATACTGGGGGCGGCGTCAGTCGCCGCCGCACTGGCTTTTGGCATTGGCGGGCGTGGTGCGGCCGCAAGGTTACTCGATCGCCTCGATCAGGATCGCGATTGAAAATGGTTTTGGGTTGCCCCTTCCGTCGCATTCGTTCGTACGAAGATAATGCGCACTGCGTGGCCCGTTATGAGCGCGGTCGCAGTTATGCGAATGCGTCGCAAAAGCTGTTCAGTCATCCGCTCAAAGCATAATTTGTCGTTTGTCGCGATTTCGCCATGGTCTTCCTCTAAGCGGAGCCGCCTTGGGCGATACAGGTGGGAGGGACCACACCATGAAGAAGATTATTGCTGAATTTTTTGGCACGGCGACGCTCATCTTGTTCGGCTGCGGCGCGGCGGTGCTGGGCGGAGATCATGTTGGGCAACTTGGCATTGCGTTCGCGTTCGGGCTTGCGATTGTGGCGATGGCTTACGCCATCGGCCCGGTGTCGGGATGCCATATAAATCCGGCAATATCGCTTGGCGCGTTCATCGCCGGGCGCATGACGCCCGGCGCGATGCTCCAGTACTGGGCGGCTCAGTTCACCGGCGCACTGGCCGGCGCGGGCGTCCTTTATTTTATCGCCTGCGGCGATGCGAACTATTCTTTCGCCACCCATGGACTTGGGCAGAACGGCTGGGGGCCGGGCTATCTCGGAGAATATACGTTCGAAGCGGCGTTTCTTCTTGAAGTTGTCATGACTGCAATTTTCGTCGTCGTATTCCTCGGTGCAACCCAGAATGGGGCGCCCACAGCCATGGCGGGTCTCGCTATCGGGCTGACCTTAACCGCCATCCATATCGTCGGCATTCGAGCGACCGGCGTTTCTGTAAACCCGGCCCGCAGTTTCGGGCCAGCGTTAATCGTTGGAGGCCAGGCGCTGTCGCAGCTATGGCTGTTCCTCATCGCCCCGATGATCGGGGCTGGACTTGGCGGCGCGCTGTTCGGGATGAAACTGCTGTCCGCAGACGCCGACTGACCCCCCGCGCGCCAGCACCCCTTAGCAACGCAACAGCGCTGGATTCATCGCGTCGCTTTGCCTAAAAGGTCGCCGGCATTAAACGACGGGCGACTAAAAGAGCGATGGCGAGCTATAAATCCGACTTTCTTTCAGTGCTGGATGAGCGTGGGTTCATCCATCAAGGCACCAATCTGGACGGCCTTGACGAACGGCTGAACGCAGGCGCTGTCACCGGCTATATTGGCTTTGACGCCACCGCCAGATCGTTGCACGCCGGCAGCCTGATCCAGATCATGATGCTTCACTGGCTGCAGGAGACCGGCCATAAGCCGATTGCGCTTATGGGCGGGGGCACGACAAAAGTCGGCGACCCGACCGGTAAGGATACCCAGCGCGCGCTGCTTTCGGATGCCGATATCGCGGCGAATATCGCCTCCATCGGCACAGTATTTGCAAAATTCCTGACATTCGGCGACGGCCCCGGCGACGCTTTCATGGTCAATAATGACGATTGGCTGTCGCAACTTGGTTATGTCGAATTCCTGCGCGATTATGGCACGCATTTTACGATCAACCGAATGCTGACGTTTGACAGCGTCAAGCTGCGGCTAGATCGCGAAAGCCCGATGACGTTCCTGGAATTCAACTACATGTTGATGCAGGCGTATGATTTTCACGAGCTTCACCGCCGCGTCGGCTGCACGCTTCAAATGGGCGGCTCAGACCAATGGGGCAACATCGTCAACGGCGTCGAACTTTGCCGCCGCAAGGATGGCGCGGAGGTGTTCGGGCTCACGACCCCGTTGTTGACCACGTCTTCGGGCAAAAAAATGGGCAAGACCGAAGGCGGCGCCGTATGGCTCAACCCCGATATGTTCAGCCCTTACGATTACTGGCAATTCTGGCGCAACACCGAAGACGCCGATGTCGGGACGATGCTGGCGCGCTTCACCAAACTGCCGATGGACGAAGTGCGTCGACTGGCCGAACTCGGCGGCGCCGAGATCAATGAAGCGAAGAAAATACTCGCCACCGAAGCGACGACATTGCTGCATGGACGCGCCGCCGCGGATGAAGCAGCGGAAACCGCGCGGCGCACTTTTGAAGAAGGCGCAGCGGCTAGCGGTCTGCCAACCATCGAAATGGGCTCGGCGGCGCTGGCGACTGACGGCGCATTGTTGAAGGCGTTCAGCGACGCGGGTCTGATCTCCTCCAATGGCGAAGGCCGCCGACACATCAAGGCCGGCGCGTTAAAGATCAATGACAAGCCGGTTACGCAAGAACGCGCCTTATCGCTCGACGACGTCATCGACGGCGTTATCAAACTTTCCGTCGGCAAGAAAAAGCACGCATTGGTTCGTGTGCGTTGATTATTGCTCTACAGGCGGCTGGTCTATGGTGAAAGACGGCGACGCCGAATCTGGCGAATAATTTTCTGAAGACGAACGATCTGAGGGCGAACTATCCGGGGGCTGGGCGGCGTCCGTAGCGTTTAAGGCTTCATCCGCAGGCGTCAAATCAGGACGAACCTCCTCAAACATCCGCCGGAACACGCCGGGGGTTAGCGCCGAGAGTGGATTAACGCTCACGCGCGGCTCTGACGCCGGGCCGGTCACCTGATAGGATAACGCCAGCAACCCCTCGCCCTCGCGATTGACAAACAAATCACCGATAATCGGCGTTTTTCCAAGCAGCGAATTCACGCCGTAGGCGGGCGCCACGGCGCCGTCGAGATCAACATCGCGCTCGCCCGACAGATCAAAACGACCCTGCGCCGTCATGCCCACCGACGGCCCCGTGGCTCGCGCGATTTCCAGATCAACGACCCCGTCGACAACCGAGAATTTTGAATAAGCGTTCGCGATTTCGATGCCCTGCCCGTTCATCAGATCGGCCAGTCCGGTCAAAGACCCCGCAGCAAACACTTTTGCCAGAAGCGGTGCGCGCACGATTCTGAGATTGCGCGCCTGGAATGTGCCAGCGGGGCCGCGCGCGCCCTCGTCACCCGGCGTGAAGACAAACTCAAGAACGCCCTCGCCATCTTTGACCGATCCAATACCGAATATGCCCGCTAACAGCGAGCCGATATCGTCCGAGCGCGCCACAACCGCTTGCTGTAAGCCGCTGTCCTCGCCGGTGGGCTTAAGATTCAACGATACCGGTTTATGGTTCGGGCCCATGGCGGAAAACGCAAACGCCTCAATCATGTCGCCCCTACGGCGAAAGTCGAATGAGGCGTCGGTAAACGGTACGCCGCTGCGCATATCAACGCGTTCGATGCGCGCAGTTACAGCGGCGTCCACATCCTGTTGCGCGTGAGCAGTGTTGGCGCCGCCCATCTCAAGAATGCCTTCAGCGAATGAGGCGCCATTGAGGTAATCGCCAATGATGGTCATCGCAAGCCGTCCGCCCGGCTGGCGTATCGCCGAAAGAGCAAGGTCCGCCGCACCTTCAAGCCTGAACGCGGGAAATTCCGCCGTTACAAGTCGTCCTTGCTTGTCAAGCTTCGCCATGCCGTCGACGCTGATGGCGTCGCCATTGATCTTGACGGACTGCAGTTCAACTCCATCGTCGACAAACTGGAGGCTGCCCTCGCCGGTTGCAGGTGAACCGGCTGGCTTGATCCAGCCGAATTGCGCACTGGTCAAGGTCGCCTCGGTAAAGTCCGCCTTCGCAACAACCTGACGAAACGCGCCCAGATTTCCGCTCGCGTTCATTTCAAACGGTATTTTTCCCTGTGCGAATTGCCTGTTTGGTATGCCGAGAAAATCGCCGGTTGCGGAGTCTGCGACGCCAGACATTTTTATCCTGGTTTTATCCCCGTCGCCGTAAAAACGCTGGCGCCAATCAATCTGTACGGGCGTCGCACCAACTGTCGCATTGCCGGTTACCGACATCGACTCGGTAAACAGATCCAGCTCGCCCTCGCCAGATGTCAGCGACGCGTCACCAAACAACCCAGCGACACCCAGGCCGGAAAAAGTCGCCGTGCCGCTGTATTTGTAGGATTCCTGCGGCGCAACGTTAAGGTTCGGACGCATAAGCTCGGCTTCGACGTTCGCCTTGCCTGAAAATTGCGACGCCTGAAGGCCGCTGTCTTTTAGCACCGCCAGCGGCTCTTGCGCGAGCACGCGCATCATTTCGCCAGCATCGCCACTGGCGGAAAACCGGTAATAGGCGGGGCGTCCCTTGGGGGCGATAACCGGGATTGAAACCTGCCCACGCGACAGCGCAACCGACCCGATGGCCCCGCGCCGGGCGTCGAACGTGAAACTGTTTCCACGCAGTTCGCCACGTCCGGCGATACCTGTCAGCGGCGTCATGCCCGGCGCATAAATCACCGTTGCGTCGGCCGCGCTGAAGGTAAGGCTCATCGCCTCATCCGCCATACGCCCCTCAACAACACCGCCGACCGGCAGCGTCATTGTAAAATCGACGGTCGAAAATGTTCCTTTCGGGATTCGCGTTTCAACAAACTCGCGCGCCGAGTCTGCGACTTTCGTGGGCCAGATGTGCAATAGCGTCGGTACATCAACAACGCCCTTCGCCTGCAAGTTGGCGTCCACGCCGGGCGAAGCCTTCTCTCCGCGCGCAGGTCCGGTGAGATTCAGCGCACCCGAAATATCCAGGCCGGATGTTGTCGCGGCTATCGACCCAAGCCCAAGCCGCCGTGTTGCAATCTCATACGCGCCGTCGAGGACAAGGTGGTCAATCAAGAGGCCGCTTTCAAAAAAATCAGGCGGCGACAATGTCAGCGCATTCCCCGTGAGGGCGAACGAAACGCCGTCTACGGCATTGGTTTCATCGTCAAAGGAAAGTTCAACCCGCCCGCTGAATTCGCCCTGCCCGGCGTCTGTCGCCCAGGCGAGTTTTTGCACGTCAAAAGTTTTCAACGCCGGATCGAACGCCGCATCGGCTTCAATCGAGGCAATTTTCGTCGTGAATGACCCGACGGTAAACGCGCCGCCTCCTGCATGACCAGCGAGATGCGATGAAATCACCTCGCCGTTCTTGTTGATTTTAATTTCTGCACGTCCTGAAATTGGCGACGTCAGAAAATTCGTACGGCGATTGAACAACATTGTGATCAAATCGCCGACCGGCGCCCGGTCAAGCGTCATGTCAGCGCTCAAAATTTCCGATTCGAGACGGTAGTCCGCGCTAAGCGCCAGATCGGAAATTTGTGTGCCGTTTTCAAACGCGCTCGTCACCTTGGCGTCGTAGCCATAGGCCGTGCGACGGAACACGCCATTTCCATTTCGACCTGACCATGACCGGCCGGATGCAGCATCGCGAAATGTGATTTTCGCATTTCGAAGCTCAGCAGTTTCAAATGCTTCGCGGAAATATCTACCGCCAGTCAGGAACTGCAAAGCGCGTACGCGGTCGCCGCCGGCGTCGCCGAGATCGACATCAAGCTTGTCGTCGACACGGCGCGTCACCCGCAATTCCGCACCGTCAATCAATACGCGGCGCGGCCCCGGCTTGCCGCTCAGCAGATCTGCGGGCATGAACGCCAAATCCACTAACGGCAATACGCCGGCGGCGTCGGCGCCGCGTTCGCCAAGTTCGACATTGTTCATCGTGACGCGATAAGCGCCCGCATCAGCGCGCATGAGCGTGATCGCGCCGATATGCGTGACTGAAACGCGCCCGCCCAGACTGGAATTGGCGAATGCGGATACCAGCGGCGCCAGGGGGCGCAGTGAAACCGGCCCTGTTTGCGCGCGCCAGAGCACAAAGGCGACGACCGCGACGAGCGCAGCGACGCTAACGCCGAACACCTCAACGGCAATCAGTCCCGCCCGCGGTAAGCGCGACTTCATTCGCACCTCTGCCTGTCAGTAGCGTCCCTGACCCCAGGAAAGCCGCCCATTCGCCCAATACAATCCGTAGTGACAAGATTACGAGAGATCAAGCGCATCACCCGCAACCGCCGCTGGCCTTGCCGACCGGCTTGATCCCCCGGTCGCGCCCGGTTAGTGCGTGCCTGCGGCATGGAGGTGAAGATGGCGAAACCAATCGAACCCGGGCGCAAGGCGCCTGCTTTTACTCTGCTGACGGACGGTGGCGGCAAGGTTCGCCTCGCCGATTACGCCGGCAGGAAACTTGTCTTGTACTTCTACCCTAAGGACGACACATCGGGCTGCACGCGTGAGGCGATCGACTTCACTGCGGCTGCGCGCAAATTCAAGACCGCCGGTGCTGAGATTCTCGGCGTGTCGAAAGACAGCGTTGAAAAGCACGATAAATTCAAGGCAAAGCATGATCTGACGATCACGCTTGGCGCCGACGAAGACGCCAAGATGATCGAAAAATACGGCGTTTGGGTCGAAAAAAACCTGTATGGACGCAAGTATATGGGGATCGAGCGCGCGACATTCCTGATTGATGAAAAGGGCGTCGTGCGCGAGGTCTGGCGTAAGGTGAAGGTGCCGGGCCACGTTGATAAGGTGCTTGAAGCGGTAAAGGCGCTTTAACGAATTGTCGGACGACGCGTTCAGCCTTGCCGCGCGCGTGCTGTCGGCGGCCGACCCGCAGAGCAAATGCGACCTCGCGACGGCCGCGCTGGCGGCCCTGAACGACGTCGGCGCTGACCGCCTTGCCGCCGCTTGCAGGGACTGGCCAACCCCGTCGGACCGCCCGGCAAGACCCGTCAAACCAGAACTTCTGCCGCCCGCGCAGACGCCGCGCCGGCGACTGGGCGGCGAAAGCGGGCGCATCGCGCTGTTGCACGCGATCGCTCATATAGAATTCAACGCCATCGATCTGGCCTTCGACATGGCGGCGCGATTTGCCGGCGAAATCGACCAATCCGGTCTCGATACCGCGGCGTTTATCTCGGACTGGTTCGCTGTCGGCGCCGACGAAGCCCGCCATTTCCGGTGGCTGGACCACCGCCTGGCGCAGCTTGGCGCGCGATATGGCGATCTTCCCGCCCATGACGGCCTGTGGGAAGCGGCCGAAAAGACCGCCGATCAGGTGCTTGCCCGGTTGGCCATCGCGCCGATGGTGCTGGAAGCGCGCGGGCTCGACGTCACGCCCGCCATGGCCGGCCGCCTTCGCCGCGCCGGCGACCCCGAGAGCGCCGCCATTCTGGACAAAATCTATGACGAGGAGCACGCCCACGTCGCCGCTGGCGTCCGCTGGTTCCGCAGGATATGCGCCGGGCGCGGCGTTAACCCCGTTGAGACCTTTCACCGCCTCGTCCGCCAGCGGTTCAACGGTGAGCTAAAACCGCCCTTCAACGACGAAGCTCGCGCGCTTGCTGGCCTGGAGGCTGATTTTTATCGCGAGTGGAATGGCTCTTGCGAGTAAATCGCTGAAAAAAAACAGGTGGCGCGTCATAAAATCATGGTTATTTCATCACATAACCGTTGCGAATTCAGTGGAGATAGGGTGCAATATCTTAATGGGTGTCGGCATATAACGCCTGTGTGCGTTAACTAGGGGCGTCGTTGGATGAGCCGCAGAAAATCCGGCAAGGCAAAGCGTATTGTCAGCCGGTTCTTCAAGGAACGTCAGATCTACCACCGCAGTGACGGTGTCGTTCACTTCATCTCGATGTCGACCAAGACCCAGATCGCGCTGGCGACCGTCATCGGCGCGGCGTTGCTTTGGGTCGCCTATGCTTCAGTGAACGTTGTTTTTAAAGAACAAATTATTGTCGCCAAAGAGCGCGACCGGCGCGTGATGGAGACCGTTTTCAACAAACGGGTCGCCCAGTCGCAGCGCGCTTATGACGATATCAGCTCGCTTAACGTGATCATGCAGCAGGAATTTGACGCCACAATGGCCGAGATTTCCGCGCGCCATCAAACGCTTAAGGGCATGGTTGAGCGAAAGGCCTCCGCCGATTCCGACCTTGAGGCCCTCACCCGGGGGCTCGCCGAAGCCGGCGCGCCAAACGGCCAGAAACTCAATAACGGCAACCGGATCATGATCGATGTCGCGCCAGCCGAGCCGACACCGCGGCAATCGCGTCTTTCCATGCTGCGCCGTCAGGCGGAGATGGAGGCCCTCGCTCAAGCCGCCGTTGTGCCGGTAAACAGCCCGGCCGCCCCGGCGCTGGCGCAGATGCAGGAAGCCGCCACCGAGCTATATGTGGAGCAGGTTCTGCTTCTCGCCTCAATCGAGGAGCGCTCCGCCCGGCAGGTCGCAGAATTACGCAAGGTGCTGTCGGCGACCGGCGTCGGCGCCGACAATCTTGTGGCGCCGCCGAAGATCAGCAATATGGTCCTTGCACAGGGCGGCCCGTTCATTGATCCGTCCAATGTCTCGGATTCAAGTTCCAGCTTCTTCCGTCACGCCAACCGCGCCGGCCTTGTCGTTGACGAACTGCGCGAAGTGCAAACGGCGGTGAACTCGATCCCATTATCGTCGCCGCTGATCGTCAGCCGACGCTTTACCAGTGGTTTCGGCATCCGGCGCGACCCCATCAACGGCCGCGCCTCCAGCCACCATGGCATTGATTTCGCCGCCGCATGGGCCTCGCCCATCACCGCGACGGCGGCCGGCACGATCAAGTTCGCCGGCACACGCAGCGGCTTTGGCCGGTGCGTCGAAATTGACCACGGGAACGGATTTGTCACCCGTTACGCCCACCTTAACCGGATTTCAGTGAAAACCGGGCAAAAGGTGAAGCTACACCAGAAGGTGGGCGAACTCGGCAATAGCGGTCGATCAACAGGGCCGCACGTACACTACGAAATCCTGTTCCACGGAAAGCCGAAAAACCCCCAGCGTTTTATTGAGGCGGGCAGATATGTTTTCGAAAGCTAAGCAAAAACCGCAGGGCGAAGATCGCTCTAAGGTAAAATCGCCGGATACGGCGTCAACCGCAGCATCAAATGCCGCACCACCGTCCAAAAGGTCCAGTTCCATGAAGTCTGTTGGCGTTCCCTCGATTATTTCCGCGGACATGACCATGCGCGGCAACATCAACTCCGGCGGCGAGGTTCAGCTCGACGGCGCGCTTGAAGGCGACATCAAGGCGTCGACCTTGATCGTCGGCGAGAAAGCCTCGGTTAAAGGCGAAATCATTTGCGAAAGCGTGACCGTACGCGGCCATGTCGAAGGCGGCATTCGCGCCAAGCAGGTTGCTCTGGCCGCTACCGCACGCATCAATGGCGACATCCTTCACAGCTCGTTATCAGTTGAAAGCGGCGCTCATTTCGAGGGCAATTGCCGCCATTCCGAGGATCCGCTTTCCGATGCGGCGGCGAATGATTTCCGCAAGTCGCGACCGGCGTCTGCGCCGCCGCCCCGGCCCACCACGTCGGCCGCCGATGATGGCGGACGGCCAGCGAACGAAGCGCCATCGTTCCTGAGCCAGGGACGTTCGCCGCTGCGCTGAACGCGATCAATCATCGCGGCAACGGTCATGATCAGGTTTGCTCCTCGTCGCCGGCGGCGCGCTGCGCCAGCGCGGCCGACATGAATGGATCGAGATCACCGTCAAGCACATCGTCTGGGCTCGGACTTTCGACTTGCGTGCGAAGGTCTTTCACCATCTGATAGGGCTGCAAAACGTAAGAGCGAATCTGGTGGCCCCAGCCAATATCGGTTTTCGCCGCTTGCTGCGCCTGCGCCGCCTCTTCGCGCATCTGTAATTCCAATTCGTACAAACGCGCGCGCAGCATATTCCACGCAGTCGCCCGGTTTTTATGCTGCGAACGCTCGTTCTGGCACTGCACGACGATACCTGTCGGCTCGTGCGTCAGCCGCACGGCGGAATCCGTCGTGTTGACGTGCTGACCGCCTGCGCCGGACGCGCGGAACGTATCAACGCGCACGTCGCTTTCATTGATCTGAATGTCGATCGTATCGTCGACCACGGGATAGACCCATACCGAGGCGAACGAGGTATGACGGCGTGCATTTGAGTCATAAGGCGAGATGCGCACCAGCCGGTGCACGCCGGATTCAGTTTTCAGCCAGCCATAGGCGTTATGGCCGCTGATGAGAACGGTCGCGGATTTGACGCCCGCCTCTTCTCCCGCCTGCTGTTCGATGATCTCGGTCTTGAAGCCGCGCTTTTGCGCCCAGCGCAGATACATCCGCAACAGCATTGACGCCCAGTCGTTCGACTCCGTGCCGCCGGCGCCGGGATGAATTTCAAGATAACAATCATTTGCATCCGCCTCGCCCGACAACAACGCCTCAAGCTCGGCCGCCGCGGCGCGCTCAGCCAGCGCGTTCAACAAGCTCTCGACTTCATCGAGACTTGCGTTGTCGCCTTCGTCGTCCGCGATTTCCGCAAGGCCATACAAATCTTCGACTTCACCTGAAATTTCTCCGATGGCGTTAATCTGGTTTTCCAGCGCCGTGCGCTCCTGCATCAGCTTGCGGGCGCTTTCAGGATCATCCCAGAAACCGGGATCTTCAGAACGAGCATTCAGTTCATCAAGGCGACGCGTCGCTTGATCCCAGTCAAAGCCCCCTCCTCAGCAGTTCCAGCGACTGCTTGATTTGGCCGGTGTAATTTTCAATTTCCGCGCGCATGTTTTTCCGTGGGTCTGCAATCTAAGGAGGGCGATTGGCTCGCCGAAGCGCATCAATAAATGCCGTTTAGATCATCGGTCAACGGCTCTTGCAGTTTTACCGTCGGCGCGGTGCTCAACGGATCGAGCGTCAGTTCCTCGGCGTTTGGCGTCGAGACAATGGGATCTTCAGCCTTGAACGCTTCCAGAATGACATTCGGATCCGACGGCCCGGCGGGCTGGCCGGTTTTGGCGTTGACGCGAACGAGCCGGATGCCCGACGGCACCCGGAACGGGATGCCGGGCTGATCTTCAAGCGCGGCGGCCATGAAGTCGCCAAAAATCGGCGCCGCGACGCGGCCGCCGGCTTCGCCCTGACCAAGCGATTGCGGCATGTCGAAGCCCACAAAAACGCCCGCGGCGAGATCGGGGGAAAAGCCGACGAACCATGCGTCTTTATAGTCGTTGGTGGTGCCGGTTTTGCCGGCCACCGGCTTGTCGACAACTTTGCGCACGGCGCTGCCGGTGCCGCGCTGCACGGCGCCTTCAAGGATCGAAACAATTTGATAAGCCGTGCGCGGATCAATAACCTGTTCGCGCGTGTCAGCAAGTTGTGGTTCAGCCTGACCGTTCCACACCTGCTGGCGACAATCCAGGCATTCACGTTCATCATGGGCGAAGATCGTCTTGCCGGTGCGGTCCTGTACACGGTCGATCAGGAACGGTTTCACGCGCTTGCCGCCATTGACGAACGTGGAATACGCCGAAGTGATCTGGATCAGCGTAGTTTCACCCGACCCAAGCGAAATCGCCAGTTCACGCGGAAGGTTATCCGACAGATTGAACCGCGAGGCATATTCGACAATCCGGCCAATGCCGAGATCCTGCGCAAGACGCGCAGTCATCGTGTTGCGCGACTGTTCGATGCCAAGGCGCAGCGTGCTCTCGCCATAAAACCGGCCTTCCGCATAGTTGCCCGGTTTCCACCAGCTATCGACGCCCGGCGCAACAAACGGGGCATCGAGCACGATGCTCGATGGCGTGTAGCCGCTATCAAGCGCGGCGGCGTAAACGAACGGCTTGAAAGTCGATCCCGGCTGGCGGCGCGCCTGCGTCGCGCGATTAAACTCCGACATCTGGAATGAAAACCCGCCAACCATCGCCAGAACGCGACCTGTATGCGGATCAATTGCGATCAGACCGCCATTGACCGCCGGCGGCTGACGTAACGCGAACTCGCCGTCCGTCGCGGTCGGCTCAACCATAATGACGTCGCCAACGTTCAAGGCGTCGGCCGGCTCGTCGATTTCATCACCCAGCCTGTCCACGGTTTTGTACGGCCGCGCCCACGACATTTCCGCGAACGTGATCGCGCCTGTTGCTCCGTCTTCAAAACCAATTGTCGCTGCGTCCTTCGAGAGGTCGAGAACCACCGCGGCGCGCCAGGGGGCAAGATCGGAAGACAGTAAATGACTGTCATAAAGTGTCTTGGCGACCGCTTCGAATTCGACCTGCCAGGCTTTTTCCTCCGCCGGCAGGCTCTCATCCGCATCAGCCTGCATGGCTTCTTCATTCCGCCCGTCATCGCTGATCGTCATCGTCCCGACCGGACCGCGCCAGCCATGGCGCCGATCATATTCAGCAAGCCATTTGCGCAGTGCTGCGCCTGCGGCTTTCTGATAGCGCGGATCGACTGTCGTACGTACGGCAAGCCCCCCATCATACAGCGCATCTGCGCCATATCGTTCGGCAATTTCCTTGCGGACCGCTTCAGCGAAATATTCTGTCGTCCAGTCACGCGCGCCAAGCGGCGGCGCGATCTCAGCGACCAAAGGCGTCGCTTTTGCTTCGCTGGCCTGCTCCGGCGTGATCTTGGCGTCTTCCAGCAGGCGGGAG
The DNA here is from genome assembly GCA_041398145.1 of Parvularculaceae bacterium. GTDB lineage: Bacteria > Pseudomonadota > Alphaproteobacteria > Caulobacterales > Parvularculaceae > Amphiplicatus. The sequence goes on along the minus strand of JAWKVF010000001.1, from coordinate 976,655 downwards.
ATCACCCAGTTGCGCCGGGCGATGGCGCGGTCATAATTATAGACCGGATGGTAATTGCTGGGCCCTTTGGGAATTGCAGCAAGATATGCAGCTTCTTCCACCGTCAGTTCATCCAGCGATTTATCGAAGTAATTAAGCGCCGCCGCGGCAACGCCATAGGATCTGTTACCGAGATAAATTTCGTTCAGGTAAAGTTCGAGAATATGGTCCTTGGTGAACGCTTTTTCGATGCGGCGCGTCACCAGCCATTCTTTCATCTTGCGCTCGATCTTCTGCTCACTGGAAAGCAGAAAGTTTTTCGCAACCTGCTGGGTAATGGTCGAGCCGCCTTCAAGGCGCCGCCCTTGGAGATAGTTCGAGATATTCGAGACCTGCGATCTTAAGATGCCTTTGAAATCCAGCCCGTTATGTTCGTAAAAATTCTTATCTTCCGCAGAGATAAAAGCGTCTTTGACAAGATCGGGCATCGCCTCAACCGGAACGAAAATGCGCCGTTCGCGCGCAAATTCAGCCACCAGCGAACCATCATTAGCGTAAACCCGCGTCGTCACCGCCGGCGAGTACTCGGCGAGCACTTCATAATCAGGAAGATCGTTGGACAACTGGCCAAGATAAATGAAGAACGCGGCAATCGCCGCCAGCCCGGCGACAACGCCGGCTGCGAAGAGATAGCCGATAATCTTCAGCCACAATGGCATACGTCGCTTTCGCCTCGGTCTTTCCGGTTCACGCGCTTTCGCGCGTTGCGGCGCGACAAGCTCTATCGGCTCGTCGTCCTCATAGTCATCGTCTTCGTGGAGATCCCCATCATCGTCATAGTCATCGTCGTCAAAGACGTCATCATCGTGCGCATCGTCACCCTGGTGCGGCCCGGCTCCATGCGGCGCAGCATCGTCCCCGTCGTCGTATTTCGGCCCATCGGGCCGTTCATCGTCATATCGGCCTGACATCGTTATTCCCTGACATTACCCTGACGAAGCCCCTCGGCACGCATCCGTCCAAGCCGATGGCGTTCACGCCCGCATGCTGGCTACAATAAATCGCTAGACCTTGCGAGACCAATGCTAGCATTCTCCAAGGCGAAAAAATGGCCTGCTTCAAGGTTAACGCGAGGAATCGCTGCTGGCGTGCCTTACCGGCGACACGCTGGCGAAATACGTATCGATCGCGTCGGCCACGGCGGCCATGGTTCTTTTCCGCCACGCCGGCGATTTGAGATTCGCCTCATCCGACTTGTTGGAGATGAACGCAAGCTCCAGCAATATTGCAGGCACGTCAGGCGCGAGCAAAACCTTGAAATTCTCGCGGCGGTGAGTGTTGTTCAGCAGTGGCGTGACGCCGTCGAGCTTAGCGATGAGGATTTCGGCGAATTTATCAGATTTAGTGCCGGATTCGCGTTGCATCACTTCATATAGGGTCGTCGCCAGAGCCGGTTCGGCTTTGGCGACGTCGTAATTTTCGATGACGTAATTGTCCTTAGACAAAGCCTCGCGCGCCGAACGCGCCGTCCCTTTCTCCGAAAGGGTGTAAACGGAACCTCCGCGGATCTTGGGGTTGTCATGAGCATCGGCGTGGATCGACAGGAACAACCCCGCATTGGCCTCGCGGGCGATACGCGAACGCTCCTCATGGGCGAGACGGACATCGCTGCTACGGGTCAACACGACGTCATATCTGCCGGTCGCCTTCAAGGCTGTCTCTAGCGCCTTGGCCGCCGCCAGAGTGACCTCGCTTTCCTGTAGGCCGTCGGGCCCGCTGGCGCCGGGATCGCTACCGCCATGGCCGGCGTCGATCACGATCACCGGCTTCACCCTGGAATTCGCGTGCGGCGCAATAGACGGAGCTGGCACCTCCAACACGCTGGCGGTTTCTTGCGCTTCCGCCGCCAACGTGGTGATCGCCTCCGCCGCCGCGGTCGTCCGGGCAGTATCGGACAGGGTCATTTCCGGCGTTTTCTTTTCCAGCCGTTGGGGGATTTCAGGGGTCGATGCAGCGATTACGTCTTCTAACTCTGCAAATTCCGGCGCACTGGCGCTGGCCAGCATTTCCGCCGTGGAGCCGTTCACGAGATCGACAACAAGCCGATGGCGAGGCTCATGTCCGCTTGGCGGAATAGCAAACACATCCTTGATTTTCGCGGTATTTTTCAGATCCACGACCACGTTGATCGTGCCTGCGCCGGGAGACAGCGCGACAAAATCGGCGATGTGGCCCAGGCCGTTTCCGGTTGAGGAGAACCCCTTGGCGGGCGTCACGTCTTCCAGTTGAAGAACCAGCCGGCCCGCTCCGCGATCCTCAACGGCGATGCGGTGGGCGAAGGCGGCATTCGCGTCTATGACAATGCGGGTTACGCCCGGCGACGGCAATCCGAGGCGCACAGCAGAGATTTCGGCTGCATGCGCTGATGCCCCCATGCCCAGCAAAATTGCCAGCGTGGCGCATAAGCCTTTGATATTTATTTCAAATTTTGCGAACACAACCTGATACCGCCAGCACGGCCCCTTCGCCAGAGGACCCATGTTTCCTGCGCCTTCGTTAACGGCTCCTTAAACCATTTTCCACCTTCTCATGAAAAGGTGAGTCGGACGGGGAATCGCTTTTCTTTTTCCCCGTTGTCGGGCATTGTCCCGGATGCGCACATGAGACGGGGAAGCCGTCTTTTCTGAGATGCGCAAGGAATTAGCCCCCTCGGCGAAGAGCGAGGGATTTGATTTTGCGGTTGTCCGGTGGTCCTGGACGGCTGTTTTAAATTGCGGAAACCGGGTCAGGCGGCGTGGACTCTAATATCAAAGGTAAACGCGCCCTCCCCATATTACCGCATTGGCGTTTTACGGTTGTCGGCCGGTAACGGTTGTCGGCCTAAGAACGCCCGCGAGGACCAGTACGGGCATTGCGCCCGCGAACAGAACTGCCGGCCAGACGCCGGCTTGGAGCAATATGCGCATGAACGGCTTGTTGACCGCGCCGACCCGAAGAACCGCTCTGCGGTCCGGGGCGGCATTGCGTCTTTCAGCCCTGCGCCAGGAACAAAACAGCCTGCCGGTGAAATACCCTGGCGGCTTTGGAAGACCCGATAATGACCAAGACCATGTTAATCGATGCGGCCAATCAGGAAGAGGTTCGCGTTTGCGTTCTTGAGAACGGCAAAGTTGAAGATTTCGACTTTGAATATTCGTCCAGAAAACCGCTGCGCGGGAATATCTATCTCGCGCGCGTCACCAGAGTAGAGCCATCGTTACAGGCCGCGTTTGTCGAATATGGCGGCAACCGGCACGGCTTTCTCGCATTCTCTGAAATCCACCCTGACTATTATCAGGTGCCGGTTTCCGACCGGCGTGCAATTCAGGAGGCTGAGGCCGAAGAGGCGGCGCTCGCCGCCGCCCTCAATTTAACCCAGCGCGGCGACGACGACGATGATGATGACGGCGGCATCGACGAAATTGGCGATGACGCTGGCGAACAAGACGGCGCCATACAAAATCTAGGCGGCGACGATGATGATCAGCCCGAGGTTAAAGCCGCAATAGCTGATGCCGAAGACGTTTCCGAAGACGATGGCGACGCCGCAGAAGATGCTGACGATGACGCTCCCGGCGATGATGGTGATGCCGGCGAGGACCTCGATGAAGAGGAAGAAGAGGAAGAACACAGCGAAACCAATGACGTCGACGATAAAGAAGACGACGATGGTGACGACAAACGCAGCAACGAAGACGACGATGCGCTAAATGCAAAAGCGCTGGCTGATGCGGACGAGGAAGACGATGTCGAAAACGGCGTCGAAGACCAGACGAGCGAGACTGCGTACGCCGGGTCAGAAGACGCTAAGGGTGACGAAGATTCTGATGACGATGAGGAAGTCACCAACGAAAACGCGAGCGACGCGCCCCTCAGCGAGCTGAGCCGGTCGCAATTGCTTGACCGCTATAAGGAAGCGCGGCGCAAGAAAGCGCGCCTGTTGCGGAATTATAAAATTCAGGAAGTCATCAAGCGTCGTCAGATCCTGCTTATTCAGGTCGTCAAGGAAGAACGCGGCAACAAAGGCGCGGCGCTGACAACGTATCTTTCACTTGCCGGCCGCTATTGCGTGCTGATGCCGAATACCGCACGCGGCGGCGGCATCTCCCGGAAAATTCCCGTCGCCGCTGATCGCAAACGCCTGCGCCGCGTTGTTGATGGCCTCGACGTGCCTGACGGCATGGGGCTTATCATCCGTACGGCGGGCGCCAAGCGCACCAAGGCGGAAATCAAGCGCGACTATGAATACCTGGTTCGGTTATGGGAAAACATTCGCGCGCTCACTCTTAAATCGATTGCGCCGAGCCTCATCTACGAGGAAGCCAATCTGATCAAGCGCGCCATTCGCGATCTTTACGACAAGGACATCAAGAAAGTCCTGGTTGAAGGCGACGCCGGTTATCGTGAAGCCAAAGACTTCATGAAAATGCTGATGCCGTCGCATGCGAAAAACGTTCAGCCCTACAAGGAAACGGCGCCGCTATTTCTGAGATACAATGTCGAATCCCAGCTCGACGCCATGTACCAGCCAAGCGTTCGGCTAAAGTCCGGCGGCTATATTGTCATTAACCAGACCGAAGCACTGATCGCCATCGACGTGAACTCCGGCAAAGCGACGCGCGAGCGAAATATCGAACAGACCGCATTGCGCACGAACCTTGAAGCGGCGGATGAAGCGGCGCGCCAGTGCCGGATGCGCGACCTTGCCGGGCTGATCGTCATCGATTTCATCGACATGGACGAACAGCGGAACAATCGCGCCGTTGAACGTCGCCTGAAAGACGCGCTGAAGAACGACCGGGCAAGAATCCAGCTTGGGCGGATATCCAATTTTGGCCTGCTTGAAATGTCGCGCCAGCGTCGCCGCTCCGGCATTGTCGATGGAACCACGCACGCTTGCCCGACCTGTGGCGGCGCCGGCGCCGTCCGCTCGCAGGAGATGGCGGCCTTGCGCATCCTGCGCGCAGTAGAAGGCGAAGCAATTTCAAGTAAAGCCGGTCATTTGCAGGTCCGTGCAGCGCTTGATGTCGCGCTCTATGTGCTCAATCACAAACGCGACTGGCTGGCGCGCATTTCGAACGATTATGGCGTTACCGTTGAAATCACCGCTGACAGTTCGAAAGCCGGCGACCAGTACGAAGTCGACAAGACTGGCGTCCGCAAGGAAAACTACGAACGACCGGCCGCGGTCAGAGCTGACAGTACAGAAGCTGTCGAAATCGAAACAGATACGGCCGAAGACGAAATCGCTGCACGTGACGCAGACGACGAAAAGGCAGACGCCGACGGCGAGTCACGCCGCGGCAAGCGCCGGCGTAGGCGCAAGCGCAAAGATGCGCCCCCTGCGAAGGCGGACGACGACGCGAGCGCGAACGACTCAGACAGTGGCGACGGCGAACAACCGGACGTCTTGGAGGCCTCGCAGCGACGAGACGATGAAAACGGGGAATCGCGCCGCCGGCGCGGTCGCCGCGGCGGCCGGCGTCTCCACCGGGCGATCAGGAACCGGCCGTTGCAGACAATGCAGCCACGCAGGAGGGAAGAGGTGCAGCCCGCCGTCGAAGCGCGACGACTGGGATGAAACCGGCGCAGACGCGGATGTGCTGCCGAAGCCGCAGAGAATACCGACGCGTTGAACTGATGCGCCGGCGGCCGAAATCGCAACCACTGAACCAGAAATCGCTGACGTCCTGGCGGCGATGAGCTGGCGCCGCGTGCTACGGCGACTGCCGAGCCCGAACCGGTGGAAATCGTCGATCAATCGCCGAAAGAACCGAAGGGGCCGCCCAAAAAAGGCTGGTGGCAACGCGCCGTCGGCGGCTGATCCTCGGTCACATTTCCGCCATTGCGCAGGCGCAGTCTTGCGCAATGGCCGCGGCAGATACAGGCTGTGTAGAGTTATGGACAATAAGCACCGCTTTTTTCTGCGAACGGCGTTGTGCGCGTTGAGTATTGCCGGGACGGTGCTGCACGCCGCGTCGGCGCAAACCATTCTGCGCGACGTCGAGATTGAAGAATATCTCGACGATTACGCCAGGCCAATTTTCAGAGCCGCGGGGCTTCCCGCCGACCAGATCAAAATCTTGCTTATCGGCGACCAGTCGTTCAACGCCTTTGCGGGCGGGCTGGTGATGGGCGTCAACACCGGCCTTATCACTTTCGCCGAATACCCTAACGAAATTGAAGGCGTCATCGCGCACGAAGCCGGTCACATCGCCGGCGGGCATACGGCCCGTTCCGACGAGGCGATTGCGGCGGCGACGCGCCCGATGCTGCTCAGTCTCGTACTGGCGGCCGGCGCAATCGCCGCCGGCGCGCCGGAAGCCGGCGTCGGTCTTCTTGGCCTTGGCCAGAATATCGGCATGGCGAACTATCTGACCTTTAGCAGAAGCCAGGAATCTTCCGCCGACCAGGCCGCCCTTACCTATCTCGATGCGGTCGGTCATTCCGGAAACGGCCTGATCAAATCATTTGAAAAATTGCGCAATTCGCAAACGCTGACAGCGTATCGTGCAAACCCCTATCTACAAACGCACCCGCTGGCCAACCAGCGCGTTGTCGCGCTACAAGAGCGCGCGCACCAATCCGCCTATTTCGACGTGAAGGACAGCGAAGCCGAAATTCACCGCCTGCGGCTCATCCAGGCGAAGATTTTCGGCTTTATGCAGGAAGCGCGTTTCACGCTCCGACAATATCCGCTGTCCGACCAATCGGAAGCCGGTCATTATGCGCGCGCGGTGGCGTATTACCGCTCAACCAGCATAGACAAGGCGCTGGGGGAAATAGACACGCTTCTCGCAGAATATCCCGACAATCCGTATTACAACGAATTGAAAGGCCAGATGCTGTTCGAATTCGGCCGCGTCGAGGAGTCCATAGCTCCGCACCGCAGGTCCGTCGAGCTGTCGCCCGACAAAGCGTTGCTGCGCATCAACCTCGCACGCGCGCTATCCGCCACGGAAAAAACCGAAAACCTCAATGAAGCGGTTACCGAATTGAAAGCGGCGCTTCTACTTGAATCCGATAATTCATTCGGGTGGTTCGAACTGGCCCGCGCTTATGGCGGGCTTGGCGAGGAACCCAAGGCCGACCTCGCCATGGCGGAGTCGTATTATCATAACGGCGCGCGCCCTCAGGCCGCCCAGTTCGCCCGAAGGGCGATGCAGGGCCTGAAACAGGGAACGCCGGAATGGCGGCAGGCGACCGATATCATCACCGCCAGCCTTGGCGGTCAATCGCCGACATTCAACCTGCCGCCGCCGCAGCCGCGCGACGACCCGGCGCCTGAACGCGACCGCGGCGAAGTTCCCGATCCCGAATAAACTTCAATCAATCTAAACTCATAAAAAAGGCTCAGCGCATGACCAAACTTCCAATCGCGATCGCACTTGCAGGCGCCGTCGCTTTCGGCGCCATCATTACCGCGATCGGCGCTGCGCAATCGGGTGGCGCCAGCTTCGACAGCAAGCAAAAGGAAGCGATCAATGAACTGATCGAGGCCTATATCAACGAGCATCCCGAAGTTATTCTGGAGTCGCTAAACACCCACCTCGCCGACCGTCAAAGCCGCGAAGAAGAACGCATGGCGACGCTCGGCCTTGAGACTGCAAAAAACAACCTCGCCTCGCTGATTTCAACAGAATATGGCCACGTTCTCGGCAAGGATGTCGCAAACGCCAAGGTCTCGGTTATCGAATTTTACGACTACCATTGCGGATTCTGCAAACGCATGACGGACGACATAAAAAAGATTGCAACGCAGGACCCGGATGTAAAAGTTTTCCTCCGTGAATTGCCGGTGTTGAGCGACCAATCGGTTGTCGCCGCGGAATACGCGCTTGCGGCGGCGAAGCAGGATCGCTTTTCGGATTTGCACTTCAAGCTGATGTCGGCGCAGGGAACGCTGACCGAAGAGCGCATTCTTGATTATGCGCGCGAGCTTGGCCTCGATATCGCTAAGCTGCAAAGCGACTATGAGAACGGGCGCGATGAATCGCTCAGGATATTCGACGAAAACTTCCGCATCGCCGACAGCGTCGAACAGCGTGCAACGCCAATGTTCTTTGTCGTCACCGATGACGGGTCGTATGTCGACTTCATTGCTGGCGCCCGCGACGCGGACCTTAAAGCCTCCATCAAGGAAGCAAAGAAGGCCGCGAAGAAGTAACGGTCAGATAAGGCCGGCCAATGGCGACGACGGATCGGCGTAACGCTTTTTCGGCATGCGCCCGGCGAGATAAGCCTCCCGCCCTGCGATCACCGCATGACGCATCGCCGACGCCATTAATTTGGGGTCTTTCGCTTCGGCGATTGCGGTGTTCATCAAAACGCCGTCGCATCCCAGTTCCATTGCGACCGCCGCGTCGGAAGCGGTGCCGACGCCGGCGTCAACAATTACCGGCACCGAAGACTGCTCGACAATCAGGCGGATATTGACCGGGTTTACGATGCCAAGCCCCGACCCGATGAGCGAGCCGAGCGGCATGATTGCGCAGCAGCCCGCATCTTCGAGTTTGCGCGCATAAACCGGGTCGTCGGAGCAATAGACCATCACGTCGAAACCGTCGGCGATCAGCAGCTTCGCCGCACGCAGGGTCTCTTCCATATCCGGGTAGAGAGTTTTCTGGTCAGCCAGAACCTCAAGCTTGACCAGCGACCAGTCCCCCGCCTCACGCGCCAGACGTAGTGTGCGGATCGCGTCATCGGCGGTAAAGCAACCCGCCGTATTTGGCAGGTAGGTGAACTCTTTCGGGTCGAGAAAATCGACCAGCATCGGCTTGTCGCGGTCGGTCAGGTTGACGCGGCGAACCGCAACCGTGACCATCTCGGCGCCCGCGGCTTTCGCCGCGCGCGCGTTCTCCTCATATGATTTATACTTGCCGGTCCCGATGATGAGGCGGGAGTTAAAGGTGCGGCCCGCGACCGTTAAAGGCTTGTCCATTCCTAACCACCTCCGACAAAATGCACGATTTCCAGCGTGTCGCCGTCATTCAAGGCGATATGCGCGTATGTAGACTTTGGCACGATCTCGCGATTGCGCTCGACCGCCACCTTGCGCGGCGGCAGGCCGAGATCCTCAACGAGTTTGGCCAGCGTCAACGGGGCGTCAAATTCGCGGTTTTGTCCGTTTATTGTAATGATCATGCGCAACGCCATTTGCCAAATTATCTCGAACGAGGCTCTATGTGTGGTAAAGCCGCCGCCTTCGCAAGCGCACCGCCCAGCCTTGGAGTCGAAATGATGCCGATTTTCATTCTCAACGGCCCAAACCTCAACCTTCTGGGGACGAGGGAGCCGGAAATCTATGGCGCAGCCAGCCTTAAGGATATTGAATCATCCGCCGCCGCCTGGGCGAAATCCGCCGGAAAAACCGTGGATTTTCGCCAGACCAACCATGAGGGTACGCTGATTGACTGGGTTCAGGAAAGCGCCCAGACCGCCTCGGCGCTGATCATCAACCCCGGCGCTCTTACCCATACGTCGATTGCGCTTTTCGACGCCCTGAAGGCGGTCGCCATCCCCAAAATCGAGCTACACCTGTCAAATGTGCACGCGCGCGAAGCTTTCCGCCGCCATTCCTATGTCTCGCCGGCGGTTGACGCGGTGATTTGCGGCCTTGGCGCGGACGGATATCTGACGGCGCTTGACGCCGCCATTCGGCTCATCGACAAGGGGAGGAAATAATGAAGCTTTTCCAAGGGCCGATTCAGACCAATGTCGACACACAAGCCTAATGCGACGGAAGTCGCGTGGATTCGCGAACTGGCCGCCATTCTCGATGAGACAGGCCTCACCGAAATAGAGATCCAGAAGTCAGAGGTGCGTGTGCGCGTCGCACGCGCGGCGGCCCAGTCGGTCGCATACGCCGCGCCGGCGGCGCCCGCGCCTGTGCAGGCTGTGGCCGCAGCATCGCCTGCAACAGCGGCGCAGGCCGCTGCCGCGGAGGAGCCGCCGGTGGACGCCCTGACATCGCCGATGGTCGGTACGGTTTACCTGCAGCCCTCGCCCGGCGCCGATCCGTTTGTGAAAGTCGGCGACGAGGTCAAGGAAGGCCAGACGCTGATGATCATTGAGGCGATGAAGACGATGAATCCGATCCCGGCGGCGAAGGCCGGTGTTGTGAAGCGTATTCTGGTGCGTGACGGACAACCCGTGGAATTCGGCGAACCGCTGATCGTCATCGAGTAACGCGATCTACGTCGCAAGCGAGACAAGGCGCGCAATGTTTCAAAAGGTTCTGATCGCAAATCGCGGCGAAATCGCCCTACGCATTCACCGCGCTTGCAAGGAATTGGGGATTGCGACAGTCGCGGTGCATTCAACCGCTGATGCGAACGCGATGCATGTCCGCCTCGCCGATGAAAGCGTCTGCCTTGGTCCTCCGCAGCCAAAAGACAGTTATCTGAATATTCCGGCAATCATCTCGGCCGCTGAAATCACCGGCGCCGACGCCATCCATCCCGGCTATGGCTTCCTGTCGGAAAATGCGCGCTTTGCCGAAATCGTCGCGGCCCATAACATCACCTTTATCGGTCCTGATGCTGACCATATCCGCGTAATGGGCGATAAAATCGCCGCTAAGAAGTCCATTGGCGATGCCGGCGTGCCGCTGGTGCCGGGTAGCGAAGGCTCACTTGAGTCCATCGACGCCGCGCTGGAGGCGGCGGACGAGATCGGATACCCGGTTCTTGTCAAAGCCGCCGCCGGCGGCGGCGGCCGCGGCATGAAGATCGCGCGCACGCGCGACGCGCTGGCCGAGGCGGTCGCCACCGCGAAGGCGGAAGCCAAATCGGCGTTTGGCGACGACGCGGTGTATCTTGAAAAATACCTCGAACGCCCGCGCCACATCGAGATCCAGATCATTGCGGACAAGTTCGGCAATGTCGTCCAGCTTGGCGAACGCGACTGTTCGCTGCAACGCCGCCACCAGAAAGTGCTGGAAGAAGCGCTGTCGCCCGCGCTGACGCAAACCGAGCGCGAGGAAATCGGCGAGATCGCCCGCTCGGCGATCGCCCGCCTTGGCTACCTTGGCGTTGGCACAATCGAATTTCTCTATGAAAACGGGCGCTTTTATTTCATCGAAATGAACACCCGTCTTCAGGTTGAACACCCCATCACGGAACAGGTGACGCGGATCGACCTCGTGCGCGAGCAGATCAGCATCGCCGCCGGGATGGAGCTTTCGTTCAAGCAGGAAGATGTCGTGTTTCGCGGCCACGCCATTGAGTGCCGCATCAACGCGGAACATCCGAAAACTTTTCGCCCCTCGCCGGGCGAGATTTCCTATCTGCACGCCCCCGGCGGACCGGGCGTGCGTTTTGACAGCGCGGTATACACTGGATACCGCATTCCGCCTTATTACGACTCGATGATCGGCAAGCTGATTGTCTTTGGCGATGATCGAGATCTTTGCATCCGCCGGCTTCGCAGATGCCTCAATGAATTCGCGTTGACCGGCGTTGAAACAACCATTCCGCTGTTTCGGGACCTGATCGACCATCCTGACTTCCAGAAAGGCGATTATCACATCCATTGGCTGGAGGAATGGCTCGCCGCGGAGGAGCCGGGCCAAGGGTAGACGTGCGAGTATTGCAGCCATGTCGTCAAGCGCGCAGCCATACCTTTCACCGGATGAAATTTTAAAAGCATATACGCTGGGTTACTTCCCGATGGCGCGCAGCCGCGACGACGAAAACGTCGTATGGGTGCTTCCGGATTTTCGTGGTGTTCTCGACCTTGCCAAAGCCGCAGCGCCGAGACGGTTGTTACGCACCCTGCGCGCTGAACCGTTTGCGGTGACCTGCGACAAAGCCTTCAGGGACGTTATCGCCGCCTGCGCTGAAAGCGCCCGTGGGCGTGAGGAAACCTGGATCAACCCGATGATAGAGACCGCCTACACCGAACTGCACGTCGCGGGATACGCCCACAGCATCGAATGCTGGCGCGGCGACCGCCTTGTCGGGGGGCTGTACGGTGTATCGGTTGGCGGCGTTTTTTGTGGTGAGAGCATGTTCTCGCGAGAGCGCGACGCCAGCAAGATCGCCATGCTCCACCTGATCGCGCGGCTGAAACATGCCGGCTACGCCCTGTTGGATACGCAGTTTTACACCGAGCATCTGGCGCAGTTCGGTGTCGATGAATGGACGGACGCGGATTATCAAGCGGCGCTAAGAGCCCATTTGCCGGAGCGTCCGGATTTTTGCGCCGGTCCTGATCAGTTCTCGACCGCTTCGGTCGCGCAGTCGATCACCCAGACATCGTAGACAGGGTGTTCTAGCGCGCTCAAGGCCGGGCTAGACGCAAACATCCAGCCGCTGAACACCATGTCGTCAGGCAAATCGCTTGCTCGCACCGGCTCGTCGGCGGCCTCCTCACGCGCTTCCGCCTGTTCGCGAAGCACCAGTTCGCGCGGCGCGGTTTCCTTGAAATCGGACTTCGGCGCCGGGCGCAAATCGCGAATCTCCAGGAACGCGGTGGTTTCGGGAAATTCTTCCGGCGGGCGCTTGTCGCAATAGCGCGGCGTAATCTCCAGCGAGCCGAAATTCCACGGCTGATCCATCGCGATGGTCAGGTCTGTATATTTCGCGGTGGTCTTGTTCAACGCACGCAACGTAACGGATACTGGTCGTCGGTCGCTTGCCTGATTGAGATCGGGGAACGCCGCGTCTTCCGTTTGCTGGGAGAGGATATCCAGCTCGCTCTGCACCGCTGGGTCGCCCGCGCCGAGCGCATCAAGTTCCGGCGCCGTCTCCTGCGCGAATATCGGCGCCGTCATAAACGTTCCCACAAGCAGGGTGAAAGGCAACACAATCTTTTTCACTCTACGTCTCCGAGACCGCCGCTGAGGGCGTCGGCGTCACCGGACGCCGCATCAGCGCCATCGCCGCCAGTGTTGCTGGTAAACGCCTGCATCGCCAGCCCGAGCAGATCGACTGACCCCTGCGTGATGTAAATCGTTCCGTTATCAGCGAGCATGTCTTCGCTCGCGCCGGGTTCGATCGCGATATGCGAGCCGCCGAGAATGCCGTTTGAAACGATCTTGGCGACGGAATCGTCAGGCACGGCGATATTCGGATCAATCGCCATTTTCACCCGCGCCTCATATGTCTGCGGATCGAGATCATAGCTGGTTACGGCGCCGACTTTAACGCCGGCGATACGAACCTCTGAGCCGACCGTCACGCCATCGACGCGGCCGAACACCGCGCTGAGCGAAGTCGCGCTCGCCGACCCCGAACGTCCGCTAATATTGTAAGCGTAGTAAAGAAACGCGGCGGCAACAGCGACGACGAGAACGCCGACAAGTGTTTCAAATGCGCGACCCTTCGACATTGCAACCTCCCCGCTCTACGCGCTCTCCGGCGTCCAGGCTTCATAATCCTTGGGGGCGTCGCCGGTTTGCGTATGCGCCAGACTGCCCGGCGGATGATAAGCGAGCGGCGTACCGGTCATATTCGGCACATGCGGCTTTTCCCAAGGGCGACGCACCAGCGGCTCGGTTGTTGGCGGCTCGTCGAAAGTGTGGTGCAGCCAGCCGTGCCAATCGGGCGTGACCCGCGACGCTTCCGCGACGCCATGATAGACGACCCAGCGACGGCGCATGCCGTTCGGCCCTGAGGCTTCGCGCTCTTCGTAATAGCGATTGCCCTGTTCATCCTTGCCGACTTCGCGCGCACCGCGCCGCCACAGCGTAAACGATGTGCCGTACGTCGTTGAATCCCACCAGGCGAACAATTGCTTAAACATCCAAGTCCCTTGCCGATCCGCAAACACGCCCTTTGGCACACCCTTATGGCATGCCCTTTCAGACCGGCCGGAATATGGCGCCGCCCGGCGCCGGCGTCCAGCGGCGCGCTGGCCGCGCCTTACCCCGGAACGCACAGGCTACGGCGTCGTATCCTGCCGCCGATATCGTTATATTTCAACAACTTATAATCGCCTTGCTCCCCCTCGCGAACATTGAGATGACAGCTCGGACCCTGTAGAATTGTCGGGTTGAAAGGAAATTTTTCGCGTCATGCGTTTTGAACGCTGTTTCTCCCGTCCCGGCGCGCCTTACGGCGGCGCCCGTTTCCGACTCGCCCGGAGTGAAATCCGGTCGATCTCCGGCGAGTTGATCGGCGAGGCGCGCGAGGTTGAGGCGCCGGCGCAATGGAGCCAGACGGCCATCGACATCCTGGCGCAAAAATACATGCGCCGATCCGGCGTGCCGGCGGCGATCCGCCCCGTTGCGGAGAAAGGCGTGCCGGCGTTCCTGCACCGGTCGATGCCGGATGTGGCGGCGCTGGCGAAGTTGCCGGCGGAAGACCGCTACGGACCAGAGACCAGCGCCAAGCAGGTGTTCGACCGGCTTGCAGGCGCGTGGGGGTATTGGGGCTGGAAAGCAGGCCTTTTTGAAAATGACGACCAGGCCGGCGCCTTCGTCGAGGAAATGTGCGCGATGCTGGCGCTGCAGATCGGCGCACCGAACAGCCCGCAATGGTTCAATACCGGGCTGCACTGGGCGTATGGCATCGAGGGCGAAGGGCACGGGCATTATTATGTCGATCCGGAAACCAATACGGTCATCGAATCCGACAACGCTTATGAACGCCCGCAACCGCACGCTTGTTTCATCCAGTCGGTCGACGACAAGCTGATCGGCGAAAACGGCGTCATGGACCTGTGGACGCGCGAGGCGCTGCTGTTCAAATACGGGTCTGGATCGGGAACCAACTTTTCCGCGGTAAGGGGCGAAGGCGAACCTTTGTCCGGCGGCGGACGAAGCTCGGGCCTGATGAGTTTCCTCAAGGTCGGCGACGCCGCCGCCGGGGCGATCAAATCAGGCGGCGTCACGCGGCGCGCAGCGAAAATGGTGATCGTCGACGGCGACCACCCCGACATCGAACACTTCATACGCTGGAAGGCTGTCGAAGAAGACAAGGTCGCCGCGCTGGTTACCGGGTCAAAAACCCTGGCGCGGTGTCTGCCGAAAATTGTCGACGCCTGCTGGTCAATCGATGGCGACGAGCGCTGCAACCCGAAAAAAAATCCCGCGCTTGAAGCCGCGATCAAAGGCGCGAAAAAAGCCTTCGTACCAGAACCGGTCATCAAACGAGCGATCGATCTCGCCCGCCAGGGCGCGCGCAGGATCGTCGTTGACGCCTATGATCTTGACTGGGACAGCGAAGCCTACCGCACGGTGTCGGGTCAGAACTCGAACAATTCGGTGCGCCTGACCGACGGGTTTTTCGATGCGCTGTCTCAAAACGGCAGTTGGCCGCTGAAACGGCGCACTGACAACGCGCCGTCGAAAATCATCAAGGCGCGCACGTTATGGGACCAGATCTGCGACACCGCATGGCGCTGCGCCGACCCCGGCATTCAGTTTCACGACACCACCAACGCCTGGCACACCTGCCCCGACGGCGGTGAAATCCGCGCGTCGAATCCGTGTTCGGAATACCTGTTTCTTGACGACACCGCGTGCAACCTCGCCTCGGTAAACCTGATGAAATTCCGGCGCGAGGATGGCGGCTTCGACGTGGAAGGGTTCGAGCATGCCTGCCGGCTGTGGACGGTGACGCTGGAAATCTCCGTCGGCATGGCGCAGTTCCCCTCGCCCGTCATCGCCCGCAAGTCATACGATTACCGCACACTTGGCCTCGGCTTCGCCAATCTCGGCGCGCTCATCATGTCGTCGGGCCTCAGCTATGACTGTGCCAAGGCGCGCGCCGCCGCCGGCGCGATCTCATCGCTGATGACCGGCGCCGGCTATCGGGCTTCGGCCGAGCTTGCCGGCGCGCTTGGCGCTTTCCCGGAGTTCAAGGCCAACCGCGACGCCATGTTGCGAGTTTTGCGCAACCATCGCCGCGCCGCCATCGGTGTTACTGAGGCCGGCGATTTCGAGGGCGTCAACCGCGCGCCGAAAATCCTCGACGCCGGCGCCGCACCGTGGCGCGACCTTGCAAGCCGCGCCCGGATCATCTGGAACGAAGCCTATGAGCTGGGCATCCTGAACGGCTTTCGCAACGCGCAGGTCACAGCCATCGCGCCGACAGGCACCATCGGCCTCGTGATGGATTGCGACACGACCGGCATCGAGCCCGATTTTGCACTGGTGAAATTCAAGAAGCTCGCGGGCGGCGGGCTGATCAAGATCATCAATCAATCCGTGCCCGTAGCGCTGAAGACGCTCGGCTATGACGACGGCGAGATCAAGGACATCGTCGATTACGCCGTCGGGCGCGGGACGCTGGAAGATGCGCCTGTCGTCAACCTTGCAACACTGCGCGAGGAAGGGTTCGCCGACCGCCACATCAAGGCGCTCGAAGAGCGGTTGAAGACGGCGTTCGATCTTACCTTCGCCTTCGCGCCGGACGCTCTTGGCGAAGACTTCTGCCGTCACATCCTTGGCCTTGACGACGAGCAGATGGCCGGCACCGGCTATCAGCTCTTGCGCGATCTCGGATTCGCCGATGAAGAAATTCACGCGGCGAATCTTTATTGCTGCGGAGCGATGACGCTGGAAGGCGCACCCCACCTCAAGCTTGAGCATTACGCGGTGTTCGATTGCGCAACGCCCTGCGGGCGCATCGGCTCAAGATCGCTGTCGGTCGACGCGCACCTGACCATGATGGCGGCGTCACAGCCGTTCATCTCGGGCGGGATTTCGAAAACCGTGAACCTGCCCCATCACGCCGGCGTCGCCGACTGCGCGCGCGCCTATCTGAAAGCGTGGGAGCTGGGGCTTAAATCCATCGCGCTTTACCGTGACGGGTCTAAACTGTCGCAACCGCTGGCGTCGTCCCTGCTCGCCGCCGGGCATGATGACGAAGATGCGGACGACATTGCACAAACCCTTGCGGAAGCGCCGGCGCAGGAAAAATCTCGCATCGTCGCCGAGCGTATCGTTGAGCGGATCATCGAGCGCACGCCCGGTCGCCGGCGCCTGCCCGACCGTCGCAAAGGCTATATCCAGAAGGCGATTGTCGGCGGGCACAAGGTGTACATCCACACCGGCGAATTCGACGATGGCGAAATCGGCGAGGTTTTCATCGACATGCACAAGGAAGGCGCGGCCTTCCGTAGCCTGATGAACAATTTCGCCATTGCCGTTTCGCTGGGTCTGCAATACGGCGTGCCGCTTGAAGAATTTGTCGACGCCTATGTTTTCACCCGCTTCGACCCGTCCGGCCGGGTGGAAGGCAACGACCAGATCAAGCACGCGACGTCGATCCTCGATTACATCTTCCGCGAACTCGCGATCTCTTACCTTGGCCGCACCGACCTTGCCCATGTCGACCCGACCGAGTCGGCGGTCGACGCCATCGGCAAGGGCGTCAGCCATGAAAAAGCCCAGGCCGATGCGACCAAGCTGATCTCGAAAGGCTTTTCGCGGTCGAGCGTGACCGACAATCTCGTCGTGCTGCGCGGCGGCGACTTTGATCGCCTGCGTCATGTCGAGCCGGAGACGGAAGCGGAAATCATCGAAGCCGCGCCGGGCGCGAAAGCGGCCAGCCCGCCGGAAATCGAAGCGCAGGTCGCGCGCCTTGCCGAAGCCGTGAACCAGAAAGCCCCGCCGGGCAGCCTCGCCGCGCCGATGCGACCGGAACGTCAGGCGCGCGCCAAAGGCTATGAAGGCGACGCCTGTCCCGATTGCGGACAATTCACGCTGGTTCGAAACGGGGCATGTCTCCGATGCGACAGCTGCGGCGCGTCAACTGGCTGTTCTTAACGCGCCAATTCGCCAATTTTAATAAATTGGCAATCATATCTTAAGCGAAGATTGAACCTTCCGTCCCAATATGGCCATCCGGGGAGTTCGGCGGAAAGGCCGGAAGGAAATGCTTCGTATTGTTCTTATGATCGTCTTGTTCATGATGATGGCGTTATCCGTCGTCACTGAAACAGTGACCAGGAAAACCCAGGGCAAATCGGTCAACCCGATGAACGAGGTCGGCCGCGGCATCACGCGCACCTTGAACAATGCTGACAAACTCGCGCCGGACCTGACCCAGGCGCTCGACAAGGTCGACCAGAAGATCGCCAAGATCGGCAAGCGCAGTGTCGAGACCGTCGCTGATAACTCCCAGGCCAATCTTGATCTGTCCGGACAGGATTTCGCCAATTTGCAAGCGCCCAAAGGCGTTTACGCCAGCGCGACGCTGACGGGGACGAATTTTATCGGCGCGCTGCTCGACGACGCGGTGCTGGAAGGCGCCGCCGGCGAGGGCGCCGTATTCAAGAAAGCGCGCATGGCGCGGGCGAACCTGAACGCCGTGAAGTTCGCCGACGCGGATTTCACCGAGACCGATCTTCGTGGCGCTTCCCTGCGCGCCAGCGACCTTTCCGGCGGCATCTTCACCGACGCTGACGCCAGCGGCGCAAGCTTCGCCGCGTCGAACCTCGCCAACGCCATCTTCACCAGCGGCTACGCGCAAGCCGGAAGTTTCGTTGACGCAAACGCCGTCTATATCGACTTCACGCAGACTGATCTTCGCGCCGCGCGGTTCACCCGTGCAAATCTCGCCAGTGCTGATTTCACCGGCGCCGATGTCACCGGCGCGGATTTCACTGGCGCGAAGCTTCAGGGCGCAAAGCTTGGCGATGCAATTGGTTTGACTACGGAACAATTGCTGACTGCTTGCGGCGACGAAGCGACCGTGCTTCCGGCCGGGTCGGCGATTTACGCCTGCGAATAACCGCCAATCGTTACCGTCAGTTCCGTTCGCGCGTAGACAGCTCACGCGGATCAAGCGCCTGCAACACCGCGAGCGCAAGCGGCGAAAGCCCCTTGATCTCGTACGGAAACGCCGATTTCGCCGGCGCCGACAGCGCGGCGCGCTCAAGCGGGCGCACGCCGTTGCGGCCGTCCCGGGCCGGTTCGGCAATACCGCCGCCGGCAAGATCCGCGCGATCCGGCCCGAACGCCCGCCCGAAAAGTTGCGCCGACGGCGTCATCGGCCGGTCGCGCAACGCGGGAACAAACATCGGGGCGAAGGATTTTTCTATCCGCTCGCCCAGCGAAGCGATCGCGTCGCGCGCAACGCCAATGGTGTTGCGGAACGAGGCGATCACTTCATCGACCGTACGCTCGCGCGCGCCGTCGAAGAACACATGCCGGTTGGCGCGCGCCGCCGCCGGCAGCAAGGCCGCCGCGCTGTCGCCCGGTTTTGCGCTCAGGAGTTTTTTCGCCCCGCCCGCGCCGAGGAAATGCGCGGCGTAAAGTTCCGCCCCGTCCACTTCGCGCCCAAGGCCGGCCTCTAACGCCGTCTTGTTCTCGCGCGCCAGCTCGCCGGCGAGCGCGGCGGCTTTCGCCGGATCGAATCTGAGATCGAGAATCTCGCGCCGGCGCGCCGGATCGGCGACCGTCAGCTTGCCGCCGGGGGCGGCCTGAATGTCAGTGGCGAACGCGCCCAGCCCGTGATCGGCGCCGTATTTTTTCACCGCGCCAAGCCAGGTCTGCTCGATAAACTGGAACAGCCCGGCGGCTGACGACGTGCCCGCCTTTGCCTGCGGGTTCAGCGAGCTTTCGCGCACCGCGACCCGGTAGAGATAATCAAAGCCGACGCCAGTGTCGGCCGAAGCTTTTTTCAAGGCGCTGGTGACGACCGCGGAGCCCGCGGTTGCGGCGGTAATGCTGTCAGCCATTTGATTTCGCCCTCTCATAGGCGGTCGTTTGAACCCAAAAATCGCATTTCATGGTCAAGAAACTCCTAATTTTCGCCGCTCGTGCTTTTGAGGAAACGCGCCGGGCTGAACGCCCGCGCCGCCGCATCCAGCGGTTTGTTGTCGATGATCGCCGCCGCCAGCGCGTGCGCGGTCTCCGGCGCCAGTAAAACGCCGTTCCGGTAATGGCCGAGCGCGTAATAAAGCCCGTCAGGGCCCTCGCCGGCGGGGCCTATGATTGGCGCGCCGTCAATAGTCGCCGGGCGCAGCCCCGCCCAGCGGTCGATTTCAACAGCATGGGCCAGCGCCGGCACAGTTTTCGCCGCGCCGGCCTTTAACGCCGCGATATGCGCGGCGTCGGTCGTCAACGACCAGTCGCGCGCCAGCTCGGTCGCGCCGACAAATATGCGCCCGTCCGCTTTCGGGCAGATATAAGCATAAGCCGACCGCACGACCCGGCGTGGCTGGCCGTCAATCCGCGCCAGCGACAGCGCCTCGCCCTTCACCGGATAGACCGCGCCAGCAATCGCGCGATCGCCGCCGATGACCCGCGCGCCGGTCGCCATCACCACCGCCGGCGCGGCAAGACGTGCGCCGCCGGCGAGGTCAACGCCGCAAACCGCGCCGCTTTTCGCCGCGACGGCGGTGACGCGCTGACCGCTGACGAATCCCGCGCCGGCGCGCAGCAAGGCGATTTTCAGCGCGCGCCTGACGCGCCGCGGATCGACCTGGCCGTTATCCGGCGAAAGCCACGCGCCGATCAGCGACGGAGCGAGCGCGGGCTCAAGTTCACGCGCGGCGGCGCAGTCGAGCCATTCGCCGCTTTCCCCGCCAGCCATCAGGCGCGCCGCCTCGTCCTCACTGAACGCGGCGGCGATGACGCCGCCGGAATCGTAATCAATGCTCTCGCCGCTGGCGGCTTCGATCATTGGCGCGGTTTGCGCCCAGCGGCGAAGGCTGGCGCGGCTGAATTGGGCGAGCGTCGCGGAGCCATCATGCAGGTCGTGTTCAAACGACGGCGCCAGCATGCCCGCCGACGCGTCAGTCGCGGCCGGCGCGCCGGCGTCGACGACGCAAACGCGCAACGCGCGCCGCGTCAGGTCAAACGCCGTCATCAGCCCGATCACGCCGCCGCCGACAATGATCACGTCACAAGATTTCACGAATTACGCCTTTCCCCGGCCTGCTGCTGCAGGCGTGATAGCAAAGTCGGGTCGGATAACAGACGCGTCTTTTCGCGCGATCCGGCCGATGAGCCGAAAAAATAATTGACCACGGCGGCGGTCATGGTGGCGAGCGCGCCAAGCATGATGGAAAATTCGGTTTCCGCGCCTTCGGGCAGGCGCCGCGACACCATCGCCGCCAGCGTTATGAAAAACCCGGCGATAATCAGCGCGCCCAGCAGCGACGGCGTCCAGTCGCGCATCGCCTTTTGCCGGTCGCGGGCGCTGGCGCGGTCGCCTGCGTCAATGCGCTGCTCGTCGATATTGGCGTTGCGAATCGCCAGACGAAACTCGTAATCAGCCTTCTTCAACGCCACGAGTTGTTCCGGCGTCGCCATCTCGATAGCGGCGGCCAGATCGTCTTCATCGGCGCTGTCGGTTCCGAAAATCGCGCGGGCGAGCGCACCGACCGCCGCGCCGGCGAGCGGGCCGCCAAGGGCCCCGGCGATTTGCGGCGCGGTCTTCGCCACAGCGCGTTTCAACCGCCCGCGTTTTGTTTTTGTCTGTTCGTCTTTCGTCATGGGCTTACCCTTTTGCCGGAAACTTCAATTCATCATTACGGGGATCATAGGGCGCCCCGGAGGGAGGTGGATAAGTAGGGGGATAGATATGGGGATAAGTCGGAATCGCCCTTTCCAACGCATTGAAACGGCTCGACTTTCATTTTCTGAAAATTAAGTTTGCACCGCCGGGCGGATCAATTCAAAGTTGCAAACGTTGCGTTTTTGAGTGTCGTCTGGAGTCAACGCCGTCACAATCTGGGCAGCAGCAATCTGGCATCAGCTATCTGGAGTAGCGTTCTTGATTACCGGGCTAGCAATTCTTGCAGCGATCATCGCCATTCCCGCAACGGCGTCCACGCGATTCGCGCGTAAAGTCGCCACCGCGCCGGGCCTCTGCGTTGTTGCAGGCGCCTGCGCCGCGATTATTTTCAGCGTGCTGAGATTACCCTCGCCGTCAGCCAATATGATCGCCGCCGCCGCGTCCGCCGGTCTTGCCGCGCTTGGCTTTGCATCCGCCGCGCAATTGCGCGTGAGCCGTCTGGCGCGGCAATGCCCCTCCTCCTTTCGTCTCACCTTTGGCGGCGCGCCGCTTTATCTGTTCGCCTGTTCGCTTGCCGCGTTCATCATGCTGCCGCAATTGTCGATGGCGTCGGCCATGCTGGTCGGCGGCGCCTTGATGCTGAACGGCGCCGCGTTTGACCGCCGCGCGGTGTCGAGCGCGCCGGCGCC
Organism: Parvularculaceae bacterium; assembly: GCA_041398145.1. Classification (GTDB taxonomy): domain Bacteria; phylum Pseudomonadota; class Alphaproteobacteria; order Caulobacterales; family Parvularculaceae; genus Amphiplicatus. Next base: position 954,532 of record JAWKVF010000001.1, on the reverse strand, counting down.
GGCCACGATCAAGGCGGCGGTGCGTAATGAAAGCGCCGCGATCATCGCCCTTGGCATTCCCGTGGCGATCATGCTCGCGGCGAACGCGACCGCCGCCGGACCCGACGAGGCGGCGTTTACGCCGTTGATGGCGTCAGGCTTTGCAATTTTAAATGGCTTTGCGTTTGGCGGCGTGATCGGCCTTGTCGCGGCGTTCGCCGGGGCGCTGTATCGCCGTCGCACGCTGCAACAGCGCGCGCTTGACGGCCAGTTCGCCATCCTCGCCGGTGTCGGCGCGTTCATCGCCGCGCCGATGCTTGGCGGCGACCCGATTGTCGCGGCGACCGCCGTCGGTCTGTTATGGGGCGAACAAACATCCGCCGCGACGACGACGCGCCTGCGCATTCGCCGTTACGCTGATCGCGGTATCACGCCGCTTGCTTATTTCGCGTTTGGCGCCTTGCTGCTGCCGCGCCTGTTGCAGGCCGACATGCTGACCATCGTGTTCGCCATGGCGGCGGTGACAGTGATGCGCGCCGGGCCGCGCCTCGCCATCCTGCAAACGCCGTCGATCCCGCGCGAGAACCAGATGTTCCTTGCATGGTTCGGCGGCGCGCCGGGCGCAGCCTCAGCCCTGTTCGTGCTGACGCTCGCGGGCAATCCGGCGCTGTTTGACGCCGACGAGGTGTTGACCATCACCGCGCTTGCTGTGTTCTTCGGCGTTATCGCCGCGCGGGCGACCTCGCGCCCCCTCACCCAGCATTACCTGCGCCAGTCGGCGCTCGCCAAGCGCCGCAGGATGTACGGCTAACCCCCTGCAAGGGCCGGACGCATTGCGGTTAATCGCCGACGCGGCGCCTTAAATTCTGCAACTCGGCCAGGATTTGTTCATTCTGCGCTTTCAGGAATTCGAACTTCGGGTCTTCCTCGTCTTCAACGGTTTTCACCACGATCGCAACGAACAGGTTGAGCATGGTGAAGGTCGCGATCAGCACGAAGGTCAGGAAGAACACCCATGAGCGCGGATGGGTCTGGCCGACCTGATCGGCGATCTCGGCCCAGCCCTCAAGCGTCATGACCTGGAACAGCGTGTACATCGACGTGAAGACGTCGCCGAACAGGCCCGGATGGTCGCCGCCGTAAAGATTGGCGCCGATCACCGCGAAAACGTAATCAATAAGCACGACGACGACGCCGACCGAGGCGATGCCGGGAATGGCGTCGAGCAAGGCGCCGACGACGATGCGCATGCGGGGAATGACCGTGACCACGCGCAATACCCGCAGCACCCGAAACGCACGGATCGCGGCCAACCCCGAGGAGGCCGCAAAAAGCGAAACCAAAACAATGATGAAGTCGAATATGTTCCAGCCATTCCTGAAATAGGCCAGGCGCTGGGCGAAGATGCGCAAGGTGAGTTCGACGACGAAGGCGTAGACGATGATGCGGTCGAGGACCATGATCTCATCGCTCGCCGCCTCGGCGCCCGGCAGGGTCTCAACGCCCAGCAGCACGGCGTTGATGAGGATCAGGCAGAGCACAACCGTCTGAAACGGCCCGGAATTGACCAGTAGTTCGACCCGTTCGCGCACCGCCCGCTCCTTTTCGGGTCTTGCCTGCCCGATTCCCGCCCGCCAGTCACTTATTCCGATCTGGATCCGATAGGGTCGCGCCGGGATAAATCCGTCCCACGCCTGTCATTGGCCTTGGCGGTAAAATAAGCTATGCGAATGCTTCGACGTCAGGCGGAACCATGAGCGATTTATCAGACTTTACAGACGCTTCGCCGTCCCAGACGAAGCAGGCCGGGTCGCGGGTGCGGTTTCAGGGCATCGTCGAAGACGCCGAAGGGCAAGACCCCGTCGAGTATAACAGCTTCGAAACCTGGGCGGCGTCTGAAGACCGCGCGCGCGAACGCGAGGTGATCCGCCTCGGCCGGCAGTTGAACGCCGCCTCGCGCGGCACGGCGGTCTTTGTTTTCTGCACCGTGTTTTTGGGCATTCCGCTCGGCACCATGCTGTCGCACTGGTTTGTGGTGAAATCGCTGGAGGGGTGGAGCCTGACATCGGTGTTTTCGCCGTGGTCGGTCGCGCTTGGCATCATCGTGCCGTTATGCCTTCTGGTGATCGGTTATGTCGGCTCGCGGATGTCGACAATGATCGGCGCGGCGGAAGCCATCGCCGCCGCCGCGCAGGAATATGCGCGGCCCGACGAAGCCGCCATTCGCAATGTGCAAACCGTCGGCGCCGTCGTGCGCGGCGAGATGGAGGCGCTGAACACCGGTATCGACGACGCGCTTATCCGCCTCGCCTCCGTCGAGGCGATGATCCGCCAGCATGTCGTGGCGATTGAACAGGCCGGCGAGACGATAGAAACGCGCACCTCGTCAGCGACGGAACGTGTCGCCAGCGAACGCTCGCGGTTGATCGAGCTTACCGAAATGCTCAACGCCCGCGCCGATGATTTCGCCACAGCCATCGCCGAACGCGCGCAGTCGAGCATCGAGGCGTTGCAGACCGCCAACGCCTCGACCGTCGACGCCGAAGCCAATCTTGATGAACGCCTCGCCGGTCTTGAATCCGCCGCCCGGCGCGCGCTTGAGAGTTTCGACGCCCTGCGCACCGCGCTCGTCGACGCCGACGACCATGTGCGCCAGTCCGCAAGCTCGATTGAGACCTCCGCCGGCGATGCGCAAAAGGCGAGCGAACGGGTATCGAAAATCGCCGACGCCGCCGCGGAGTCCGCCGCGCGCAACGCCGCCAATATCGGCCAGTTCTCGGCCCGCGCCGCCGCCGAAGCGAAGAAAACTGCGGAAGAGGCGATCGAGACCGCGCGCTTCGAGGCCGAACGCGCCGGCGACGCGGCGGTCGAGTTCACCACGCGCGAGGCGCAGCGCGTGACCGAAGCTGCGGCCAAGGCGCTCGAAGGCGTCAGGTCCGCGACCCACAGCGCCGTGGAATCCGCCGCCGGCGACGCGGAAAAAGCCGCCGCCGCCGCCGACCTCGTCACCGAAGCCGCCCGCAAAGCGACAACCGCCGCGCGCGACGCCTCAACGGAAGTCAAAAAAGCAAGCGAGACCGCCGCCATGAGCGCAGACGAAGCCGTCGCCGTCGCCAAAACCGCGTCGGAACGCGCCGAGGCGCGCAATCGCGAACTCGCGCAGGCGCGCGCCGCACTGGAAGCGGAAAACACCCGACTTGAAAGCCTGATCGAAGAACAGCGCAAACGCGCCGACCGTCTCGCCGAAGCGATTGCGACGCAGACGGAGCGTTTAAGCAAGCTCGCCGAGAACCAGTTGCGCGAGCAGGAAGCCGCCGCCCGCCTCGCCGAGGCGCAAAACGAAATGCAGCAGCGCGCGTCGGAAAAAGAAAAAGCCGGGCGCGGGGCGCCTGCCGCCGCAGTTTCCAATCGCTCAGCCGCGCCGCAACACCGCGCAACGCCAAAACCCCAATCAGCGCCGCAACGCCCGCCGGCGGCGAAAAAACCCGATGCGACGCCGCCCGACGACCCCGTCGTGCTCAACCTCAACAAACCACGCAAACGCCCGGCGGCGGACGAGCCGCCGCGCCGCACGCCGACGCAGCGCACCGCCGACGCAGAGCGCCTTGACCAGCTCGCCGCCGAAATGCGCCGCGACGCCCCCAACCGGGACGACGCACGGCGCAAGGAGGGCGTAAGCTGGCGCGAGATCCTGACCGCGACCGACGACGCCGCGCCGCTCGACCTTGGCGCCGCCGCCAAAAGCGAAGAACCGCCGGCCAGCGCGGTCAGCGCGATGAAAATGATCGGCCGTCTGCAATTGTTCACGCTCGATCTGGAGACACGGCTCTATGGCGACCCGCCGCCCGCCCTGCTTGAGCGGTTCGAACGCGGCGACCGCAACGTCTTCGCCAATCGCCTGCTGCGTCTGAACGAGGCCGACGTCAAACGCCGCATCCGCGCGGAATCGGCGCGCGACAGGCACTTTGAAAAAGGCATTCATGACTTTTTGCAGGGTTTTGAACGCCTGCTGGAAGACGCCACCACATCGGAAACCGCCGATGAAGAGCTTGAGGAATATCTAAGCTCGCCGCTGGGGCGCGTTTACCTGATGATCGGCGCGACGGTCGGCTATTTCGCGTAGGCCGCGTTCGCTTCCTCCAACGTCCATGCAACGATCTCGCGCTGCACCTGCGTTGCGCCGGCGTTGAGCGCCTTGGCGACGGCGTCCGGCCGGTCGCCCACCGCAACATTCGACGCCGTGAACATGCGCGAGGCGTAGATTTTGCCGCGGCCATTGGTCAACCGCACGAACACGTCGACTTTTGCGTCAACCCCACCGCCTGCCAGCACCGCGCCAAACCGGCGAATGTCCGTTTGCAGAGCAAAATCGCCGAGCGGCACCGTAGAGAACGCGCCGACATTGCGGATGGCCCCAGCGTTTTCAAAACTGCGAACCAGCGCTGCACCGAACAGGCGCGGCGCGCGGTCAACCCACTCGCCCCCGGCGTAATATTCGATCTGCGCGGGCCCGCGGCTGAGCGCGATATTGGCGGTGTCGTAAGCGCGCGTCGCCATTGGCTCTTCAATGCTCAACGACCATGCCGCAAGCTGCGCCGGGGCGGCGTCGAACGCGACGTCCGTCACCTGAAAACGCGCCGAGGCCGGCGGCGCATCGGGCAGAACCGAAATACAAGCCGAAAGCGCCAGCGCGCCGGCGATGATCAGGATCGTTCTCATTGCTGCCCCTCATAACGCGGCGTTGACTCCCCTAACAGATAGCCGCGCGGGTCGCGATCTATCTCGCGCAGCACCTGATCGAGAGTACGGAACAATATTCGCGCCTCGGTGACCGCAGGGCCCACTTGCGACAGGCCCTGATCGGTAAACTGACGAAGCGGTTCGCGGTTTTCTTCAAGCACCGCATGTATATCGGCGAGCAGCAATTGCGCTTCCTGAAGGGTCTTGCGCGCATCTTTGACAGCGCCCGGCGCGTCTTCACTCATCATCGTGTCCAACTTTTTCGCAGCGGAGGCGAAATCCGCCGTCGCGGCGGAAAGGTCGCTGGTCAGCTTGGCGGCGTTTTCAATCGTCAGCGAAATATTCTCCTGTTGCCCGGCGACCGTTTTGGCGACCTGGTCCATACTGAGTAATATGCGCGTCACCGCCGCTGTGTTTTCTTCCGACAACAAGCGGTTGGCGCCGACAACGATTTCGCCGCTGCCTTCAAGAAATGCAGCAAGTCCTGACGCATCGGCTTCAATACGCGGCACGCCGCGAGTGACCTCTTTCAGCAAAGGTTCGCCCGGACTGCCGCCGACAAGCTGAATGACCGCCAGCCCGGTAAAGCCCACCAGCTCAAGCTCGGCGCGGGTGTCGGTCTTGACCGGCGTGTCGTTATCGACGCGCACGCGCGCAATCACCATCGACGGATCGTCGGTCGCGATGTTCAGTTCGCGCACTTCGCCTTTTTGAATGCCGTTGAAGCGCACCGCAGCTCCAACCGACAGGCCGGAAACGCGTTCGCGGAAAATGATGTCGTATTCGTCGAAATCGCGTTGCGACTGACCGAGCCAGAGAATGAAGAGAAACGCCGAGGCGATCACGCCCAGCACGATCGCTCCGATCAACACGAAATTCGCGCGCGTCTCCATCCGTCAACCTTCCTGCGCCGTCGCTGGCGACGTCTGCGACGCCAGCGCGGCCCTTCCCCGCGGTCCGGAGAAGTACTCCCGCACCCACGGATGATCGGTCTGGCGAACTTCGTCGAGCGGCCCGATCGCGATCACCCGCTTGTCCGACAACACCGCTACGCGATCACAGGTCGCGTGCAGCGTATCGAGATCATGGGTTACCATAAACACCGTTAACCCTAAGGAATCCTTGAGGTTCAGGATCAGCCGGTCAAAATTGGCCGCGCCGATAGGGTCGAGCCCCGCCGTCGGCTCGTCCAGAAACACGATTTCCGGATCGAGCGCCAGCGCCCGCGCAAGGCCTGCGCGCTTGCGCATGCCGCCCGACAGCTCCGACGGATATTTCATGCCCGCATCAGCCGGCAGGCCCGACATCGAAATCTTCATGGCGGCGATATCGGCGGCCAGCTCAGGCGGCAATTTCAAATGCTCGCGGATCGGCGCCATGACGTTTTGCGCGACCGTCATCGACGAAAACAGCGCGCCGCCCTGAAACAATACGCCCCAGCGCCGTTCAATCTGAAGACGTTCAGAATCCGTTAACTCGTAAAAATCTTCGCCGAAGATCTTAACCCGCCCGGCGGAGGGGCGCTTGAGGCCGATAATCGCCCGCATCAGCACCGACTTGCCTGTGCCCGAGCCGCCGACGACGCCAAGAATTTCGTTACGACGGACTTTCAAGTCGAGATTGTCATGAATGACATTGTCGCCGAACTGGGTGCGCAGCCCCTCGACCTCAATCGGATATTCCCATTCGCGCTCGCTCATCGCTAGAAATTAATCTCCAGAAAGAACATCGCGAAAAACGCGTCGAGAAAAATCACCAGAAACAGCGATTGCACCACCGACAGCGTGGTGCGCTGGCCAAGGCTTTCCGAACTGCCGCCGACCTGCATGCCCTGAAAACAGCCGACAATGGCGATCACGAACGCGAAGAACGGCGCCTTGATCAGCCCCGCCCAGAAATTGCTCATGACGATGGTTTCCTGCATGCGCGCCATGAAGAATGCGGGCGAAATGCCCATCGACGTCCACGCGATCAATCCGCCGCCAATGAGGCCGAGAATGGCGCCAAGAAACGCCAGCACCGGCAGCATTATGACCAGCGCGATGACGCGCGGGATGACAAGCACCTCAATCGGGTCGAGACCGAGCGCGCGCAAGGCGTCGATTTCTTCACGGATTTTCATAGCGCCGATGGCGGCGGTAAACGCGCTGCCCGACCGGCCGGCGACCAGGATAGCCGCCAGCAACACGCCAAACTCGCGCAATACCGACAGGCCGACGAGTTCGACGGTGAACACCTCGGCGTTGAACTGACGCAGGATCTTCGCGCCCATGAACGCGACAACGGCGCCGATCAGGAACGACATCAGGCCGACAATCGGCACTGCGTCGAGCCCCGCTTCCTCCATATGATAAACGATCGACGTCATGCGCAATCGCCGCGGGTTGCGCCAGATGCGCGCCCATGTCGTCAGCGTAAGGCCGATAAAGCTGAGGATTTGCGCCGTCGCATTATAAGCATCGACAACGCCGTGGCCGAGGCGCTCAACAAGCTTGATGAACGCATTGACGGGCTCAGGCTCGACCAGACAAACCGACAGATGCGGCGCGACATTGGAGAGAAGTTTTTCGTGCGTCGGGCTTGCACCGACGATTTGCGACTCGTCAGTGCGTTCGGCCCACGAACGCATCACCCGCTCAAGCACCAGCGCCCCGGCGGTGTCGAGACGTTCGACACCGGAAACGTCGATCACCAGTTCGCGGCCGACCGAATCATCTTCGAAATCGCGCAAATCGGCGTCGATATCGCCGATATAACGCGCCAGCCAGTCGCCGCTTGCGCTTAAAACCAGCGTGTCGCCTCTGGCGGAAAGTGTATAAGCAGCCGGCTGCATGACGCCCTTTGCTGGTTCAAACCTTAACAAATCCTGCACGGCGCGGGCCTTGCATTATTATGCCTTAGCGCAGGATGATAAATTCATCCTGAATTATGGTGAATAGAGGTTAACGCCGGCCTCAACACAGCCCATGCTGGCCGTTGCGGGAGGTTGAAGAGTGTCAAAGCGGATGTTCGGGGCGCGTATGCGGTGGCTGAAGGCGTTACCGCTGGTCGGGTTGACCGTCGTACTGGCGGCGCTGGCGATCTCGACTCTCGCCAATGCGCAGTCGCGTAATGGCGGTCTGCGCGAGCAATTGTTCGATCTGTACGCGCGCCTCTCGCCCGCCGACATTCCCGCGCTTTCGCCCTTCGAAATCATCCGGATCGACCGCGAGAGCATTGAACGCATCGGGCCATGGCCATGGCCGCGCTCGCTGCTTGGCGAACTGGTGACCGCCGCCGATGTCGCTGGCGCTAAAGGCGTGGTGCTGGCGGTCGGTGTCGACCGCCCTGACCCGCTGTCGCCGCAAACCATCGGCGATTTCTGGCTCGCCGGCGCACGCGACAACGTTCTGGCCGAACAATTGGCGCTATTGCCGAAAACCGACCTGGTGCTGGCGCGCGCGTTTACGCTCACCGACGGCGCAATCGCGCTTGGCGATACCGCCGGCGAGAAATACGCAAACGATCTCACCCTTGAACGGGCCGACATTAAACTGGCGAACGGGGTGCGCCCGTCGGGCGCGGCGGTCTCGCCCTATTACGGCCTGCCGGCGGCGCGGGCGCAATTCCCGGTCAATTCCGATCTCGCCGCCTCGGCTGCGCTGACGGTTTCCGCCCTGCCCGCTGATCGCGACGGCGTCGTCCGGTCGGCGACGCTGCTGTGGTCGGTGGCGGGCAAACCCGCGCCGCTTACCGCGCTTGAGGCCGCGCGTATCGCCGCCGGCGCAGCGTCGATCAATATCACGCCTGACGACAGCGCGGTTTCCGCCGTCGGCCAGACCTTGCGCTCGGTCTCGATCGGCGCCGGTGCGATTCCCGTCACGTCGCTGGGCGCCATCAGGATTTATCCTCCGCGGCGCCTCGACAATCCCTCAATATCCGCATGGAAACTATTGGACAACGGCACGTCGCTCGGCCAGCTTTCCGGCAAGGTCGTCATCATCGGCCTGGACAAGGATATCGGCGGCGCGATCAAGACGACGCGGGGCGAGTTCGCGACCGTCGACATCCAGACCCTTATCGCGCGCCAGCTCGTCTCCGGCCAGTCGCTCGCGCGTCCGGGCTGGATGGGCTATCTCGAAGCCATCGCCGTCATGCTGCTTGGCGCAGCCGCCATCATGTGGTCGCAGCGCCTTGAATTCTGGAAAGCGACCGGCGTCGCTGCTGCGCTGTCAGCGACGCTGTTGCTCATTTCGCTGGCCGCGGCGTCATTCAGCGGCATGCTGTTCGACCCGATCTCGCCATCGCTGGCGCTGTTCCTCGGGGCGTTTTCCGTCGCCGGCGGGCGCTCGCTCGGCGTCGTTTTGAAAGACGACAATGTGCGCGGCTCGTTTCAGGGCTCTCTGCCCGAGCCGACGATGAAAAAGGTCCGCGAAGAAGGCTCCTCCGAGCTGTTGGGCGGCGTGCGACGGCCGGTGACCATACTTGCCTGCGAATTGCGGCTTCTCGACGAGGATATCGAGCGTATTGCGCAGACCCCGGCTGAGGTCACGAATGTCATTGCGGCGGGCAGCGTGCATTTGAAAAAAGCGATCATCGACGCCGGCGGCGCCGCCGACCAGGCCGAAGGCGGCAAGCTCTTCGCCTATTTCAACGCGCCGCTCGAAAACGCCGATCATGTTCGCGCCGGGTGTTCGGCGGCGCTGCGCCTTGTCGAAAGCATGGACAAGATCAACGCCGAGATCGAAGCCGCGCCGCGCACAAGGGGCGTGCAATTGCACCTCGCCATCGGCATCGCCACCGGCGAGTGCTTTGTCGGTCCAATGGGCCATGGCCGCGCCAACAGGTATTCCGCCGTCGGCGAGCCGGTCGAACTTGCCGCATTTCTCAGCCGCCAGGCCGCCCATTACGGCCCGGCGATCATTTGCGACGAGACGGTACACCGCAAGACCCACCATCACTTCGCGTTCCTTGAACTCGACCGCTTGCGCGAACGCGGCGCCGAGCGTGCGTTCAACATCTTCGCGCTGGTCGGCAATCCGTTCATCAAGTCGAGCAAGGGATACCGCGCGCTTGAAGAAGCTCATCGCGCCATGCTGACCGCCTATCGCGAAGGCGATTACCTCACCGCGAGGTCGCATCTGAACAAGGCGAAGCAATCGCCCGGCGCACGCATAGCCCTGTTCGACATCTATGAAGACCGCATCATCGCGATGGCCGATCAGGGCGGCGCGCCGGAAAACTGGGACGGCGCGCAAGTCGTTACGTTCTGACGGGCGCCAGCGTGAGTGTTTCGCCCCGCCACACCCGCAACAGCAACACGGCGCCAATTGCGCCGAGCCCGCCCATCGCCGCCATCAGCGCATACATCGCCGGCGCGCCGCCGGAGGCGTACAAGAACCCGGCGGCGACCGTCGCCAGCCCTGTCATCGCGCCGACGCCGGTGGTCGACATCAGCGTCATCGCCGTATTGGTGAGGGTTCTTGGCGCCGCGCGGTCGATAAATTCGATCGAGCCGGTATAGGTCGCGGCGAAGGTCAGCGCGTGCATCGTCTGTGTCAGGAACAATATCGCCAGCGGCGGCGATGTTGCGGTGATCCCCCAGCGCACCAGCGCACCGGCGCCGCCCAGCGCAATCAGCCAGACCGGTGGGATGCGCCGTAACAGCGCGCGCAGGCGCATCAGCAGGACAATCTCGGCCAGCACGCCGGTCGCCCACAAAAAGCCGATGGTGCGCGGGGAATAGTCAAGCGCCGTCCAGTGCAGGATTGAAAACGAATAATACGCCGCGTGCGCGCCCTGAATCATCGCCGCCGCGAACAGGAACAGCGCAAAAACCGGGTTTGATATCAGACGCACGCCGTCGCGCCAGTTCAGCGCGGCGGCGCCCGCCTCGCCGGGGGGCGCACGACGCACCGGCAGTGTCATTGCAATGACGAAGGTCGCAAGCCCCGCCGCCGCCATGATCTTCACCGATGCGGAAATCCCTGTGCTGGCGATCACCATGCCGCCGAAAATATTGGTCAGCACAAACGCGAACGAGCCAAGCGCGCGGGTCTGTCCGTATTGCAGATCGCCGGCGCGGTCGGCGCGCAGGACAGCGGTGTCGGAAAGCGGCACCAACAGACCGAACGACCACAGCACGGCGACGGTGGAGACCGCGATCAGCGCCTTGCCCGGCGACAGCGCCAGCCCCATCGCCCCGATGGCGAACAGCAGCGAAACCGCCCGCAGCGCCGTCGCCGGATTGACGAGGCGGTCGGCCCAGAACGCCACCGCCGGCCCGAACGCCAGACGCGCGCCCAGCGCCGCGCCGGTTATCAGACCAATCGCCGGCGCGGTGAAGCCCTTGCCGTCAAGCCAGCCCGACAGGAACGGTAGTTGAACGCCCAGCAGAACGAACTGCGCGGCGTAAAACACAGCGTAATGAGACTGGGTTCGCCAGGAGGAAGGCCGCACGCTCTGCCCCAGGAAGAGATCTTCAATCAACGCGAAGGTCTTAAGCCCGACCGCATTGAGGCTTCAAGCGCCTGGCCGAAGACGAGCGTCGTCGTCAGAGCGCGTAGGGAGAGCCGGCGAACGCCTTGGCGCGGTTCTTCACCGCCGCGTCAGCCAGCCGGTCGGCGGCTTCGCCCAGACTGGCGAGGGAGGCGTCAAGCTCATCCGACAGCGCTGTTACGTCACTCTCCGGCATGTCGATCTTCTTGCAGGCGGCGAGATAGATGTTGCGGATTTCGCGAAAGTCGGTGATGGCCTGTTCGATGACCGCGACATCGCTCATGCGCGGATTGGGCGCGCTACTGGCGATGTCGGCGACCTCCGCAACATTCGCCGCTTTCTTCATATGCGCGGCGGCGTCGGCAATCACACCTTGCGCGGGCGACCCGGCGGCGGCGAGGTCTTTAACATAAATCTCGACGACGCGGTCGCGGGTCAGCCGGTCGCCGGTGTCGATGAAGCCGGTCAGGCGCTGGGTGAATGAAACCGCATCGGGCTTCGGCCATCGCGTGACCGCGAGGTCTTCGGCGGCGGCTTTCAGGGCTTCGCGCTCGGCGAAGCTTTCCTGCGCTACGCCCGGCGGCGGCGAGACCACGGCGGCGCAGCCCGACGCGAGGCTCACAACAGCAAAAATGGCGGCGAACGCCCTGGCGGGCAGGCTAAACCCTTGCACCCAAATTCACTCCCGGCACGCACAACTGACCAAAACGCTCATTTTTGTTCGCCATCCGCTTCATTCTTTGCGGAAACAGCCTCACAACATCGTCCGCAACCCGCGAACTTGAACGTTTACCCACGCCTACGTTAATTAGTAACACGCCATGAAAGATAAAGTCAGCACCAAATGACCGACCGCATTGATTTATTCCCAGCCATCGACCCCTACCTCACCGGCATGTTGCAGGTCTCGGACCTTCATCACGTTTACTATGAGGTCTCCGGCAATCCTGACGGCAAGCCTGTCATCGTCTGCCATGGCGGCCCCGGAGGCGGGACTACGCCGTCAATGCGGCGATATTTTGACCCCGCCAAATACCGCATCGTGCTTTTCGACCAGCGCGGCTGCGGGAAATCTACGCCAAATGCGGAGCTTCGCGAGAACACCACATGGGATCTCGTGGCCGATATGGAAAAACTGCGGGAGAAACTGGGCGTCGAGCGCTGGCAGGTGTTCGGCGGTTCATGGGGCTCGACGCTGTCGCTCGCCTATGCCCAGACCCACCCGGACCGCGTCACCGAACTGGTGTTGCGCGGTATTTTCACCATCCGCCGCAAGGAAATCGCCTGGTTCTATCAGGAAGGGGCAAGCTGGCTTTATCCCGACGCGTGGGAGAGCTTTGTCGCGCCGATCCCTGCGGGCGAGCGCGATGATCTGCTTGCGGCCTATCACAAACGGCTCACCGGCAATGATCGCGCCGAACAGATGGCCTGCGCAAAGGCGTGGAGCATGTGGGAAGGCGGCACGGTTTCGCTGATGCCCGCGCCGGAACGGGTGCAGGTGTTCGGCAGCGACGCCTTCGCCCTCGCCTTCGCGCGCATCGAAAGCCACTACTTCGTAAATGGCGGCTTTTTCGAAGAGGACGACCAGTTGATCGCCAACGCCGGCAAGATCAGCCATATCCCCGGCGTCATCGTGCAGGGCCGTTATGACGTATGCACACCGATGCGCACCGCTTGGGAGCTGCACAAGGCGTGGCCGCAGGCGCAGTTCGATCTGATCGACGACGCCGGCCACGCCGCCAGCGAGCCCGGCATTATCGATGCGCTGGTGCGCGCAACCAACAAATTCGCAGGCCGGTAAAGCGCGTTCCGAAAACTGGGAACCGGGTTTCGGATAAAGACGCGCGGCAATCCAAAAGCTGGAGCGCATTCCGAAAAGTGAAAAGGCCCGCGAACATCGCGGGCCTTTTCTGTTTCGCTGTAATGCGTGGTTATTGCAGGTATGGCGCAACAAATGCGTAGACGATGACCGCGCCGATGCCGATTGGGCAGACATAGCGGATCAGGAACCGCCAGCGGCGGAACCAGGCTTCCGACTTGAACCCGATCTCTTCACGCGAGACCGATTCAGACACCACCCAGCCGGCAAACAACGCCGTGATGAAGCCGCCGATGGGAAGCACAAGGTCCGTCAGGGCGCTGAGGAAATCTAGCAGCACCATACCGCTGAACAGCGCGATGCCGTCGGCCGGTTTCCATGTGTTGAAGAAGAGATCGCGCACCACCTCGCCGTCGGCATTGGTCGCCGGCACTTGCGACAACGCGTTGGCGACGCCGATCAGGAAGGCGACCAGCCCCAGCGTGATGGCGATTGTCGTGCGCTGGCGGCCGTCACGTTGTTCCTCGAACCACGAAGTCGACGCCTCCAGCAACGCGATCGACGAGGTGATCGCCGCGAAAAACGCCAGTACGAAGAACAACAGCCCGAACAGCGCGCCGGCGGGCATGCCCTGAAACGCCGCAGGCAGGGTCTGGAACATCAGCGTCGGGCCGGCGGACGGGTTAAGACCGACAGCGAACACAATCGGGAAAATCGCGACGCCGGCAAGGATGCCGACGCCGGTGTCGGCAAACGCCACCAGCCGCGACGCCCGCGGAATATCCTGATCTTTCGACATGTACGCGCCATAGGTCATCATCAGCGCCGAGCCGAGGCCGATGGAAAAGAACGCCTGACCAAGTGCGGCGGAAATCACAGAGCCGTCCTGCAATCCGTGCAGGAAGCCGCGCGACAACAACGTGCCGTCTTCTGCAATACGGTCGTAAAGGCGGAACCCGAACAGGAAATCAGCGCCGCGCGCCGCGTCGCCGCTGACCACCGCAAAGCCGACAAGAATAATCAGCATCACAAAGAACGCCGGCATCAATATCGTCACCGCCGCTTCAATGCCGCCCTTCACGCCCTTGGTGACAATGTAGACGGTGATCGCAATGAACACGCCGTGATAGATGATCATGCGCACCGGATCGCTGAGCAGCGCGCCAAGCTTTGCGCCGACTTCTTCCTGCGATTGTCCGGCGAATGCGCCGGCGGTCAGGCCGGAAAGACCGTCAGCCCCGATTGAGGAGACCAGGCTGCCCGCGATCATCACGACATAGGCAAGCACCCAGCCGGCGATCACCGAATAGAAGGTCAAGATGATGAACGCCCCGATCATCCCGAACCAGCTTTGCAGCGACCACAGGGGCGAGCGCCCTTCGGCGCGGGCGATGTGCGCCACGCTGCCGACCGCCGACATGCCGCCGCGCCGGCCGATAAAAAGTTCAGCCACCAAAACCGGCAGGCCGATCAGCACCACGCAGAGCACGTAAAAGAGAACAAAGGCGCCCCCGCCATTCTCGCCGGCGACATAAGGAAATCGCCACAAATTTCCAAGGCCCACGGCCGATCCGATCGCCGCCAGAATAAAGGCCGCCTTGGATGACCATTGTTCGGAATTATCCTTCTTTGTTTGCATGTTGTTAACAGCCCCTCCTTAGGACCTTGATGGTCTCAGTTTATGGCTCGATTTTAGATAAATTTTTACGGTTGGCGCCAGATGCTAAGTTTGGGGAATCCGGATTATCGGCCGCTGGCTTGCGTCAAGCTGTTAATTTGGGGGGAGAAACGATGGGAATACCAGTGAATCAAGGCGCCCGCGCCCAGAAAGTCCTGGAAACCGAGCAAATTGACGGCTTGCTCGCAGCTGCGGGGTGCGAAGGCGTTAACCAGATCCTTGAGGCATTCTGGCGCTCAACCAATGATTTGTTGGGCGCGCTGAAGACACATCTCGACTCGGAAAACTGGGCCGAGGCCGCCAGGGCCGCACATGCGCTGAAAGGGTCTTCGGCCAATGTCGGCGCCGCACAGCTTTCGGCGGCGGCGCGGGAGTTTGAAACCCAGTGCCGAACCAGCGATGTTGACGGCGCGCAAAAGGCGCTCGCCGACACCGGCGCCGCTTATGAGCGCACCAAAACGGCGTTCCACGAGCACCTTACGGCTTTCCGGCGCGCCAATAACTGCTAGCGCAATTTGCATTCAATCTGAATCGCGAAATTGCTTTAACTATTTGTTGGGTCACATTTTCTTGCGACGAACCGGCTCCCACTTCGTCGGAAAATGCTCCGGTATTGATGCGTTCCGGACGGCGAAACGCTCACACTTCGCCTGGTAACGCATTAAAGACTGGAATCCTGATCGCGGCTTAAATGCGCGCTCATGACAATGCCGAAGCCCGCCATGATCGTCAGCATCACGGTGCCGCCGTAAGACACCAGCGGCAACGGCACGCCGACGACCGGCGCGAGACCCATGATCATGCCGGCGTTGATGAGCACATAAAGCGCGAACGTCACTACAACGCCCATCGCGGCGAGACGCGCGAAATGGGTGCGTGCGCGCAACGCAATGTTCATCCCCGTCATCACCACGGCGAAATACAGCAACAACAACCCGATGGCGCCAATGAACCCGAACTCTTCGCCGAATATGGTGAAGATAAAGTCAGTCTGCATTTCGGGCAGAAACTTCAGCTGGCTTTGGGTGCCTTGCATGTATCCCTTGCCGACAAGCCCGCCGGAGCCGAGGCCGATCTTCGACTGCATCAGGTGATAGCCCTGGCCCAGCGGATCGCGTTCGGGATCGAGAAAGGTGAAGATGCGCGCAAGCTGGTATTCGTGCAGCAAGCCGAAGCGAAACGCCGCCACGCCGCCCGCTGCGGCGCCGATGGCGCCGAGAAAGATCAGCCGCCAGCTCAGGCCGGCGAGCACCATGATCGCCGCGCCGGTTGCGCCAATCATCAACGCGGTGCCGAGATCGGGCTGCAGGAAAACAAGCCCCACCGGCGCGCCGATCATCGCAATCGGCGGCAGCAGGTACAGAATATGCGAGACCTGTTCGGCGCGCAGGCCATGATAATATCGCGCCAACGCCAGCACGATGCCGATCTTCATCATCTCCGACGGCTGGAACTGCATCCCGCCGAAAGCGATCCAGCGCTGCGCGCCCATGTTCACTTCGCCGATCACCGGCACCAGCGCGAGCGCGAGAAGCGCGGCGAAGTAAATCGGATAGGCCAGCACCAGCCAATAGCGCATGGCGATAAAGCCAAGCGTAATCATCACACCCAGCGAAATGACGAAACGCATGGCATGACGCCCGGCCCATGGCGACCATGAACCCTCAGCGACGGAATAGAGCGTCACCACGCCTGCGCTGGCGATCAATGTCAGCATCAGGATCAATGGCCAGTGCAGTCTCGCCAGGTGTTCGCGAAGTCCCTTGCGCGGTCCGGGCAGGATGATCGAATTCATCGCCCTACCCTTGCCGCACGCCGCGGCTGTTATGGCCGGCCAGCGCTTCAGGCCCGAGCGGTTTTAACCGCGCCGGATCCTTGGTCATTACCGCACGCATGATCTCACGCGCTTTCGGACCCGCCGCGCGTGCGCCGCCAATGCCGTGTTCGACAACGACGGAACACGCGTAACGCGGTTTTTCATACGGGGCGAAACACACGAACAGCGCATGGTCGCGCCGGTGCCATGGCAGATCTTCCGGCTTGGTGAGGCCGCGGGCGCGTTCTTCATTGGTGATGTGGTAAACCTGGCTGGTGCCGGTCTTGCCGGCGAGTTGCCATTCGGGGTTTTCCAGCCGCGAGCGCCACGCCGTACCGCCGATTTCGTTGGTCACCGCGTTCATGCCGCTGCGCACGACGTTGAGATAGTCTTCCTCGATGCCAAGATGCGGCGCGGTGGGTTGCGGCAGTTCCAGATCGCCTTTCAGCCTGACAATGCGCGGTTTGACCTCGTTGCCCGAGGCGATGCGCGCCGCCATCACGGCGAGTTGCAGCGGCGTCGCCGTGACCGCGCCCTGACCGATGATCACCGACAATGTCTCGCCGGGGAACCATATCTGGTTTTCCGGCGTGCCGGCGAAATATGTCTTCTTCCATTCCCGGCTGGGTACGATGCCGCGCTGCTGGCCCGGAATGCCAAGCTCGAAGGTCTCGCCAAGGCCCATCTTTTTCGCCGTATCGGCGATCAGGTCGATGTCGAGCTTGGTGGCGACGGTGTAATAAAACACGTCGCAGGAGTGCTTCAGCGAATTCTTCATGTCGACGGTTCCGTGACCGCCCTTCTTCCAGCAGTTAAAATAGCGATTGCCGTGCCAGAATTTGCCGTTGCAGTGCACACGGAAACTTGGCGGAATGCCGGCGCGCTGCGCGGCGATGGCGCTGACCATCTTGAACGTCGATCCGGGCGGATAGACGCCGCCCAGCGGCTTGTTGAGAAGCGGCTTGTACGGACTGGCGTTCAAATCCTTCCAGAGCTGGCTGGGAATACCCTTGGTGAAAATGTTCGGATCGAACGCCGGCGTCGACGCCATCACCAGCACGTCGCCGGTCTCGATGTCGATGACGACGGCGGAGGCGCTTTCACCCTCAAGCTCTTTCATCGCCGCCATCTGCAAATCGGCGTCGATGGTAAGCCCCAGCGTTTCGCCCTGTTGCGGCGGGCTAATGCTTTCCTTCACCTCTTCAATCACACGGCCGTGGGCGTTGACCTTGACGTCCATCGCGCCGGCGACGCCGCGCAGTTCAGTTTCATAAGTGCGCTCAAGTCCGTCGCGGCCAACCTTGAACCCCGGCTGGCGCAACAGGGTCTGGCTTTTTTCGTTTTCCGGCGCGGCGAGGTCGCGGTCCGTCACCGCCCCGACATATCCGATCACGAAGGCGGTCGCATTGCCGAGCGGATAGTCCCGCGCTTCGCTGACCTGCGGATGCGCGCCCGGCAAATAAGGCAGTTCGTAATTGATCTTCGAGAACAGCGACCAGTCGAGATTGTTTTCTATTTCGACCGGCGCAAATCCGCGCGTGCGCCGGATTTCGCGGACAAGGCGGGCTTTACGCTCATCGCTGATCTCGACGAAATTGCCGATCTTGGCGAGCGCATCGTCAATATCGGGGGCCTCTTCGGCGATAAACAGCAGACGGAAGTTCTGTCGGTTTGACGCCAGCGTCTTGCCGAAGCGGTCGACAATTTCGCCGCGCAGCGGCGGCAGGATGCGCGAGTTGAACTGGTTTTCCTGCGCCAGGCGCAGATATTTATCGTGTTCGGTAATCTGCAACTGGAACAGGCGCGCGCCGATGCCCGATAACAACAGGCCAAACCCGCCGCCGACAAGCATCGCGCGCCGCGTGAAAACTTCTTTCTTTTCCGGATCGTGTGAGTTGACGCGCATGGCTATGTCTCCACGATGACGCGTCGGTGGAGATTAGCGAAGGCGATGGCCAGGATCGGATAGACCGCCGCCGTCGCCGCCATTTGCGCCGCCAATCGCCATATCGGGAGTAGCACGCCAGACATCAAACTCATCACAAGCCACATCATAAGCGAAACGCCGGCCGCCGCCACGCCAAAACCGAGCCATACCACGCGCTGTTCGCGCCCGTAAAAATAGGCGCGCTGCGAGACCGCCACATATTGCAGCGCCAGATAGGCGGCCGGCCAGAGCCCTAGCGGACCGCCGGTTAAAAAGTCCTGCAACAGCCCGATCGAAAAAACGCTCGCCGGCGGCAGATAGGAAGGCCCGTAAATCGACCAGAAATAGATGACGACCAGCGGCAGGATCGGCGTCGGCGCAAAGCCCTCGGCCAGCCGCAATGGCAAGGCCAGCAACAAAACCCCGAACAGGCCAAGCGCAGTCGGCGTCGCCGCCCTCGCCATCCGCGCCAGATTGTCGACCCGGCTCGCCATGGCTAATCACCCTCGTCGGGCGCGGCTTCCGGCGGCGGCGCGGGCTCGCCCATGGTGATGATGCTGCTCACCGTCGGCGCCGGTTCAGCCTCGGCGCTTGGCGCCGGTGGCGACATTTGTTGCGGTTGCGTCTGCGGCCCGGTCGCAGGTTCAGGCATCGCCTCCGGCGTCACCACGATTTCTTCCGAATTCACCGTCGGGAAGCGATAATTGATGATCCGCACCATTCGGGTGCGCGCATAATCGGCGATCAGATCGACAATGGCGTTCTCGTCATCGATCTCTGACACCACGCCGACCGCCAGCCCGCGCGGCAGCACGCCGCCGGCGCCGGAAGTGACGACGCGCTGGCCGACCTCGATCTTGTCGGCGTCGGCGAGCATGGTGATCGAGATCGCCGGCCGCGCCGTCGAACGCCCGACCAGCAGGCCCTCGACATAGGAGCCTTCGACAAAAACCGGGATCCGGCTTTGTACGTCGTTGAGCAACAAAATCCGCGACGCATTATTCGAGACGTCGGCGATGCGCCCGACAATGCCCAGATCGTCGACGACGGCCTGACCGCGGCGAACGCCGTCGCGCGCGCCGGCGTTGACGATCATTGAATGCGCAAAGGCGTCGTTCGACTCGCCGATCACGAAGGCGTTGATCGGCTTCGCCCCGGGCGGCGCCTTGTACCCCTCAAGCGCTTCGAATGTGGCGACCACCGTGCGCAGCGCGCGGGCTTCTTCCTCCCACTGGCGCAGCAGCGCGTTTTCCTCGCGCAGCGCCTTGTTCTGTTCGAGCACGTTGAAATAATCGCCAACCGCGCCGACGCGGTCCTGCACCCAGGCGATGGGGCCGGAAAAAACCGCAAGCACCGGCGACGTCGCCTCCATAACGGTTTCGCGCGCCTTGCGGAACACCGACGCCTCAGCCGCATAAAGACTCGACAAAAGCAGGATGAGCGAGGTCAGCCCCAGCAAGAGCAGGCTGACGTTTGAACCGGACTTGCGTCCAATTGCGTCCCGCCTGTCGGTGCCGATGATATCCATTTAAAACCAGTAACCCGAAATTATTGAAGGCGCCGCCGGTTTTACCGCGCGGCGCCCCCATTTATCCAGTGACTCGCGGCCCCTTTGCGAGCCTGAATTTACAGCGCGGCGTCGTCAAACCGCTGATGACAACACGCCGCGCATGGCGCGTTCGTTTTCCAGCGCCGCGCCAGTCCCGAGCGCCACGCAACAAAGCGGGTCGTCAGCGACCGAAACAGGCAGGCCGGTTTCATCACGCAGCACCTGATCGAGATTGCGCAGCAATGCGCCGCCGCCGGTCAGCATGATGCCTGTGTCGACAATGTCTGCGGCCAGTTCCGGCGGCGTTGCTTCCAGCGCCACTTTGACGGCTTCGATAATCTGGCTCACCGGTTCGGCGAGCGCCTCGGCGACCTGCGCCTCGCCGATGCGAACTTCCTTCGGCACGCCGTGCATCAGATCGCGCCCCTTGATCTGGATGGTCACGCCCGAGCCTTCGGTCGGGATCATCGCCGATCCGACTTCCTTCTTGATGCGCTCGGCCGACGCCTCGCCGATCAGGAGGTTATACATGCGGCGGATATATCCGATGATCGCATCGTCCATCTTGTCGCCGCCAACACGCACCGAGCGCGAATAGACAACGCCGCCAAGCGACAGCACCGCGACTTCGGTCGTGCCGCCGCCGATATCGACGACCATCGAGCCGGTCGGCTGCGTCACCGGCAGGCCGGCGCCGATCGCCGCCGCCATCGGCTCTTCAATGAGTTCGACCTTGCGCGCGCCGGCGGAAAGCGCCGAGTCCTGAATCGCGCGGCGCTCAACCGCCGTTGCGCCCGACGGCACGCAGACAACGATGCGCGGGCTGGCGAAGGAGCGGCGATTGTGAACCTTGCGGATGAAGTGCTTGATCATCGCTTCGGCGACTTCGAAGTCGGCGATGACGCCGTCGCGCATCGGCCTGATCGCTTCGATTTCACCGGGCGTACGCCCCAGCATTTCCTTGGCTTCATTACCAACGGCGCGAACAAGCTTGCGCCCGCCGCGCGTTTCAATCGCAACCACCGAAGGCTCGTTGAGCACGATGCCGCGTCCTTTGACGTAGACCAGCGTATTCGCGGTTCCAAGGTCAATGGCCATGTCAGAAGACAGCATGCCGAAAAGCGTTGAAAGCATGAACAAATCCTATCGCCGATGATTTTCCCGGCGCAATATTTAACCTTAATGCGTTCCTAAATCGTCAACAAACCCGGCCATTTGCATGCTTTCTCGGTTCGATGTCGTTTTGTAGGGAGATTCTGCCGCCTGCACCTCATTAAGTTTGACTTAATTCATCAAATCACTGCCCATCGCGACGCCGAAGCGCGACATAGATCCACCGTACCAACAGCAAAAAGCCCAGCCAGCCGACAATGATGGCGGCGAGAATCGCCAGATCGCGCGGCTCGCGGCTGGTGAAGAAGTCGACAATACCGCTGACGCCTTCGGAAAAATTCGACGGATCCGGCGTGAACGCGCCAAGCGCCGCAACGAAGACGATTTTCGGGATGATGCCGACGCCAGTGCCCAGCCAGTATTTCCACAACGGAATATGCGCCGCGCCGGCAGCGGCGTTGACGACGATGAACGGCGCCGACGGCACGACGCGGATCAGCCCGCTCGCCAGAATGCCGTGGCGGCCGATGAAATCTATGGTGGTTTGCACCCGCTCGCCGCCGAATCGACTGACCCAGCGCCCGCCGAACCAATGGCCGAGCCAGAAGGTGAAACTGGCGCTGATCATCGTCGCCAGCCATGAATACATCGCGCCGGCGCGTGGCCCAAAGGTCAGCACCGTCGCGGTGATGAGCAGGATCTGGGGAAACCCGGTAAGCGCCAGCACGACAAAGATCGACACCACGATCGGCGCCGCCCAAGGCGATTGCGAGGCTTCGAACAGCAATTCGGCCAGCCGGCCCTCATTTTCCAGATGCAGCCATTTCTGACCGAACAGGAACATGGCGAGGACAAATCCGAGCAGCACGACCGACACCGCCAGCGAGGTGACGGCCTTTGCATCCATGGTATTTAAAAAACGCCCTAAACCTTTGATACCCAACATGAATAAGGTCCAATGTCGTGCTGCTTGACAGAACGCCGCCATCGCCGGCGGCGTGTCTTGTTCTTGTTATTGGCCGCCGCACGCCGCACCGGCGTCGTGTTATTGACTAACAAGTACGCGGCGCCCATGCAATCACAGGTTACAGCCATCGCCCTCTTCAAGCTGTTTTATGACAATTGTAACCGCGGCCTGCGTAGTTGCGGCGCGTGGCCAGTCCGCCGCCTGGTTGCGGAACCATGTCATCTGCCGCTTGGCGAAGCGCCGAGTGTTGCGCTTGGCGAGTGCAATCGCCTCCGCCGCGTCTATCTCGCCGCGCTCGGCGGCCAGCAATTCCGCCGCACCAACCGCTTTCATCACTGGCAGGCGGGGATCGAGCGACCGCGCCGCCAGCGCCGCCGCCTCGCCCGGCGCGCCGGCTGAGACCATCTCGTCATACCGGGCCTCGATCCGCTGATACAGCGCCTCGCGCGGCGGCGCGATGACCACGCGGGCGTCAACGCGCTCGACACCCGGCGCGCCCTTTTGCGTCTGGATTTCCGACAATGGCGCGCCGCTGGCCTGAAAAACCGCCCAGGCGCGAATATGGCGCTGGCGATCAGCCGGCGCGAGGCGCGCCATTTGCGGATCGACCGCCAGCAGCGCGTCGCGAAATTTATCCGCGCCCATCGCCGTCCATCGCGCCTCGGCGGCCTCAACAATTTCCGCCGGTACGCTCGGCGCTGACGACAGCCCGAATTCCAGCGCGCGGAAATAAAGCCCGGCGCCGCCGCAGACGATGGCGGCGCGCCCGCGCCCATGAATTTCCGCAATTGCCCGCGCCGCATCGCGCGCCCAGCGCCCGGCGGAATAGCGCTCGGCGCCATCGACATGGCCGTAAAGATGATGCGGCGCCATCGCTTCTTCGCTCACCATCGGGCGCGCGGATACAATGCGCAGGTCGCGATAAACCTGTATTGCGTCGGCGTTGACGATTTCGCCGCCAATCCGCTGCGCCAGCAAAAGCGCCGCCGCCGACTTGCCGCTTGCGGTCGGCCCTGCAATAAACACGACCCGTTTCAGATTTTTCTCCGGCATCGGAATGTTCCATACCGCAGTCACGCTCGTTTGCAATCCGGCGGCGCCGGCGCTGGATGACGACATCGCCGACGATGTCGGCGGCGTGCTTCTGGAATACGCCGGCGAGGTCGAGCGCCGATCGCTCGCCGACGGCGTTGCGGAAGATTTCCTCATCAGCGACGCCATCGACCGAACCGAAGCCTTCGCCGCCATACGCGACGTCCTGGGCGAGGCGCCGGTCGACATCGTCCTCCAGCCCGCGGCGCAGCGTAAAAAGCGGCTCATCATCGCCGATATGGATTCCACCATTATCCAGCAGGAATGCATTGACGAGCTTGCAGATTTCGCCGGCCTGAAAGCTGAAATCTCAGCGATCACCGAACGCGCCATGCGCGGCGAGCTTGATTTTGAAGAAGCGCTCGACGAACGCGTCGGCAAGCTGAAAGGCCTGCCGCAAAGCGTGCTCGACGAGGCGTTCCGTACCCGCATCACCTTGACGCCCGGCGCGCGCACGCTGGTGCAGACGATGCGCGCGCACGGCGCCGTTGCGGTTCTGGTTTCCGGCGGTTTTACTTTTTTCGCCGGCCGCGTGGCGGCGCTCGCGGGGTTCGACCATTTCCATGCCAATGAATTGCTGATCGACAACGGCGCGCTGACTGGCCTGGTCGCGCGGCCGATCATCGGGCGCACGGCGAAAGAACAATCGCTGATCGACTATGCAGCGAAACAGTCAATCGACCTCGCCGACACCCTCGCGGTCGGCGACGGCGCAAACGATCTGGCGATGATTGGACGCGCTGGCCTTGGGGTCGCCTTCCGCGCCAAGCCGAAGGTGGCGCAGGCGGCGGACGCATCCATCACTCATGGCGATCTGACGGCGCTTTTATACCTTCAAGGGTACGCAGACGCCGATTTCGCAAAGTGAGGCGCGCGCGTTACGGGCGAAGCGACTCGTAGAACAGCCGGTCGCCGCGCTGGACGTAAATCTGCACCGGACCCGAATTAAGATTGCGCAGCTTGTCGAGCTTTCCCGCCGCCGCTTCGGGGCCGGACATGCGCTCCCAGCCGATTTCCAGAATGACGTCGCCCGGTTGCAGCACGATCGCCGCAGGACTGCCGGGATCGACCGCGGTCACGACGACGCCGTCGACGCCCGCCGCCAGGCCAAAGGCTTCAACCACATCGCGGGTTGGACGTTGCAGCGTCAGGCCGGAGGAGCGCATCGCGCCTTTCGGCAAACCGTCCGTACCCGGCATGCTGGCGAGGATGCGGGTTTCGCGGCGGTCGAGCGTGACCTTCAGCACCATGCGCTTGTCGCCACGCAGGATCGTCATCGGCACGGTCGAGCCGACCGGCGTTTCCGCCACAGCCCGCGTCAGGTCGCGCACCGAGTTCACCGGTTGGCGATTGAAGTCGAGAATAACGTCGTTCGGCTGAACGCCGGCGTTGAGCGCCGGGCTGTTCGGGCGAACCACCGAAACGACCGCGCCCTGCGGTCGGTCGAACCCAAGCTCGCCGGCGAGGCGCGGCGTCACTTCGTCAATCGACACGCCAAGCCAGCCGCGGCGTGTTTCGCCAAATTGCAGCAATTGATCGACCACCGATTCTGCGAGATCGGCGGGCACGGCGAAGCCGACGCCGACGCTGCCACCTGTCTGGGAATAGATCGCGGTGTTCACGCCGACCACCTTGCCGTTCATGTCGAACAGCGGACCGCCGGAATTGCCGCGGTTGATGGCGGCGTCGGTCTGGATGAAATCGTCAAAATTGCCGGCGTCGATGTCGCGATTGCGCGCCGAGATAATGCCGACTGTGACTGTGCCGCCAAGGCCGAACGGATTGCCGATGGCGATCACCCACTCGCCGACGCGCGCGGCGTCGCTGTCGCCGAAAGAAACGTAGGGCAATTTCGACGGCGGCGCTTCAAGCTGCAACACCGCAAGGTCGGTCTCGCGATCAACGGCGCGAATATCGGCCTTGAACTCTCGCCCGTCATTGAGCGTGACCGTCACTTCATCGGCGTTGTCGATAACGTGGTTATTGGTGACGACGATGCCGGCGGGGTCGATGATGAAGCCCGAGCCGAGCGACACCGATTGCGGCGAGAACTTGCGGCTGTAGCTGTCGCCGTTTGAAGACGCCGCGCCCTGTCCGCGCTGCGCCGAGGAAATGTTCACCACCGCCGGCGATAGCCGCTCGGCAAGATCGGCAAAACTTTCCGGCGCGCCGCGTCCGGGCGACGCCGCCTTTGCGCCGCCGGTCAGAACCGGGGCCGACACAAGAAGTGAAATCGCCGCTGCTGCGGAAACCAGATGCCTGAAAGCCATACCCTCGCCTCTTACCTCGCGTGCCGCGACCACAGCCGCACCGCGCGCCCCGCCTACAATAATCAGGCGAGGTTAACGCAAATCAAGGACCGGGCAAAGGCCCGCAAAAGCGGCGCGATTACTTGCGCCGCCCCTGCAAGTCATTGAGATAGCGCAAGAATTCACTATCCGGCGATAACAGTATGGTCGATTCGCCTTTCTTCAGCGCTTCTTCGTACGCGGTCAGCGAACGATAGAACGCGAAAAACTCGGGGTCCTTGCCGTAAGCGGCGGCGAACACCGCGTTGCGTTCGGCGTCGGCCTGACCGCGCAGCTTTTGCGATTCCTCTTCCGCCGCGGCCCGGATCTCGGTCGCTTCACGCTCGGCCTGGGCGCGGATCTTCTGCGCTTCCTCGTTGCCCCCGGCGCGGATCTGCTGGGCGAGCTGGTTGCGTTCGGTGATCATCCGCTGGAACACCGCCTGGCTGTTCTGCGGCGGCAGGTCGGCGCGGCGGATTTTGACGTCGATGATCTCAACGCCGATGCCGCGCGCGCTGGCGCCGAGCAGGTCGCGAATGCGCACCATCAGTTCGGCGCGGCGGTTTGAAACGATGTCATCGACCGAGACCTCGCCGAGCACGCGGCGCACGGTCTGGTTCATCTGGGTTCTCATCCGCTGTTCGCCGCCGGCTTCATCGCGGACGGACTGATAGAACAATAACGGATCGATAATGCGGTAGCGCGCAAACGCATCAACGCGCAGGCGCTCCTGATTGCTGGCGATAATTTCCAGTTCGTCCTGATCGAGCTCGCGATTGCGCTTGTCGATGAATTCAACGCTTTCGATGAACGGCGTTTTGAATTTCAGGCCGGCGGTCGAATACTGGTCACGCGGCTCGCCGAAGCGCAGCACGATCGCTGATTGCGATTCCGGCACGATGAATACCGCGCTCATCGCGATGAAAAGTATGACAGCGGCGCCTATCAGTAATGCGGGAAGGGAAGCCTTGTTCATTCGCTGGCGCCTTTCTTGTTCAACTCATTCAGTGGCAGATAGGGCACGACGCCGCCGCCGGCGCCCTCCTCTATGATGATCTTGTCCATCGGCCCGATCACGCCCTCGACGGTTTCGAGATACATGCGCTGGCGCGTCACCTCTGGCGCTTTCTGGTACTCGGTCAAAATCGCGTTGAAGCGGTCGGCCTGACCGCGCGCTTCGGCGGTGACCTGCGCCTGATAGGCGCGCGCCTCTTCGATCATGCGCTGCGCTTCGCCGCGCGCCAACGGCACGACCTTGTTGGCGTCTTCGCGCGCGCGGTTGATAAACTGCTCGCGATCTTGCGACGCGGCGATCACGTCGAGAAACGCCTCGTTCACTTCCGGCGTCGGCGGATCGGCCTTTTCAAGGTTGACGGAGTCAATCTCGATGCCGGCGCCCTGCGCATCCAGCGTGTCCTGTATGAGCTGGCGCGTTTCGTCCATGACGACGGCGCGGCCGTCGGTCTGGACGAAATCAAGTTCGTTTCGCCCGACCACTTCGCGAATCGCCGCTTCGGAAACCGTGCGAACAAGATTGTCCGGATCTTCAATCGTGAAGATGAACTGTGCGACCGGAGGCATCTGCCCTTCCGGGGCGGTGACGTCCGGCTTGATGCGCCACTGCACCTTGATGCCGACATCGACGATGTTCTTGTCGCCGGTGAGCATGAGCCCGCCGGACTGCTGGCCGCGCTGGGCCGTGGTCGCGGGCGCAAGCGTCTCGCGCAGTTCTGTCACGATCTCTTTGCGCGCGTTCTGAATGGGAACCGGCATGTGCCAGTGCAGGCCCGGCCCGGTTACTGTCGTGTACTTGCCAAATGTCGTGACCACCGCCCGCTCGGCGGTGTTGACCTGGTAAACCCCGCTAAACGCCCAGAGAACGAGCACGCCTGCGGCGATCAGCCCGGCAAGCTGGGGCGTGATCTGCGGCGCGCCGCCGCCCCCGCCGCCGCCATTGCGGGGCGGAAATGCGCGCTTGAAACGCTGGCGCGATGCCTGAAGCAATTCTTCGAGATCAGGCGGTTCGCCGCGGCCGGAGCCATTGTCGCCGCCGCCCGGCGGGCGCGGCGGCTGGCCCCACGGGCCGCGCACCGGCCCCTTGCCTGAGCCGTTGTTACCTGAATTGTCCTGCCAGGGCATTCGCTGTCCTTTTCACCGCCGCCATTCCATCGCGGCGTGTTGTTGCTGTCGATTTTTCAGACGACGCCGAAAACGGGCCGCCAAGGGGGTCGTCAATTGATTGAGCCGTATATATGTCAACGCTTTCCACGGGCGCAATGAGACCGCCCCAATTTTAGTGACTGGAATATGGGCGAAAACTCCCTTTTGATGCGGGTTCGCGCGAACCTTAAAACTGTGAAGGCGCCATCGGGCGGCGATATTATCTCCGCCGGCGCGGTCGAGGGCCTGTCCGCAGGGCCCGACGGCGTCGTTCGATTCGTCCTGGATACCGCGCGAACCGGCGGCGACGCGGAGGCGATTCTGGCCAAAGCGAAAAAAGCCGCCGCGCGCACCATCGGCGTCAAGCGCGTCTCGGCAGTCGCCACCGCCCACCGCGCCCAATCCCGCACAGCGCCCCCTTCCCGGCCCGCCGGCGGCCACGACAACCCGCTGGGGACGCAAAAAACATCAAGAACCGAACAGGCGGGCGTGGCGCTTTCCGGCGTCAAACACGTCATCGCAGTCGCCAGCGGCAAGGGCGGCGTCGGCAAATCGACCGTGGCGGCGAACCTTGCGGTCGCGTTCGCCAATCTGGGGTGGAAAACCGGCCTGATGGACGCCGACATTTACGGGCCGTCCCTGCCGACGCTCTTCGGCCTGAAGGAAAAGCCGCAGATGCACGGCGAGAAAATCACGCCGGCGCTAGCCTTCGGCGTCAAGGCGATGTCGATCGGCCTGATGGTCGAGCCTGATCAGGCGCTCGCCTGGCGCGGGCCGATGGTCATGGGCGCGATCCGCCAGTTGATCGCCGATGTCGACTGGGGCGATCTCGACATCCTTGTCATCGACACGCCGCCCGGCACCGGCGACGCGCATTTGTCGCTGGCGCAGGCGAAGATCCTCACCGGCGCGGTCATCGTGTCGACGCCACAGGAAATGGCGCTGGCGGATGTACGCCGCGGCGTCCAGCTTTTCCGAAAAGTCAATGTGCAGATTATCGGCGTGATTGAAAACATGGCGTGGCTGGAAGACGCCTCGGGCGGGCGCAGCTATCTGTTCGGCGAAGGCGGCGCGAAGGCCGCCGCCAACGACCTTGACGCGCCGTTCCTTGGCGAATTGCCGATTTATCCCGATCTGCGCGCCGCCTGCGATGAGGGCCGTCCGCTCACCGCAGCGGCGAGCGATCACCCGGCGGCGCTGGCGTTCGCCGCAATTGCGGAGAAGATAAAGGCGTCGCTGGAAAACCCCGGCGACGCCCCATCCTGACCTGTCGGCTATGCGTTCGCGTGCAGCTTTAATTTGCTGACGCTGCCGGCGCATCCGAGGTTGACGTGTCGTGCACGATGCGCCAGCGGCCGTCGAACTGTTTCATCACAAGCGAAAACGTGCCGGTTCCAACCCCCGAGGGCGCCGTGACTGCATATCGGCCGGTGACGATCGCAACGTCGTCGGTCACGGTCTTCACATCGAGATCCGACGTCGAAAGCTGGCCCATATCCGCCGCCGTCGGATATTTCGACTGATAACGCTTGAGCGCCTCTCGCCAGCCCTTGATGACGACGCCGTCGGACACGAAACGCAGATCGGGACTGTTCCAGTACCCGCCCATGAACGCGGTGATGTCGCCTTCGTTCCATGCGGCGGTCTGCGCCGCGAGCACACCCTTGACGATGTCAATCGCGGGGCGAAGAGATGACGCCGGCGTTGGCGCTGTCGCGGGCGTTGGCGCAGGCATGGCGAGGCGTTCCGCCTGCGGTTCGGCGGCGGGCGGCGCGCCGATAAGGCGCCCCGCGCCCGATTCTGACGGCGGCGTGACTTTGATCGCCGGCGCCGGCGCCTCCGCGGTCAGGTTCACCGGGCTTGCTGGCGTCGTCTCTATCTGGGCTGGCGCAGGCGCGCGCTCTATCTGCGCCTCGGCGAGCGGATCAGGCGCCGTAGCAATGTCGGCGTCTTCGACCGCCAAAATCTCCGCCGGCAGTTCAACCGCCGCCGCGGTTTGGACAACCGGCCCGGCGGCCTGCTCAGCGGCGGGCAATGGCGCGCGTTGCGCCATGGGTTCAGCTTCTCGCACGGCGGCGACCTGCGCGGCCGCAACCACAGCGGCGTCGCCCTCCGTCTCCATCGCAGCCTGCGCCGCAGGTTCGCTGGCCGCTTCCGCAACCGGCGGCGAGGATGGTTCGGCGGGGGCGCTCGCCACCACCGGCGCGCCGGTCGGCGCCAACGCAAGTTCGTCCGCATCCTGCTCAAGTTTCAACGCCACTTCACCGGGCGCAGCCGCGCCAGCGTCGGCGGTGATGGTCACGCCATTGCAGGCAAATCCCGAAGTCTTGAGATTTTCGATCAGCTCGCCCGCTTTTTCCGCGCACCATGCAGCGTCGGAATTGGCGTGATAGGGCACAGATATATTGCCGCCGGCGCGCGTATAGCGCACATCGCACGCCGCGCCGATATCACCCGGCGCCATCACCTCGATCAAGCGCTCGTCATCACCGCGCACGCAGGTTTGCGGCAAAGCCTGCGCTGACGCGGCCGCGCTGACGGCGATCGCCATAACGCCGGCGCCTGTACAAAGAATTTTCCTCATAGCTCTCATAGCCCCCTCCCGTTTCAATTACGCCGATGAGATCACACCCGCCAAGCCTTAAATACTTGGGCTATCACGCCCGGCCGATCATGATGCGCCATCGTAAACGCCAGTTTGTGATTCGCGAATGAATTTTATCGGCGCAAACTCCGCTAAAACAGTATAAAATCAATGATTTATCGCCGGTCCAGAATGAAAAATTCGCAAGAATACTCATTCTTTTCCGACTTTGTTACTTCGCCGACGCGCGTACGCGTCCAGTCGCCGGGGTCGAACGGCGGGAAGTAAACGTCGCCGTCGACTTCCGCCTTGACCTCGGTCAGATACATCCGCCCCGCATGCTCAAGCGTCTGCGCATAGATATCAGCGCCGCCGATGATGCAGATTTCATCCGTATCGAGATGGCTTGCCGCCTGCGCACCGAGCGAGATCGCCTCGTCAAGCGTGCGGGCGATGACGATATCCTCGCGGTGTTCAAGACTTCGGCTGACAACGATATTGACCCGCTTGGGCAGCGCTTTGCCGATGCTTTCAAATGTTCGACGGCCCATGATGATCGGTTTGCCGGTGGTGACTTTCTTGAACCATTTGAGATCGTCGGAAATTTTCCACGCCAGCCCGCCGTCGCGGCCGATAACCCCGTTCTGCGCGACGGCGACAACAAGGGCGATTTTCATGACGCCCCCCCGGCGAGATCATCGAGCGCGCCGCCGGTAAGGCGAAACACCGACCATTCCTCCATCGGCGCCGCGCCAAGGGATTTGTAAAACCTGATCGCCGGCTCGTTCCAGTCGAGCACCGCCCATTCCAGCCGGCCGCAATCGTTTCGCTGCGCAGTGCGCGCCAGCTTTGAAAGCAGCGCCTTGCCGACGCCCTTGCCGCGAAACGCCGGTTTGACAAACAGGTCTTCAAGATAGACCCCGTGCTTGCCGAGAAATGTCGAGAAGTTGAAGAAATAAAGCGCAAACCCGCACGGCTCGCCGTCCCATTGCGCAATCAGGCAGAACGCTTTGGGCGCGTCGCAAAACAATGCGTGCGTGATATCTTCGGCGCTCGCCGACACTTCGTGCGACAGCTTTTCGTAGTCCGCAAGATCGGCGATCAACGACAGGATCAGCGCGGCGTCAGCGCGTTCAGCATTCCTGATGGAAAGGCTCATACCGCCACCGGCGCCTTGATGTGCTTTTGCGCGACATAATCGACGATGCGGATATCGTCGAAAGTGAAGTCGAACAGATTGTGGACTTCGCGATTCAGCTCAAGCCGCGGCGACGGGCCCGGCGTGCGCGAAAGCTGTTCGCGGGCCTGATCGAAATGATTGTGATAAAGATGCGCGTCGCCGAGCGTGTGAATGAACTCACCCGCTTCAAGCCCGGTCGATTGCGCCACCATGTGCGTCAGCAGGGCGTAGGACGCGAGGTTGAAAGGCACGCCGAGAAAGATATCGGCCGAGCGCTGGTATAGCTGGCAGGACAAACGCCCCTTGGCGACGAAAAACTGGAACAGGCAATGACAGGGCGGCAGCGCCATCGACGCGATCTCCGCCGGGTTCCATGCGCTGACGATCAGCCGGCGCGAATTGGGGTTTTGTTTGATCTCATCGAGCAGCCACGAAAGCTGGTCGATGGCTGCGCCGTCGGGCGCCGGCCAGGATCGCCACTGGCGGCCATAGACCGGGCCCAGTTCGCCATTTTCGTCGGCCCACTCATCCCAGATCGAAACCCCGTTCGCGTTCAGATAGGCGATGTTGGTGTCGCCGGCGATGAACCATAAAAGCTCGTGCACGATTGACTTGATGTGCAGCTTCTTGGTGGTCAGCAGCGGGAAGCCGTCGGCCAGGTCGAACCGCATCTGGTGGCCGAAGACCGAGCGCGCGCCGGTGCCGGTCCGCTCGTCGCGGTCGTCCCCGGTCTCGATGACGCGCTGCAAAAGCTCCAGATATTGTCGCATACGGGCCGAATCTCCTTGTCGCGCGAAAATAGCGGCTTCGCCGCGCCTTGTCGCCGTTCGCGGCCGGCTATTCCTGTGCTAGGCTTTCCACAGGGGATACGGGGTATGGACAAGAAAAACGACCACGACGAGCCGGCGCTCGCGCAAAAACTCGAAGAGAGCGGGCGCGGGCTGGGGCTGTTGAGCCTGATTGTCGGGCTCGCCGCCGGCGGCTCCGTTTACGGCATTGGCGAGCACTGGATCGAGCAGAACAATGAGCCGGCGCTTGCGGTCACCGTGCTGCAAGTCATCACCTCGTTCGCCGCCGGCTGGCTGCTGCTGGCGGAACGGCGCGATTTCCTGCGCCCGATCATTCCCGCCGCGATGATCAGCCTTGTCCTCGCCGGGCCGACCTATTGGCTGACCAGTCACATGAACGGCGGCGTCACCGAACTGTCGGGATTTCCGCTGTTCTTCTGGTTCGGCGTCGCCGGGCCGCTTGCCGCTTTCCTGTTGGCCGCGCTCGCCAAGGCGAGCCTCGATTCCGGCGCGCCGCCAAAATACACTTCATTGTTTTTCCACGGCCTCACCCTGCCGCTGATTGCGGTCGGCGCGGAAATCTTCGCCGGGCTGGCGCTCGTCCTTCTTTATGCGTGGGCGATGCTGCTGAAATCGATGGGCGTCGATTTCTTCCAGCAGTTTTTCGACCAGGCGTATTTCACCATGCCGTTTCTCGGCGCGATCGGCGGGCTTGCGATTGCGATGATCCGCGGCCAGCAGGCGGTGCTGGGCGCGTTGCGGTTTATCGCGCTGCTGCTGGCGCGGATATTGATGCCGATCATGGCGCTTTGTTCGCTCACCTTCATCGCGGTGCTGGCGATCAAGGGCGCCGGGCCGATTTTCGACAAACCCTATCCGGGCGGCATGATGCTCGGCCTCGCCTTTGCCGGCATGCTGGTGTTCAACGGCGTTTATCAAAATGGCGAAGGCGGTGCGCCGCCGCTGTGGCTGCGCCTCGCCACGCTGATCACGATTGCGGCGTTTCCGGTCTACGCCGGGCTTGCCGCCTACGCCTTCTGGATCCGCATCGGCGAATACGGCCTGACGCCGCCGCGCATCGCCGGCCTTGCGATGAACACGCTCGCCTTCGCTTACAGCATTGTCTGCCTCGCCGGCCTTTTGAGCGAGCTTAACTGGCGCGCCAAACGCTGGATGCCGCTGGTGGCGCCGTTCAACACGCTGATGGCCGTGGTCTGGGTGGTCGTGCTCGTCGCGGTGTCCTCGCCGCTGATCAATGTCTGGGCGTTGAGTGCAAAAAGCCAGGAAGCGCGGCTGATGTCAGGCGCGGCTGACGCTGACGAGTTCGACTTTGGCTATCTTCGATTTGAACTCGGCGAGTATGGCGCCGCCGCGCTCGACCGGCTGGAGGCGGCGAGCGGCCATCCGCAGGCGGCGCAGATCCGCACCGGCGTCAAACGCGCGCGCGACGCCACGAGTTACTGGGAATACCAGCACCCCGAATATGCGGTGACGCAGCCTGTCGAAGCACCGGAGAATAACGGCGAAGACAGCGCCTCAGCTGATTCGGCCGACGGACCGATGGCGCTGGAGTTCAACCCCGCCGATGCGCCTGAAAGCGACGCAGAATCTACCGGCGCAGAACCGCTGGCGGACAACGAATAAAAAAGAAATCCGCGCGTTGCGGGGCTTTACTCAGCCGCTTCACTGACCGGCGCGTCTTCGGTTTTAACGCTGTCTTTGCGTTTCACCTTGCGGTGCGGACCGTGATAATCCTCAACGCCTTCCGACAACGCGAAACAGGCAAGACGCACCGAGCGCGGGATCGACACCTTGTCGCCGTCGCGTTCGCCCTTTTCGTAATACTGAATCATCCGGCGTTTGAGCCCGAGCGCATGCGCGGCCTCTTTTTGCGATAATTTCAGCGACTTGCGCCACTTTTTGAAATCGCCTGGCTCCATAACCGCCTCGCACCTTGTACGCCCCCACAGGCGCATGCTGCGCACATATATCAAAGATGTAACAAAGATTTGACAATTGGCGTGAAAATTCGCCGCCAAGCCCTTCAATTCTTCACCCTTTACCCCTATTTTCAGGGTGCCGGCTTGCCGGCTATGGCGATAAATGGCCCGTGCAATAAACGGCTCGGACCCGGGGGCGGTACCCGGCGGCTCCACCAAAACTCTCCCGCACGAGGATTTTGGCGGGGCCGAAATAGGATCGACGAACGTGTAAAGACGACGCTTTCGCCCGGTTGGCCTCCGCTATTTGGCCAAATTTGAATAGTTGCCAATGACAACTACTCGGAAGAGTTCGCTCTCGCTGCGTAATGCGGCTGAGTGACTCGCTTTTAAAGTCCTAGCCTCTTTCCAAGGTTAGGCGGGGTTCGGGAGCACCTGGCAACAGAAGCTCCCACTTTCTTTTGATTTTCGCGCCTTCGCGCGGTCCTTGGTTTTCGCGCATTCGCGCGGTTCCTGGTTTTCGCGCCTTTGCGCGGTCCTTGGTTTTCGCGCCTACGCGCGGTCCTTGGTTTTCGCGCATTCGCGCGGTTCTTGGTTTTCGCGCATTCGCGCGGTTCTTGTTTTTCGCGCATTCGCGCGGTTCTTGTTTTTCGCGCATTCGCGCGGGGGCGCCCTGACATGGGGGAAAACCCGGTAAAAGGTGCTTCAAAATTGCGCACTCTTGCCCAGCACGCGCGAAAATGCCGTCCATACCGGGATTTTACACCAAATTCCGGGGGATTCGGCGCTTTGCTGACTAAAATGTCAATGTGATTTACTCGGCGAGTATATTAGTATTCGTGAAATCATACTTGCGCGGGCATCGCACTTGGCGACACAATCGCTGAATGTAAACCAACCCTGAGGTCAGAAGTTGAGCGACGTCGAATTAGATTATGATTTCCTGACGCAGCGCGCGCTCATTCGCGTGGTTCGCGACGTCCTTGAAATGACCGAAGAACTCGGCGTCGCGCCGGGCGACCATCATTTCTATATCGAATTTGAAACCAGGGGCGCGGGCGTCAGCGTACCGGACCATCTGCTTGAGACCTATCCGACGCGGATGACGATCGTTCTCCAGCATCAATTCGAGAACCTGGAAGTGCGCGAGGACGAATTCGCCGTCACCCTGTGGTTCAAGGGAAAGCAGGCGCGGCTTATCGTGCCTTACACCGCGATCACCAGCTTCGCCGACCCCAGTGTTCAGTTCGGCCTGCGGTTCGACGCGCTTGGCGCGGAGGGCGGTGAAAAGCGGGAAACAGCCGTCGGCGACAAGGCGACGCCGGAAGCGCGCGAAGCCCGGGAGGAAGAACAAGCCCCGGCCAAAATCGCCGAAGGAGCCTCCGTCGTTCAGCTCGACGCGTTCCGCAAGAAATAAGCACGAACGCCTTTCACGCCGGCGCTGTTCGGCGCCCCAATACGTGATTGGGGGGCGTGAATGAGTTCGTTACTGGATCGTCTTCGGCGCCGCGTCGTCGCCCTCGTCTGCGCCTTGTTGTTCAATCTGTAGCAACGCCTCGGCGTCATTCGCCTCCGCGACATCCAGCAAATCTTGTGGGATGGTTTTCGCGGTCGCCGCGCCCATGGCTTTCAACATCTCGACCTGACGCACCAGATTGCCGGACCCGCCCGACAATTTGTTGACCGCGCCGTCATAGGATTTTTGCGCCTGACCAAGGCGTTCGCCCAGCTTTTCCATGTCCTCGATGAAGCCGACGAACTTGTCGTACAGCACCCCGGCGCGGCCGGCGATTTTTTCCGCATTCTGGTGCTGGCGTTCAATCCGCCACATCGCGGCGACGGTCTTCATCTGCGTCGTCAGCGTCGTCGGCGTCGCGAACGCGACCTTCTGATCGAGGGCGTCAATCTGTAAAGTTTCGTCATGGGTGAGCGCCACGCCAAGCGCCGCCTCGATCGGCACGAACATGATGACGAAATCAAGCTTTGTGCCGACGCGCTTGTGATAATCTTTTGACGACAGTCCTTTGACATGGGCGCGCAGCGAGCGCGTATGCGCCGCCAGCCGCGCCGCACGCTCCGCATCGTCCTCGGCGTTCACATAGCCTTCAAAATCGGTCAGCGAGACTTTCGAGTCGATGATCAATCGCTCGCCCTGCGGCAGGTTGAGAATATAGTCGGTGCGCGCCCTGCCCTCGGCGTCGGAGAAACTTTCCTGACGCGAATACTCAACGCCCTCGCGCAGGCCGAGACGTTGCAGGATGGTGTCGATGATCATCTCGCCCCAC
The DNA here is from genome assembly GCA_041398145.1 of Parvularculaceae bacterium. Taxonomy (GTDB): domain Bacteria; phylum Pseudomonadota; class Alphaproteobacteria; order Caulobacterales; family Parvularculaceae; genus Amphiplicatus. The sequence goes on along the minus strand of JAWKVF010000001.1, from coordinate 918,150 downwards.
GCGCCCTGCATCTGCACATTGCCTTTCAACGCGCGCGTCAGGTTCTCGGCCTCTTTCGAGATTGACGCCGATTGCCGGCTCAACTGCTCGATCTGCTCCTTGAGCGATCCGTGCTGTTGCGCGCTTAAATTATGCGCGTCGCCAAGGCTTTTCTTGAACGCGTCGATGTCGTTCTTCAGCGGCTTCAGCAAATGGTCGAGCTGTTCGCTGTTTTGGGACTTGAAGCTTTCGCTGTGCTGCTTGAGCAGCGCGTTCGCGGTTTCACCGAAAGACTGGCGCATCTGCTCCCTGGCGTTGTTAAGGTCCGCGATCTGGCGTTCGAAGCCGCGCGCTTCCGCCTTGAACCGCTCAAGCTGGCGCGCAAGCGCCTCACGGTCTTCACGCACCGCCCGCACCTCGTCGGTAAGCACCTCAGCCTCCGCGCGCATGCGGCCCAATTGGATATCGGCGTTCTTAAGACTGGCGTCCAGCGCCGCGACCTCTCGCCCCGATTGATCCGCCTCGGCCCGCGCCTCGCGAAATTCAGCGCTCGCCCGCTCGGCGGCGGCTTCGCCGGCGCGCGCACGCGCCTCGCTGAGGGCCAAACGCGCCTCTGCATGCGACCGGGCGGCGCTGGTGCGCATCAGCGCATAAACGAACACGCCAATGACGATAACCGCTGCGACGACGGCCAGCAGCACTTCCTGCGGGAGATCAGCGAATTGAATGACGAGGCTCCATCAGACCAAGAACAAACAATGAACAATCGGTCGTGTCGCGCTTCAAGTCAAGCGCGCATTGGTCGCCCTGTTCAACGCCGCGCATTTCTTTTATGCCGGGCGCAATCCGACCAAAAAGGCTGTAAATCATGACCAAGACGCGCACAGAAACCGACACCTTTGGCCCGATCGAGGTGGACGCCTCGGTTTATTGGGGCGCGCAGGCGCAACGATCGCTGGGCAATTTCAAGATCGGTTGGGAAAAACAGCCCGCCGCCATCGTGCGCGCGCTCGGCGTCGTCAAGCGCGCCGCCGCCGAAACCAATATGGCGCTTGGCAAGCTAGACCCGAAACTCGGCGGGGTCATCGTCAAGGCGGCGCAGGAAGTGATCGACGGCAAGCTCAATGATCATTTTCCGCTCGTGGTCTGGCAGACCGGGTCCGGCACGCAGTCGAACATGAACGCCAATGAGGTGATTTCGAACCGCGGCATCGAAATGATGGGCGGCGAGATGGGCTCGAAAAAGCCGATCCATCCGAACGATCACGTCAATATGAGCCAGTCGTCGAACGACTGCTTTCCGACCGCGATGCATATTGCGTGTGCGGAGGAAGTCTCGCACCGGCTGATCCCGGCGCTGCTGACGCTGCACCGCGCGCTCGACGAAAAGGCAAAGCTTTGGGCCGACATCATCAAGATCGGGCGCACCCATACCCAGGATGCAACGCCGGTTACGCTGGGACAGGAATTTTCCGGCTACGCCAAACAGGTTGAAAACGGCATTGAACGCATCCGCCAGACGCTGCCGAAGCTGATGGAGCTGGCGCAGGGCGGCACCGCCGTCGGCACCGGGCTCGCCAGCCCGAAAGGCTTTGACGTCAAGGTTGCAGAACGCATCGCCGCAATCACCAAACTGCCGTTCACCTCGGCGCCGAACAAGTTTGAAGCGCTGGCCGCGCACGACGCCATGGTGATGAGCCATGGCGCAATCACCACCGTCGCCGCATCGCTATTCAAAATCGCCAACGACATCCGCTTTCTCGGCTCGGGCCCGCGCTCGGGCCTTGGCGAGCTTGCCTTGCCCGAGAACGAGCCCGGCTCGTCGATCATGCCGGGCAAGGTGAACCCGACCCAGTGCGAGGCGCTGACGCAGGTTTGCGCGCATATCATGGGCAATAACGCGGCGATCATTTTCGCCGGCAGCCAGGGCCATTTCGAACTCAACGTCTACAACCCGATGATGGCCTATAACTTCCTGCAATCGGTGAAGTTGATGTCGGATGCATCCGAGTCGTTCACCTATAACTGCGTCGTCGGCATCGAGCCGCGCCTCGACAACATCAAGCGCGGGCTTGAGCAATCGCTGATGCTGGTGACGCCGCTGAAGGAAAAATACGGCTACGACCGCGCGGCGAAAATCGCCAAGACCGCCCACAAGAACGGCACGACGCTGCGCGAAGAAGCGATCAAAGACGGCATCCCGGCGGACGATTTCGACGCTATCGTCCGCCCGGAAAAAATGATCGGCCCGACCGAATAAACGTCTCTACCGCGACGCGTTGATACGCACGAAGACGCCGCGTCCGACGCCGGGCAAGCGGTCGCCGGGCGCAATGTCTGATCCGGCGATGCGGTTATACCCGGCAAGATGGTCTTCATAGCGTTTGTCGAAAATGTTCTCGACGCCAGCGGCGAGACGAACACCGTTCGCGAGTTCGAAGTCGGCGTAAAAATTCATCAGCCCATAGCCGTCGGTCATGGCTTCTGAATTCGTTGCGGAGACATGGCTTTGCCCGGCGACGAATTTACCCTCCAGCGTCGCCGACCAGCGCGCGCCTTCATAGGTCAGGCCAGCGGTCAAGTTTGCCGGCGCGATGCGATAGAGATAATCGTCGATATCACGCCGCTCGCCGCGCACGAACGAGCCGACGAGATCGGCGCGCCAATTGCCGATCAGTTTCGCGCCCGCATCAAAGTCGACGCCATAGAGCAGCGCATCGACATTGGCGAACACGAGCGGTGTTGGATCGCCGTTCATAGCCGAAACCATTTCGACCGGCGTGTCGATGACACCAATCGTGCTGTCATAGGGCGCGCCCTGTATGTAATTGTCGATGCGCCGGACAAACATTGTTGGGCGGAAATAGGCCCGCGCGCCGGCGTAATCGAACCCGGCTTCAGCGATCCACGCGGTTTCGGGAACCAGCGTCTGATCGCCGACATAGACATTGCCGTCGGCAAGGCCGGCGCTGGCGTTTGTCGGCAGCCAGCCGAAGCGTTCGAGATAGCCCGGAACCCGCGTCTTGCGTGCAAGGCTCGCCCGCCATGAAACGCCGGCGGCGGGACGCGTCCACAACCGCACCACTGCATCGACTGTGACATCGTCGATATCGCGCGGCGTTGCGTTAAACGCGCCGGCAAGCCCGATTGCGCCGGCGGGAACCGCCGGACCGGTAGAGGCGAGGCCCGCACGCATGTCATGGGCGTCGACGCGCACGCCGATTTCCGACCGCAGCCACCCAGCCCCGCCGGACCATTCCGCAAAGCCGCCGATACGCTCGACGCTGATATCGTTAAAATTGCGGATGAAAAACGCCGGGTTCATCGGATTGGTGATTTCCACCGCGCGATCCACCTGCTCGACATCACCGCCGATGCGGAATTCGCCAGACGCATACGGCACGGAGGCGGACAGCTTGCCGCCCCATGTCTTTGCGCTCGCATAGGTCTCGCGCATCATCATGGCCGCAGGCGCGGGGCGCATATCGAAATTGTTCATCGCGTGGTCAACATCGACATAGCTGATCTCGGCATTGATTGTCGCGACGCCAAAATCACCTTCATACTTTGTACGGATGAAATCGGTATCGAAATAACGGATATCCATCGGGAACGGGGCATTGCCCGTCGGGCCTGTGTGCTGACGGCGCAAGTCGACAACGAACTCATGGGCGCCGGTCTTCACCGCCGCATTGGCCCCATAGACCGCGCGCTTGAACGATGTTCCGGCGATATGCCCGCCGGCAAACGCCGCGTCGTCGCCTTCTTCATAGGCGCCAAGAACATTGAAACGAAAACGGTTGTTCGACACGCCGATAACGCCGCCAACGCCGTAGCTGTCGTCAACGCTTCGCCCCTGTGCGGTGACGTCATAGCCCAAGCGAATGTCGTCGCTATCTGTGAAGTCGACACGCTTGAAAACGGCGTTGGCGCCGCCGCCAAGGCCGGGGCCGTTGCGCACCGGGCTGACGCCGCGGTCAACCTCAAGGGCTGAAATCAGCGGCGCCGGGGCGTAGTGGAATGGCGGGTCCATCAGATTGGGCCCGCCGGTCGCGAAATTCTGGCCGTCAACGCGCACGTTAAGGCGCGGGCCGAACAGCCCGCGATATTGCGCCTGGCCCGACAGCGGACCATTGCCAAGGCGCGCGCCGCCGGGAATCCGCGCCAGCAAAGAGGTTGCATCCGCCCCTTCGAACGGATGGTCGATCAGGTTTTCAACATCCGTCGCCTGCCCTGCGGGCCTTGCGCCGGTGATGACGATCACGTCCTGCAATGCAGGATCGTTCCGCCCCTCTTGCGCCGATGCGGCGGAGGAAACGGCGGCGAGGCTCACGCCCGCCAACAACAACATTTTCATAAATAACTCCGTGTGCGACGCATCAGCGCGCGCAATCTGACAAATCAAACAGCAATCGTCGGATTATCGCCGTGCTGGCGGACCACGTGGGCTGACCGCGCGCGGGCGCGGCGCAAAAGGAATTGAAAATGCCGGGCGCGCATGCACGCGTTCCGCAAGCGGCGTGATACGGGATAAGACAGCAGGCAAAGCCGGCGGCGTAAACGCATGGGCCGCCGCCGCAAACGCGCATGGCGCTTGTTTTTGCGTATCGCCGGGTTGCTGCGGCGCGCGTTCAACAGGTGTTGAAACATCTCCGGTCGCCGGATCGAAGGCGATGACGCGGCCCAGCCCGTCGCCGCACAAGGTGACAGCGAGTCCATCGGGGCCAGCCTCGACCATGTATCCGGCCGGCGCGGCCGCGCGCAGCAGCGCCGCCGCAACCGCGAGCAGGACTAACACGCGGCCGATTGCGCCATTCGCTGCGCCAGTCAACGCACCGCATGCGAATATTTTGTCGGTCGGCAACATTCTTTTTCGCCTAGCAAACGAATTGATGAGCGCCAATGCGACAGATTTGACGCCATGGCCAGCGGCGGCGCTGCGCGCTAGAATTGGCGTAAAATGGCAGCGCAAAAGGGGACGCGTAAGGGGCAATGAAAAACCGCTGGTCAGACGACGACGCCGCGAGTTGCATCGCCGATCATCAGGCTGACGGCGTCAATGAAGATGTGGCGCTGCGCGTCTATACAAGCCGGCTCATCGGCGTCGAGCCGGCGCTGGTGATCCATGGCGGCGGCAACACCTCGGTCAAAACCCGCATGGCGGATTTTCTTGAACGCGAACAATCGGTGATCTGCGTCAAGGGCAGCGGCTGGGATCTCGCCACCATTGAGGCGCCGGGCCTGCCGGCGCTGTTGCTGGAGCCGCTGCACGAGGTGAGGAACTGGCAATCGCTGACGGACGAGGACATGGTGAAGTTCCAGCGCCTCAACCTGCTCGACCCGGCCTCTCCCAACCCGTCGGTTGAAACCCTGCTGCACGCATTCCTGCCGCATAAATTTGTCGACCACTCGCACGCGAGCGCGATCCTTGCCCTGTCGGACCAGAAAGACGGACCTGAAATTTGCGCCCGCGTGTTTGGCGACCGCGTCGCGATTACGCCTTATGTCATGGCCGGGTTTCAACTCGCGAAAAAGACCGCCGACACATTCGACGCCCACCCGGAAGTGGAAGGCATTATTCTCGAAAAACACGGGCTGTTCACCTTCGGCCACACGGCGAAGCAATCCTATGCCCGGATGATCGAGCTGGTGTCGCTGGCGGAAGACGCGATCAACGCCGCGCCCGCCTGGGCGCCGGCGCAAATTGCACGCGGCGATTTCGCGGCGCCGTCAGAAATTATCCCGATCATCCGCGGCGCCTGCGCCGGCATGCGCGACGACGGCGCGCACAAGCGATTGATCGCTGATTTCCGCAGGTCCGATCAAATCATGCAATTCGTCAATGGTGCGGATCTGGCCGACTATGGCGCGCGGGGCGTGGTGACGCCCGACCATATCATCCGTACCAAGAACCATTATCTTGTCACAACGGCGCCCGTGCGCGGCGACATGGATACGTTCACCGCAGGCGTGGCGCAGGCGATTTCGCACTATCGCGCCGACTATGATGCGTATTTCAACGAGAACAATGCGCGCCTTGGCGGCGTCAAGACCAAACTCGACAGCACGCCGCGCGTCGCGCTCATGCCCGGCGTCGGCCTCATCGGCATGGGCGCCAGCGCGAAAGATGCGGCCATCGCCGCCGATCTTGCCGAAATCACCATCGACACCGTCATCAAGGCTGAACGTGTCGGCGCGTTTGAACCGTTGTCGCCGGCCGAGCTGTTTGACATGGAATACTGGTCGCTGGAGCAGGCAAAGCTCGGCAAGGCAAAACCGAAACCGCTTGCAGGCCAGATCGCGATCATTACCGGCGGGGCCGGCGCCATCGGATTCGCGACGGCGCGGCTGCTTGCCGAAAACGGCGCCGAAGTTGCGCTTCTCGACATTGACGGCGCGGCAGCGATGCGCGTTGCGGAAAAAATTTCGCCATACGCGCTCGGCCTTCACTGCGATCTCACCGAAGACGCGTCGGTGAAGACCGCCTTCGACGCGGTCGTCACCCGGTTTGGCGGCATTGACATTCTGGTGTCGAATGCCGGCGCGGCGTGGGAGTCGATGATCGCGGACATGGACGACGACTTGTTGCGCAAAAGTTTCGAGATCAATTTTTTCGCGCACCAGCGCGCCGCGCAGGCCGCCGTTGCAGTCATGAAAAAACAGCGAACCGACGGCGCCTTATTGTTCAACGTGTCAAAACAGGCGGTCAATCCGGGTGAGAATTTCGGCGCTTACGGCCTGCCCAAAGCCTCGACGCTGTTCCTGATGCGCCAATATGCGCTGGAATGCGGTAAGTTCGGCATTCGCGCCAACGCCGTAAACGCCGACCGCATACGCTCAGGGATTTTGACCGACGAGATGATCGCGAAACGCGCAAAGGCGCGCGGCCTGTCGGAGGCGGACTATACGCGTGCAAACCTGTTGCGCCGTGAAGTCACCGCCGACGACGTGGCGCAGGCGTTCCTCCACCACGCGACGGCGCTGAAGACCACCGGCGACGTCACGACTGTTGATGGCGGCAATGTCGCAGCGATGTTGCGCTGAGATTTGTGTGTAACGCGCCGCGTGGAAACGGCGCGCGACACCCCCGCTGACCTGTTTGCGTTCCTGACCTCACGGGAAAATTACACTGGTAATGCCCGTATCGATGGGATTGAAACCCATGCCTTGCTCAATACTCTTGCTGGCGACACGGCAATAAAGTCAACGAACGCATGAGCTCAACAATCCCGACATCCGCACGCCTGGGGTTCGCCAAGGCATCGCCGAGCGCGAATTCGACTTGAATTCACCCGCCGCGCCCACGATTTATCTCGCCATGGTCCCGCTACGGCAATTGTGATCCGCCATCGCTGCGCGCGAATTGCACATTGATGCGAAAGAAAAACACCGATGACAGATTTTTCCATTCTCGATCTCAGCCCGGTCATTCAAGGCGGCGACATCGCCAGCTCCCTGCGCCACAGCCGCGATCTTGCGCAACATGCCGAAGGCTGGGGCTATAAACGCTTCTGGATGGCCGAACATCACGGCATTCCCGGCGTCGCCAGCGCCGCGACGGCCGTATGCCTTGGCTTTGTCGCGGAAGCGACACGAACCATCCGCGTCGGCGCCGGCGGCGTGATGCTGCCGAACCATGCGCCGCTCATCATCGCTGAACAATTCGGCACGCTTGAGGCGTTATATCCCGGCCGGATTGATCTTGGCCTTGGCCGCGCGCCGGGCGGCGATATCGCGACCATGCGCGCGCTGCGCCGCGCGCGCATGTCCGACGACGGCGAGGACCGGTTTCCCTATGACGTTGCTGAACTGCTGAGCTATTTCGACGGCGACGGCCAGACGCAGGTGCGCGCCATCCCCGGCGACGGCGCGAATGTGCCGGTATGGATCCTCGGCTCCAGCCTTTACGGCGCCCAGCTCGCGGCGCATTTCGGCCTGCCCTATTCCTTCGCGTCACACTTTGCACCGGCGCAGATGGAAGACGCAGCGAAAATCTATCGCGACCGGTTCAAGCCGTCGCAATATCTCGACAAGCCGCGGTTGATGCTGGCGGCGAACGTCATCGCGGCGGACACCGACGATGAGGCGGAGCTGCTTGCAACCTCGCAGAAGCAGGCGTTCATCAATCTGCGCCTTGGCAAGCCGGCGGAACTGCCGCCTCCCGACGCCGGGCTGAACGCGCGCCTTGACGACACCGCAAAGGCGATGTTGGCGCAGGTGCTGTCGTGCTCGTTCATTGGCGCACCTGCAACCGTCGAAGCCGGGCTGAAACGCTTCATCGAAAAACATCAGCCGGATGAGATGATTTTAGCCGGCCAGATCTATGACCACGCCGCTCGGCTTAAATCTTTCGAAATCGCGGCCGAGTGCATGAAGGGGATTTAGCCGCGTTCCGGATACAATCCCACCAGCCCGTCCTCGCTCGCCTTGCAAACGCCGCGCTCGGTGATCAGGCCGGTCACCAGCCGCGCCGGCGTGACGTCGAAAGCATAATTCGCCGCCTTTGAGCCTTCGGCGACAATCTCGACAGTTTCTATCGCGCCTGCGGCGGTGCGACCGGTCATGCGCGTCACCTCGTCGGTATGGCGTTCCTCGATGGGGATGTCGCGCACGCCGTCGGCGATTGACCAGTCGATGGTGGTGTGCGGCAAAGCGACATAAAACGGCACACCGTTATCGTGGGCGGCCAACGCTTTTAAATAGGTGCCGATCTTGTTGGCGACGTCGCCATTGCGCGCGGTGCGGTCGGTGCCGACAATGCACATGTCGATCATGCCCTTTTGCATCAGGTGTCCGCCGGCGTTATCGACAATCACCGTATGCGGAACGCCGTGGGCGCCTAGCTCGAACGCGGTCAGCGACGCACCCTGATTTCGCGGCCGGGTTTCGTCAACCCAGACATGTACGTTGATGCCCTTGTCATGCGCCATATAGATCGGCGCCGTCGCCGTGCCCCAGTCGACCGTCGCCAGCCAGCCGGCGTTGCAATGGGTGAGAATGTTCACCGGCCCGGATTTCTTCGCCGCAAGCTGCTCAACAAGTTGCAGCCCGCTGCGCCCGATGCCTTTTGAAACCTCGACATCTTCGTCGCAGATGTCTTCAGCGCGCGAAAGCGCCGCCGCCGCACGCTCACGCGGGGGCAGGTGTGACACCGCAGCGGTGATTCCGTTGATCGCCCAGATCAAATTGACCGCGGTTGGCCTGGTACGCGCCAGCCGCGCCGACGTTTTCGCCAGCCCGGCATCGCTCGCATCTTCGGCAAGGCCCAGAAACATGCCGTAAGCGGCGGTCGCGCCAATGCACGGCGCGCCGCGCACCTGCATCGTCTCTATCGCGACGGCGGCGCCTTCAAGGCTTTCCAGCCTGACGATCTCGACGCCAAACGGCAGGCGCGTCTGGTCGATGATTTCGGCCGCGCGGCCGTCGGGCGCGGTCCATATCGTGCGAAATGGCTTACCGCCGATTTTCATGTAACCCCCTAGCCTGCCGATATATGCAAGCATGGGCGGCGCGCGTCCGCAACCGGCGTTAACCCTGTCTGGCGGAAATTCCCCGGTTGGACTGGTTCTTGCTGAATAGGGGCGAGAGCGCCCGTGAACCGGTTAAAAGGGTGCAGCGACCTGACGGATTGGGATTTGAACTATGACGGAATCAAAATCACCGAGCCAGACGCGGCTCATTCTGGCGCAATTCCTGTTTGCCCACGACATCGACATAGAAGCGCTTTACAAGGCGCTGGGCGCGGACCTTGCCGATTGCGACGCCGAAGCGGTCTCGCATATGGCGGGTATTATCGACGGCGTCACCATGGCGACCGCAAAGATAAAAACGCACGGTCTCGATAACTGGGCCAGGAGCTAACGTCCCGCGTATTGCCGGGCGGCGTAAACTCTGACGGCTATTAGGGCAGTCCATGCGCAAACGCTCGATCTCCATCAAGGGCCACCGCACAAGCGTGCTGCTTGAGCCGGAATTCTGGTGCGCGCTCGAAGACGCGGCGGCGAGACGCGGCGTGACGCTGCCAAAACTTATCGGCGAAATCGACCGTAAACGGACAAAGCAAACGCCGACGCCGGGACTGGCGTCGGCGCTGAGAGTGTTCGCCCTTCTTGAAACGCAATCAGGCGTTCGCGACGAGGCTTAAAGACGGGCGTCCCAGCACAAGCTGGGCGTACAGCCGCGTGACTTCTTCGCCGTATCCGCGCATGATCGGCCGCACCTGCGCGAAGTTATCAACCTCCGCCGCGCGGGCGAGCAGCGCCGCGAACCGCGGACGCACCGGTTCCTGCTGCGGATCGGACCACCGCGCCAGAGCGCGCGCCGCCGCAAGCCGGGTCCAGAATGCGCGCGCGCCTTTCAGCGTCTCAGCGACATCGCCGGTAAGAATGCCGGCCCGCGCCATCAGATCGAGCGCCTCGGCGGCGGTCATTTTCTGCAGGCCCGGTTGGGCGCCGGCGTGGCGATAGATCAATGTCGAAATAATGAGATCGACGTCGAACAGCCCGCCTTCGGCGTGTTCAAAGTCCCATGCCGAACCGGCCTTGTCGCGGCGCAGCCGCTGGGCGCGGGCGCGGTCGAGATCACGCAGCAAAATGTCCGCCCGTTTCGGATTGCCTACGGCTGTGCGCAGAGCCGCAATCGCAGTTTCCTGCCCCTTGTCGGAGCCGGCGATCACGCGCGCGCGCGACAGCAGAATCTGATCGTGCGCAACCGCTTCGGACTGGATGTAGGACTTTTGTTCCGCAACGCCGGGCGCCAGCGCCCCGCCAACGCCGCCCGGGCGATGTGAAACGTCGGGGGCGACAGCAAACACGCCCTCGCCCATCTCGCCCGCGGCGTCGAGAAACGTACGGGCGATCTCTTCGGCTTTGGCGTCGCCGCTTTTGACGGCGACAAACCCGATCGGCGAGGCGTAGCCCGGCAATCCCAGCCCGGCCCCGTCAAAGACGTGCATTGCGACATCGGTCTTTTCATCGACATCATTGCGAACGACATTGAACAGCCGCGACAGCGATTCAAGATGCACGGTTTCAAGCGATGACGCCGCCGCATCAAACGACATGTCGGCAGCGGCGGAATAAAGCGCGATGCGCGCAATCTGTTCGCGGCGCCAGTCGGCGACGGCGGCAATGCCGTCCTTCACGGCGGGCGGCGCAAACCGCGTCACCCATTCCTTGCCGGATTTCGGGGTTTCCGGCCCGCGCGAATCAAACAACGCCGCACTGGCGCCGGCGTTCTGCGTCAACGGCGCGACTGCGCTTCCGAAACAGCCAAGCGCGTCGATCAGGCCGTCGCGGATTGTGGATTGCGCCCCGGCCGCCTGAAGCGTCTCGCCGCCATTCTCACCAAGATGCAACATCGCATCAAACAGGCGCACGGCTTCATCTGGATGCTGGGTTTCCCCGAACGAAGTCAAAAGCCCCGGCGCAATCGCGGAAAACCGCGCCGGCCCGGTCGCCTCGCAAAGCGCGGCCCAGCCGTCGATCATCGTCGATAGATTGGCGCCGTTGCGGAAGCCGAGATCTTCCAGCTTATCAACGTCGTCGGGCGCGTTGTCGACCGAGCGATAGCGCGCGAACTCCGCACGCGGACCTTCAAGCAGTCGCGTCAGCGCGTTGCGCGCATCGGCAATCGCGCCGTCGCGCACTGCCGCAAGGCCGGCATAATCATTATACCCGCAAAGGGAGGCGAGCGCGGCTTCTTCATCGGGCGAGGTCGCGCCATAACCGGCCGCGCCTTTCATCATCTGCGCGCGGGCGACAATCGTGTGGGCAAGCTCGGCATTGGCGCTCATGCGGGCGGCGACGTCCGCGGGCAGAGCGCCAGCGGACGCAGCCATGCGGTAAACGTCGCGGGCGGACGCCGTGCGGAAAACCGGGCGCGCCCGGCCAAAGCTCCAGCGCAACAGATTGGCGACAGCGCGAAACGCGGTACGCGGATCTTCGGCCTGCTTTGCGAGATCAGCCCTGGCGTTTTCGCCAAGAATTTCCCCGCTGTCCCAGATTATTTCTTCTGCCGCTTCCAGAAATTCACCACCGGATTTTCTGTCGCCGGCGACAACGCGCGACGTCGCCACCCAGCGTTTGACATTGTTCTGCTGGGCGTTTTTCAACGCCCCTTCGGTGCGCGCGCGCGAATCGACCAGTCCCGCACCGCCGACGCCATTCCCCATCGGCGTCTTCACCGCATAGAGCGGATAGTCTCCCGATTTTCCTTCAAACGCTTCTTTCAACTCCGCGCCGATGCGCACGAACGCGCGCTCGGCCATGCGCAGGTTCGGCCCGTCGAACTTCGCGCCGTCATAAACGACAAACACTTCGAGCGGACCATAGGGCGCAAGGTCTTCATGCGAGAAATCACCGCCGGCAAGCGCAAACACGCCTTCGGCGCCGGCGTCGTTCATTTCAACTTTCAACTCGCCGCGATTGACCGCGCCGCGCACCAGCCAGGCAAGCGCGGTCTCAACAAGGCGCTCAGCGAGGTCGGAACGCGCGGCGGTCGCCTGCGCGCATGTCCACTCACCGGAAATCTCGGCGATGGCGATGGCGAGATCGGCCCGGTTCTTGATCGGCGATAGCGCGGCATAGAGCGCTTCTGCGCCGCCGACGCCGCCATTGAGTGCGGTGAGATCGCGTGCGGCTTCGGCCAGCACCTGGCTCGGCCCGTCGAGCAGCGCCTGCCCGGCGAACGCCGGATGCTTAAGGCAAAGATCGGCAAGACGGCGTGTCGCCCCGAATGTTTTCAGCATCGCCAGCATTCGGCGCGGCTCGTCGAGCGCAGCGCCGGGGTCCTGTCCCAGGCTGTCTGCAAGCGCGCGCCGCCAGCGGGCGGCGGCGGCGACGGCGCGTGTCGGATCGATCCTGTCAGCGCCTGCATCCCTGTTGTGGCTGTGCGCGGTTGTGGTCGACATCATCGGCGGGTTCCCTCGGATAACCGGATTTTTGATAAAACTTCCCGGATGAACTGTGCCATAGCGGGATGAACGCTCGATTAAGGCGTTGGCGAAAACTAGACTTGGGCTGGTATAGAGTTGTGAACAAAGCAGCGTGGAGATCCGCCAAATCGTGAAGCGGCGCGTCCTCAGAGCCATTGTCCGCGCCAGGCGGCTGAAAAAATACGCGGCGCGCCTGAAGCCCGTGCGGCTGTGGGCGTTCGCGGTGATCATCGGGGCGGCGGCGGCCTATGGCGTCATTGCTTTTCGCTGGGCCATCGACGCGATTTCAATGTTCGCGTTCGGCGCCAACGAGCTGATGTTGGCGAGCGGCGCGGCCGCGCTCTCCGTTGAGCGGGCCTGGGCCGCGCCGGTTATCGGCGGCTGCGTGGTGTCGGCCATCCTGTTCCTGGCGGACCGGTATAACTGGCTGCCGCAGGGGCGCGCGCAGGCCGTGGCCGACGTGATCGAGGCGCGCGCGGTCAAGGACGGGCGGATTTCCCTGCGCACCGGCATTACGGCGGCGGTCGTCTCGGCGATTTCGCTCGGGGCTGGCGGCAGCGCCGGCCGCGAGGGCCCGGCGGTGCATCTGGGCGCAACCATCGCGTCCTTGCTTGACCGCCGCTTCGGGTTTTCGCTCAAAGACCGGCGCACGCTGATCGGTTGCGGCGCGGCGGCGGCGGTCGCGGCAAGCTTCAATGCGCCAATCGCCGGCGTGCTGTTCGCACTGGAAGTAATCATGGGCTCTTACGCCCTGTCGGTGTTCGGCCCTATCGCCGCGGCGTCGGTCGCGGCCGCAATTATCACCCGCATGCACCTTGGCGATAATCCGGCCTTCGCAGCGCCCGAATACGGCCCGATCTATAACATCGACCCGCTGTTGTCGGCGGGCCTTGGCATTGTCAGCGGCCTTGTCGCCACGGCGTTCTTGCTGTCCACGGAAGAGATGACCGTGCGCGTGCGCGCCTATGCGGACCGGTTTGAATTTCCCTATGTCCTACTGCCGCCGCTTGGCGGCGTCGCCATCGGGCTTATCGGCGTCTTCTATCCGGAAGTGTTCGGCGTGGGTTATGAAGCGGTCTCGAACGCGCTGGCCGGCGCTTACACGCTTCGGTTCATCGTCATCGTACTGGCGCTGAAAATCCTTGCAACCGCGATAACCCTGTCTTTCCGCTTTGGCGGCGGTGTGTTCTCGCCGGGGTTGATGGTCGGCGCGTTCACCGGCGCGGCGTTCGGCATGATCGTGAACTACATTTCGCCAGACGGCACGGCGAGCCCGGCCTTTTACGCCATGGTCGGCATGGGCGCTGCTTGCGGCGCGATCATGGGCGCGCCGATCTCCACCACGCTGATCGTCTTTGAAATGACCGGCGATTACGCGATGACGATTTCGCTGATGGTCTCGGTCGCGCTGGCGACGCTGGTGACGCAGTCCATCGCCGGCAAATCGTTCTTCCACTGGCAGCTTTCCCGACGCGGCTACGATCTTTCCGAAGGCCCGCAGGGCGTCATTTTGCAGACCATAAGGGTTCAGGAAGTGATGGACAAAATGCCGGTAGGATCGACCCCGCTGACAAAAGACGCCTCGCGGCTGCTCGCCGAACGCTCGCTCGGCCATGCGCTCGCAAAGCTTGAAGAACTCGACGAAGACGGCCTGCCCGTGGTCAGGGCGGACGAGCCGAACGAAATTGTCGGCTATCTGTCGAGGGTGAAAGCGCTGGCGGTATACAACCGCGCGCTCATCCAGAGCCATGTCGACTATCACAAGTAAGCCGACAACCTGATTTCAATAATACGTATACTGATGTTTATTGCAGCATTCAGACCTTGCCGGTCAGCGCCGCTCGAAAAAGCGCAAGGCGTTTGACCACCGGCCACGCCCGCCCGTCAGTGCGCCGGGCGTAACCGCGCGCCAGCGCCGTCCATAAAACCGGAGCGAGAAGCACCGGCCCGGCCCCGGCCAGCACCGGTGCGGCGCGATCAAGCGCGGCGCCCGACTGCCTAGCCGCTTCCTGTGCGACGGGCGCAGCAAATACCGGCGCAAAGCGCGCCAGCCCATAGGCCCGCGCGGCCTCATGCGCCGCGGCGCGCACGCCTGTGTCCGCCTCGCCAAGCGCCAGCGCCGCGAACGGCGCTTCTGCGGCCTCGACAAACGCCGTCAGCGCGTCAACATCCGTAAAGGCCGGTTCGTACAAAATCTGCGCGCGCGCATCGATAAGCCCTTCAACGACGCGCCGTTCCGCCTCATCAAGCCCGCCGGTCGCCGCCAGCGCCTGTGGCACGGGATGGGCGCGAACCGCACCGCCAGCGCAAACCTCGTCAGCGGCCTCGCGCCACCATTGCAGGCGGATTTCGCCCAGCGGCGGCTCGCTCACCGACGCCGGAATCCGCCGAATCTCATGAATCAGCGCGAAAAGCGCCGCCAGCCGCGCCCGCCGGTCCGCCGGCGCATAAGGCAACGCCAGCGCCAGATCTTCATCCTCGATCGGCGGCAAAGACGTCAGACGGGCGTGTTCGGCGTCGGTTTGATGCATAAATTCTCGAATGCCGCATGGACTTGGCGAAGCGGAGTTTATACCCATGCGTGGGTCTGATCACGCAACAGCCGATTGGAGAGCATATTTCGATGGCAATTACCCTTCCCGACCTTCCCTATGCGCGCACCGCGCTCGCCCCTCACGTCTCAGAAGAGACACTGAACTTCCACTATGGCAAGCACCACAAGGCCTATGTGGACAAGACCAATGAACTGATCGCCGGCTCCGATCTTGAAAAAGCCCCGCTTGAAGAGATCGTCAAAGCCGCCGCCGGCAAGAACCAGGGCCTGTTCAACAACGCCGCGCAGGTGTGGAACCACACCTTCTACTGGAACTCGATGAAGCCGAACGGCGGCGGCAAGCCGTCTGGCGATCTCGCCAAGGCGATTGACGCCAGCTTTGGCTCTTATGACGCCTTCGCCGCCAAATTCGCCGAAGCCGGCGCCACCCAGTTCGGATCAGGATGGGCATGGCTGGTGTCGAAAGACGGCAAGCTGGAAGTGCGCAAGACGCCGAACGCGGAAACGCCGCTGACCGACGCTGGATGCAAGCCGCTCCTCACCATGGATGTGTGGGAGCACGCTTATTATCTCGACTATCAGAATGCGAGGCCGAAATACATGTCGACATTCCTTGAAAAACTCGTGAACTGGGACTTTGCCGCCGCCAATCTTGGCTAAAGCATTTTCCGACGAAGTGGGAACCGGTTCGTCGCAAGAAAATGCGACCCAACAAATAGTTAGGGCAATTTCGCGATTCAGATTGAATGCAAATTGCTCTGGCGCAAATTCTCATACGAATTGAAAAGGCCGGGATCTTGCGATCCCGGCCTTCCTTTTTGTACGCAAGACGCGGGCGCGTCAGAAGCTCTTGCGCACAGAGAAGAACGCCGTGCGGCCCGAGGTGTCGTAGCCGACGCCGATAGGCACGTTGTATACGGAGAATGCGCCGTCACCGTCGACGAGTTCCGGCCCGCGATCAAACACGTTCCGCAAACCCGCCGTCAGCACCCAGTCGCCAGGCGCCCAGGTAAACGACATATTGTGCACGAAGTAATTGCCGGTGAAGTAAACCGGCTGGCACATCACGCCAGTCGACAGCGGGCGCGGCAGCGGGTTGTTTGGATCGGGACAGGCAACATCAAAGCCAAGGCCCGGCTCGTCTTCCTTGCCTTTGCCGATCCAGCGGGTCAGCCAGTTGAACCGCCAGTCGCCGGTCGACAGCAACAGATTGGCGTTACCGCGCCAGGTCGGCGCTTCGATCTCGCCCTTGACTTCATCGACCGCCCCCAGAACTTCGCGGTTCTGCTCGATAAGTTGCGACAGGCGCACGTCGAGCGATGCATCGAACGGACGGCCCAGGGCCTCGAAGTCTTTGGTGAGCAGGACATTGTAGTCGATGCCGCGCGACGTCAGCTCGCCGATATTGATGAAGCTCGTATCGAGCAGGCTGATGAAACCTTGCGCGTCGCGGGTGACGCGGGCGCAAAATGCGTTCGTCGCCGCCGTCTGATCGATATAGCACTCGCGCCGGATATCGCCGGTGCCCGGCTCTTCCACCGAGTCGCGCACCAGAATGTCGTAATAGGTCGCCGACACAGTAAGGCCGAAAGCGTCGGTGAACGGCTGTTCGACGACGGCGCCGACGGTGAACGCCCGCGACTCTTCATCTTCCAGCTTGTCCGATCCGCCGGTCAAAATCTCGACGCTTTGCTGCGCCCCGGTCGCCGGCGCTGTGGTGATGCCGAGGCTGAAGGGATCAACGCCCTGCGCCTGGCACTGTGAGATTGTGAACGCTGAACGCGTGTCGAGCGCCGCGACATAGCTTGGCGGCAATGCGGGGTTTGGCCCCTGATTGCGCGCCGCGTCGGGCACGATGCACGGGTCTGTAAAATTGTTGAACCCGGTGCCGCCGAGCAGGAATTGCTCGCGCGAGTTCGGCGCGCGGAACGACGTGCCATAGGTGCCGCGGAACGTCACCCAGTCGACCGGCTTGTAAATGCCTTTCAGGCTATAGGTCCACGCCGAACCGTAATTGCTTTCTTCCGTCCACCGCGCAGCGGCATTGATGTTCAGCAACTCCATGCCCGGCACGCCGGACATAAGGTCGAGATCGGTTTCGAAGAAGAACTCATAGAGGTCGCGTTTGCCGATGGCGCCGCGGTCCGACGCACGGTTATGGATCAAACCGTCGCGCACAATATTGGACGGCTGGGAGTCTATCGCGTCCTCGCGCCATTCCACGCCGAGCACGATCGGTATGTCGGCGTCGTTCCACGGCAGCGAGCCGAGGACGCCGGACATATAGCCCTGCAGGATGGTCTGTTCGACGACCGTATTGAAGGACGCATCGACGAGCAGGTATTCCGCTTCCTCAGGCGAGAGATATCCGCCGCCTTCCTGATACAGGTTGTCGCCAAAGAGGTTCACCGGCACGCAGGGAACCGATTGCGTCACCATACCGCCGCAGGTGACGGAGCCGTCAGGATTGCGCACCGAGGTTTCCAGCGACAACGCAAGACGGTCAGCATGGATGCCCTGATAGGTGTCAAATCCGTTCGAGCGCGAATAAGACGCCGACGCCTCCCAGTGGAAATCGCGGAAACTTGGGATGAAATTGTCGATGATCGGCAATTGGCCCTTCGCGCCGCCGACAGCCCGGAACAGCGATACTTCAGTTTCGCGCATGTCGCGGTCGCCGCGAATGTTGATGATCGGCTGAATGTTGCCAATATCGCCGAAATCAGCGCCGAAGAACGCCAGGCAGTTCACCCCGTTTGGATTGCTGGTGCGATTACACGGATTGTAAGGGTTCGTTGCCGGCACATTGGCGAAAAACTGTGCGCCGGGCGTAAACTGCTTGGTCTGGCGATTGGCGTACATCGCCTCGAAGAATGGCGTGATATTGCCGAGGATCTCGGTCTCATACTCGCCATAGGAATACAGCGAAAACGTCTGGTTGTCGGGCAGGAAATCGCCCGCCTGAGCATAATCGCTGGCGTCATAGGCGTAGAACGGATCCTTGAAATCGACATCCTGCAACCCGTCACCGTCGAAATCGAACGTCGTACCCAATGTGGTCTCGGAGAAGTTGGGGATGCCGACATTGCTCGTGCCGGGCGTGTAATACACTGACCCGAATCCGATCGGAATGAATACGCGGTTGGTCAGCGGGAACTGAACGCATTCATTTATGGTCACGCCCGGATTCTGGTCGGTATCCTGATTCAGGAGATTGCCATTCTCGTCGACATACAGCTCCTGCTCGCAGCGGCCGAGGAAGTCGCGTTGACGGCGTTCGGCGCGGTTATTCTTCTGGTATTCGCCGCCAAAGCCGATAAACCCGCGTTCGCCGGACATACCCCAGGATGCGCCAACCGTGTATTGCTCGCCGCCGCCGCTCAGCGGCAGGCTGGTGTCGGCGTCGATCTGGAAGCCGTCGAAATCGCGGCGCAAAATGACATTCGACACCCCGGCGATAGCGTCGGAACCGTATACGGACGAAGCCCCGTCAAACAGGTTCTCGATACGATCGACAAGGATTGTCGGAATGAGGCTGATATCGGGCGTCGTCGGCGCGCCGCCGACGCCGGCCGGCGACATCCGCCTGCCGTTCACCAGCACCAGCGTGCGTTCCGGATCAAGCCCGCGGAACGAGACCTGCGTCGCGCCCGGGCCGTTATCGAGTACAAAATTGAAGAAGGTCTGGTCGACCTGAAAGCCGGTAGACTGCGGCGTTTGTTGAAGGATCTGGTCAATGTCGAGCAGCCCCGACTCGCGGGCGATATCGCCCTGGATGACCTGCACCGGCGCAGCGCTGGTGAATTCCTTTCGACTGATGCGCGAACCGGTGACGACAATCGTGTCGCCGCCAAATTCGTCAACCGGATCGGCCTCGGCGTCCGGAATCCGGTCGACATCTTCCTGCGCAAACGCAGGCGCCGCCGCCCCGAGAGCCAATGCCGACGCGCCGGCCGCGAAGGCAAGACGCAAGCGTGCGCGCGTATGCGCGCCGTTGAGTGTTTTCATCATGAATAAGCCCCTGATCTGTCATTCTCAGTAATTGAGCGACATCTCAGGCGGCCCGAACGATAGTCTCCAGCAGACTATGCTGCAGCCGCAGTTGCGACCTTGCTTTTGTTTTCACGCCGTTTTCCGGCAATGGTGAATAGTGCGGTCCACACATGCCCGCTGTCAACGCCGTTCGCACGCCGAACCAGCGGCGAACCCCTTGATCGTCTCATCTGTGACATTTCCGCAACCCGCGTGCTTTACGCCCGGCCCCGCGATTTCGGCGCAGCGGCGACGGTTCAGGACGCCGCCGGCGCTTCTTCGACCCGCACTTTCGACCAGTCGCGCTTGACGCCCGTCGCAAGCAGGAATGGCGAGGCGACGAAGATCGACGAATAGGTGCCGATCAAAATGCCGAAGATGATCGCGGCGGTGAAGCCGCGCAGCACTTCGCCGCCGAAAAAGAACAGGGCGATGAGCGACAGCAGCGTCGTGCCCGACGTCATCACGGTGCGCGTCAGCGTCTCGTTGATCGACAGATCAATCAGTTCGGGCAAGGGTTTCTTTTTGTACTTGCGCAGGTTTTCGCGCACGCGGTCGTAAACGACGACGGTGTCGTTCATCGAATAGCCGACAATGGTCAGCAGCGCGGCGATGGTGGCGACATTGAAATCGAGACGACTGACCGCGAACATGCCCATGGTGATGGTGATGTCGTGAACGAGCGCGACGATGGAGCCGACCGAGAACTGCCATTCAAACCGCAGCCAGATATAAAACAGCATGCCGGTGATCGCGAGCACGACCGCCAGAATGCCCTTTTCCACAAGCTCGCCGGAAACCGTGGCGCCGACGACTTCGGTCTTGCGAAATTCGACATCGTCGCCGAGCAATTGGCGCAGCGCCTCACGCACCTGATCAGCGGCGTTCTGCTGGGCCGCGTCGGCGTCTTCATCCGCTGCGGTGTCTTGTTGTTCGACGGTGACAAGAATGCCTTTCTCGGCCCCGCCGACATCCTGAATCTCGGTGACGTTCACTTCGCCAAGGCCGAGCGCGCCAATGGTCGAACGGACATTGCCAAGATCGACGGGCTGGTCGTCCACCACCTCGATGGTGACGCCGCCCTTGAAATCGACGCCGAAATTAAGGCCGAGCGTGGCGACTGCGATGATCGAACAAATCACCATGATCGCCGACAGCGTCATCGCGATGTAACGCCAGTTGGTGAACGGGATATGCGTGTTGTCGGGAATAAGCTTCAAGAGCATGACCGGCGTTCCCCTTACAACTTCATCGTCTTTGGACGCTTCGCCAGCACATAGCCGCCGGCGAACACCCGGGTGAGCACATAAGCGGTGAAGACCGAGGTGACGACGCCGGTGGCGAGCGTCACCGCAAAACCGCGCACCGGACCAGCGCCGAGCATGAACATGATCAGCGCGGCGAAGAAGGTCGTCACGTTGGCGTCGACAATCGCCGACAGGGCTTTTTCAAAGCCGAGCTGCACCGCGTTGACGACGCTCTTGCCGCCCAGCAATTCCTCGCGGATACGCTCGAAGATCAGCACGTTGGCGTCGACCGCCATGCCGATGGTCAGCACGATGCCGGCGATGCCCGGTAGCGTCAGCGTCGAGCCGAACAGTGATAGCGCCCCGGCGATCAATACGACGTTCGCCATCAGCGCCATATCGGCGTAAACGCCGAACCGGCCGTAACTGAACACCATGTAGAAGACGACGCCGATAAACCCGATTATCAGCGAGAACGCGCCGGCTTTCACCGAGTCGGCGCCAAGTCCGGCGCTGATCGAGCGCTGTTCAAGCGTTTCCAGCGGCGCCGGCAACGCGCCCGACCGGATCAACGTGGCGATGCGGTTTGCTTCTTCCGGTGAAAAATTACCGGTGATGCGCCCCTGCCCGCCGGTGATCGCCGACTGGATGCGCGGATAGGAGATAACCTTGTCGTCGAGAACAATGGCGAACAGCTCGCCGATATGCTCGCGCGTGTAATCGCCGAAACGGCGCGCGCCGCGGCCGTCGAAGGTAAAGTTGATCTGGAACCCCGCACCGTCGCTATTGATGCCGGCGGAAGCGGTCTCGACCATGTCGCCGGTGACTTCCGGCTCTTCAAACAGCACCAGGAAACCGCCGCCCTGATCTTCCGCGATCTCGCGCAGAACCCGGTTCGGCGGCAACAGGCCGGCTTGCGCATCCTGCACGTTGATCGAAGTGTCGACGCGGTGAAACGAAAGCTGGCCAGTACGGTTAATGACCGCTTTCAGCGCCTCGGGGTCGCTGTCGCCCGGCGCCTGCACGACGATGCGGTCGGCGCCCTGCGGCTGGATTGCGACTTCCTTGTTGCCGGCGGGGTCGATCCGTCTACGGACGACTTCGATTGAATCGCTCAACGCCTCGGCTTCGAACTGCCGCTTTGCGTCCGGCGTCAGGGTCACGTCGATGCGCGGGCCGGTGACGGCGACATCGTAAAGCCGAACCGTCGATCCGATGCCTGGGCGGACGACATCGCGCACGCGGCGCGCAGCGTCCTCGACTTCCCCCTCGTTGCGCACGCGCAGGGAAACCCGGTCATTGGCGGAATCGACGGTCGGCAGCGATTGCAGCGCGATGCGCGGCTTGTCGCCGGACGGGCGCATGGCGCGCTGGATTTCCTGCCGCAGGCCGGCAAGTCGATCGTCGATCACCTTCTCCGTATCGACGCCGAGCAGCAGATATGATCCGCCCTGAAGGTCAAGGCCAAGCGCGATCCGGCCTTTCGGCATGAAGCCCGGCCAGTTGGCGACTTCTTCTTTCGGGAAAAAGTTCGGCGCGGCGAACAGGGCGCCTATCAGAACAGTAGCGGCGATCAGCGCTTGCTGCCATCGACTGAATTGAAGCATCGGCGTCGATGCGGAGCGTATCGCCGCCCCGCCCCTTCCTCAGTTATTATTGATCGTTCGCCGCTGGCGTCGGCTTGGTGCGCACGTCGCTCAGCGTCGACTTGACGACTTTGACGACGACATTGTCGGCAAGCTCGACCATGACTTCCTCACCTTCGAGTACTTTGGTGATCTTGCCGACGAGGCCGCCAGCGGTCACGACGACATCGCCGCGGCGGACATTGGTGATCATCTCCATATGCTTCTTGCGCGCCTGTTGCTGCGGGCGGATCAGCAGGAAGTAAAAGACAACGAAGATGAGGATGTAAGGCGCCAGCATAAGGGGGCTGAACGCCGCTGGTTCGGCGGCGCCGGCGGCCTGCGCATGGGCGGGCGTGATGAACATGGGAAGTCGTCTCCTGACTGCAGGGGAAACCGGATGAACTGAAAATCCGCCCGGCCGGTCCGAAAACCGGCGGCGGCAAGTTGGCGGATATATAGCGATCCGTCGCGCCCATGCAACGCGAGAAGGCTTGCCGGCGCGGAGATTCCGTCAAGATTAGGCATTTGTCGTGCACCGGGGGGCGCTAAGCCCTGGCGGCGAGCGCCCCTTCCATCGCCAGAATCGCCTTTTTCCGGGCCGCGCCCCAGCGATAATTGTGAACGACGCCCGACGACAGGATGACCCGGTGGCACGGGATCAGCAGCGAAATCATATTCGCGCCAACCGCAGCGCCGACCGCGCGGGCGGCCTTGGGCGCGCCGACAGCGGCGGCGAGATCGCCATAGGTCACGCACTGGCCGGACGGAATGCGCAACAGCGCCTCCCACACTTTGAGCTGGAAATTGGTCCCCTTAACGTGCAGGCCGAGCGGTTTGTCGAGCGCCGTCCCGCGCGCAAACGCAAAGGCGCGCTCGGCGAGCGGCGCGATAAAGCCTGCATCCTCGACGAACCGCGCCGCCGGCCAGTCGCCCTGCATCTCCGCCATAGAGCGCGCCAGCCCGTCCGGCCCGGTGAAGCTGAGCCAGCACACGCCCTTGTCGGTCGCACCGATCAGCGCCCGCCCGAACGGGCCGTCAACCTCGCCGTGGCGGATCGTCTCGCCCTCGCCCTTGCGGCGATAGGCGCCGGGGGTCATCGCCTCGGACGCGAGGAAAAGGTCGTGCAGCCGCGACGGGCCTGACAAGCCGGCGGCGAACGCCGCATCGAGCACATTGCCGCCCGCGGCGATGGTGCGGCGCGCCTTGCCGGCGGCGAGGAATTGCAGGAAGCGCTTGGGCGAGACGCCCGCGCCTTCCTTGAACACCCGCTGAAAATGCGCCGGGCTGAGCCCGACCAAGGCGGCGGTGTCTTCAAGGCTTGGCGCGTCCTCGAAATTGGCGACAAGGAAGTCGATCGCCCGGGCAACCGGGGCGTAGCCGTCGAGACGGGAGAGTTGCGGGGCGGAATCGAGCGTCATGGCGTAGGTCATAGCCCGGTTGTGGCCCGTCCGTCGCCGCCCCGCCACCCGATTATTGCGGTCAAGAGCGGCGGTTTTTACCCGCCGTTAACCTTGACCGCGCGTTAATACCTTTCCTCGACGGCAAATCGGAGCGGACCTCATGGAAGATCTGAAAACCATCATTTCCCTTGGCTTTTCCGGCGCAGACGTGGTGCGCGCGATCATCCTCGCCTTCACGCTGGCGATCCTGCCGCGCAAAAAACACTCGGTCTGGCTGCTGGGGGCGCTGGCGCTGTTCTTCGACCGGCTGATCTGGCCGATCGCCGGCATGGCGGTCGCGGGCTCGGACATTCACTCGATTTACGCCTCCATCGCCGCTTTGGGCAAAACCCTTGTCGACGATCTTGGGGTGTATGTCGTGCGCTATCTCGGCCTCGTGGTGATGATCGCCGCGTTTACCGGCATGCGTTCCGGGCTGAACACGCGGCTCAGCCCGCAAAAAGCGGCGGCCTAGATTTTCGCAAACGCCAGCACCGCGTTCAGCCCGCCAAACGCGAACGAGTTCGACACCGCCAGCCTGATATCGCGCGGGCGCGCCTCATTGGCGCAATAGTCAAGATCGCAGGCCGGATCCGGCACGTCGGAATTGATCGTCGGCGGCGCAACGCCATCTTGCAGCGCCTTGATCGCCGCGATGGTTTCAATGCCGCCCGCTGCGCCCAGTAAATGCCCGTGCATCGACTTTGTTGATGAAACGACAAGATCGTCGGCGCCGGCGCCGAACGCGGCGCGGATCGCTTTCGTCTCGGTCGGATCGTTCATCAGCGTGCCGGTGCCGTGGGCGTTGATATAAACCGCAGACGGATCAATATCGCCAACCGTCGCCAGCGCCGATTTCATCGCGCCGGTCGCTCCCTCGACCGCGGGGTTGATCATGTCCTTGCCGTCGGCGTTCATCCCGAAGCCGACAAGTTCGGCATAGATGTTCGCGCCGCGCGCTCTTGCGCGTTCATAATCTTCAAGCACCAGAACGCCCGCCCCCTCGCCAATGACGAGACCCTTGCGGTTTTTTGAAAACGGCCGGCACAACTCGTCCGACATGATGTGCATCGCCTTCCACGCTTCGAGCGCGCCATAGGTGAGCACCGCCTCACTCGCCCCGGCGAGGCCGAGATCGCAGGCGCCATGGCGGATGAGATCGGCGCAAACGCCAATCGCATGCGCGCCGGACGCGCAGGCCGACGACACCGCAAACGCCGGACCGCGCGCGCCGAAGCGAATCGACAAATGGCTCGCCGCCGCATTGGGAATGGTTTTCAAAATCGTCAGCGGATGGGCGCGCCGGCCATTGCGCAGCATGCCGACATAAGCGGCATCCATCGCCGCCTGTCCGCCGATGCCGGTGCCGATGATTGCCGCCATGCGCGCGCCGGTCGCCTCGTCGATCTCAACGCCGGAATCAGCAACCGCCTCGTCAGCGGCGGCGACGGCGAACTGCGTGAACCGGTCGGCGCGGGTCATCTCGCGCCCGAGGTCAGCGAGGCGTTCGTCGAAATTGTCGACCGGCGCAATCGGCAGCGTCACCGACAAGTCGTCGGCGGCGCTGACGGTGCGTGTCGAAATTCCGCATTTGCCGGCTTTGGCGTTTTCCCAGAATTCGGGAACATTCGCGCCGGTGGCGCACACGCCGCCAAGCCCGGTAACAACAACGCGGCGCGCCATAACCCCGATCCCTATCTCTATTCCTTGCCGGCGAGCTTTTTCACCGCATCGATGAGATCGCCCACCGTTTTCATCCCCTCAAGCGGGTTTTCATTGGCGTTGAACGGCACTTCAATCGACAGCTTTTCCTCGACTTCATAAATGATTTCGACAATCGAGAATGAGTCGATGCCGAGATCATTGATCGGCGTGTCGCGTGTCGGCGTTTGGGTAAGGCCAACAGCGTGGCCTTTGATAATCTCGATCAGCGCCGCATCGATATCGGACATTGCGATCCCCTTGCTGGTTCGGCCCCGTTAGCTGGGCGGCCATTTTATGGTTTGACCAAAGGACTTAGCGCAATTTCTTCAGTCACGGAAGTTCTTGAACTGCACCGGCTGGTCGTTCTTCATGGCCTTTACAAAAGCGATCACCTCTTGCAGGTCGTCGCGTTTCTTGCCGGTGACGCGCAATTCATCGCCCTGGATGGACACCTGCACCTTGTATTTCGCGTCTTTGACGGATTTGACGATCTTTTTCGCCAATTCCTTGTTGATGCCCTCTTTCAGCAGCACGCGCTGGCGCACCGCCTGACCGGCCGCCGGCTCCTCCTTCTGATAGTCGAGAGAGCCCGGCTCGATACCGCGTTTTTGCATGTGGCCCTGCAACAGCTCGTGCATCTGTTTCAGCTTCAGATCATCGTCGGCGTTGATGGTGATGATCTTGTCCTTGAACTCGACCGTGGACTTCGAGCCCTTGAAGTCATAGCGCGTGCCAATCTCGCGCATGACGTTCTGGATGGCGTTGTCGGCCTCGGCGAGATCGATTTCCGATACGATGTCGAATGACGGCATGGGCGTTCTCCCTAAACGGTCGGCGCATAGGCCGACACAAATTCCTTCGGCATGCGCATCGGCCTGCCGGATGTCATGTCGATGGTGACGAATTTCGTGGTTCCGCGAAACAGCGTGCGACCGTCGCCTGCGTGGCGCATTTCATAGGCGCGCGTCAACCGCACCCGCCCGTCATTGTCGGCGATCCACGTTGCGACGTCGACCGCATCGCCCTCAAGGATCGGCGAGACATAGTCGAACTCGTGGCGCCACACGACGCAGCCGCAACCGATGCGCTGGTAGTCGTCGATGGAAAACCCGAGCGCCTGCGAATGCCGCCACGCGATCTCGTTCACCCAGTCGACATAGCGGCCATTGTTGACGTGACCGAAGCCGTCAATATCGACCGCCCCTGCAACGCGGCGCACAATGAACGGACCGGCGACCGGCCATGGTTTTGAAAAATCTGCACTCATCGGCGCGAAGATAAGGATTCACCGCGCCGTGGCAAGCGTGCGAAGGCCGCGGCTACTTCGAAACACTCAGTTCCCGTCCGATTGCGCCGATACTGGTAAATCCGGCCAATCCATGCTTTTATCCACAAGCGGCGGCAACAACGAAAATCACGGTGCGTCGCAACCGATGGGGGCGGATAAAATGCGGGCTCATGGACCGTCATTATAAGGCGTTCATCAGCTATAGCTGGTCGGACAAGGGTTGGGGCGGCTGGTTGCACCGCATCCTTGAAATGTATCGCACGCCGCCCGCGCTTGTCGGCAAGCCGTCAACGCTCGGCCCTGTCCCCTCGCGCCTTCACCCGATCTTCAAGGACCGCGAGGAAGAAGCGGCTGGCCACGGCATCGGCGCCGCGATCGAAGCGGCGATGGGGGGATCGGAATTCCTGATCGTAATCTGTTCGCCGCGATCAGCGAAATCGCAATGGGTGAACCGCGAAATCGCGTGGTTCAAGAAACACAAATCGAAAGAGCGCATTTTAGCGCTGGTCGTCGACAGCTATACGCCGGGCGTCACCCAGATCCTTGATCCGGAAATCAAAAATCGCGGCGGTCAAAATAGATGATTGCTGCAACGTGTGCGAACTGACTGAAACGGGCGGCCGTTTGCGGCCGTCCGATGCTTGTCATGAAAAGCCGTCATGTCACTGACGGCGCAGCCTAGATGAACAACCGCGCCGCGGCAGAACGCTTCAACAGATTGTATCAGTTGAAATCATCGAACCACGACTTGACGCCTTCGGCGCCCAGCGAGTCGGCGGTAAATTCGTGTCCGCCATCATGATCGACAAACTCCGTTGCGACGCCATCATCGAGCAGTTCCTCATAATAGAGTTCCGCAGTCCACTTCGGCACGATTAAGTCGAAGGCGCCGTGCCAGAATTTTGTGGGCGGATGATTGGACGGCAGGCTCGGCACGTAGCAGGCTCCCGATATGCAGGTCGCATAAGACGCCGAAACGATGGCGATCGCTTTCCAGGTGTCTTTATTGCACCACTCGTTACAGCTCTGGTACCATTTCTTCGACTGATTGTACGTCACAGCCATACGACTTGAATTATACCCGCCGCTGGAAAGGCCGAACGCATAGCGCTCGTTCATATTGTACTGTGACGCGGAGCCGTATTTTCCATTCTTGATCTCGGAAAAGAAGTCCGGAAAAAAGTCATAATCGCAAGTTGTGCTGTAGGGAATTGGCACATTGGTGTTCCATAACTCCAGAAAAACAGCCGCCTGTGGCGGTTCCGGCGCAATGACGGCGTACTTCTTGCCGGTTCCCTCCGGGTCGTCGAGAAGTTCGTGAAAGATTTGCGGTACATAGCCAAGGCCATAGGAGGCATTCGCAGCCTGCACGAATGGATTGGTGTCCAACGGCGTCGTGCCGTTATAAAAGAACGCCACCGGCCATCCGCCGGCGGGCGGCGTTCCCTCCGGCGTTTGATAGCGAACGCCGCGCCCGATAGGTACGCCGTTACAGGAATACCAGTTGACCCGATAGCTGTAATTGCAACTCCAATTACCTGACCCGTCTGCGGAACACCGGTCAGCCTTCGCGGCGCCGGCGAAACAAAATGACAATATTACCGTTACTAACCCCACCATAAAACGAGCGTGGCAAGACGCCTTTAACAGGGTTGAATTCATGTTTCCCTCTCCCTTTGATCTTGTTGTCTGCGTCATCAAATTTCCAAAAGAACGCTCAGGAAATCCGACATCGTTGATCGTTTCGTACTCTGCCGCAATTTTGAAATTTTCCGTCGCCGTGCGAAACCAAACGCCGGCGAACTGACACTGCGTTACAAGAATTTGGCTGTGTCGTCGTGGATGAAAACAATCCCATTTCCGGGGGGTGTAATCATCATGTTATCCATCCCAACGTCTTTTTTATTTCCCTCGTTACGTTCGAGGAATTGTGCGGCGATCAACTGGATAAGGCAGTTTCAACCGCACACGCATGACGAAACAGGCCGCTGATCGTGCACAAAAGAGCCCGGCGTCGTCAGCAAGTGTAGTTTCCGGCGCTTTGTATTTGTCTGCCTTCGCCGGGAGTTTCCTCGGTTGCCCAGCCGCGGCAGGCGGGCGCCGGGATGAGCGGAGATTATATACGCTTCCATATACATATCTTTACCCCGGAATGCGCGACGACGCACGAAGACATCCTCATTACCTGCCTGCTTGCTTCGCGCCTCGTAGGGCGATGTTCACCCCGCCAATCAAACCCATCAAGAACGCTCGCCCAGGGGAGGGTCCGCCTCCAGTCTTCGCAGGAGACGCCGATCAGCCGCTGCCGCATCACCAAACGGCCATGTAACACCACTGGCAGGAATATTGAATTTACCCCCCAGCGACTGCAATCCTTTGGCAATGGGGAACTAAAATGTCTCAATTTCGTACAATTCTTGCTGCGTCAGCAGCGTTTTTCACACTTGCCGGGGCCGCAACCGCCGCGCCGGTCACAATTCGCGACAATCCAAACAACGGTGCGTCCGTTTTCGCCACGGGCCTTGGTCGCAATGTCTCCATCACTGACAACGGCGTCAACCGCACCGTCGGCGCGGGCGTTTTCAGTCTGCAATACGAGACTGGCGCCGGCTGGACAGACTTTCTCACCTTTTGTCTGCAACTCGATGAATGGTTATCCCTGCCGAAGTCTCATGATCGGGTTGACGGCGCCGGATATTTTCCGGACGCGGCAGACAACACTGCGCTCGGCGTGCTTTACGGCAACCTGATGACAAGTTCGACCGGCCTGAAAAATTCAACAACGGCTGCGGCGTTGCAAACGATTATTTGGGAAATCGCTGAGGATGGCGCCTCCAATTTCGACCTCAGCGGCGGCGCCTTCAAACTCAACTCAACCGACGTGCTTGCCGAGGCCAATTCGCTTTGGGCGATGACCGTCAGCGGGAATTTCAAGCCGATTGCTTTTGATGTATTCACCGCAAATGGAACGCAGGACCTGTTAGTCTCAGAAGTTCCCCTTCCCGGCGCAGCTCTCCTGTTTGGATCCGCACTCGCCGGTTTCTCCTTCTCGCGCCGCCGTCGCAAGAGCGCCAACTGAACGACCCGGCGAGAACCAATAACCGGGCATCATCTGCTTATCCCATTGATGCCCGGTGCTGATGCCCTGACCGAAAGCGTCGTCCGTTCAAACAGAATCAGGGCGTCGCTCTGTGTTCTTGATTTCACGCGTTTCCAGACGGCGAACCGCTCTCACTTCGCCTGGAAACGCTTTAAATGAAAGAAAACGTCAGGCGGCCTGTAAGCCGGGTTCTGTACCCCCTTGCGGAGGCGACGACCATTCCTCTGGGACGCCGCTTGCGCGGCGCCTCTAGCAACCAACCCGGACCGCTCGGGGCGGAGACGCCCCTGCCGCATCGCCCTGAGACGAATACGGCGCGCGGTCCCTATTCGGTCTTGCTCCGGACGGGGCTTGCCATGCCCGCGCCATTGCTGGCGCGGCGGTGCGCTCTTACCGCACCTTTTCACCCTTACCGCCCCGAGGGGCGGCGGTTCGTTCTCTGTGGCGCTTTCCCTCAACACCGCCATTGCTGACGCTACCGGCCGGGCGTTACCCGGCGCCCTGTCTCCGTGGAGCCCGGACTTTCCTCGACGGATCGCTCCGCCGCGGCCGTCCGGCCGCCTGACGCGCGAAATGATGTGGGCCGCGAACGCCGCCGCGTCAACCGCGCGTTATCTTGGCGAGCCCTAATTCGGTGAACGAAGCTCCATCCAGATGGTTTTCAGCTCGGTGTATTTATCGAGCGCATGCAGCGAGCGGTCGCGGCCGATGCCTGACTGTTTGAAACCGCCGAACGGCGTCGTGATGTCGCTGCCGTCCCAGCAATTGATCCACACGCTGCCGGCGCGCAGTCGCCGACCTGCGGCGTGGGCCTTGTCGACATTGCTGGTCCACACCCCGGCGGCGAGGCCGTAAATCGTCGCATTGGCGATGGTCATCGCCTCGTCGAAGGTCTCAAACGAGATCGCCGACAGGACGGGGCCGAAAATTTCTTCCTGCGCGATTTTCATGGTGTTTGAAACGCCGTCGAAAATTGTCGGCGCGACATAGCTGCCGCCGGAATTGCCGAGCACGCGCTCGCCGCCGGTCAGCAGTTCTGCGCCGTCTTTCTTGCCGGCGTCAATATAGGAAAGAATGGTTTTCACCTGCGTCTCGTCGACGATGGCGCCAAACGCCGTAGACGGATCAAGCGGATTACCCGGCGATAACGTCCTTGCGATTTTCAGAACCTGCGCCAGAAACTCGTCCTTGATCGATGCTTCAACCAGCAGGCGCGAGCCGGCGGTGCAGACCTGGCCCTGATCGTAGAAAATGCCCCACGCCGCCGCCGTCGCCGCCGCCTCAAAATCGGGGCAGTCGGCCATGACGATCTGCGGGCTTTTGCCGCCGCATTCCAGCGCGACGCGCTTCATGTTCGATTGCGCGGCGTAGCCCATGATCAGCTTGCCAACCGCGGTTGAGCCGGTGAACACCGCCGCGTCGACATCCATGTGCAACGCCAGCGGCTTGCCGACGGCGGCGCCGTCGCCGGGCAGCACATTGAAGACGCCATCGGGGATGCCCGCTTCCGACGCAAGTTCAGCGACGCGCAGGATCGACAGGCTCGCCTGTTCCGCCGGTTTCATGATGACCGAATTGCCCGCCGCCAGCGCCGGGGCGAATTTCCAAGACGCCATCAGCAACGGGAAATTCCACGGCGTGATCGCCGCGACAACGCCCAGCGGCTCGCGCACGATCATCGACAATGCGTTGGACGGCGACGGCCCGATCTCGTCATAGATCTTGTCGATCGCCTCGGCGTAATAGCGGATCGTCGCCACCGACAGCGGAATGTCGGCGCGGCTGGTGTTGCGGATCGCCTTGCCCATGTCGAGGGTTTCAATAATCGCCAGTTCGTCTGCATGCGCGGCCATCAGATCGGCGAATTTGAACAGGCGCTTTTTCTTTTCGCGCGGGGAAAGATCGCGCCAGGCGCCGCTTTCAAAGCTGGCGCGCGCCGCCTTTACCGCCGCGTCGACATCGGCCTCACCGCAGGCCGCGATATTGGCGATGACCGAGCCGTCGACCGGCGTGACGCATTCAAACGTCTCGCCCGATGCGGCGGGCTGGTATTTGCCGTTGATGAACGCCTGCTCGCGCAGGCTGACTTTTGAAAGCGCGTCTTTGACGCTGGCGGAAAAGTCCATGTTGTTGCTCCTGCGATCAGGGCGTTTTGAAGGAAAAGTGGTTCACCGGTTTTCCGTTTCAAAACGCGAATAAAAGAATCCAAGGCGCCCAGTCAATTCGCGAAAACGCCAGAACGACCTAGCCGGTGATCGCGTCTAGCGAGGCGGCGAGAATATCAAGCCCCTCTTTTACTTCATCAGCGGTCAGCGTCATCGGCGGCGCCATGCGGATAACATTGCCGTACATGCCGCCCTTGCCCACCAGCAGGCCGCGCTCGCGCGTTTCTTCCAGCAAGGCGTTCGCCGCCGCCGGGTTCGGGGTTTTGGTCCCCGCTTCAACGAACTCCATCGCCAGCATCAGGCCCTTGCCGCGAACCTCGCCGATAATGTCGTGCTTCGCCTGCAAGCCTTCAAGGCCGGCCTTCAGCTCGCCGCCGCGTTCAAGCGTGTTGTGCTGGAGGTTGTGCTTTTTGAGATAGCGCAGATTGGCGAGCGCGCCGCGGGTCGACAATGGATTGCCACCAAAGGTCGACAGCGAGCTTGCCGACCAGCAATTCATGATTTCCGCGCGCGCAATGACGCCGCCAATGGCGAGACCGTTGCCCAGCCCCTTGGCGAAGGTGATGATATCGGGCTCGACGCCGTGCGCCTCATAGCCCCAGAAATGCGCGCCAGTGCGGCCCCAGCCGGTTTGCACCTCGTCGCTGATGTATAAAATGCCGTGCTCTTTCAGCACTTTCTGGAACTCGCCATAGAGCCCGTCCGGCGGCGCGCCGAACCCGCCAACACCCTGTATCGGCTCCGCCAGCAGACAGGCGACGTCGCCGGTGGTGGCGACCTTGATGATCTCGCGCAGATCATCCGTACACGCCTTGATGTAGTCATCTTTCGGCAGATGGCCGAACGGGCTGCGATAGGGATATCCGCCATGGACATAGTTCACCATGAACGGCGATAATGACGACGGCGACCAGTTATTGTGCCCGGTCACCGGCACCGTCGAAAACGACCGCCCGTGATAGGAATAGCGCATCGCCAGCACCTGGTTCGAGCGGCGATACGCGGTCGCCAGCATCAGCGCCGCGTCGTTCGCCTCGCTGCCGGAATTGGCGAAGAACACCCGCGCATCGGGAATGCCCGAAAGCTCGGCGATTTCTTCGGCGAGTTCGACTTGCGATTCGATGAGATAAAGCGTCGAAGTGTGCAGGATCTTGCCGGCCTGGTCTTTAATCTCGTCGACAATTTCCGGCACGTTATACCCGGTCATATTGGTCAGGATACCGGCGAAGAAGTCGAGATATTCCTTGCCATTGCTGTCGCGCACCCGCCGCCCGTCGCCGTCGACCAGCGCTATCGGGTCTTTGTAATAAAGCCCCATCCAGTTGGGCATAACATCGCGATGACGGTCGACTAACGGCTTTTCGTTTCTCATGGTCTCACGCTCTCAGGGCTTCACGCTTTCAGGGCTGATTTAATAAACTTCGGGCGAGTTGTGCGCGGACCGCTTTTTCGCGCGCTCTTCATGTTTGGCGATCATGTTCAACTCAATGAAGAAAAACGCCGCGATCCACAAAAACGCATCCCACGCATCGAGGAACGTGCCGTAAATCCACCACAAAACCGCCGCGCCAACCAGTATCATCCAGAACGGAAACTTGACGATATTGGCGATGCGAAGAAATTCCGGCGAGACGCCGCGCGTCACCCGCAGGAAAATCTCATATTCTATGATGCCGGCGACAATGATCCATGCGCCGGCATTGATAACGTCGATCCAGATCAGCCGTTTCAGCAACGCAAAACTTTCCGGCGTCGCGAACATGTTCAGCTCGGCGCTGTGAAGCGCGCCTGATGACGCCATCGCTGCGCAATGCGCAGCGTCGAGCGGGATATAATCGTCGAGGGACGCCACGAACAATGCGCCTGCATCGTTCAGGCTGCACGGGTCTGGCCCAGCATAGGAAGCAAAGTCGCCAAGCATGTCGAGCCCGCCGACATAGCCGTAAAACGAATACAAGATCACCCCCCAGCAGGCGATAGTGGCCGCGCCGATCAGCGGCTGTATCCAGAATTCGTGTTTTTCCGGCGGGTCGAATGAAGTCTCGAACTCAAACAATAGCAGCAACATCAGCCACGACGCGGAATCGATAGCGTCGGCATAGGCGACGATGATATCGCCAAGCGCCAACCCTCCCTGATTGGTGAGGTGTTCGGTGGCGTTGTTGATGGAGAAAAAGCTGATCGTGTTGATGAACAGCAGCGCATACATCGTGTATTTGAACGACGTAAAGACGATGCCTTTTTTAATCTGCATTGGGCTGTGTTATCGCTTTTTCGCCCGGACGGCGCGGCCTCGCGTCGCTCTCGCCACGGATTTAAAAGACGCGCCGCCCAGAAGCCGGCGCGCCGCAAGATTAGCCGCCAAAATCGTAGGTCATGCGCACGCCGAATGTGCGCGGACGCGACGGCCCGAAATAGTGCGCCGGCAAGATGTCGCTGCCTTCTGCGACGCCGGTGTAATACAGGACATTGGTCAGGTTCTCGACATATCCGATGACCGACCAGCCGGCGTCGGCTTTATAGCCAAGCCGCAAGGCAAGCTCGGCGTAGCCGTCATTGACCGCCTCGGGAAGCTGCAACAACCCGCCATAGGTGGTGGTCTGACCAAACATCTCCGCCGCGCCGGTGATCGCGCCAGGCCCTACAGGCGCGGTGAACCTCAACACTGCCGAGCCTGAGAATTTCGGCACCTGCGGCAGGCGCGCGCCTTCGCAGGCGAGCGTGTCGTCGCAAAGCGCCTGCGCCTGTGTCACATCGGTATTGGCGTACGCCGCCGAGAGCAGAAGATCGAAATATGACCCGAGCGCTGTTTGCGCCGAACCCTCAACGCCCCAGCCATTCACCTTGCCGACATTGTCAACGACAATGCCCGAGACGCCCGGCACGATCACCTGAAGGTCTTTATAAGTGTAGTAATAGACGTTGGCGTCGAGCTTGGTGCGGCCGCCGAATACAGATCCCTTCGTGCCGATTTCATACGACCACGCTTTTTCCGACTCGAATTTGTCGGGCGTCGCCTGCCCCGGCATGATGTCAAGGCCGGCGGCGGTAAAGGGCAGGTAATCCTGCTCGATCGAGAAGCTGCCAAAGCCGCCGGCCTTGAAGCCCCGGGTGGCGCTGGCGAAGAACATCCAGTCGTCATTCGGCCGATAACGGGTGATGAAACGCGGCGTGAACGCGCGCCAGGAATGTTTGTCGGTCAGATAGTCGGTCGAGGTGAAGCCAAGCGCAAACCACGGCCCCAGTTGGCTGTCGACCGGCAGGGCATGAATGCCGAATTTCTTGGTTTCCTTGGTGTAGCGAACACCCGCACCGATATCGAATTTCGGGCTTAGCTCCCAGGTCAGATCGACATAGCCGGCCCAGCCATGATAGCGGCCGCGTACCGCGTTCTGCTCAAGCAGACCGTTCGGACTGGGGGTGAAGGTGAAATAGTAATACGCGAAATAGTCAGAGCAGTTCGAGAAGCCGTAATAGCTTAAATAATAGGCGCACTGAACATCTTCATTCGCGCCCTGCCCGAATAATACGTCGATGTCTTCCTTGTAATAGGAAACGCCCGCGTACCATGACAGCGGGCCGTCGGTATCGGAAACCAGGCGGATTTCCTGTTCAAAATACTCGCCTTCTTGGTCCTGACGGTAATCATTGATACGCAGCGGCGTGCCGTCGAAATCTTCAGCGTAGGAGTATTCGTGGTCCTTGTAGCCGGTCATCGACGTCAGGATCGCGCCGCCGAGGTCGAAATTCAGTTCAAGACCAAGCGAAAACTGCTTGCCGTTGTCGCGCTCGCCAAACCCGAGATCGCTGTCGATATCACGTCCCGTTCCGCCAAGCGGGCCAACGCCGAAAATGTCGACCAGCGCGTCCCAGCTATCGCCAAGCTCTGTCGCGCGATAAACCGAGCCGGACAGTTCGCGGTCTTCGTATTCGGCAACGAAGAACCCGTCGAACGGGCCGTTTTCATAAGCCGCAGAGAGGCGCCCGCCACCCTTGCGGAAAGCGACCAGCTTGTCAGCGCCGGGATAGGCCGCGTTGTTGACATAGCCGTCTTCCTTGCCGCCAAAACCGGCGAGACGAACCGCAAGATTCTCCGTCAGCGGAATATTCAGCGCCGCTTCACCGACAACCCGCCCGCGCTCACCGACATCAAGCTCGGCGTAACCGCCGAATGCGTCAAACTTCGGCCGCGCCGTGTGAACGCTGATAGCGCCGCCAATGGCGTTGCGCCCGAACAGGAAACCCTGCGGCCCGCGCAACACTTCAGCGCGATCAAGGTCATAAAGCGAAGTGACGACCGCGCCGTTGCGGCCCTGATAAAAACCGTTCTTGAAGAACGGGATCGACGGATCGCCGCCGACGCCGAAATCATTGGTGAGAATGCCGCGGATCGAGATGTAGTCGATGAAACTGTCAAGGGTATTGCCGGAGACGCCAGGCGTGAAAGTGACAAGATCCTTGACGTCGTCAAGGTTCACTTCGCGCGTGAACTCGCCGGAATAAGCGGTGATCGCCAGCGGCACGTCCTGAATGGATTGCGCGCGTTTTTGCGCGGTGACAATGATCTCGTCATCCTGTGCGATCGCGGGCGCGAGCGCGCCTATGGCGAGCGTGGCGACGGAACACCCAGCCAAAAGCGTCACCTTACGGTTAGAAGACACTGCTGCCATTCGGAAAATCTCCTGTTGCCCAAACGATTGCGCACCATCCCGCCCTCTGGATGACCGGCGCATCGAGTCATAACGTCGAAGCGTACTCTGGACGCGCGAATCCGGCAACTAACCCAGACAGCATTTGCGATCTCGAATGTTGAATTCAGCGCCGCGTCGCCAAAATGCAACGACCAGCGCCAGACGCGGAGTTGTCCTGATTTTTCATTGTATTGCAAAGACTTAACGATCATCCGCGCAGCCGGGAAAGCGCCCGTGTGCGCCTCTTCGAGGTGCGGCCATTTGTGATCACGATTTTTGCAGCGATCAGACGCCCGCCAATCCCGCCGCCTCAATGATCTCGCGCATCGGCGCAAGTTGCGATTCATAGCGCCGCCAGCGCCTGATCGAGCGGGTGTGCGCCTTTTCGCGCACCTGAACCGCGCTAGCCGTAGCAACCGAGGCGTCCTGACGATGAAACTCAAGGCAAGCCTCCTGCCATGGCAAACCGAGAAATTCGATCAGCACACGGGCGTTCGGCTCAACGTCGCCAACCACCGCCTCATAATCGATGTCGAAAAACCGCCCCGGAAACACCTCGCGCCAATGCGCCATCAATCGCGCATAGCGCACGAAATGGCGCGCCATCTCCGCCTGATCGTAAGAATGGAAATAGGCTTCGGCGAATAACTGCTTGTAGCTGGCGAAGCACGCGTCCATCGGTGCGCGGCGCAGATGCACGATTCGCGCCTTCGGCAAGGCCGCGAGAATAAGCGGAATGTTCAGGTAGTTGCCAGGCAGCTTATCGACGAAACGCGGCGCGCCGGACCGCATCGGTTTCGACGCGCGCAGATATTCGCGCCCCAGCGCCTCGCAGTCGACATCGCGCGCGGCGCGCACCGCCTGCGCGCTATGACGCTCGCCAACGGCGCCGGTCAGCCGCCGAACCGACAACGCGAATTGTTGCAGCTCGCCGGCGGATTCAACATCGGAATGCGCGGTGATGATACGCTCAACCAGCGTCGTGCCGGTGCGCGGCTGGCCGACGACGAAAATCGGCGACGGGTCGTCATGGCCGGTCCGCGATTGGCTGGCCCATGCGTGGTCGAATGTTTCGTGAAGCGCCTGAAAAAACGCCTCTTCCGCCGCTTCGTCATAATCGACGATGGAGCGCTTTGCCTGCGCGCCGGCGGCGAATGCATCGAACGCGCGCGCCCACGCGCCGCAATCCTCAAACTCCTTGCCGGCGGCATAGGCGAAAAAGGCTTTCGACTGCGCGTCGCCTGCGCTGTTGGCCTTTTGCAGCAATGTTTCGGCCCGTGCCGGGTCTTGCGCTTTGTGCAATGACGACAACAGCCAGTCCGCCTGGGCGATGTCGCCATGGCCCGCCAGCACTTGACGGACGACGCGCGCGGCTTCGTCGTTTTCGCCAAGAAACATCAACGCCGTCGCCAGGTTGACGCCGTAAGCGGGCCGGTCGGGCGCATGGGCGACGGCGCGGGCATACCAGTCTTTTGCAGATTTTTGATCGCCAAGCAGCGAGGCGACGACGCCCAGCAGGTCTTCAACCGCCGCATCTGAAACGCCGGCCTTTTTCGCTTCGGCGGCGGCGGCTTCGGCCCGCGCCGGCTGGCCGAGGCGCAGGAATATCCGCGCGAGTTGCGCCCACGCCGCCGCGTGTTCGGGGTCAAGTTTAGTGACCGACCCGAACGCGCTGACGGCGGTTTTAAGATCGTTCAGCTCAAGCGCGACAAGACCGACAAGAAAATGCGTCTCCGGCTGGCGCGGGCCAAGGCTCATCGCCTGCCGGCAATGCGCCGACGCTGCGCGCGCATCGCCGCGCTGAAGCGCGGCAAACCCAAGCTGAAGCGCCTCGCCAATCTCAGTCATTCGCCGTCGCCTCCTGTCCTGTTGTCACACCACATTCGCGTTCGCCTTGCAAAACCAGACCAATTAGATTGTGATCACATTGGTCGCCGCTATCAATGAGGGTCGTCACATGCCGGTTTCGCGTTTTAAATGCCTTTTGTCTGCAACCCTTGCGGTCACGCTGGCGCCCGGATGCGGCGAGAAGCAAACCACCGCGGCGCCGGACCAGATCGCCGACACGGTGTATACCGGCGGGCGCATTTACACCGCGAATGACAATCGCGATTTCGCCGAAGCGTTCGCTGTAAAAGGCGACGAGATCATCTTCGCAGGCTCCAAAGCC
The DNA here is from genome assembly GCA_041398145.1 of Parvularculaceae bacterium. Classification (GTDB taxonomy): domain Bacteria; phylum Pseudomonadota; class Alphaproteobacteria; order Caulobacterales; family Parvularculaceae; genus Amphiplicatus. The sequence continues at coordinate 879,219 of JAWKVF010000001.1, read as the reverse complement.
GGCGCCGCAGCATTCATCGGCGAGACAACGAAGAAGGTCGACCTTGAAGGCCGCCTGGTGCTGCCCGGCATTCACGATGTTCATATTCACCCGGTGATGTCGATGGATGTCGACACCTGCACCATCGACAAGCGCGCGATGACGCTGGCCGAACTTGTCGGTTTCGTTTCCGGCTGCATCGCGCGCACCACGCCCGCGCCGGGCGACTGGGTCTATATCGAGCTTTGGGAATTTGAACGCGGCAACCAGCCTGACGCGCAATACCCGACCATCCGCGCCGCGCTCGACGCGGCGGCGCCGGAAAACCCGGTGGTGATGGAAGGCACGGACGGGCATCACTACGCCGCCAATTCGCTGGCGCTGGCGACGGCGCGCAACGCCGCGGGCGAAACCGTCGGCCTTAGCGCCGAAACGCTTGCAACGGAATTCGCCGATCTCGCCCAGTATGTCGGCGTCGACGACACGGGCGAGCCGAACGGCAAGCTGACCGAGTCGCATATCTATAACCGCCTCGCGGTCGAAGGCATTGCAGTCGCCGAGTTGCACAAGCGACTCGCCCATCCGGAAAAACTGATGGACGTGACCTTGCCGCGCGGCATTACCGGTTTTCTCGACGCCGCGGCGCGCCCGGCGACGCTGCCGGTGTATGACGCCCTGCTCGATCAGGGGAAATTTTACGCCCGCGCGCGAATTGCGCTCTATCTTGACCCAAGCGCCTATCGTCTTTCTGACGGCGGGACGGATTTCCACGCTATGATCACCGAGGCGCAGCGCCTGCGCGCGCACTATGAAGACTCGCCGCTGGTCAGGGCAAATTTCCTGAAACTGTTCGCCGACGGCGTGATCGAGGGCGACCCGCTGAGCGTTCCGCCGACCCTGCCCAATGCGGCGTTCTCAAGAGATTACCTGCAACCGCTTTTTGAATGGGACGAAGCGGCGCACTCGGTGAAAGTGACAGGTTACGTCGATCTTGGCTCGGCGCTTTGCACCGATGCGCGCGCCGGGCTCGCCAAAGGCGAAATCGACGCCGCCGCGTTTATCGCCGAGAATGGGTTTCATCCGGCGCAATGCATCAAAAGCAATGGCGTTCTTCAGGACCCGGAAGATGTCGAGATCGGTTATGTCAAGGCTGGCGACGCGGCGGGTTTTACCTTTCTCATTCACGCCATCGGCGACCGCGCGGTGAAAACGGCGCTGGACGCCATCGAGACGGCGCGCGCCGAGAACGGCACGTCGACGCGGCACACCATCACGCATTTGCAGGTGGTGCGGCCGGAAAATATCGGCCGCTTCGCCCCGCTGGGGATTTATACCTCGTTCACGTTCGCCTGGGCGGTGGTCGACCGTCCCTATGATCTGTCCGTCATTCCGTTCATTGATCGCGTCGATGGACCTGGCGGCATATATGACGAGGACGGATATTACTGGCGCAACGCCTATCCTGCGGCATCGCTTCAACGCGCCGGCGCAGTCGTCGTCGCCGGATCGGACGCGCCGGTCGACACCCGCGATCCGCGCCCGTTCGTCAATATCGAGGGCGCGGTGACGCGCAGCATCGGCGATCCGCTGCCGCTGAACACCAACGAAGCGATTTCGCTATTCGACGCGGTTGACGCCTATACCATCAACGCCGCGCGTTCGACCCGCCAGGACGCCTTCTCCGGCTCGATAGAGCCCGGCAAGAAAGCCGATTTCATCATTGTCGATCAGGATATCTTCGCCCTCGCCGACGCCGGCGGGGCCGACCAGATCAGCGAGACAAATGTACTGCAGACATGGTTCGGCGGGAAACTGGTGTACGAAAAAGAATAAAGGCGGCGATCAGGACAGCCGCGCGCCGCGAATATTTTTCATGCCTTCGAGAATGTCGAGGCGCACGGCGCTTTTGAGTTTTCTGGCGTCGCCCGCCCGCAGCGCTTCAAGCGCTTCTTTGTGCTGATCGACAAGCGCGGTTGTACCAAGGCGGCCGACGACGACGCGCATGAACGGGCCGACCTGTAGCCACAGGCTTTCAACCAGCCCGAGCAGCACCGGCGCGCGCGCGGTTTCGTAAAGTGCAAAATGAAAGTCGCTGTTAAGCCGGCTATAGCTTTCCGCGTCGCCCTGCACGATCGCCTCGTCAAGCTCGTCGTCGATCGCAGATAATTTCGTGACGAGATCTTCGCGCGCACACGGGTCGTCGCCGACCGCTTTCAGCGCCCGCGCCGCGATCAGCGGTTCGAGCGCGATGCGCGCTTCGGTAATCTCGTCGATCTTGCCGGGCGACATTTGCGCCACCATCACCCGCCGCGTCGGCGTCAGTTCCAGCGCATTTAGGGCGACCAGCCGGCGGATCGCTTCGCGCGCCGGCATTGCGCTGACGCCGAACTGGGTGGCGAGACCGCGCACCGACAACGCCCTGCCCGGCTCAAGCTGGCCGGCGATGATCGCCCGGCGCAAGCGTTCGAAAACCTCTTCATGGACAACGGGCGCGCGCGCGGCGCCGGCCTTGCCTTGCGGTTTCTTGACGGCTTCGGCTTTCGCCAATGGCCTGTTCCTCCTTGAATGCCGACCGGTCTGCGCCGGCGACGGCGCCCTTTTAGCGGCCTTGGCCACCCGCCGTATATAGCGCAATTCGCCCCCTTGCCTCGATCCTGAATGCACGGTATTTGTGATCACATTCTTTCGGCGCCCGAATGCTTCGTCTGCGGCGCTGGGCTGGCCGTGTCGGCCGGGCGCGCGCCCGCGGCATGGTTTCAGCCGCCGCCAAGGCGGAAGAATTAGACAAGGGATAGCCGCGAGCGCGGCGCCCAAGGCGGATAAAATGGAACTGAAAGAACTCGAAGATTGGCTTCGCGCCCATCGCGTTGCAGACGTGGCTTGCCTGGTGCCGGACCTTACCGGCACGGCGCGCGGCAAGTCGATGACCCCGGCCCTGTTCATGAACGGGCTGAAAAACGGCAGCCTGCGCATTCCCGAAACGGTCTATGCGATCAGCGTGCATGGCGACATCTCGTTCACGCCGCATGTCGTCTCGACCGAGCGCGATCTGGTGCTGCGCCCTGACCTTGCAACCTTCCACATGGCGCCGTGGAACAACGACCCGACCGCCTGCGTCATCTGCGACAGCCGGACCGATCAGGGCGCGCCGACGGCGATCGCCCCGCGCCAGGTGCTGCGTAATGTCATCAATCTGTACAAGGATAAAGGCTGGACGCCGATTGTCGGGCCGGAGATTGAATTCTATCTCATCGCCAAGTTTTCAGAAGTCGTACTTGAGCCGCGGGCGCCGGAAGGGCGTTCGGGCATCCGCGAATTCGGTCAGCACGTCTACAGCCTCGACGCAATTGACGAATTCGACAGCCTGTTTGAGGAAATCTATCATTTCTGCGAAATCCAGCGCATCGACCTCGACACGCTGATCCACGAAGACGGCCCGTGCCAGTTTGAAGTGAACATACGCCACGGCGAAGCGATGAGCGTCGCTGACCAGCTTTTCCTGTTCAAGCGGCTGGCGCGTCAGGTGGCGTTGCGCAACAACATGTTCGTCACCTTCATGGCCAAGCCCTATGGCGACCAGAGCGGCAGTTCGATCCACCTGCACCAGAGCGTCATTGATTCCAAAACCAAGAAGAACATTTTCGCCAATGACGACGGCTCGGACAGCAAGGCGTTCCGTCATTATATCGGCGGGTTGCAGGCGTACCTGCCGGCGGCGATGCCGTTGCTGGCGCCGTACACCAATTCCTACAACCGGTTCGAGGCCTATATGAGCGCGCCGACCAACACCCATTGGAGCCGGGAAAACCGCACCGTGGGCCTGCGCGTGCCGGCGAGCAGCCCGGAGGCCCGCCGCGTTGAAAACCGCATCGCCGGCGCCGACATCAACCCGTATCTCGGCGTCGCGGCGTCGCTGGTGTGCGGCTATATCGGCATGGTCAACGAAATCGAACCGCGCGACGAATATGTCGGCGAAGGCTATCAGGATCGCGAGCGGCCCTTGCCGCTTTCCCTGATGGACAGCGTCAACAATTTCAAAACGTCAACCGCTCTGCGCGAAGCGCTGGGCGATGCGTTCATCGACACCTATTGCGCCGCCAAGAGATCGGAATACGAACACCGTTCGAGCGTTTTAAGCCCGTGGGATGTTCGCTTCCTGATGACCAATGTCTGATCACGAATATCCGGGCCATCGCAAACTTTCTTCAGGACAAGAAACATGACCACGAACTACACCACCCACATTCAGCAACTCGACAACGCCCACCACCTGCATCCGTTCTCGAAGCACCATGAACTGCGCGAGCAAAAGCCGCGCGTCATCACCAAGGGCGAAGGCGTTTACCTGTGGGATTCGGAAGGCAACAAGATCCTCGACGGCATGGCCGGGCTGTGGTGCGTGCAGATCGGCTACGGCAATGAGGAACTGGCGCAGATCGCCTATGACACGACAAAGACGCTTTCCTATTACAATCTGTTCTTTCAGACGACGACGCCCTACGCCGCCGAACTGGCGACGCTGATTTCCGAAAAAACGCCGCCGGGCCTCGACCAGATCCTGTTTTCCTCATCGGGATCTGAGGCCAATGACAGCGCCGTAAAGCTGATCTGGTATTACTGGAACCTGATGGGCAAGCCCGAAAAGAAGGCGATCATCAGCCGCGATCGCTCCTATCACGGATCGACCGTCGCCGGCGCGAGCATGACCGGCCTGCCGTTCATGCAGGGCATTTTCGATTTGCCGCTGCCGCGTTTTCACCACATCACGCCGACGCCGCATTATTATGAATATGCAAAAGACGGCGAAAGCGAGCACGATTTTGCAATCCGCGCCGCCAAGGCGCTGGAAGACAAGATATTAGAGCTGGGGCCGGATAATGTCGCCGCTTTTGTCGGCGAGCCGGTTATGGGCGCCGGCGGGCTGATGCCGCCGCCCGAAGGCTATTGGGCGGAAATCGAGCGCATCTGCCGCAAATACGACATTCTTCTGTGGTCGGATGAAGTGATCTGCGGCTTTGGCCGCACCGGGGAATGGTTCGGCTGCCAGACCTATGGCTATACGCCCGACATCATGACCATGGCGAAAGGCATGTCGAGCGGGTATCAACCGATTTCGGCGGTCGCCGTCGGCGAGCGTATGGCCGGGCCGATCATCGCCTCGGATTCTGAAATGGCGCATGGCTATACCTATTCCGGCCACCCGGTCGCCTGCGCGGTCGCGGTGCGCAACATCCAGTTGCTTGACGAAATGGGCCTGATCGGCCCGCGCGGCGCCGAGGCGGCTGCGCATTTCCAGGAAAAGCTATCGCAGTTGAACGATCACAAGATCGTTGGCCAGACCCGCGGCGTTGGCCTGCTCGGCGCGCTGGAAATCGTCAAGGACAAGAAAACGAAAGAACGCTTTGAACCGGCGGGACGCGCCGGCATGCTGTGCCGCGGCCATTGCTTCGACACCGGCGTCGTCATGCGCGCCGTGCGCGAAAGCATGTTCCTTTGCCCGCCGCTGGTGATCAGCCATGACGAAATCGACGAAATGTTCGACAAGGTGCGCCGCGCCCTCGACCTGACAGCGGCGGACCTTGGCGTTTAGAGCATGCTGCTGGTAAAAAGTGGGTCACAGATTGAAGGCTCCTACTTTTTGCCCGGCGCTTTAAACCATCATGCAAGATACCGGATTTACCCCATGATGGTTTGCTCTTTAATGGTCGCATCGCGAAAAGCAGCTGATGGATGAGAACCATCAACCGTTTCACACTTTTTGCGCGATGCTCCAGGTATTCCCTATCCTTGCAACTGGCGGGGGAAGGTTTTCGGCAATCCGGCATTCGGCGTGAAGCCGAACAGTTCTTCATCCGGAAGGCTCGAGTGAACGATTTTCCGGCATTCAATCAACGCTTCATAGTCGATACCCGTGTTGACCCCCATCGCCTCAAACATAAAAACCAGATCTTCGGTAACAATATTGCCGCTGGCGCCGGGCGCGGTCGGACAACCGCCAAGGCCGCCGAGCGATGAGTCGAAAGTTGTGATCCCCTCTTCAAATGCCGCCAAGGCGTTGGCAAGGCCAAGACCGCGCGTGTTGTGCAGGTGGACGCCCTTCACCTTGTCGTCTCCAACAACCTTGCGTACAGCGCGCACAAGATGCTTGACCGACGCAGGATCCGCATAACCTGTAGTGTCGGAAATGCCGATTTCATCACATCCCGCCGCCATCAGTTTTTCGGCCAGGTTGAGGATTGTTTTTTCCGGAATGTCCCCCTCAAGCGTGCAGCCAAAAGCGGTGGAGAGCGAACCTTCGAAATGGGGTCGCTTTTCCTTAGGAAGCGTTCTGATCAATGTCGCAATGCTCGCCGCCTCCTCGATCACCTGTTCATGAGTGCGCCGAATATTGCGAATGGAGTGCGTTTCGCTGACGGAAAGCGGCAATGTCAGCTTATGCGCGCCAGCGGCCACAGCCATTTCCGCGCCGCGCAGATTGGGCACCAGAACCGCCACCGTCAGCCCCGAAATACCGACAGCAAAATCCACGATCTCCGCCGTGTCCGCCATTTGCGGCAACAGCTTTTTCGAAACAAATGAGCCGACTTCGATTTCCTTGACGCCTGCGGCGGCCTGTGTCGCGATCCATCTCTTCTTGTGCTCAGACGGCATGATCGCTTTACAGTTTTGCAACCCGTCGCGGGGCCCGACCTCACTGATCTCGACAGAGGGCGACTTCATAATTTTCTCCATTGCAATTCGATACGCATCGCTGTTCAGACGTATATCCACGGGCGATTTTGACGGTCTTCGGAGAGATACGAATCAATAACCGGCTTGTTTTGCAGCGTCAGATCAATCGGATCGGCGCCATGCAACAGCAGACGCTTGTCATACGGATCAACCGAAAAACTATAATCTGCACTTTGCCCTGTCAGCTCAACACGTTCATTCTTGAGGTCGATATTCACGTGATGCGCCGCAGGGTCGGCCTCCACGTGGCGCGCAATCTCCTCAATCTCTTCCCGCTTCAGCGCGATGGGCAAGATGCCGTTGCGCGCGCAATTGCCCTGGAAAATGGACCCGAAAGACACCGCAATGACACAGCGGAAACCATATTCGCGCAGCGCCCACACCGCATGTTCACGCGACGAACCGCAGCCGAAATTCGCGCCGGACAGCAATATTGTAGCACCATCATATACAGGTTTATTAAGGATGAAATCAGGGTTTGGCGCACGATCCTGCGGCGAGCGATAACGCCAGCCGGCGAAAAGCCCCTCCCCAAGACCGCTTGAATCAACCTTTTTCATCTCTCTCGAAGGAATGATTTGATCCGTATCAATATTATCGCGTAGCAAAGGCGCGGCGACGCCTTCATGGCGGACAAACGAGGTGCGTACGACGCTCATGAATTCACTACCTTCAGGATTGCAGGATCAGCAGCGACAATTCGGCCGGCAATAGCACTGGCGGCAACGGTTGATGGACTTGCCAGATGCGTGCGTACGCTTGGGCCCTGGCGCCCCTCAAAATTGCGGTTGGTTGATGAGATAATCCGCGCGCCCGGCGCAAAGGTTTCACCGCCGGCGTAAAAGCACATCGCACAGCCGGGAGATCCCCATACGAAACCTGCTTCGGTAAAGATCTTGTCGAGCCCTTCGGCTTCCGCCGCCGCCTTGACCGCTTTTGACCCCGGAACACAGACGGCGTGCACATGATCGGCGACCTTGCGCCCCTTCAACACGGCCGCAGCCAAACGTAAATCCGACAGTCGGCCATTCGTGCACGACCCGATAAAGGCTCCGTTAATCCTGAGCGTGTCGAAATCCTCGCCATCGACAACGCCCATATAAGAGAACGCCGCATTCGCCTTGGCGGTTTGGGCGCCGTGCAATTCATCTCGCACAGGAATACGCCAGCTCACCGGCGCCGCCTGTTCAGGGCTGGTTCCCCATGTCGCCATGACCTCGATATCAGCGGCGTCTATCGCAATCTCTTCTTCAAATACCGCGCCCTCATCACTATGCAAACGCGCCCAATCCGTAAGGCACTTATCCCAATATTCCGCAAACGTTTCATTTGGACGGCTTCTGACATATGCAAGCGTCTTCTCATCCGGTGCGATCAACGCCGTGAAGGCGGCGAATTCAACCGCCATGTTGCACAGGGTCAATCGCGCCTCGATATCGAAATTGCGAATAGTAGAGCCAGCAAATTCGATAGCGCGCAGGCGCCCGCCATCCGCGCCAAATTTTGCGATGATATGTAAAGCGACATCTTTCGCCGTCACCCCTGGCTTTAATTCGCCTTCGACGACGATGCGCATCTGCGCAGGTTTTTTCAGCCGCAAAACGCCGGTCGCCATGGCGTGCTCGACATCCCCGGTTCCCACGCCGACCGCGAGCGCGCCGAGCGCGCCAAGGCTGCAAGTATGACTATCCGGGCAAACGATTGACATGCCCGGCAGAACAAGCCCCAGTTCCGGCGCGACGACATGTATGATCCCCTGCCTTGGATCATCCGTATCAATAATGTTCACTCCCGCTTTCGTCGCCATCTCGCGAGTCTGGGTGATGAAGACTTCGCCGCCGGGCGAACGCGCGTCATCGCGCGCCCGATCAGGCGCGAATGAGACGATGTGATCCATCACGGAATAAACCCGGCTCGGATCGACCGGTGCGCGATTGGACGCGAGCAGGGATTTCAGCGCAACGCCACCCGTGCGTTCGTGCAAAAACACACGATCAATAGCGACCAGGCTCGCGCCGTCGCCATCGTCGCGAACCTCATGGCCGTCCCACAGCTTGTCGAATAATGTGCGCAGGGCAACGCTCTCCTCTGCAAGAAATTGATATTCGTTCCAGTTTGTTATATTATTATAACAACATAAACACCCAAAGCAGCGCAAGCCCAGTTTTCTGCCGGGCCCTGCGTACGCTGCGGGACGTCTTCAATATCAGTAGGAAGCGCGGAGTTTAAAGGAAATGGCTGAGCAACCCAAGCCTCTAGAAGGCGTTACCGTCATCGAATTCACTCACATGGTCATGGGCCCCGCCGCCGGTCTGATTCTCGCCGACCTCGGCGCGGATGTGATCAAGGTCGAGCCTCTGGGCGGCGACAAGACGCGGCGGCTGCTTGGCTCGGGCGCAGGGTATTTCCCCATGTATAACCGCAACAAGAAAAGCCTCACCATCGACATCAAGTCCGAAGCCGGCGCAAAGATCGTTCGCCGCCTGACCGACAATGCCGACATTTTCATTGAAAACTTCCGTCCCGGCGCGCTCGACAAGGCGGGCTTTGGCTATGAAACGCTGTCAAAGGCCAATCCGGGACTGATCTATTGCTCCGAAAAGGGCTTTCTGGACGGCCCCTACGCCCACCGGACAGCCCTCGACGAAGTCGCCCAGATGATGGGCGGCCTTGCCTATATGACCGGCCCTCCAGGCCGCCCGCTCCGCGCCGGCGCCTCGGTGATTGACGTGACCGGCGGCATGTTCGGCGCAATCGCGGTTCTCGCCGCGCTCTCGGAGCGGGCGAAAACCGGACGCGGTCGCCACGTTTCCTCCTCGCTTTATGAAACGACGGTATTTCTGGTCGGCCAGCACATCGCCCAATACGCGGTGACCGGAACCCCCGCCGCCCCCATGCCCGCGCGTGTCTCCGCCTGGGCAGTCTATGATGTGTTCGACGTAAAGAATGACGAAAAAGTCTTCGTCGGCGTCGTTTCCGACACCCAATGGAAATTATTCTGCGACGCCTTCGACCTGAAAGATTTCGCCGCCGATGAACATCTCGCCGTCAACAATAATCGCGTCCTCAAGCGCGACGTCATCATACCGCGACTGCGCGAACTGTTTTCGACATACACTCGCGACGAGTTGATGGAAAAGCTTGAGCGCACGGGCCTTCCCTTCGCGCCGATTGCAAAGCCGGAAGACCTGCTGGAAGATCCGCATCTCACGGCAAGCGGGGGCCTTCTCGACATGACCCTGCCTGACGGCGCCGATATCGCCCTGCCCGCTTTACCGGTCGGTTATGACGGCGAACGCCTTGGCAAGAGGCTCGATCCGCCGAAGATCGGCGAGCAAAATATCGAGATTCTTTCCTCGCTCGGGCTGAGTCAGAAGGAGATCCAGGGGCTCATCGATTCCAAGGTCATTGACGATTAAAGCCGCCAGTAAGCGGCTTGATCTAAGTCTATATAATGATATAACAACATGATTTCCAAACAACAGGGCTCATGCGCATTATGAACGTCGTCAGCAGATCAACCGGCATCTTACTTCTATCGCTTTGCATCGCCGCTTGCGGCGGCAAGGAAGACGCCGGCGCCTCGGCCAGGGCCGACCTCCCAGAAGCCGCAGCGCCAGCCGAAACCGCCGCTGCCGCCATTGTTGAAGTCTCAGCGCCCGCCGCGCCACTGGATCTTTCGGGCCGTCTTGCGGCCGCCAATCTCTCCAATGGCGGGCGCCAGTTCATCCAGTGCCGCGCCTGTCACACGCTTGAGCAAGACGGCGCGCACCTGACCGGCCCCAACCTCTGGGGCATTGAGAACGCCAAAGCCGGCTCGAAAGCCGGATTTGAATTTTCAACAGCGGTCGCCGATTCCGGAATCACCTGGACGAAAGAAGAACTCGACGCCTTCATCAAAAGCCCAAATGACGTAATCCCGGGTTCGAAAATGATTTTCCGCGGCATAAGCGACGACCAGAAAAGAGCGGACCTTCTCGCCTATCTGCTGAAGGAAACTTCGCCGGCGACAGCTAGCGAGTAATGACCGCACATCACAGCCATTGTCCCTTGGAGAGTGAAGAATGAGCGCTTTAAAGGACAGGCTGAACAGTCTGAATCCAAATTATCTGGGCTGGTCGGTCGGCACCTTCGGCGCCTCGATTCTGCTCAATATTCAAAATGTCGCCGCGCTGTTTTTCTTCGTCACGGTGCTGAAAGTCGATCCGCTTGTCGCAGGCGCGATTATTTCCGGCGCCAAGCTCTACGACACATTCACAGATCCGCTCATGGGCGCGATCACCGATTCCACCAAGTCGCGCTGGGGGCGCAGGCGCCCCTATCTGCTTGCCGGCGGCATCCTCTGCGGCGCGAGCATTCTGATGCTCTTTGCCGTTCCGCCAATGTCGGATAGCAATACGGTCATCTACATAACAGCCTCGCTGCTGTTGCTGGCGACGGCTTATACTGTCTTTAACGTCCCCTACCTTTCGATGCCGGCTGAAATGGTGAGCAATTACCATGAGCGTTCTGTGCTCATGTCCTATCGCGTGTTTTTCATCTCGATTGCGACCTACACCGCGACATCTGGCGCGCCAGCCCTGCTTGGCCTGCTTCAGGATTTTTACGGCATGGACAAACGCGAAGCTTATGCCTGGCTTGGCGTCGTCGCCGGCCTGCTGGTTTCAACCGCCATGATCGCGTCCTTCTTCGGCACGCGCAATGCCCCGCTTGTCGAGAAAACAAAAGTCAAAATGCCGCTCCTCGAACAGGCCCGCATGATGTTTTCAAGCAAACCTTTCGTGCTGTTTCTCGGCCTGAAACTGACGGGACTATTCGCGTTGGCGGCGATGCTCGCGGCGAAATTTTTCTTCATCACCTATTTCATGCAGAAATCGCTGGCCATCGCGGCGATCTTTGGCACCGCCAGCATGGTCGGACAACTGCTCGCCCTGCCATTCTGGGTCCGCTTGTCGAAATGGCGGGGCAAAAAAGCGATCCTGGTTTATTCATCGATCGCACAGCTCGCCTTCACCGCGACCTGGTTTTTCTCCGGCCCCCAGGAACCGCTTTATATTTACGCCTTGCGCGGCCTGCTGCTCGGTATTGGCGGTTGCGGCACGCTGCTCGGCACGCAAGCCATGCTGCCCGACGTCATGGAATATGATTATCGCCGCACCGGCCTTCACCGCGAAGGCATATTTGCGGGGCTCGCAAGTTTTATCGAAAAGCTCGCTTTCGCCCTCTCCGGCATCGTGATCGGCGGCTTTCTCGCTTATATGGGTTTCGACAGAAACGCAGGCGCGGCCGGACAAACCGAACAAGCCCTGTTCGGCATTCTCGCCTGTCAGGCGCTGATCCCGATGGCGATGTATGTGCTGAAGCTCATTCTTCTGTCTATGTACGATCTCGATGAAAAGAAACTGAAATCGCTTACGCCGCCGGGACAGGACGCCGCCCCCGCATAGGTGCGGCCACTGCGCACCCCTCAACAACGACAGTCGGTTGCGTCTGGCGCCATTCAGCAATCAGCCCTTGAGGAACTTTGGCGCAGCGGAATTGCTTCGTGTCCTGACATCATGCCTGAAATCATGTTTGTGCGCGCCGGTTTTCCAAAAACCGGCTCCGGGTTTTCCGAATGCGCGCAAAATTGCGGCGTACAAATCCTGATGAAGGTCCGCGCCTAAAGCAGGTCCGTTGCTTCGAACGCCGCCTGAACGCCAGACGCCATCGCGGCTTCAAGCCCCATTTCTACAGACATAGTATGCTCGCCGGCGAAAACAATCTTCCCTTCCGGCTGGCGGAAGGCGTCGTCAAAACCCGCCTGACCGGGGCCCCAATAATGAAACGTGCCCAAAGCAAAGGGGCTCGTCGACCAAGAGTGCCGGAATAACGGCTCAAGCGCGCCCTCCAACGACGGCCGTGCAGCAGCAAGCTTATCCATGATGAACCGGAACAGTTCGCTATCGGACTTGCCGCGCATCATGGTTTCCACCGGACCGGTGATGTAGTTCCAAAGATATTCGCCAACCGCCGAGCGCCATTTGTAAATCTTGCCCAACTCGCCATCGGTCCACATGGACGCAGGCAAGCCATCCTCTTCCCAGTAAGCGCGTTTGGCCCGGAAATAGACGCAAGTCCCCTGCCCGTAATTCATCTCATCAATGGCTTTGTGTTTTTCGGGCGAAAGCTCAGTCTCAATTTTCATCTTGCGCATGACCGTGAGCGGCACCGCAAGAATGACAGCCCCCGCGCGATAGACGCTGCCATCTTCGCAAATGACCTCAACACCGGCGCCGGCGCTCTGACGCACAACATTCGCCCTTTTGCGAAGTAGCAACCGGTCGCCCAACGCCCCCGCCATCGCTTTCGGCAACGCATCCATGCCATCAAGCAATTGGAAATACTTCTTGCCGGAGTTCAGGCTGGAGAAGGCTTTCTGCCGCGCTTCCCACAACAACGAAATCTTCTCCGGAGGGCGCGCATTGGGATTGCCGACGAATTTCATCGCCGCATCGCTCGCACCAGCCTGCTTCATATAGGCCGCAAGCGAGACATCATAGGAAGCCATTTCAGGCGACGACCAGTTATGATTGGTCGTGCTCAAACCCTCAGGGAAGTATGCGCCTTTTAATCGCGACGGCGCAAAGGGAAGCTCATTTTCCCTAAAACTCCCGCCGAAGGCCGCCATGAAATCCGTTTTGGAGTAAAGCTTGTCGCCAACAAGGAAAGAAAAGCCGTCAATGCCGATGTTGGCTTCCTGCTTTGCGAGGCCGAAGCGCTCGACCGCACTCAAAGTATACGAATACATCGCACCGATTTCCTGGCCGCCGACCTCGACCGACCAATCATCGCCATGCTTTGTGAAAACCCGGCCGCCAACGCGGTCATTCGCCTCAAGGACAAGCGGCTTCAGCCCCATATCCTGCAAGGTGACCGCCGCGTTCAATCCTGAAAGTCCAGCGCCAATGATCACGACATCGCTGACGCCGGAAGCAAGCGCCGGAAGCGGCGCGACGGACGCAAGCGACAGAAGGCCGCTCGTGCTTTTCAGAAATACTCTGCGATCCATAATCCCGACATTATCACAAAAAGCGGCGCACCGTCTGCAAATTTATTACATTCGATGCGCCGCTCTTTAATCGCTGTTGTCTTCTATCGCTTCTATCGTGAAGCTTAGAGCCGATCGCCTCAGGTGCGTTCAGCAATTGGCTCTAAATTTTTGTTGGAGCCTGTTGCGAACAGATAAACCGGTAAACCACTTTACCTGCAACAGACTTAGAAGTTGTAAGTCGCCGTCACGCCAACCTTGCGGCCCTCAGGAATAATTGCGCTGAAGGCGCGCTCGCTCGGGTTCGGCGTAAACGGGCTGAACGAGCCGTCAAAGCGAATCGTACGTACGAGTGACAAAGGCGTCTTATCGTCGGTAAGATTCTGGGCAAACACTTCCAGACGCCAGCTCTCATTTTGAAGGCCGAGACGCATGTTGAGATTGTGCCGATCCCCCGTAGACGCCTGACCAAAGATGCTGGCGAACTGTTCTGACACGTAAGCATAGTCCGTACGGAAGAACACTTCGTAGCCTGTGTCGCCGAGCGGCGCCGTTATATTATTGGTTGCGCTGAAGGTGAAATCAGGTGAGGCCGGCGCGGGTGTTCCGCTGACAATGATGCCATCGCCGTCAACTGGGTCGACCGGGAAACCGAAGGCCGCCGCCTCTTCCTCAACGCTCGCAGAACCGACAACCTCGTTATATTTAATTTCCGCATCGACATACGCTGCGGTGAAACGCATATCCCAGAAATCCGGCACAACGGTGAAAGCAATATCTGCTTCCGCGCCGATAATTTCGGTTTTGCCCAGGTTGTCTGTGTACGTAACAGCCGAGAGGCACTGCGGCGGTTCACATTGCTGTGTCAACTGCTGGTTGGTCCAATCGAAGTAGTAACCCGACAACTGGAAATTGAGGCGGCGATCAAGTGCGGAGGCTTTGAGACCGACCTCGTACATGTCGTTCTTTTCTTCGTCGATCGGAATAAGCTCAGGCGCGAGCTGGCTCAGCAGGCGCGTGTTCACGCTTCCCGGCTTGTTGCCTTTTGCGTAAATCGCATAAAGCATAAAATCATCCGTCGCATTATAGCTCAACGTCACACGCGGAAGAACAGCGTCGAATTTCGATTTCACATAAACCGTTGGCGCATCCAGTTCGACAGTATCATGCTGGTAGCGAACTTCGCCGGTCAACGACAGCTTGTCGGTCAGGCCGAGTTCCACAGAACCAAACGCTGCAAGGCTCTGCTCGGAAGAGCGTCCGCGGTCTTCAGGAATGTAGGTCGCCACTTCATCTTGATAACTATCGTAGAAGTAACCACCCAGCAAGAATGAGAGCCTGTCGCTCGCTTCAACATTGTAACGCAGTTCTTGAGAAATTGTCCGCGTATCATAGCTGATGTCGACTGCCGCCCCTCTGGGCAGCAGGACAGACGACACAATGGCGCGGTTGGTGGCGTCAGAACCAAACCGGGAATCTTCAGACTGAAAACTCGTGATCGACTGAATAAGATGCCCGTCAGCGACTTCCCAATCGGTCAGCAAAGCAACGCGAATGTCTTCGCGATCCATGCCCGCAGATCCATCAATAAAATTTGGATCAATCGTGAGGGCGCGAATATTATCGTAGTCGATTTCAATCTCACCACAGTAATATTTGCGCGCCGTGCTCAAGTTACAGTTATTGAATTCCGGACCCTGGGTGTAAATTCCGAGATTATCATTCGACGTATCCGCATAAGAACCACGCAGATAGAATGAAAGGTTATCAGCAGGCTCCCAAAGTGCAGCGCCGGTGAAAGCCGTCAGGTTTTTACCGCCCATGTCTTTGCGGTTTTCATAAGCGTTAAAGAACTCGCTGTTCTTTTCGCGCTTGATAAATGAACCAAGGAGAGAGAGCGTTTCGGAAACCGGTCCGGAAATGAAGCCGTTAACCTCGTACTCATCGAGCGTGGTTCCCGTCGCCTGCAAACGGCCGGTGAGCGTATCTGTGGGTCGGCGCGTAACATAGTTTACAGCGCCCGCAAGCGTGCCGCGACCGAACTGAGCCGACTGCGGTCCTTTAACAATTTCAACACGCTCAAGGTTTTCGACATCAAGGGAGCTTGCCGGGCTGTTGATGTAAACTCCATCAACGAAAATCCCTGCGTTCGCCCCGCCAGTTGTCGAAACCTGCGAGAAGCCGCGAATGGTGACCCTGTCGGTGAGGCCGCCGGACGTGGAGTTGAAAACACCCGGCGCCAAAAGAAATATATCGTTAAAGCTGGAAAAACCCGCTTCCTGAATGGCGTCGTCGCCAAAAGCAGTGACGGACGCCGGAACGTCCATAAGGCTTTCTTCCTTACGGCGAGCCGTAACGACAATACTGTCGTGAGTGCCTGCGTCCCTGGCGGATTCCTCGCTCTCCTGTGCAAAGGCGCCGCCGGTGGACAAACCCGCCATCATCGCACCAAACGCAACACCCTGAAATAATTGCCGAACGCCCGTTTTTAAGCTCATTGCATTAAACCCCTGCTCTAAAGCTTGATCTTTTGTATGCTGATCTCTTGCCTGACGGCGAAGCAAACCAGCCCCTTCCATGTAAACCTTTGCATGCTCTTGGCCTCTAAACAATATGTCTTTATAACATTATGACATTATGTATATCGGTATGTCATAAATGACACATTGATGACCATGGATAAGGGCTTGTAAATACAGGCATTTATTTCTGATGGGACGCCTGCGGAATTTGGCCGCCAGCGACTGTTGCGGGCAGAGCGGCTCACCGGTGGATGGCCCCCATCCATCCATACCGGCTCGCAGCAGTCTCCCTCAATAAATCAGAACCGATTGATTAATCGCACCAGACGCGATCCGCTCTACTCAGCCTCCACGATAAACGCCTGCCACCCGCCGGGGCCGTCGGTCTTCGGTAAAACCCTGCCCTGCGTCTTGTCTTCGGCGAATCCGGCTTCGACCAGTTCCTTCTCAAATTCACTGGTCGCGTAATCCAGCCAGAACGGTTCGTGGTTGTGGACCAGGTCCCATGAACGCTCCGCCTCTTCCCAGATCGTCTTGCCACGGAACAGAAGATCGACGTCCTGGTGAATGGCGAGACCGCCAGGGGCGAGCAACCGTTTGGTCTCCGCCGCGACTTCGCGGCGCGTCTTCGTTGATATCTCATGCAGCATATTGTGCGAAATGATGAGATCAAAATAGCCGTCAGGGAATGTGGTGTGCGCCGCATCCATCTGGTGGAAATTGACCGGCTGGCCAAGCGCCTCAGCGCGTGCGTGGGCATAGCGCAACATTGACGAACCCAGATCAACGGCGTGCACTTCCGCATCCGGGAACTCTTCTGCATAAGGCGCAGAAGCGCCGCCCGCCGAGCAGCCCATGTCGAGAATGCGTTTCGGGCTCCAGCCGGGGCGTTTTTCATGAATATAAGCAATCACACAAGCGGCCTTGGAATCCCGCGCCGCCATGCCGCGCCCCATTGAGTAAAGCCGCCCGCCCATTTCATAAAACGCGCCGGAGGCGACGCTAAGGCCGTCTTCATCATTGGCGAGATAGCTTTCGGGCTGCAAATGAATGCCGTCGCCCGCGTAAGCGGGATTCGCCTCAAATGAAGGATCGAGCGTCAGGCTGCCTTTTTTGTTGGCGGATGGCGATGTCAGCTTTTGCGCCTCACCCTGCATACGCGCCTCATCCCGGTAGATAGACTCCGCTACGGTTTGCCACATCATTTCCTGCGTCGTGCGGTTCAGCGCCGCCCAATATCTGTAATGGGGCGACAGGGAATAAGCTTCCAGCGCCTCATCGCGGGTCTGCGGCGAACGCCCTTTATCTTTGCGATAAGCCGGCTCAGCCTGCACTTTATAGGCAAGACCGTTCGCTGCGCGAATATCCTTCATCAAGTGACGCTTGAACCCCAGAACGAAACGCGCCCGCGCCTCATCCGCCGCATTCTGTTCCGCCAGCATTGTATGCTTAAGGTGATAAACCATCGTCACACTCTCCGTTCACTCATGCGGCCGCCCATGCAGGCCGCTTGCATATTTCTTACTTCTGCAAAGCGAGTTTCGCTGCCTTCTTGATCGCGCGCCGCACACGCGGATACGTGCCGCAGCGGCAAATATTCGTCATCGAAGAATCAATGTCTGCATCGCTTGGGTCAGGTTTTTCACGCAACAACGCCAGCGCCGCCATAATCATGCCGGACTGGCAGTAACCGCACTGCGGAACCTGCTCTTCTATCCACGCCTGTTGCACCGGGTGAGACGCATCCTCTGACACGCCCTCAATGGTTGTCACTTCGGCGCCTTCAACTGCGAGCAATGGCGTCACACAGGAACGCACCAAAACGCCGTCCACCATGACGGTACAGGCGCCGCACAGACCAACGCCGCAACCATATTTCGAACCCGTCAGCCCCAGTTCGTCACGCAACACCCACAGCAACGGCGTGTCGTCTTCCACCGTAACGCTGACCACCTGGCCATTTACTGAAATTTGCGTTTCAGACATCTTTACCGCCAATCTCGTCGAGTATTGCAAACACTTCGCGCTCGGCGCTTTCACATGCCCCTTCCATGCCTTGTTGATAGGCGGCCGCGTGTTCGCCAATCCAGCGAATCGGCCCGCAAGGCTTTTGCAGGACGTCGGCATATCTACGCACGTCGCCTACGCCCATGAAATGATAGGCGCCCTTTGAATACGGGTTGCGCCCCCAGGACTGCACATGAGCAACGGAAACAGCGCCCTTCGCGGCAGGGCGAATGCGTTCGAACTCCGCCGCGACCCGCGCGCCGATTTCGACTTCCTCATACTGATCGAGTTCCGCCGCTTTCAGCCCCTTGATCCACACATTGAGATAATGCAACTCGCCATCCTGCCCCGGCGCGGCTGTAACCCGCTCCACAAAACTGTCCGCATACATGGCGGGCGGCAATCCATCCCGCTCCCAGAAGGGCGCCGAAAAAGCCAGCTTGACCTGCGTGATGTGATTATAGGGGAGCATGCTGATGGCGTCGGCCAGCGGCTGGCGCGGCGTCGGATCGAGCACAAGACCGCGAAGGACTGAAAACGGCGCGGAAAAGAAAACTTGTTTCGCCGCAAATTTCGATCCGTCCGATGCGGTAAGCATCGCCCCGTTTTCATTATAAGCGATGGCCGCAACAGGCGTGTTCAACCGCGGCGCAGTTTTTAATCCCGCCGCCATCGCCTCCGGCAAACGTGAGCTGCCGCCCGCGATACGTAACATTTTTGTTTCGATCCTGGCGGCTTCATACTTTCGGCATGCAAACAGCGCCGACATGTTCTCCATTCCGCCGCCATCAAACCATCTCTCCATCAGCCGCATGGCTTCATCGGAAGCGCCAGCCGACCGGAACCGGTCTGCTATGGAAACACCGTCTTCTGAAAGCGCCGCCGCCCCCCGCCAATCATAAAGATCCTTAAGCGGATTTACCTGCTTCAAGTAATAATTGTAGAGACCGCTCGGCAACATTTCCTGCTCGGCGTTTTCAAGCGCGGAAAGCGGATTGGCTTTCAGGTCTTCGGCGGAACGCAGCCTTTCCCCCAGATAAAACGCATTGCCAGGCAGCAGCGCCTTGCGCTCGAATACATCAAGTCCGAAACGGCTCGCCAATTTCAGAACCCGCGCATACATGGGCCCCAGCGTCTGGCCGCCGCATTCGGGTGCGCCGGCAAGGTGGTCGAGGGTCTTCAGCCTGCCGCCAAGACGATCACTGGCCTCTAGCACCAGCACATCAAAGCCCAGCTCCTCCAACAGCAACGTTGCATAAAGTCCGGAGAGCCCGGCGCCAACGACAATGACGTCATGGCGGCCTTCCGTCATGCGCCGTCCACCGCATGCGGCGGCAAGCGCGAAAACGCCGGCGCCCGCCAGCGCATGACGTCGTGAAATCATCGCCGCGCTCACCGCGCCGCCTCCAGATCGCGCGCCACGCGAAGACCGAACATAAAATACACCGTGTCTTCCGGGTCGCGCCCACGAAAGCTCACCCGATTACGATCAGGGCGGGTTATCCAGCTCCCTCCGCGTACGGATCGGCGTTCACATTCGCCCGAAACTTCATGAGCCGAGCCGTCAACAGGGGCGCCCTCGTAATAAAGCACATAGCAATCCTTGGTCCATTCCCAGACATTGCCGATGATATCGTAAAGACCGAATGCATTGGGCTTGAATGCGCCAACCGGAGAAGCCTGCGGGTAACCGTCATCGCAGTCGCCATTGGCCCATGGAAAGTTGTTCTGCGCTCCGGATGCGTCGTTCATATTGGCGTATTCGCAACCGGCTTCGGGATCATCGCCCCAGTAAAAATCGGTCGTCGAACCCGCTCTTGCGGCGTATTCCCATTCAGCTTCCGTCGGCAAACGATAGGCGTTCCCTGTTTTTTCCGACAACCAGGAGACATAGGCTGTTGCATCAGTCCAATTCAGGCACGCGACTGGCTCTCGTCCTTCCGAAGCGTGGGGATAACCTGGATCGCGCCAGTCAAAGTTCGCTTCGGTCGCCATTCTTTCATTCGGCCAGACACGGCAATCGCCCGCAGGCTCATATCCGGTTTCGGCTGAAAAACGCGAAAACTCTGCATACGTAACTTCGTAAACGCCAAGCGCGAAAGCGGGAACGCTAACGCTGCGCACGGGACCTTCGGGACGGCCTTCCTCGCCGCCCTCAGCCCCCATATTGAACATGCCGGCGGGAATCACCGTCATTTGCGGGCAGGATTCACAATCACGGAACGCCGTCGTATCGCTGGAGCACCCTGCAAGCGCAAGCGCGCCGAGTATCGAAAACACGAATGCGGCGCGCTTTGTCATGCTAAGGAATATCCCTGCGCTGCGAGCGGAAGCTTGCGAATGCGCTCTCCGGTGGCGGCGTAAATGGCGTTGACAAGCGCTGGCGCAAATGGCGGAAAAGCCGGTTCGCCCGCACCGCCCATTTCATCATCGCTGTTCAATATCTTGATTGAAATCGGCGGCGTCTCCCGCAATGTCGCCATCCTGTAATCGGTGAAATTCGACTGAACGACCGCGCCCTTTTCAATGGTGATTTCGCCATACAGCGTAGCAGTCAGGGCGAAAACCACGCTGCCTTCGATCTGCGCGGCGACCCCGTCAGGATTAACCGCAAAACCGCAATCCATTGCGCAGGCGACGTCATTGATCTTGATTCGGCGATTTTCATCGACGTTGACATCAATCACATATGCGCAGAACGATCCGTAAGATTCAGCGACCGCAACACCTTGCCCTTTGCCGTTATGGCCGCCGCTGCGGGAACGCCACGCGCCTTCCTGCGCGGCCGCTTCCAGAACGCGCAACATGCGCTTATCTTTTTGCAAAAGCTGTTTTCGAAATTGCACCGGGTCCACGCCCGCAGCTTCTGCGATTTCATCAATGGCGCATTCCATAAAGAAACCATTCTGTGAATGGCCGACCGAACGCCAGGTGCCGACCGGCGTCGGCGACGTGGCGGGAATCCATCCCGCCCGCTGGTTGGGTATGTCGTATCGATTATCGGATACGCCTGAAAGCGCCAGACTGTCAGGGCGGCCGTTCAGGCGATTCGGCTTTCCCCATTCGATGATGGATGCGCAGGACGTGCGAAAATCAAAGGCCGTCAAAACGCCTTTTTCGTCCAGCGCAGCCTCATAAGAGGCCGCCGCCTGCTGACGGAAATAATCATGACGCATGTCCTCTTCGCGCGACCAGATCAGCTTCACTGGCGCGCCAACCGCCTTTGAAATCTCCACGCATTGGAGCGCAAAATCCGGTTGCCACCGCCGTCCGAAACCGCCGCCAAGATAGGGACGAGAAACATGCACCTGATCGGCGCTCATGCCGAGCATTTCCGCGACGGCGTCTCGCACTCTGATGGGCCCCTGCGTTGGCGCGATAATGCGACAGGCGTCATTCGTCACATGCGCAAAACAGGTCATCGGCTCCATGGTTGCGTGGGCGAGATAGGGAACATCGAACACGCCGGATACACGACTGGCGGCGGCGCCCAGCGCCGCCCCGACATCGCCGTCGTCGCGCCCGTAACGCGCCTCGCCGCTTGCAAGATTTTCATGCAGCATGTTCGTGATATCGACGGTGGAAACATTGGCCTGCGCACCCTCGACGAACTCGACCGACAGAGCATCAAGCCCTTTTTTCGCTTGCCAGAAACTATCCGCGACCACGGCGACGCCGCGATAATCATCCGCCGTTGTTTCAACAACATGGCGCACGCCCCTCACCGCCAGCGCCGCCTCCTTGTCATAAGACGCGGGATATCCGCCCAGCGTCGGCGCCATGGCGATGGTCGCCGTCAGCATGCCGTCTTCAACGACATCGGCGCCGAAGACGGCTTTGCCCGTCACCTTTTCCGCAAGATCCTTGCGCTGTAACGGCCGGCCGATGATCTTGTAATCAGCGCGCGACTTCCGCGGCGCAGGCGCCATGTCTTCATATGACGCTGCGCGCTCGGAAAGCTGGTAATAAGTTGCCTTGTTCCCTGACGCCACATGAGTGACATGGCTGTTTTCCGCCACACATTCAGATGCAGGCACGCTCCAGATTTCCGACGCCGCCCGCACAAGCCGCGCCTTCGCCTCAGCGCCGACCGTCAGCAATTGCTCGAAATAACCGCGCACGCTCATGCTGCGGCCCGTCGCCTGAAGGTTCTTTCCAGGATTGATATAGGCCTCGCCAGCATCGGAGTTGAAAACGCGAACCCGCGCCCAGTCCGCCTCCATCTCCTCAGCGATCAGCGCCGGCAACGCCGTGATCACGCCCTGGCCCATTTCAGCGGCAGGACAGACAAGCCCTACAACATTGTCGGGCGTGATAGTCACATAAGCGGGAATCAAAGCCCTCTCCGGCGGCGCCTCCTTGCCGATATCAACCGCACCTAAGTCTTTGGAAGAACCTTTCCTGCTGCGCGAATAGATATAAAATCCCATCAGCACGACAGCGCCGGCGCCGAGCGCCAGAACATTTCGGCGCGACATCTGCGGCGGTGTCGCGCCAGCATCGGTTTTCTCAGGCTCAGTCGCCATAGTGCGTCAATCTCACTCGCAACTTATTATGTTGTTATGATAACATGCCTTGAATATATATGATAGAGTTGGTTACGCAATCCTGTCCCGCCGTTTGTTGAGAAGGGCTCGCAGGAAGGGCTGTAACGCCCAAAAGGTGATGAAAGCGAAGACTACATGCGGCAAGCACATCTGGCGCTCTTTTTTGCAGTCTTCATTGACCTTTTAGGCCTCGGCATTCTTGCGCCGCTGATCCCGTTTTACGTCGCGAACCTTGGCGTTTCGCCTGAAATCATCACCCTTGTCATCGCCACCTATTCACTGTGCCAATTTATTGGCGCGCCAATCTGGAGCGGCATCAGCGACCGCATTGGACGAAGACCTGTCCTGCTGATCAGCATGGCGGGACACGCGCTGGCGTATTTGATTCTCGCAAACGCCGATTCGATCTGGCTGTTGCTGCTGTCCCGGGCGATCGGCGGCTTTACCTCAGCCAATCTCGCAACCGCATACGCCTATGTCGCTGACACGACCACCGACGATGATCGCGCGGCCACCATGGGACGGATCTCCGCGGCCTTCGGCCTTGGCTTTATTATCGGTCCGGTTTTCGGCGGTTTCCTCGCTGGCGGCGGCGACATCGACAGCGTGAATTACGCGCGCCCCGCGCTCGCCGCGATGGCTTTGTCGCTGGTTTCCTTTGTCAGCATTTATTTCATGGTGCCGGAAACCGCACCTTTATCTGAACGAACGAAGACAAACGCCAGACGTAATTTCTTTGCCGATCTCGGTCGCATCTCAGGCAAGCCTGTCGTTTCAAAAGCGATTATTCTCTGCCTTATCACGGTGGTTTTCATCGCCGGGCGCGAAGCGATCTTTCCTCTCTGGCTCGATGCGAAGCATTCTCTTTCGATCAACCAGGTCGCACTGGTGATTTCCGTCGGCGCGCTGACGCTGACGATTTTCCAGTTGACGATGATCGGCCGCGTCACGCGGATGTTCGGCGAAACAAACCTTATACGCGCCGCGACGGTGCTGTTCGCCATCTGCTGGCTTGGCCTCGCCTTCTCGCAGTCCATCTATCAGATCATTGCGGCAAGCATCGTCGGCTCTATCGCGCTCGCGATTTTCCAGACCTCCCTGCAAAGCCTGCTATCCAAACGGGCGGAAGCCGGCGAGCGCGGCGCCGTGATGGGCATTTACCAAGCGACCAACAGCCTTGGACGCTTTGGCGGACAGGCGGTGTCAGGCACGATTTACGGAAAAGTCGGGATAGACGGCCTGTTCCTGATCGGCGCCGTCATGATGATACCCGCGTTCATTCTCGCTACCGTCATCGCACGCGGCGTCGCCAGAAACATCCGCGATAACAAACCCGAGCCCGGCGAAGACGCCTATGTCGAGGCGAAACTCAACCAGCCCGCCGAATAAGCCCGCCGCCATGATGACTTTTCTCGCCGCATCAGACTTAATAGACGTCCCCGTGAGACGCCCGCTATGACGAATTTTATTATCAATCGCCTGCTCATTTCCATCCCGACGTTTTTCATTATCATAACGCTGTCATTCTTCTTAATGCGGGTGGCGCCGGGCGGCCCGTTCGATGCGGATGCCGATCTCGATCCGGCGGTGATTGAAAACCTGCGCACTGTATACGGCCTCGACAAGCCGCTTCTCCAGCAATACCTCACATTCCTCGGCGATTTGGCGCATGGCGATCTCGGGCTTTCCCTGTCGCGCCCTGGACAGAGCGTCTCTGAATTGATGGCGACGGCCTTTCCGGTCAGTATCAAGATCGGCATTTCAGCCATTATCCTTGCTGTTTTGATCGGCGGATTAAGCGGCGTCATCGCCGCTCTCAATCAAAACTCGGTACTCGATTACACGGTCATGACCATGGCGATGACCGGCGTCGCGATACCAAACTTCGTCACCGCGCCGATCTTGACACTGATCTTCGGGCTCTATTTGAATCTATTACCGATCGCAGGCTGGAATGACGGCGCGTTGCGAAACATGATCTTGCCTGTCATTGCGCTCGCCCTGCCCCAGATCGCCGGCATCGCCCGGATCATGCGTGGCGGCATGCTCGACGTGATGCGATCCGACTTCATCCGCACCGCTCGCTCAAAAGGACTGCCAGAGCACAAGATCATCCTTCGCCACGCCCTTAAAACCGCCTCCATTCCGCTGGTGAGCTATCTTGGGCCAGCCATCGCCGGCATCATGACGGGCTCGGTGGTTATCGAAGTGGTGTTTGCATTGCCCGGCGTCGGCCGACTCTTCGTCGAAGGCGCCGTGAACCGGGATTACCCCGTCGTGATGGGCGTTGTCATCGTTTACGCCGCCGCCATTCTCATTCTCAATTTTCTGGCTGACGTGCTTTATGGTTATCTCGATCCTCGCACGCGGAGGAGCAAATGACAGCACCTTCCCGACAACAGCCTGGCGCACCGGCCACAGTTGAAAAAAGCGACAGCAACAGGTCGCTCTGGCAGGATGCGCTGCGTCGTTTTCGCCGCAACAAGGCCGGGATGGCCGGCGTTTACATCCTCGTGACGATCGGCGTGCTGTCGGTCGTCATTCCCATGTTCTGGCCACACAGCATTGAGGATTCTTCCTGGGAAATGATCCTGACGCCACCGTCATTTTCCGATTTTCACTGGTTCGGCACGGATGCGAATGGCCGCGATCTGTTTGTGAGGACATTTTTCGGCGCGAGAATTTCCCTCACCATTGGTATGCTGACGACCGCAGTCGCCTTGCTCATCGGAGTGCTTTACGGCGCCGCAGCAGGATTTGCCGGCGGCAATACCGACAATTTGATGATGCGTATTGTCGATGTTCTTTACGCCTTGCCGCTGTTGTTCCTGATCATCATTCTCGTTTCGATCTTCGGTCAGAATATCTATCTGATCTTCATCGCCATCGGCGCCGTTGAGTGGCTTACCATGGCGCGCATCGTGCGCGGGCAGACGATCTCGATCAAACGTATGGAATATGTTGAGGCGGCTTATAGCATTGGCCTTCCGACCTCTAAGATCCTAACCCGTTATATTATCCCGAACGCCATTGGCCCGGTGATCGTCTATGTCAGCCTGCTCATCCCCATCAACATTATCGTCGAAAGCTATCTGAGCTTTCTGGGGCTTGGCGTTCAAGAGCCCCTGACGAGTTGGGGGCTGATGATTTCCGAAGGACGCGGCTCCATCGACACCGCCCCCTGGCTTCTTCTGTTTCCCGCAAGCTTCCTTGCGCTGACGCTGTTCTGCTTCAATTTCATTGGCGACGGCCTTCGCGATGCTCTCGACCCGAAAGACCGATAAATGACGGACGGCGCTCCCCTCCTTCAGATCAAAGACCTTTCAACGCGTTTTGAGACGCCTGAAGGCCCCGTCTATGCAGTCAACAAGGTCAATCTGACGATCAAACCTGGCGAATGCCTCGGAATTGTCGGGGAATCCGGTTCCGGAAAAAGCCAGACCTTTTTAACCGTATACGGGCTACTCGCCGATAACGCCGTGACCGAAGGCTCCGTGCAGTTTCATGGCGAAGAGCTTCTCAACGCCAGCAAGTCACGTCTGAACGCGCTGCGCGGCGATAAAATGGGCATGATCTTTCAGGACTCCATCACCGGCCTGACGCCGCATATGAAAGTCGGCAAGCAGATGCTGGAAGTGCTTGTCGAACATCGCGGCCTCACGCCCCAACAGGCGGAAAAAGAAGTTCTGGACATGATGGAAATTGTCCAGATTCCCGACGCCGCCAGCCGCTTTCACCTATATCCCCATGAATTTTCAGGCGGCATGCGCCAGCGCATCATGATCGCGCAGGCATTGTTATGCAGACCGGCCCTGCTGGTGGCTGACGAACCGACGACGGCGCTTGACGTCACGGTGCAGGCGTCGATCCTTCGCTTGTTCCGTAAGCTGAAAGAACACACCAACATGTCGATCGTGATCATTTCCCATGATCTCGGCGTCGTTGCCGGCCTCGCGGACAGGGTCGCGGTCATGTATGGCGGATCGCTGGTCGAAGTCGCCGATGTGGACGAACTGTTCGTCGCCCCGGCCCATCCTTATTCGCGCGGTTTGCTGGCCTCAGTGCCGTCTCTCGATGCGGAACTGGCCGATGAACTGCCGACCATTCCCGGCCAGCCGCCCAATTTGCGCCAGAAATTGCCGGGATGCGTGTTCGCCGCGCGCTGCCCGGACGTCATGGACAGATGCCGCTCCAGCAAACCCGTGCGCCGCGACATCGCGAGCGCACATGAAGTCGCCTGCCATAAGGAATTTGCTCAATGACCGCCCCGTTGATGCGTGTTGAGGATCTCGCCGTTTATTATCCGGTGCGAACCGGCGGCGTGTTCATTCCCAAAATCAAACCGCTCAAAGCCGTTGACGGCGTCAGCTTTCACATCAACCCTGGCGAAACGCTGGGTGTTGTCGGCGAGTCCGGTTGCGGCAAGTCAACCTTGAGCCGCGCAATTTTGAAATTCGCGAAGCCGCATAAAGGCGCGATTTATTGGGGTGACATCAACATCAATGAGTTGTCCGCCAGGGACATGAACGCCTTGCGTCGCGACATTCAGATTGTTTTTCAAAGCCCGCTCGCCAGCCTCAATCCGCGCATGACGGTCGGCGACGTTATCTGCGAACCGCTTGAAGTCTTTGAGACCCGTCTCAGCAAGGAAGAGCGCATTGCACGCATGCGCGACATCATGCAAGAGGTCGGCCTTTATCCTGAGATGGCGAACCGCTTTCCCAATGAATTCAGCGGCGGACAATGCCAGCGCATCTCTATTGCGCGCGCTATGATCCTTAATCCAAAGCTGTTGATCTGTGACGAGGCTGTCAGCGCACTCGACGTTTCGATCAAAGCGCAAATCATAAATCTTCTGAAAAAGCTCCAGCGGGAAACAGGCATCGCTATTCTTTTCATCAGCCACGACCTCGCCATCGTCCGTCAAATCAGCCATCGGGTGATGGTGATGTATCTTGGCAAGCCAATGGAGGTCGCGCCTTCCAGCGAGTTGTTCGCAAACCCGTTGCACCCCTATACGAAAGCCCTGCTGGAGGCTGCGCCTTATCCCGATCCTGTCAAAGAGCGCGCGAAGAACATCACGCCGTTGTCGAGCGATCTACCCTCGCCCATGGCGCCGCCTTCCGGCTGCGTATTTCGAACACGCTGCCCTATCACCAAACCGAACTGCATTTCCAAAGAGCCGTCGCTTGATAAAGCAAGGCGCGATCACTTTGCGGCGTGCCATTTCGTGGAAAGAAACAACTCAGTCGAGGACGAGACCGCCGCTGAGGTTTAACACCTCGCCGGTCACGCCGCTGGCGTCAGGCGAACAGAGATAGGCGATGCCCGCCGCGACTTCTTCTGCGGTCGTGATGTGGCGCAGCGGCGACAGCGCGCGCAATGCATCGATCTCAGCCTCCGACAACCGGTCCAGCATGGGTGTTTTCACCGGACCGGGCGCGACGCAATTGACCCGAACGCCAGCCGGGCCCCACTCTTTTGCGAGGTATCGCGTGAGGTTGATGACCGCGGCCTTGGCCGAGGCGTAAGCCGGCCCTGAAAGATGCGAACCGCCATTCCGGCCATTCGTCGATGACAGGAAAACCAGACAGCCGCGCGAAGACTTAAGATCCTCATACGCTTCTCGCGCAATCAGGAATGATGACGTCAGGTTGACTTCCATAGTCGCACGCCATGCGTCAACGGACATTTCATGAAGCGGCCCCTTGCCCACAGCACCCGCTGCGTGAATGACAGCGTCGATGCGGCCGAAGGCGTCTCGTGTTTTACAAAACGCCTCCTGAACGCTTTCTTCCGCCGTCACATCACAGGAAAAAGACAGAGAACGCGCCAGTGCCGGCGCATCCCCTGCCTGCCTGACAAACATCGCAACTTTTGCGCCGGCATTGGATAGCACTTGCGCGGTCACGCGGCCAATCCCGCCGCGCGCGCCCGTGACAACCGCCACAAAGTTCTGCTTGTCACTTCCGATGGTCAAAGATATCAGGCCGCTTTTTTATCAAGCTGCAACATCTCATAGACGCCGTTCAGCATGGAATAGCGCAGACCCGCGGACGCCGCTACGGCCGCCACGGCCAGCTTCTGCTTCTCGCGAGTATCCGCATATTGATAGCAAAGGCGCAGGCCGACATCGGCATGCTCAATGTCGGCTTCCACGTGAACATGGAAGAATTCGAGCTGCTCATCCGTGAAGCCCATCTTGCGCATTGCGTCGATATAGGTCGGATAAAGCGTCGGCAGTTGACCTTCCAACGCGACCATGATGCCCGCGCATGCCTGCTCAAGCGGGCGCACTTTCGCAAGCTCCCAGATCCAGGCGCGCATGGCGCGCGTCGTCGGAAGAATTTTGCCGTCTTCTTCAGCCGAAACGACAACATCGCTGGCGAAGCCGCAATGAGCGGCGAAGTTCAGCAACAATTGCGGATGAGATTTTCCGGGGGCGTCCGGCATGTCTTCGCCGATCAAATTGTCCAGCAACATCAGCCGGCCTTCCATGTCCGGCATGCGCGAATACAGCGCCGCGAATTGCGGCGGGATCGCGTCAATGTAATAGAAATGCTGGATGGCCCACATGCCGAGTTGCTCACGGCTCAGTTCGCCATTCGCCCAGGCGACGCTGAACGGATGCTTGATGCTGCCCTTCGGCTTACGCGCATTTTCCAGTTCTTTGACGAACTCGTCGAATGAAAGTCTATCAGTCATTTTCAATCTCCACTTATCTACAAAAACGCCAACTCACTTGGCCAACGTCACTTCGCCTACGGCGAGGAACTCTTCATGACAGGCCGGACAAACACACTCCGGACTGTCGTCACGCAAAAACTCCGGCGAGACGGGAAAGTCGGTTCCGCATTTGGGACAGCGGGCCCAATACGTGTTTCCTTCGCCCAAATTCATGTTCGTCCCTCCGCGCCCGCCTCGTAGCGCTTCAGGAAAGCCCGCATCTTTCCCGTGACTTCTGCGGGCGGGCGCGCATTCGGCGGCACGGGTTTCCTGCGCGCGCCGCGCGCCGGCGGAAAAGTTGCATCAATTCCCATTTTCGAGGCGGTGTTCGCATCGCCAGCCAAAGACGGGTCGAGCTTTGAAGTGGTCAGCCCATCCGCCATGATCGCATCGCGGCGCCATTGCACGCGCGTCGCCAACGCCCAGAGGATCTGATCCTCGTTAAAGATGTCGACGTCTTCATCAACAGCGATGACGGTCTTCACACGACGATAAGACAGAGCGGCAACCAAAGCGTCGCGCGCCTCGCCTTCCAATGGGTTTTCAAATTGCAAATAAGCATGGAACCGGCGCCCGGAAGCCGGCACATGAACCAGGGTGAGCGACGGCGCGATCGGTTTGATCATGGCGTAAAGCCGCGCTTCCATGACCATATTATCCGGCACGAGCATATCGGTCAGGCCAGAGCCGTAATCATGATAAATTGCCCCGCGCCGATGCGTGAGGCGGAGGACTTCGCATTCCGGCGCAAGAATTTGCGCGCCCGAATAGCCAGTGTATTCTCCAAAAGGACCGTCAGGCGCCAGCGCATTCGGCGGCACATAACCTTCTATGACAATCTCTGCATCGGCGGGAACGCGAATTTTCTCGCCATGCTCAATTGTCGGACAGAGCTTCAACGGCTCGCCCAGCACGCCGCCGGCCGCCGCCCAATGGCTTTGCGGATAAGATAACTTCGCCTGGGTTCCGATCAGCACGCGCGGATGATGGCCGATCCAGAACGCAATTGGGCAAGCCTCACCGCGCGCCCAGAATTTTCTCATATTCTGCGCATTATGCGAATTTGGGTACGGATAATAAGACATCCGCTTTTTCGATTTGATCCAGCAACGCTGAATTGCCGTATTATCGACGCCGGTATCAGGATCATAGGTCGTCGCATGAGCCGCGGTCAGATACGGACCGGGATCAAGCGCGTGCTGGCGCAAGGCCGGCAAGCGCGTCAAATCACAATCATCACCCTCAAGAACCGATTCTTGCACCCGCGCGGGCGCATTTACCGGCGCAACGCCATCAACAGAGCGCTTTGCATATTGCTGCGCAAAGGTTCGATGGTCTTCAACATCCAGCGCTTCCGCAACAAGAGAGCGATCCGCCGTCAGATTCGTGACAACCGGAAATTCGCTTTTCTCGCCATCAGAAAGGCGCATCGCCTCGCCAAGAAGGATCGGATGACGCCCTTTTTCATCCAGAAGATGTTGTAGCGCGGTCAATTCATACTCAACAGACATTTCCTGCGCGATGCGCAACACATTGTCGCTGCGCTCGTTGATATATGTCTGCAGATCTAGCACGACGCTAACCGCGAACCGCGACCGGCTCGGCGAAATCCGCAACAGGGCGCGGCGCGCCATGCTGCATGATCAGCGCTTTTTTACGCACAAAACGGTAAATGCTGCCCGGCCCCATACGCGATCCGCCAAGACCCGAAAAATTGAACGAGGTTTTTTCAGGCTCATAAGTAGCGATAGTGAGGCCGCAATCATTGATGCTGAGCCCGCCCGCATTGATGCGTTCCGCGACCTTGCGTGCTTCGGCGACATCGCCGCCAATGACGGCTGCGGATAGCCCGAAGCTTGTGTCATTGGCCAATTCAACAGCCTCTGCAACCGTGGCGTATGACATGACGGGAAGAACCGGACCAAAGGTCTCTTCCACCATGACCGCCATGTCGTGATTGACATTCGTCAACACGGTCGGGCGCAGCCATTTGCCGCCGCCATGATTTTCAACCTCACCGCCGCATCGAACCTTTGCGCCCTTGCGCACGGCGTCCTCAATATGCGCCGCGATGGTATCAGCCTGGCGCTCAAAAATCACCGGACCGATAACGCCGTCATGAATGTCGGGATAGTTGAGATCAACCGCCGCCGCTTTCTTTGTCAGCAGATCAACGAATTCATCATAGATTTTCTCGTCGACATAGATGCGCTCGATCGACAGGCAGGCATGCCCCGTGTTCAACACGGAACCGCGCAGAACAGCGTCTGTGGCGCGCTCGATATCCGCATCTTGAAGGACAATCACCGGGTCCTTGCCGCCGAGCTCCAAAGACGCGGGAATAAATCGCGCCGCTGCGGCCGCGGCGACCTTGCGCCCGGTGGGCACGCTGCCGGTAAAGCAGATAATATCCGCCTCGTTGACGAGCGCAGCGCCGGTGGCGCCATCGCCCAACACGATATCGACGACCTCGGAGATTTCAGGCGTTTCGATAATTGTCTTTAGCAACGGACGAACAAAACGCGGCGTAACTTCACTTGGCTTGATCAGCGCCGCGCAGCCGGCGATGAGCGCCGGCGCCGCATCGATCAGCGACAATGTCACCGGAAAGTTCCATGGGCTTATGAACCCCGCCAATTGATAAGGCACATATTGATTGGCGTAGGTAATTGTTTGAATAAGCTCTGAGCTTTTCTCGTCCGATTGCAGCAGGCCGGGCGCAATCGACGCCCAGCGCTTCAAATTTCTGGCCGCGCCCTCGACCTCGCTTTTTGAGAGCGCATAACGGCCCGTGTCCACGGAAAGCGCGTCGGTCAATTCCTCTTTATGCTTCAAGATTGAATCAGACCATGCGATCAACGCTTCGGCGCGCTTTTCAATGCCTGCGGCAAACCACGCCGGTTGCGCCGTGCGCAAACGCGCCGCAACCTGACCGACCTCGCTCGCGTCGGCCGCTTCGATGACATAATCATTCTCGCCAGTGCGAGGATTTCTAACAGGAATTTTCATGCACTGCCTTACTTACAGATTGTCCGCTTTACTTTCTGCGGCTTTCATCAACTCGATATCTTCATGCAGGATGCGCAAAATTCGCGTAATCATGTCCTGGTGCTCGGCCAGGCGCGACTGGGCGACGGCCTGATCCGGCTTGTAGGCTTCGATTTCGGATTGAGTGACGAGGCCCTTTTCCTGCAGGAGCTGCTCAAGCGTATCAAGACGCTCACGCGTGACAGCAAGCTCAGAGGCCAGCGCCATGGTGATGTCCAACACCCGCTCCACGTCCGGATCGGGGAATACATAGGTCCGCGGGTCTGTCACAGCAGTGACGGAACGGCGCACCGCCTCGGATGGATGAGTTGTCACAAGCGCCACCATGATAACCAGATCATAATGTCATTATAATAACATGACATTTGAAAGAAAGGAAAGCCGGACGCGCTGAAAATTTGACGTTTTATCGCGGAACACTTTAGCGTATAGCGACCATGAACTAAGCGCGCGCCAGGCATTTTGGCGGGCGTTTGAGCAATTTCAGCTAAATTTTGGCCGCCAGACGTTACAATGTCTCTTGCAATCCACGACACAAAACTGCCGCGCTACCTGCAGGTCTATTCCATCATTAAGGACTGGATCCAGAACGGCCGGTATAGCCCGAACGAGAAACTCCCCTCCGAGGGGGAGTTCTGCAAAATCCTCGGCGTCTCAAGAATCACAACCCGCCGCGCCATAGAGATGCTGACCCAGGAAGGTCTGCTGCATCGCGTGCAGGGCCTTGGCACCTTCGTTTGCGCGACCACGCCCAAAGGGGCCAAACCCTCCTCGAATATATCTGACCTATCCGAACGAGTGAAGCGTCTTTCCGAGCGCACGCGCCTTGAGAGTATCACCATCGAAGTCATCACGCCAAACGCCCGTATCCGAAACGAACTTGAGCTTGGCGAGAACGAAAAGTGTCAGAAAGTCAGCTACACCCGAGTCGAAAAGAAAGCGCCGATTGGCTATGCGGACATCTACTTCCCGGAAGATCTTGGCGTTGAAATCACCGAGGATGTCATCCTACAGGATTCCACCCCGACCCTGCTGCAAAATAGCGGCGTCAGCATTAGCGGCGCGCACCAGTTGATTGGCGCAGAACTCGCCGATGAGCAAAGCGCACGTCGATTGAAGATCAGCGTCGGCACGCCGCTCGTGCGCATCAGGCTGCTCATTCTCGACAAAAAGAAACGTCCCGTGGAATATCTTCACGCGCGATATCGCGCCGACGTCTATGAGCACCACGCCTATCTCACATCACTCTGACGCGCCCCACCCGACACGACAGGTAATGAAAAGGCCCCCGAAGGGGCCTTTTTTATGGCTTCAGGTCGAGATACTGCGTTGGAATATTTCCATCCGGAATATTCTTCCAGCCAATAACCCGATCCGAAATCATACGCTTGGCTTTCGGGAAATAGATCGGAATGATCGGATACTGATCCATGATCTCTGCCTCGGCCTGTTGCAGGATCTTCGCGCGCTCAGCCGGGTCTGCTTCGCGCTCGGCCTTCACCAGCAATTCGTTATAAGGCGCATAATTGATCTTCGAGAAATTCGTCCGCGATCCGCCGACAACAAGGTTCAGGAAGGTCGTCGGATCATCATAGGGCGCATACCACTGGTAGCGGATCACATCGAAGTCGCCCTTGCGCACGTCATTGGTGATCGCGCGGAAATCACTGGAAATCAGTTCCGCCTCGACGCCGACCTGACGCCACATCGCCGCCATCGCGACTGAAATCTGGCGCACTTCCTCTTTCACATCGTAACGCAATTTGAATTTCAGCGGGTTCTTCGCCGAATAACCGGCTTCCGCCAGCAAGGCGCGCGCTTCCGCCTGACGCTTGGCGAAAGGAACAGTGGCGTAAGGGAATGCCGGCGGCGTGTAATCCTCCGA
Organism: Parvularculaceae bacterium; assembly: GCA_041398145.1. GTDB lineage: Bacteria > Pseudomonadota > Alphaproteobacteria > Caulobacterales > Parvularculaceae > Amphiplicatus. The sequence goes on along the minus strand of JAWKVF010000001.1, from coordinate 844,743 downwards.
CGCCGGAGGAACAACGCCCCAGGCCGGGTCAACCAACCCGCGCAAAAGCTTCTCGGCGATCGCATCGCGATCAATGGAAATATACAAGGCTTTCCTGACGCGCACATCATCGAAAGGCGCCTTTTGCGTATTCAAAACCCAATAGAAAAGGCCGAGATTGGGCGAGATGTTGATCTGTTTCGCGTAATTTTTCTGCAAGAAAGGGTATTGCTCCGGCGGGAACCCGAGCGCGATATCAATTTCATTCGCCCGGAACTGCTTGATCACCGTGCCAAGATCCTGCGTCGGGAAATACCGCACCTCATCAATCGACACCTTGGACGCATCCCAGAACTTGTTGTTCTTGGTCAGCGTGATTTTTGTCCCCGGCGTCCATCCGGTCAGATCATAGGCGCCGTTGACAACGATATTGCCAGGGCGGGCCCAGGAATTTCCATGCGCCTCGATCGACTGTTGCGGCACCAGCGCAAGCGCGTTGCCGGCGAGCACTTTCAGGAAGAACGGCACGGGCTTTTCAAGTTCTATGACAACGGTTTTCGCATCCGGCGCGGTAACCCCCAAAGTCTCCACCGGCGCCTGCCCGGTGTTCACGGCACGACCATTTTTCAGGAAATACAGATTTCCGGCGTAACGCGCCGCCGTTTCCGGCGCCATCAAACGGTGAAAGGAATATACGACATCAGCCGATGTGATCGGCTTTCCGTCGGACCAGACCGCGTCGTCACGCAAGGTAAACGTGTATATCTGCCCGCCGTCATCAAGGGTATGAGACTTGGCGACGCCATACGCCACCTGGCCGCTGGCGTCCGTCGTCATAAGGCCAACGAAAAGATCGTCGATAATCACCGATGAAGAATTGCCGAGCGCCAGATGCGGGTCCAGCGTTGAAGGTTCGTTAGAGGTCGAGCGATTCAATATTTTTTCAGCATATGCCGGCGCGATACACGCAAAGGTTACCGCGAGAACCCCCATCAGGGCCTTTGCCGCTTTCAAAAAGCCAATCATCTCAACACTCCCATCCCAACACTCCTTGCGTCTAGGCGACTTCCGCCATCCCACATAAAGAAAATTTATTCTGTATGTCATAGGCGGCTATGATCTCACCGGTTTCAATGTCACGCTTGTGCATGACGCCGTCCAGAAAATTATTCAGAAAGAAATATCCCTTCTCCATTGGCGGCAGCGTGACACGCGTCCACCCCTTCTCAGACGACACCGTATAATCGAGCAACACCGAACCGTCAGGCGCGAGCAATTGGGCGCCGACGCCGGTCGAGACCACAAGCCGCCCGTCCGTGAGCGCGCCAACGCCATAGGTGCGCCGCTCATCGGCCTCATCGTAAATCAGAAAATCGTCCATTTGATGGCGATTGCGTAAATCATATCGCGAAAGCCGCCGCCCAGCCTCGGCTACATAATAAAGAACGCCCCGCTCAGCCAGATAGGACATGTTCGAAATGCAATGCCAGCCGAGCCGACCGCCATCCAGCTCAGGACGGAAAGCCTCGATCTCGCCTGATGTCGGATCGAACCGGTATAGCGAGGCGTCGCCAAAACCATCTTCAGGCGGCGCCTCGCGCGCTGTCAGCACGCCAAGCAAAAGCCGCCCGGCCTCATCGAAAGCGACAGCGCCATAAGGGCGAACCGGCAATCCCTCAACCGGACCGAGCCGTGCGCCGCTTGAATCGAACGCCACGATATTCTTGCCATGCGGGTCCGCCGTATAAAGCGTTTTCGTTTGCGGGTGTACGCCGACGCCGACGACGAGGCCGTTCTGCTCCGTCCAGAGGCTTTCCTTAAGCTCCAGATCAGCGCTCAAATGCAATAACCGTCCGGCCCCCTTGATCCCCTTGCGGAAATCAACCGTGTCCGCATCAATTTCCGTCGCGGAAACGAGCAAATCACCTTGTTCAAACGCCGTCATTTACTCTCCCGTTTCGCCAACTTCTCCATGAAGGCGCGATAGTCTTCGCGCGACATGGCGCGGCCATCGTCATCCAGCGCGCTCTCAAACCCGCGCAACAGCCGGCTCACATAATCGCGCCGCCAATCGGCGCGGTCCTTGCTCATCTCGGCATCGTCGAAAAGCGCGCGCAGTTCATCCGGGGAGGCCGAGGTTTTTTGAAGGACGAAGCGCTCAAGCGTGGCGATCCGGTCATAGAGCGCCGAAACTTCCGCCGCGCTCGCCAACGCAAGCGACAAGACCAGTTCCGCATCCCGGCAATCGAGATGATCCGGCAGCGGACCTTTCGGCGTTTTCGGCAAGGTTTGCTTTTTTTGTTGATCCATCTGCACCGCTAAGCCCCTTGCTTGCGCGCGCCGAAGACCAGCCATCCGCCGCGTTTCTTGTTGCTCGAAGGAACGACCGCGGAAAACACATCTTCCGCAGCGAAGCCAGCCTCTGTCGCAAAGTCCGGCAGATCAGCCTCCCCAAGCGTCGCCCAGAATGGCTCGTTATTGTGTAGCGCATCCCAGTTATTGAGATACTGGCTGAACGCATTGTCGCCCATGGTCGGAACTTCAACGTGCGCCATCACGCCGCCCGGCGCGAGCAGACGATACGCCTCGCGGAAGATATTCGCCAACGCGGCCACAGAAATTTCGTGAAGCAGAATATGCGAGACGATGAGATCGAACTTACCGCTTTCAAATCGCGTGTGTTCTGCGTTCTGCTGGGAAAAATGAACAGGCTTGCCGAGAGACTCCGCCCGCCCGTGAGCATAACGCAGACAAGGGGCCGCCACGTCGATGGCGTAAACCTGCGCATCGGGGAACGCGTCCACATAAGGCAAGGTCGAATTGCCGCTGGTGCAGCCAAGATCGAGAATGGCTTTGGGCGAGAATGCCGGAAAGCGCTCTTTGACAACGCGCGCGCCCGTCACCCCCTTGTCGTCATGAAGCGCGCCATGGCGGCGCATCGCAAACACCGCCCCGCCAAGGTCGGACCGCGCGCCAGGATAAACATCGTCATCGCAACGCTCCAAGCCATATCCGCCGGGAACGCAGTGAATATCAACCGTGGAAAGATAGGCCGGCATCTCGATATCAGGCGCAAGCTCCAGCGATCCCCGGACATCGCCGCGGGCAAGCTGACGATACGCATCGACCAGCGACGCCAATTGACGGTCAACCGCGCGGGCCGTTACATTGACGTAAAAATCCTGATGCGCCCGCTTCAGCGCACCCCAGAACTTCACATTCGGCTTAGCGTCAAAATAGTCGGCGGCCTTTCGCCATTCACGGCGACCTTCAGACTCGAAATCGAGTCCATCAGCCTCAGACATCGCCCTGCACGATTCCCTCAAACGTTCCGTCACCGGACCCGACAAGCGCTCTTTGAAGGAGACTGCAAAATCCAAAAGCGATGTTTCTTCGCTGTCAACTTCAGGAAACAGGGCATGCGCTTTGGCCATCGCCACACGTCACCCGACCCAGGTTTCGACCGGCCACGCGTCATCATCTTTACGCGGACGAGTTGTCGGTGCAGCTTCATGAACCCAGCCATGCGGATCTTCGCGACGAGCAGGAGATGGAATCACATAGACCTTGTGGTCGTAATCTTCCTGCATTTTTTTGTAATCAAGCTCCCAGCCCATCTCAATTAATTGCAAAACATAGTGACGGAAAAGCGTCTCCATCTCGTCCGCCTTGACCAGCACTTCATTGCGCATGGGCGTCGGCCCCACAGGCGGGCGCACTTTGCTGCTGATGGCGACATCCTCAAGCATCGCCTTGCGACGGCCATCAAGGCGCTCTTGATCACCTTCCGGTTCAATCGCGTAATTGCGCGCCTGCAAACCAAAAAATCTCGTATTTCTGGGGTCTATCGGCGTCGAGGCGCCCAGGGCGACCTGCGCCATGCCGGGCCGAAACTCCGGATGAATCCGGTGACAAAGTCCGGCAACCGAAAACTCCAGGCTTACCCGGGTCTTGGTCCGCTCCTCTTTCAGCAAATCGCCCAGAACACCCTGCTTCTGGCTCGCCTTCGGGGCTGTGCGCTCCCGCTCGACACGCGCGCCATAAGGTTTCCTGTCAATCGGCACGATCGTCGCGCGAGGGTCCTGACGGGCGCCAAAGGCGGAATGCACGAACGGCAAATGCGCCGTGTCGATATTGTTTTCCTCGGCCTTGGTCCAGTTGACGCCGGCCTCATATGTCATGCGAGTCGTGCGCCATTTGTCGGTCTGGTCGTATTCCGGCAGAAGTTCCGGCACAGGCGGGCGGCGATCCTCAGGCAGGTCGCCCAAAAACACCCACATCCAGTCATATTTCTCAATAACCGGATATGCGTCGATCTTGGCGCGCGCCGGAATTGCAAACTCCGGCCCCATGGACGGAATGCTGACGCATTTGCCCCGCTGGTCGAATTGCCAGCCATGAAACGGGCAAGCAATGTTATCGTCCTTGATCGAGCCATTGCACAAGGCCGCGCCGCGATGGCAGCACACATTGCTGAGACAGACGGGCTCGCCGTTCTCCTTGCGGAAAAGCACAAAGTCGCAGCCCAGCATTTTCACGCCAAACGGCTCGCCGACTTTTACGTCGGCCGATTCCGCCGCGACATACCAATTGTTGATGAGCATATCTTCTTGCGCCTTCCATTATGCAGGCCGCCACTGGCGCATTCCGCAAAGCCACATTGACAAGCCCGAGATGTCATGTGATTATAACAACATGGCAGCAGATGGCAACTGCGCATGTCGAAAATCTTCTGCGAGAAAGCCGCCAATTTCAGGACAGCAACCTTGGCGTACGGCGCTGGCGATATCAATCTGATGCTGCTTTTCATAAACTTTATCCGGGCGGCCGGCGGGGCTGATATCTGCGCCGACCGCCCTGCCCGCCATTTTTCTTAAAACATGTCCCCGACATTCAGGAGAGCACCAAGCATGACCCAACAATTTGTCCAGCATGACGGCGGTTACGAAACGGCGGCGCTCCGCAGGGATATGGTCGCGGTCGGTATTGTGCAGACACCACAGCGCGGCGTCGACGGCGACAACCCTGAACCCGGCATCAAAGACAATCTTGAATATTTCCTCGAAGCCATCGACAAGGCGCAAAACACCGGTGGGCGCTGCGACCTATTGTGCTTCCATGAATTCCCGCTTCACGGCTTCCGTTCCGGCTGGAACCTCAAACAATATCTGCGGGTCTCTCGCCACCCGGACGGCCCGGAAATTGCCGCGATCGGCAAGAAAGCGAAAGAATATAATTGCTACATCACCCTCGGCTGCCAGATGCTTGATGACGACTGGCCGGGGCATACGATGAATACGCAGTTGCTTATCGGCCCGTCGGGGGACCTCATTGCGCGCCACTGGAAACAGCGCAACATGCGCGGCATGTGGCCGGGCGTCGAACAATTCACCACCACGATCTATGACGTTTACGACCGCTATGTGGAAATGTACGGCCTCGACGCCGTCATCCCGGTGGAACGCACCGACATCGGCAATATCTGCATGTCCTCAGTGCAGTTCGAACCCGAGCTGTTCCGCTGCATGGCGCTGAAAGGCGCAGAAATCATCGTCCGCACGGCGACCGGCGGCTGTGAACGCGAAGACATGCGGCTGACGTCTTATCACAACAGCCTTTACACGGTGATCGTCAACAACTCGATGGACGTGCACCGCCCCTCCCCCGACTTCTTCGCCGAACAGGCGCCCAAAAACGGATGGGTCGGTCGCTCCGCAATCTTCGGGCCGCGCGGCGTCGTGCTTGCGGAAGCCGACGCTTTCGAAACCAAGCGCCGGGCCATGCTGCCGATCGGACAGTTCCGCAAAGCGCACCGCATCCCCGACACGCATCTGTTCCTGTACAAACATGTATTCGATCAGTACAAGGAGCGTTATGATCCAAATCTCTGGCTCAACAAGGTGCCGGAGACGAAAAAAGAGGCCGCGGACTATCTGAAAGACAAATTCCGCTGGACCAATCACTGGCAATCGTAACCAGCCTGCAGCGAGCCCGGAAAATGAACGCCGTAATGAGCCTCAGCGCCCTGAAAACCAAGATGGGAGCGGCAATCCCCGAACGCATCGGGAGCATCATCAACGGCGCTCACCGGCTCGATGAGAGCCCGGAAAGCTGGGATATTCTCTACCCCGCGACGGAAGAGCCGGTGACGCGAGTCATAGGCGCTTCCGACGTCATGGTCGATGAGGCCGCTGCGGTTGCGCGGCGCGCCTTTGAATCTGGTCCGTGGACGGCGATGTCTCATGATGAGCGCAAGAAAATCTTCTTCAAGATCGCAGACGCCATTGATGGCGCCGCCGATGACCTCGCCTTTCTGCAAACGGTTGAAACCGGCCTTCCCTATAAACAACTGCGCGCGCGTCACGCCGCGCGCGCCGCGGAGAATTTCCGGTTTTTCGCCGAGATCGCCAGCGGGCTTTCCGGTGAAACCTACACCCAAACCGGCACGCATCTTTCCCTGACATTGCATGAACCCATTGGCGTCGGCCTGGTGATCTCGCCATGGAACGCGCCGTTGCCACTCGCGTCCATGAAAGCTGCGGCCTGTCTTATCCTTGGTAACTCCTGCATTATCAAACCGTCAGAATACGCCCCGCTCGCGCTTTTCCGCATGGTGGAAATCATGCACGAAGCCGGCCTGCCGGCGGACGCCCTTCAGTTCATTAATGGCGGCGGCGCGACCGCCGGCGCAAGGCTGACCGCGCATCCCGACATTGACGCCATCAACTTTGTCGGCGGTACGCAAACCGGCCGGCGGATCATGGCGAACGCCGCATCCGGCATCAAGAAAGTCGGTCTGGAGCTTGGCGGCAAGTCCGCAAACATCATTTTTGAAACCGCCAATTTCGAGCGCGCGCTCGATGCTGCGATGCTCGCGATCTTTTCCGGCAATGGCCAACAATGCCTCGCGGGATCGCGCATACTGGTGCAATCCTCCATCGCGGAGAAATTCAACGCCGCCTTTGTGCAACGCGCGAAGAATCTGCGCATTGGCGATCCATTTGACCCGGCGACAGAAATTGGGCCGATTATTTTCAAGGCGCACAGGGATCGCATCCTGGACTACGCCGGCAAGGCCGCAACGGATGGCGATCAGATCCTTGCTGGCGGCAACAAGGCCTCAGGCTTTGACAAAGGATATTTTATCGAGCCGACAGTGGTGCTTGCACGTTCGAATAAATCCCGCGTTTGTCAGGAAGAAATTTTCGGTCCCTTTGCAACCCTGCAAACTTTCGACACGATCGAAGACGCCATCGCGATCGCGAATGATTCCGATTTCGGTCTTGTTTCTTATGTGTGGTCGGATGATCTGCCCACGGCGACGCGCATGATGCGTGCGATCCGCGCAGGCACGGTCTGGATCAACACGCCGATGGCCCGCGACCTCAGGGCGCCCTTTGGCGGCTACAAGCAATCCGGCATTGGACGCGACGGCATCCCCGGCTCCATCGAACTGTTCAGCGAACAGAAAACGGTTATGCTCCCGATGAGCAACGCTCCCATCGCAAAGCTGGGAAGCGCGGACTGATCCGCATCATTTTGCGGCGTTTTCACGTTTACGGGAAAACGCGAACACAATCGCCAGCCCCGCCAGCCATGGCAGCACGCGCTCTTTCCACGCGCCGGGGCCTGATGGCAGCACCTGATTGAACAGCACGGCAAGACCGAACCCGGCAATCATGGCCAGGATGATAACCTCGGATGCAGGATGTCGCCCGCTCGCCCGCGCCACGAGAGTCGGACCGAATGCCGCGCCCAACGCCGTCCACGCAAACAGCACACGGCCGAAAATCGTCGCCGGCAGATACAGCGTCAGCAACACCGCTGCCATACACAATATCACAATGATCGCGCGGGTGATCAGCACTTCATGACCGGGAACAGCGCGCGCAAGACCGATATCATGGCTCGCCGCCGCCGAGGCGACCAGCAACTGGCTATCGACGGTCGACATTATCGCCGACAGGATCGCCGCGTATACCAGCGCAGGCAGTATGCCGGGCAGCACTTCCTGCGCGACGCTGAAAACAATCATCTCGCTAAGCTGCGCCCCTGGCGCCGCTCCGGCCCGCACCGACAACGCAATCACCGCCATGCCCGCATAGACCAGCGCGCCCCAGCCAAGCGCCACCGCCGCCCCTTGCAGCCGCGCCCTGCGGTCGCGCACCGCCATCACCCAGGTCAGCAGGTGGGGCTGGCCCAAAGCGCCGAAACCCGTCGCCGTCAGCCCCAGCACAAAACCCGCCGCCGACCAGCCGGCATGGGTTCCAAATGGCGCGGTAATGCTATTATCAGCGGCGGCGAGCCCTTTCACGACCCCTGCCAGTCCGCCAGTATCTGCGAGCGCCGCAAAGGGAAGCACCAGCGCGATCACCGCGATTGAAAGCCCCTGCAACGTGTCGGTCAGGCTGACCGCCCAGAACCCGCCAAGGAAAGTATAGGCGAGAATAATCACCGCGCCGGCAACCACCGCCTGCGTCCGGGTAATGCCGAAGACCTCCCCCAGCGCCGAGCCCGCGCCCTGAAACTGCGCCGCGATATAAAAGGAAAAACAGAAGATGATCATCGCCGCAGCAACCAGTTTGATGATGCGACGACGCACGCCCGTAGCGTCGTCGGCGATCACATCTAGCGCCGTCAAATGCCCTTTCTCGCGCGACACACGGTTCAGCCATGGACCAAGCCATAACCAAACCACCGCATAGCCCGCGAGAATGCCAGGCATCATCCACAACGCCGACACCCCTTCATTGGCGACAAAGCCTGTAAATCCCAATAGAACCCATGCGGATGATGTCGAGGCCGCATAAGCGAGACCCGCGACAACCGGGCCAAGCCCCCGTCCGCCAAGCAGGAAATCTTCCTCAGACGCCGTCGCCTTGCGGGAGGCCCAGACCCCGATGGCCACAAGCGCCAGCATGTAAATCACCAGCGTGACGCCGCTTCCGCTCACCGTTTCGCTCCCGACCGACAATTTTCACAAGAGCATTTGACGCAATGCGCACAGCCATGTCAAAAGATATATCGTTATAACAACATACGGAGAGGCGCATGCCGCTTGAATTCGAGCCGACCATGGCGACGTCCGGCAAAACGGCGCGTGAAATTTACCACGAGATCAAGGCTAACCCGGCCCGCGCGCGCTTCGGTTTCGGCGAAAAACTCGCCATTGTAAACGTGGATTTCCAGCAGGCCTACACCCGACCGGACCTGTTCCCGAAGACCGCTTACGTCACGGACCCGAACCAGATCGCCTATACCAACAAAATCTCTGCGCTGGCGCGCAGTCATGGCATGCCGGTCATCTGGTCCCATGTCGCCTACAAGAAAGACGCCGGCGATGCAGGCGTGTGGGGCGCGCGCACCAACACGCCAGACAGCCTGCAAAACATCAAATATGAGTCTGAGCGGCACAAATTCGACCCGCGCTGCGAAATCGACGAGGATGCAGACCTCATCTACACCAAGCGCATGCCGAGCGCATTCTTTGAAACGCCGCTGAAAAGCTATCTGACATGGCACAAGGTCGACACCGTCGTCGTTACCGGCGGCTCCACCTCCGGCTGCGTTCGCGCAACGGCGGTCGACAGCCTTTCACATGGCTATCGCACAATCGTTCCTGAAGAATGCGTCGCCGACAAACATGAAAGCTATCACTTCGCCAATCTGACCGACCTTCAACTGAAATACGCCGACGTGGTCAAAGTGAGCGAAGTCATCGACTGGCTGGAGGCGAGATAATGCAGGCGGATCCTAATCTGTATGATTACTGGCCCTATCGCGACCGGCCGAAAATAGAATGGCCCGGCGGTAAAAAGCTGGCTTTCTGGGTGGCGCCAAATATCGAGTTCTATGAATACAATCCTCCGGTGAACCCTTCGCGTCCGGGCTGGCCGAAACCCGCACCGGATGTCGTTGGCTATTCCCAGCGCGACTGGGGCAACCGCATCGGACATTGGCGGCTGATGGAGATGCTCGACAAATTCGACATGCGTGGTTCGATCTCGCTGAATGTCGCCATGTGCGATCATTGCCCGGAGATTATCGACGCCTGTAATGAGCGCAATTGGGAATTCTTTTCCCACGGCATTTACAATACCCGTTACTCCTACGGCATGGACGAAGCGCAGGAGCGCGCGGTGATTGAAGATTCGATCAGGACCGTCGAAGCTGCCACCGGCAAGCGCATTCGCGGTTATCTGGCGCCGGCGCTGACGCATACCGAACGCACCTTCGACCTCATCGCCGAATATGATTTCTGGTACACTTGCGATCTGTTCCAGGACGACCAGCCGCAACCCGTCAAGACCCGGACCGGCAAGCTGATCTCCATGCCTTATTCGCTGGAAGTCAATGACGTCATCACTTACGGCGCGCAGGCGATGACACCCTGGCGCTACGCCGACATCCTGAAACGTCACTTCGATCAATTGCTCGAAGAAGGGGAAGTCTCCGGCACGGTGATGTGCATCCCGCTGCACGCCTATCTTGTCAGCCAGCCCCATCGCATCCGCCCGTTCGAAGAAGCGCTGAAACATATTGCTGCGCATACAGATGACGTCTGGATCACGACCGCCGCAGAGATTGCGAATTTCTATCGCGATCAGTACTGGGACCAGACGCTGTCCGATATCGACAATCGCGGCCTGACACGCCCCGGAACCGGCTTTGACCAGCAGGAGAGCGCATCATGAGCCTGCCTGAAGATTACACGCGTTATCCCTTGCGCAAATACGGCCAGGATCAGGACCGCCATGAGTGGCGCCCCATCACGGAACGCGCGCCGGCAATGCTGCCCGACGGCAAGGCCCTTGGCGTTTCCATCGTCGTGCCGCTTGAATTCTTCATGCTCAATCCAGGCGGCAAACCCTTCAAGCACCCCGGCGCGATGGTCACGCCCTATCCGGATCTCAGGCACTATACGACGCGCGATTACGGCAATCGCGTCGGCGCTTATCGCTTGCTGGACGCCTTTGCAAAAGCCGGCGTTCAGGCGACGTTTGCGGTGAATGCGGCGCTTCTCGACCGGACCAAACCGCTGATCGCCGACATTGCTGCGGACGGCCACGAACTCGCCGCCCACGGATTTGAAACGGACAGCCTGCACTGGGGCGGCGTCGAACCGGACATCGAGCGCCGTTACGTGTCTGAAACCCGCAAGGCGTTTCAACGCGCCGGACTGACGCCCCGCACATGGCTGAGCCCTGCGCGCCAGCAAAGTTTTTCAACACTCGATCTTGTGCGCGCCGAAGGCTTTGACATCTGCCTTGACTGGGAAACGGACACAGTCCCGGTCGCCATGCGCACGAATGCGGGCGAGGTGCGGGCATTTCCCCTGCTTAACGAACTCGATGACCGCAATCTTCTGATTGCAAAAAATCACAGTGAAGAAGAATGGCTCCGGCAGATTGCTGAGGCCGCCGACATGATGAAATCGCAAGCGCCGCGCCATGGCGCCAGCGTTTTCGGATTCACCATGACGCCGTATATTTCGGGTCTTCCCTATCGCATGTGGGCGGTGCGGGAGATTCTGGCCATGCTCGCCAATGACGATAAAATTCTTTGCGCGAGCGTCAGCACGCTCACCGAGGCCGTAAAGTCCTGATCCAGCGACGCCGCTTGCTATCGCCGCCCTTCTTGCGTGAACGCAGCGTTGAGCGCCAGCGCCGATCCGGGGTGATACGGCGGCCCGTGTGTCGACCCGTGCGTCGACACGTGCGTCGACACGGCGGCGTCAGACGAGCATGTTCGGGCGCATTGATCCGGGCTTGCCTTGGGGAAGACTTAAAGCTTGATCGCCCGGTCCCGGCGGTCAGTCCCGGACGGGAAAACCTGTTGAGGCCCCGCATCGGGTGCATTAGAGTCTGTCGCAGGTAAAGTGGTTCACCGGTTTACCGGTTCACAACAGGCTCCATCATAAATCCAGGGCTGTTTGCTGAATCGCACCCGGCGCAATCGGCCCCAGGAAACCAAAAATGCTCGACGCCGACACCTATTTGCGTGACGCGCCGCACACGCGGTTCGTTGACGTGTTTCTTGCCGACCTTAACGGCGTGCTGCGCGGCAAACGCCTGCCGGCGAAGGCGGCGGCGAAGGTGTTCACGGGCGGCTTCCGCCTGCCCCGGTCCATCGTCGGCGTCGATGTCTGGGGCGAGGACGTATTCAACAACGGCCTCGTCGTCGACACCGGCGATCAGGACGGCGTTTGTGCGCCAGTCGAACCCGGCATGACGCCAGCGCCGTGGTGCGAGGCGCCGACCGCGCAGGTAATGGTGATGATGTGCGAGGCCGATGGCGGCGCCTTCCTCGCCGACCCGCGCCAGCAATTGCTGCACGTCGCGAGCAAGCTTGCAGACATTGGCTGTTTTCCCGTGGCGGCGATGGAGCTTGAGTTCTACCTGCTTTCCGCCGACAGCGACGATCTTGGCCGGCCGCTGACGCCCAGGACGAAATTCTCCGGCCGCCGGGTCATCGACGGGCGCGTTTACGCGATGGATGAGCTTGACGCCTATAGCGCGTTCTTCACCGAGCTTTACGACGCCTGCGACGCGCAGGGCCTTCCGCTCGACACCGCGGTGATCGAAGCCGGCCCGTCGCAGTTTGAGGTGAATTTAAAGCATCAGAAAGATCCGGTGCGCGCCGCCGACCACGCCGTGCTTTTGCGCCGCGCGATCAAGGGCGTTGCGGCAAAGCACGGGTTTATCGCCAGTTTCATGGCCAAGCCGTTCGGCGACCGGCCCGGCAACGGCATGCATGTGCATATGAGCATGCTCGACAAGGACGGCGCCAACATCTTCGCCGCAGACGAGGCAAAACTGCGCAGCGCCGTTGGCGGCGCCCTCGCCTCCGCGCCCGAGGCGATGATCTTCCTTGCGCCGCATCTGAATTCATGGCGGCGCTTTCAGGCCTCGTCCCACGCGCCGACGCGCGCGGCATGGGGCTTTGAAAACCGCACTGCGGCGATCCGTATCCCAACCGATCTGGCGGAGAACCGGCGCATGGAATATCGCATCGCCGGCGCCGATTCGAACCCCTATCTTGTGATGGCGGCGCTGCTCGCCGGTGCGTGGCACGGCCTCGCCAACAATCTCGCCGCGCCGGCGCCGCTTGACGGCAATGCTTACGAATCCGACGCGCCGGAACTGGCGACGAGCTGGCGCGAGGCGGTTGACGCTTTTGAACGCGGCGACATTCTCGCGCCATTGTTCGGCGAGATGTTCACGCGAGTGTTCACCGCCTGCAAGCGACAGGAGATCGCCACAGCCGACCGCCATGTCAGCAATTTTGAATACGACGCTTACCTTCAAACATTCTAGAGACTGCAATGACAAGCCCGACCGACCACGTTGATTCCTATTACGCCGCCACCGCCGCCGCGCGCCAGCCCCGCCCCGCCCTCGCCGGCGATATCGAGGCGGATGTGTGCGTTATCGGCGGCGGCTTTTCCGGCGTCGCCACGGCGCTGACGCTGGCCGAGCGCGGCAAGAACGTCGTGCTGATCGAGGCGAACCGCATCGGCTGGGGCGCATCGGGCCGCAATGGCGGGCAGGCGCTGGCCGGCTGGTCCGGCGAAGGCGAACTCGTCAAACAGGTCGGCGAGAAAGCGGCGGAATTTCTTCACCGCACCCGCTATCGCGGCAATGACATCATCGAAGAACGCATCGCGAAATATGCAATCGAGTGCGATTATGTGCGCGGCGCAGCGACGGTGGCGCTGAACGCCAGGCAAAGCGCCATGCTGCGCGCCGAATTTGAAGACGGCGTCAGCCACGGCTTCGGCGACGTGCTGGAATATGTCGAAGGCGCGAATGTGAAAGCCCATGTCGCCAGCGACACCTATCAGACGGCGCTGATCGACAGGCGCAGCGGCCATCTGCACCCGCTCAACCTTTGCATTGGCGAGGCGCGCGCCGCCGAATCGCTCGGTGTACGGATTTTTGAGGGCGCGCCCGTCACCTCGATCGACCATGGCGCGACGCCGGTCGTGAACACCGCGACCGGCCACGTGCGCGCCGGCGCCGTGGTGCTCGCCGGAAATTCCTATCACAAGCTCGCCAATAAAAAACTCGGCGGTTACATGCTGCCGGCGCAGACCTTCATGATCGCCACCGAACCGCTGGGCGAGAATCTGGCGAATGAAATCCTGCCCGGCAATCTTGGCGTCTGCGACGCCAATTGGGTGCTCGATTATTTCCGCCGCTCGGCCGACAACCGGCTGTTGTTCGGCGGGCGCTGCACCTATTCCAACCGCGAGATCATGGACGTCGAAGGCGCGCTCGCCCCGCGCATGCGCAAAGTGCTGCCGCAGCTTGAAAAAACCCGCATTGACTATCGCTGGGGCGGCGTCATCGGCATCCCGCTCAATCGCGTACCACTCATCGGCAAGCTGGAGGCCAACGTTTTCTATGTTCAGGGCTATTCAGGTCATGGCGTCAATTGCAGCCACATCGCGGCGGAAATCCTCGCTGACGCGGTCGAGGCGAACTTCGCCGACATGGACGTTTTTGAAAGCGTCACCCATTTCAAAATTCCCGCCGCCGATATGGTCGGCAGCCCGATGCTGGCGCTCGGCATGACTTATTTCCGCCTGCGCGACGCTCTGGGCGTCTGAGGTTACGCGCCATCGCCTGCATCGCGCGCTTTCGGCGGCGCGCGAGAGACGCGTATACTCACCCGCGCGGCAACCGGCCCGCACGACAAAGGGGAACGAGCCATGGCGGCGAACGCGAGACCAGATGACAATGTCAATCGCTTCAACCCTTATCTTCAGGGTCCGTTCGCGCCCGTCGAAGTGGAAGCGACAGCGCTTGACCTCAAAGTCACCGGCGAAATCCCCCGCGATATTCACGGCGCCTATTACCGTAACGGGCCGAACCCCGCCTCGACGCCCGCCGGCATGCACCACTGGTTCGACGGCGACGCCATGGTGCACGCGCTGTGGCTGGAAGACGGCCGCGCTGAATATCGCAACCGCTATGTGCGCAGCAGCGATTTCATCGCCGACCACGACGGCGCGCTCAAACGCGGCGGGATATTTAACAAAGCTGTCGATGACGGCTCTGGCCGCGTCTACAAGGATACGGCGAATACGGACATTATCTGCCACGCCGGCGAAATGATGGCGCTGTGGTATATCAGCGGCCGCCCGGTGCGCCTGGACCCGCGCACGCTTGAGACAATCGGCGAGGAAAGTTTCGGCGGCAAGCTGCCGGGCAATGTCTCCGCCCACTCGAAAGCCGATCTTGCGACCGGCGAGTTCGCGTTCTTCGACTATTCGCTCTACGAGCCGTGGTATTCCTATGGCGTCGTGTCAAAAGACAACGAGCTGACGCATTTCACGCAGATTGAATTGCCCGGCCCGC
The DNA here is from genome assembly GCA_041398145.1 of Parvularculaceae bacterium. GTDB lineage: Bacteria > Pseudomonadota > Alphaproteobacteria > Caulobacterales > Parvularculaceae > Amphiplicatus. Next base: position 829,402 of record JAWKVF010000001.1, on the reverse strand, counting down.
GCCTGCCCCATGACATGGCGATGACGGAAAACCACGTCGTGCTGATGGATTTGCCCGTAGTGTTCACCGAGGCGGGGTTGCGCAACAAAATCTGGCACATTCACCAGGACCCGAAACTTTCAACCCGCTTTGGCGTGCTGCCGCGGCGCGGGCGCGGCGACGAGGTCAAATGGTTCGAATTCCCGCCGTGCTATATCTATCACGTCGTCAACGCGTGGGATGATGGCGACGAGATCGTCATGTATGCCTGCAAAATGGTGGACAACAACCGCGCGCCCGACCCGGCCTACGGCCCCTATGCGGCGATGGTCGACGTGCTGTCGCTGCGCGCGGTGCTGACGCTATGGCGCATGAATTTGAAAACCGGCGCGACGAGCGAGCGTCTTGTCGACGACCGCATCAGCGAATTTCCCGTGGTCAATCTCGGCCTCGCCGGGCGCAAGACGAAATATTCCTACCACGTTGCAATTTCAGACATGGCGACGCAATTGTTCGACGGGCTTTACAAATACGATCTGGAAACCGGCGCCGCGCAAAAACATGAATTCCAAAAAGGCTGGTACGGAACCGAACCCGCCTTCGCCCCGCGCACCAACGCAAAAGGCGAAGACGACGGCTATGTCGTCACCTTCGTCGCCGACGCCGCGACCGGCGCCAGCGAAGCGCTGATCATCGACGCCCAGAACTTCGCCGCGCCGCCGCTCGCGCGCATTCACTTGCCGCAGCGCGTGCCGCTCGGCTTCCACGGCACATGGGCGAATGGCTGGGAGATGGGGGCGGGAAGCGTTGTATGAACCGAACAGGCAATGCGGCGTTGTGTATCTAAACAACCGCAAAGCGGTGGTCATTTCCGTGATTGAAAAGATTCTGGTTTTTTGAGCATCTACGATAGGCTGCGTTCGAAAAAAGGGGGGACTGCATGTTTGATCAAGTATTCAACGACGGAAATACAAGCCAAAATTTCCGAATAGATTTAGACAAGAAGTCAATTTCGACGGGCGACGCGCAGGGCTATAGTGCGCTTTGCCTGATCAGAAAGGCTTCGGTCTGGGGTTTTTTCGGCCATGTTTATTATCTTGAGACCAAAAAAATCAAAGGTCAGAAGTCCTACTCTCTTTTCGGCGGCGGCATCGAACTGGCCGACCGCGACGAAGTGAAAGCTGATCCCTCTCCACAAGCGGCATTAGCGCGTGAATTCGACGAAGAGATAGGACCGTTACCCAGCCTGGGCAATCGGAAATTCAGCGCGGCAGATTTTCACGAATTTTGCAGCCTGCTGAGAAATGCTGAAAAAGGCGACAAAATCGCCGTGGATATTTATTCCTTAGACGATCTGACCGCATCCGCTGTCCACAAAAAGAATATAGAAGACACAAGACAATCTCATATCGATCGCAAAAAAGAATGTATGGCCGGGTTGGCCACAACGACAGATAAAAAAGAAATCGAAGAACTGAACAAGAAAATCAGCTATTATAGCGAAATTGTTGCTGGAAAGTCGGTCAGGATTAGGCGCTGGTTGGGAATGTGGTGGCATTTGCGTTGGGCGTTTCCACTTCCCATATTCCCGTGGCGCATCCGACCGAACTGGTCAGAGTTTTCGCCGATGGCGGCTTACGCAATCATGACCGACAATCGAATCCGGTCGCGCGCAAAACAGAAATAATGGATTCTCAATTCCGTATCGGCCACCGATGATGCGCCGCTAAATTAACGAACCAATTGATTTCATTATGGTAGCGGGGGGCGGATTTGAACCGCCGACCTCAGGGTTATGAATCCTGCGCTCTCACCAACTGAGCTACCCCGCCACGGGTTCCGATCTGGTTCGGAGCGGGCGTCTATAGCGGCTCCGCCCGCGCGCCGCAAGCGAGCGGCCGCCTAGATTTCCCCCGCCATGGCGGCGACGTAATCGCCAATCGCAAGGCACGAGGTCAGCCCCGGCGATTCCATGGCGTAAAGGCCGATATAGCCGGGCGTTGCGTGCGTGTCCGGCCCCAAAATGATGAAATCGCCCTCCTCGCCCGGCCCGGTCGCTTTCGGGCGCGCGCCGGCATAGCCGGGGTTGAGGCGTGCCGGGTCGAGTTCGGGCCAGAACCGCGTCACCGCCGCGACGAAGCTGTCGCGCCGTGTCTCGTCCACCGAATAATCGCCGAGCGCCGCGTCCCAGCGGATGTCAGGGCCAAGACGCGCCTGACCGCCGAGATCGCGGGTGTAGTGAACGCCCTGGCTGTCGGGCGCATGCAGCGGATAGATGAGGCGTGAGAACGGCGCCTTGCCGGCATAGGTGAAATATTGCCCCTTGGCCGGGCGCAGCGCGGGAATATGCGCGGGCGCAAGGCCGCTGATCGAGCGCGCGACCTGATCGGCGTAAAGCCCGGCGGCGTTGACGACAAGGCGCGCCGACAGGCGCATCGGCTCGGCCCCGCCGACATCAAGCACGACGCCGCCGGCAACCGCGCGCCCGCCGGTGACCGGGCTTGAAAGCGCCAGCGCGCCGCCCGCCTCTTCAAGCTCGCCAACCAGCGACAGCATCAGGCCATGACTGTCGACAATGCCGGTCGAGGGCGAGACCAGCGCCGCGACGCAGGCGAGGCCCGGTTCAAGCGCAGCCGCCTCGGCCCCGGTGATGCGGTAAAGATCGTCAACGCCGTTGCGCGCGGCGTTATCGCGGATCGCCGCTAGCCGGCCCGCCTCGTCGTCATTGGTCGCAACGATCAGCTTACCGCAATTCAGATGCGCAATGTTATGATCACGGCAATAGGCATAGAGCTTTTGCTTGCCTTCAACACATAACCGCGCACGCAAACCGCCGGGGCGGTAATAGATGCCCGCGTGGATAACCTCTGAATTTCGCGACGATGTTTCCTCGCCAAAGGCGGCGTTCTTTTCGACCACGATGATCTCGCGCCCGGCGCGCGCCAGCGCGCGCCCCGCCGCAAGGCCGATGACGCCCGCGCCGATAACAATGGCGTCGACGCGGTCAGCCATCACCTAGTCCGTGGTGGCGACCCAGTCGGGATCGTCCTGAACTTCGCGCTCCCATTTCAGGAACTCGTAATAACCGCAGCGCTTTTGCGTCGGGAAATCGCGGCAGATTTTCGGCCGGCCTTCATAGATGGTGCAGTTGCGCGTGTCCTTGTCGAGGAACATGCACGACGTCACGAAATGTTCGTCATCGGTATGACGCAGGACGCGCGGATTTTCCTTGTCGCCTTTTTTGGTGAACTTCTTTTCAGCCTTCTCAACGCTGACGCCGTGGAATTTGGCGAGACGCTTCAGATCGGTCTTGTTGACCGGAATATGCGTGTAGGAACAGCAATACGCCGAACACTTGATGCAATCGTAGAGTTTCTTCGCCATAGGAATAAGTCGCGCCTTTGTCAGCTTGCGCAGGATGCAAAGCAGACCATTTGCATCTTACGCTTAAGATCTTTGTTAATTTTGCCGGTACTGGACGAAATCGCGTTGAGACGCAAGCCGCGCTCAGGCGTGCTCAGTTCGTGTTGACGCGATCCAGCCGCCGCCGAGCACCCGGTCATGGGCGGCGTCGGTGGAGTAAAAGACGCAGGCCTGGCCCGGCGCAACGCCTTCCTCCGCCGTCGCGAGTTCAACGCCAACCCTGTTATCGGCCCCATCGTCAAAGAACAGCCGCGCCGGCGCCGGCGGGCGTGTCGAGCGGACCTTGACCGCAACCGCAAGGCCCGCGCGCGCCGCATCTTCCAACGCGCCATCGCCGATCCACGAGGTTTCTTTCAGTTTCATCCGGCGCACCGAGAGCGCTTCGCGAGGGCCGACGATGACCTGGCGTTTGTCGGCGTCAAGACGCACCACGTAAAGCGGGTCGCCGGTGGCGACGCCAAGGCCGCGGCGCTGGCCGACGGTATAATGAATAACGCCGGCATGGCTCGCCATCACCTCGCCGTCGATGTGCACGATTTCGCCAGGCTCCGCCGCACCGGGGCGCAGCCGCTCGACCACGCTGGCGTATTTTCCTTCCGGTACGAAACAGATGTCCTGGCTGTCGGGCTTGTCGGCGACGACAAGGCCGAACTCGCCGGCGATGCGCCGCACTTCAGCCTTTGGCAGGCCGCCAAGCGGGAAGCGCAGGAAATCGAGCTGTTCGCGAGTCGTCGAGAACAGGAAATAACTCTGGTCGCGGCTGGCGTCTGCGGCGCGGCGCAACTCAGCGCCATGGGGGCCGTCAACGCGCTTGATATAATGGCCGGTCGCCATTGCGGCGCCGCCAAGATCGCGCGCCACATCCATCAAGTCGCGGAATTTCACCCGTTCGTTACAGCGCACGCACGGAATAGGCGTCGCCCCCGCCAGATAGGTGTCGGCGAAATCCTCCATCACCGTTTGCGAGAACCGGTCTTCATAGTCGAGCACGTAATGGGGAATGCCAAGGCGCTCGGCGACATTGCGCGCGTCCTGAATATCCTGTCCGGCGCAGCAGGCGCCTTTTTTCTGGATCGCAACGCCATGGTCGTAAAGTTGAAGCGTGACGCCGACCGCGTCATAGCCGGCATGCTTCACCAGCGCCGCCGTCACCGAGGAATCAACGCCGCCCGACATCGCCACGACGACGCGCGCCCCCGCCGGCAGGCCGAGGTCGATCCTCGGCGCGTCGAGCGTATCCAGCATGGCGTCAGCGGCGGTCATGTCGTCTCCGGTTTGGCCGGAACATAGCGCCCGGCCGGGGAATTTCCACACCCCCCATCGCCTCGCCGCCGGCGTCGCCGGCTTTCACCCGCCGGCGCGATGATTTAGGAACACCGGGCACTAGAGGACCGCCCGCATGCCGCAACCGCCAAACCTGTTCCTTGAAGGGCTGCAGGCCGCAGAAAACCGCGATTTCGCCCGCGCCGAGGCAATTGCGCAGGCGTTTCTGGCGCGCGATCCCAATGACGTCGCCGGATTGCAGATCAGGGGGTTTTCCTTTTTCCGCCGCGGCATGAATTCCGAAGCGCTCGACGCGTTCGTGCGCGCCAACCAGATCGCGCCCGGCCAGCCTGCGCTGCTGTACTGGATCGGCGTTCTTTATAAAGAGCGCGGCGCGCTGGAACAGGCCGAGCGCGCCTTCGCCGAAGCGGTGCGGCTCAACCCGCAATATGGCGAAGCGTTGTGCCATCTTGGCGAGACGCAATATTATCTCGACCGCAAGGACGAGGCGACGGCGAGTTTCGAGCGCGCCATCGCCGCCGAACCGCAGTCTCCTGTCGTGCTGGCCAAGGCCGCACGGCATTTTGAGCGTGTCCATGATCATGCTCGCGCCCGCACGCTCGCCGTGCGCGCGCTTGAAATCGCGCCGGATTACGATATCGCGCTGATTGCACGGAGCGAAATCGACCTGCGCGAAAAGCGCCATGACGAGATCATCGCAGCACTTGCGCCAATCCTGACGACGGACGCCGCCAATGAACGCAACGCCTCGCGGCTGTATTACATTCTCGCGAGCGCCTATGACAAAATCGGCGCATATCAATCAGCCTACGAAGCTTATTGCGCGTCGCACGCCCTGACGGCGCGCGTGCATGGCGCGCGCATTGCGGAGGAACAAAGCCCGCTCACCATTGATAACATCAAGCGTTCGCTAGATTTTTTTGCAGGCGAAGATTTGCGCACATGGCCGACGCCTGAAAAGCTTGACGGCGATGCGCCGGTCTTCCTGCTCGGCTTCGTGCGTTCGGGCACCACCTGGCTTGACCAGATCCTCGCCTCGCACCCGGACATTATGGTGATGGAGGAAGAAGACAATTTCGTCGACGCATGGCGCGCCTTCGCGCAGTCTGACGACAGGCTTCAGCACCTGAAAACCGCATCAACCGAGACGATCAACGAAATGCGCGCCGCCTATTGGAAGCGCGCGCGAGCGATTTTACGCGAGGCCCCGAACGGCCGGCTGGTGGTCGACAAAGTGCCGCTCAACACCGTGCAGCAGGCTGATCCACCGCCTGTTCCCCGATGCCAAGATCATTTTCGCCACCCGCGACCCGCGCGATGTCATCCTCAGCGCGTTCCAGCAACATTTCGAACAGAACTACGCGATGTTCCAGTTCCTGAATTTTCGACAGCGCCGCGGCGTATTACGATCTCATCATGTCGTTCGGGATGATGATGCGCGAGAAATCCGTCAACACCTTCCATGACGTGCGCTATGAAGACGTTGTCGCCGATCTTGAAGGCGAGGCCCGGCGCCTTACAGCGTTCCTTGACGTACCATGGCACGAAGCGATGCTCGCCTATGACGAAACCGCAAGGAAGCGCGCGGTGCGCACCGCCAGCGCGACACAGGTGATCCAGCGCCCCTATTCAACCTCGATCGGCAAGTGGAAATACTATCGCGATGAAATGGCGTCGGTCATGCCGGTGCTGGCGCCGTGGGTTGAGCGCTTCGGCTATGACAACGACTAAAGGTAATTGAGCAGCGACAGCTCGCGCGATTGCGCCAGCGCCTGCGCGGCGGCTTCAATCGCGATCTGGTCCTGATTGAGACGCGAGACGACCTCGGCAAGGTCGACATTTTCAATCTCGGCGGCGACGATCTCTGCAAGATCGCGGCGCTGGGTGTTGCGGGTCAGCGCCGCGTCGGTCTGACCCTGGGCGATCGCATTATAGCCAAGCTCGTCATAAAGCCGGGCCGAGATGGCGTCGAGATCGGCGATCATCTGTGTCAGGAACGTGCTTTGCGCCGCTGTCGGCGTGCCGGAAAAGGCGCCAAGGCTCGCGGGCGCGTCGGCGAAATCCTTCAGCCGCGCCAGCAAATCGCTGGCGACGTCGCTGGCCACCGCGCCGCCATCGACAAACGCGCCTTCCTCGACCAGCATTTGCGTGCGCGCCGCATTATTGAACAGCGTGTTGGTGTTGGCGGCGCCGGCGATATCGGCAAGCGTCGTCGCGTTCACCGGCGGTATGGTTCCGTCTACGCCGCCGAACACGTAAACCCCGCCGACCGAAGTGTTGAGCGCGCCGAGTATGCGCTGGGCCTCGGTTTCAAATTCCGGCGTCAGCAATTGCGCCGAGCCGGTCGCCAGCGTGGTGACGATATCGGCGCGCAGGCGCGCGACGCTGTCGGCGATTTCGGTCAGCGCCGCTTCCTGTGTCTGGAACCGCGTCGCGGCGATGTTGGCCGCCGCCTGATACCCGGTTGCGCGCGTCATCACGCCTTCCGAGGTCAGCAATTGCGCCGTCGCCGCGCCGATGCCGCCATAGCTGTCGGAAATCTTGCCGGTCGCCAGTTGAATCTGGCGATCCTGCGCCGAGGATTGCGCGCGCTGGAAGCTTGAAAGCAGGATCTGCTGAAAACCAAGATCGGAAATGCGGGTCATGGAAACGATCCCTTACAGAATTTGCAGCAGCGACTGCCAAAGCTCGTCGACCGCCGCGATGACGCGGGCGTTGGCGGCGTAAGCGCGCTGATAAAGTATGAGATTCGACAATTCCTCGTCGAGATTGACGCCGCTGTCGGCGCTGGCGCGCGCGGAAAGCTCGGCCGAAATCGCCTGATCGGTCGAGGCGGAAAGTTCGGCGTTTTTCGCCGCCGACCCGATCTGCGCGATGGTGTCGGCGACGGCGCGCGTTTCAACGCTGGCGCTGACATTGGCAAGCGCCGCCGCGCCGGTTCCGTCATTGGCGCCCGCAACCGCGCCGCCGGCCGGGCGCGCGTTCGCGAAACTGTCAGGATCGGCGAGCAAGGCGGCGTCGACCGAAAACACGCCGGCGTTTTCAACGATCAGCGGCGACGACGTCAACGCAACAGACCCCGCAACGGCGTTGCCGGCGTAAACCGCATTCAACTGGTCGGCGACGCCGCGGGCCGTCGCTTCGACCAGCGCCGACAGCGCCGGCAAGTCGGTGTTGCGCAATGTCAGCAGGCCGCCTATTTCGCCGGACGTGATGTTCGCGCCGAAATCGGCGTTGACCAGCAACGACGCGCCGCTGGCCGGATCGACCGAGGAAAGCGAGATCAGCGTCGGCGGCCCGGCGGTGACGCCCAGCGCTGAATAACCGGCGGAATTGGCGAGCACCGTGCCGCCGGTCGTCGCCACTTCGACGCGGCCGTCATCGCCGCGTACGACATTGATCGGCATCAGTTCAGAAAGTTCACGCAGGCGCTGGTCGAGCAGATCGCCCGCGCCGTCGCTATCAGGCGCGACCTGGTTGAAACGGTAAATATCTTCAAGCAGCGCGTTGACGCGGGTCACGTCGGCGTCGAGACGCGACAGCGCCCCGTCGCTTTCAGCGGCGATGGCGTTTTGCGTGCGCGCGAAAGACGCAAACGCCTCGTCAAGCGCGTACAGTGCATCGGCTTTCGCCGCGGTTGAGTCCGGCGCCGCCGACAACACCGCCAGCGCCGAAAACGCCTCGTCGAGTTTGTTGGCGAAAGAGATGTTATCGCCCGGCGCGCCGAGCGAGGCGTCAATGCGCGACAGCGCATCGGCGATCACCGACGACCCGGCGGCGTCAGCCGAGCCGGAATAAACCGCGCCCTGTAAAAACCGGTTTACGGCGGCGCGCGCAATGTTGACGTCAACACCGGAGAACTGGTTGGGAATGGCGTCGGTCGCGAAAGTCACTTCACGGCGGGCAAAATCCGCCGTGTTGACATTGGCGATGTTTTCAGACGTCGCGGCGAGCGCGCGCTGATTGGCGAACAGCCCGGAAAGGGCGATGTTCATCGCGACGTTGAGGCTCATGACTGGCCCTCCCCGCCCGGCAGGAATTGCCCGCCCGGCAAAATGCGCACGGCAAATTTCGCCGACCGGTGCGCTATGCCTGCTGTGAACGCCAGCAAAAATGCGGTTTTCATCATGAGCCTTGGCCCTGCATTGATTTGTCGCCCGGTTAAATTGCAATCGGCGAACCAGCGCGCCGACACCGGCTGCCGCATCCGTTCTGAACGCCCGGCAGGAATTGACGCAGTAGGAAAATTCTGCAGGCGGAATATTCCGCCCGCCAGTTTTCGTTAATTGCGCTTAATCATGTTTCGCCAGTATTTGCGCCAATCGCCAACTGGCGCGCCGATTGCCAATACCAACGCGCAATTCAGAAACACATGGCATGAGCGAAGCAAGCCAGATCAGCGCCGCCACAGCTGCGCTAGCGATGAAAGCGCAACGCCCCGCGCCGCGCGATGAGCGCGCTGGCGAGGACGGCGGGTTTTCCTACGCCATGGCGTCAGCCTCGCTTGAACGTCAGGCTTCGCAATCTTTACAGACCCATGGCGCAACGCCAAAGGGCGCGGCGAGCGCAACCGCGCAGCCGACGCAAGGCGAGCGACAGGGTGCGCAAGCGAATGCGGATGCGCAAACGCCGCCATCGCCAGACGTGAAAGCCGGCGCGGCCGGGCAAAACGGCGACTTGGCGCAGGCAGGCCCGGCGCCCGCGAATGCGCAGACCGCCGCGCCGGCGAATTCTCAAAGCACGATCGCCGCGCCGCCGCCGGCGATGATTGCGGCGGCGACGGCGCCGGCGGGCGCGCAAGCAACGGCGGTGATCGCAAAGCCCGCCCCCGCAACAGCCGCTTCAGCGCGCGAACAGATCGCGGCGCGCCTTGCCGCGCAACAGCGAGACACCGCAAAAGCCGCAACGCCGGCGCAAACCCGCGCGGCGGACGACTTCGCCCAGATCCTTGCGCGCCGTCTCGACAAATCGAGCCAGTTCGAATTTCGCCTCGACCCGCCGGAGATGGGCCGCGTCGAAGGACGCCTCACCCTAGGCGATGACGGAAAGGCCGTGCTGGCGCTGAAATTCGACAATCAGGCGGCGTTCGACATGTTCGCCCGCGACGAACAGGCATTGCGCCAGACGCTGGCCAATGCCGGGTTTGACTTCAGCGACGGCGATTTCGTGTTTTCATTCCGCGATGACGCCGCACCCGAGCTTGCGCGCACCGATTTCGCGCCCGCCCCGGCCCATTCCCTCGCCACGCCCGCCTATGACGCCGCATTCGCCGCGCCGTGGAGCGCCGGCGCCATTGATATCAGAATTTAGGAGCCGACCGACATGGACGTCGCCAGCATCGCCGCCAGCCAGAACGCGCAGCAAACGAGCGCTTTCTCGCAACTGACTGACAATTTCGACACCTTCCTGACGCTGCTGACCACCCAGCTTCGCAATCAGGACCCGCTCGATCCGCTTGATACGGAGAAGTTTACCTCGCAACTGGTGCAGTTCGCCTCAGTCGAGCAATCCATCCAGACCAACCAGCATCTTGAGACCCTGATCGGCCTGCAGGCGGCGGCGGATCGCAGCGGCGCGCTGTCGCTGCTGGGTCGCTCGGTGATGGTCGAAAGCGATATGGCCCATACTGACGGTCGCGGCGCGCAGTGGGCTTATTCCCTGCCCGATGGCGCGGCGGCGGTGAAACTGTCGATCGTCAACAGCACCGGCAAAGCGGTCGCGAGTTTCACCGGCGACAACAGGGTTGGCGAACATGAATTTGCATGGGACGGAATGATGGCCGACGGCAAGCCGGCGCCCGAAGGCGCCTATCGACTGATCGTTGAGGCCGTTGACGCCACCGGCGCGCCCGCCGCCTTCAACACGCAAACGCTGGTCAATGTCAGCGGCGTCAGCTTCGGCGAAGACGGGCCGATGATTGAAACGCCGCTGGGGGCGGTCTCTCTCGACGCGGTTGAGCGCGTCATTGCAAAAACTCAGGAGGGGTAAATGAGTTTTTCCGGATTAATGTCTATCGGTCTTTCCGGCTTGAACGCCTTCGCCAAGGGGCTTGAAGCGGTGTCGAGCAATATCGCGAACAGCCAGTCGAGCGGCTATAAGCGCGTGCGCACAGATTTTTCCGACCTCATTCCCGTCGGGGCGCCGTCGCTGAACCAGACGGTCGGCGCCGGCGTCATCGGAACCGGCGTCAGCGCCGCCGCACGCCAGCTTGTCGACGAACAAGGCGCGATCTTGCGCACCAATGAACATACCAATATCGCCATCGCCGGCGACGGCTTCTTCGTCGTCTCAAAGGACGTCACGCCTGCCAATGATTTCCTGTTCACCCGCGCCGGCGATTTTTCCCCTGACGCGCTTGGCAATCTCGTCAACGCCAGCGGACTTTACTTGCAGGGCGCAACCATCGACGCCAGCGGCGCGGCGTCGGTCGGCTCGCTCGCCGGACTTGAAACCGTCAACATCAATCGCACGCCCGCCGGCGCAAGTGCGGCGACGCTTGGCGCGCTGACCGGCGTCACCGTCGATGAAGACGGTTTGGTCATCGCCAGTTACGCCAATGGCGAAACCCGGCCTTTGTTTCAAATCCCGCTTGCGCTGTTCACCAACACCAGCGGGCTAGAGGAAGGCGACGCCACGACATTCATGGCGACCACGCTTTCCGGCGTGGCGAGCCTTGCCGCCGCCCGCAGCGGCCGCGCCGGCGCGATTGAGGGTGCGGCGGTTGAAGCCTCCACCGTCGACATTGGCCAGGAGTTTTCGACGCTGATCCAGACCCAGCGCGCTTATTCGACGAATGCGCGCGTCCTTTCTGTCGCGGACGAGCTGTGGCGAACCGCCGTTGAAACCGCCGCATAAGGATCATTTCTGGCCTTGGCCGTCCCGAAATGAACCGTCCCGAAATGAACGCAAAACTTCAAATGCGTTCAATCAGTTAGCCTTGATTTTACCTTGACATTTAGCCGTTTTTTAAAAGCGCCGGGCCTATGGTGCATTCTACAAGTTGCGTATATTGAAGGAACAATCGCCAATGACCGTCGCTTCTCACGTAGCGCCGCAGCGATCCAAAGAGCCGTATGTGATCGGCCCTGACGGATTGCCGTTGACGCTGGCTGACCTGCCGCCGCCAACGACAAAGCGCTGGGTGATCCGTCGCAAAGCCGAAGTCGTCTCTGCTGTTCGCGGCGGTCTATTGACGCTCGAAGAAGCGTGTGATCGCTACCAGCTTACAGTCGAAGAGTTTCTTGGCTGGCAAAAAGCCATCGATCAACACGGCATGGCGGGGCTTCGCGCCACGCGGGTTCAGCAATACCGGTAGCCGCCCTCTTAACTGTTCGTTCATGAACAGGCCCGCGCCAGATGATTTTCCGGCGCGGGCTTTTTTATTTTCGACTTTCCTCACCGCAAATGGTCGTCACCTAACGGAATATTTACGCTAGACCGGGCAAATTTTGCCCAGCGGCGCCATTGGTTAGGGAAATGCGTCGCGCTGGTGAGGGCGAAAGCCGTGAATGAATTTGTGAACCTGATCCGTTCTTACGGGATCGCGCGCCTTGGCGTCATCGTCGGCGTCTCGCTCGGCGTCGCGCTGGCGCTAGGCCTGATCGTCGCGCGCATCGGCGAGGCGCCAAAGGCGATATTGTACGCCGATCTTGATCTGCGCGAAGCCCAGGAAGCGACAACGCGCCTCGACCAGCAGGGCGTCGATTACGACATTCGCGAAAATGGCGGCCGCGTGACCATCATGACCCCGCGCGACGATGTTGCGCGGCTGAAGCTCGCTTTGGCGGGCGACGGCTTCGCGCCAGACGCCGGCGGCGTCGGCTATGAAATCTTTGACGAGACCGACGCGCTGGGCGCGACCTCGTTCCAGCAGGACATCAACCGCCTGCGGGCGCTGGAAGGCGAGCTTGGCCGCACGATCTCCACCATTTCCGGGGTGCGCTCAGCGCGCGTGCATCTTGTTTTGCCCGAACGCGAGCTGTTCTCGCGCGATAAACAGCGCGCCACCGCCTCCATCGTCGTCGATGCGCCGGCGGGGCTTGAGAAAAAATCTGTCCGCGCCATCGTCAATCTTGTCGCCTCGGCGGCGCCCAACCTGTCGCCGGCCAATGTCACCGTGCTCGACGCCTCCGGCGATCTTCTCGCATCGGGACAAAACGATAACGATCCGTTATCGGCGAACGGCGGCGTTGAAGAGCGCATCGCCGCGACCGAGACCCGCATCCGCCGCACCGTCGAGGATATTGTCGGGCGCATTGTCGGGCCGGAGAACCTGCGCGTGCAGGTGAGCGCCGATCTCGATCTCAACCGCGTCACCGAAACATCGAACATCATCGACCCCGACAGCCAGACCGTGTTGTCGTCGACCACGGTTGAAGACAATTCCAATTCACGCGACCCGGCGCTTTCGCGCGGCGTCACAATCGCCAACGCCCTGCCGGAAGCGGAAATCGTCGACGCGACGGACGCCGATGCGACCACGTCAGCGGCAAGCCGCATTGAAGAAACCACCAATTATGAAATGACCCGCACCGTGCGTAACGCGGTGCGCGAAATCGGCGGCGTCAACCGGCTGTCGGTCGCCGTCGCGCTGAACATGCCAACCGCCCCCGGCGCCGAAGGCGCGCTTGTCGCCGCGCCGCGCAGCGATGAGGAAATGCAGCGCATCGAAGCACTGGTGCGCTCGGCCATCGGCTATAACGCCGCGCGCGGCGACCAGGTCGAAGTCGTTGAAATGCCTTTCCGGCAACCGTCGCCGGCGAACGCAGCCGCCGCCCCGGCATCCGGCGCGCGCGCGCAACTCTCACCCGAGATGTTGATGCGCGGCGCCGAAATCGGCGCGCTGGCGCTGATCGCGCTGGCGCTTGTCATATTCGTGTTGCGCCCGCTGATGTCGGCGGCGCCAACGTCATCGCCAGCATCGTCCGCGACGACGCTGGAACCCGCGCCGGCGCAAACCGCCCTGCCGTCGCCCGCCGCCGGCCAGCTCGACGCAAAGATCGATCTCGCCCAGGTGGAAGGCCAGGTAAAAGCCTCGTCGCTGAAAAAAGTCGCCGAGGTCGTTAAATCGCACACGGATGAGTCGTCGTTCATCTTGAAAAGCTGGATTCGTGAAGCGTCATGAGAGCGAAAACCATAACCGCCGCGAATGACCTTTCGGGCGCTGAACGCGCCGCCGTCGTCATGCTGGCGCTCGGCGAGGAAGCCAGCAAGCCGATCTGGGCCTCGTTCGACGAGGACGAATTGCGCGAGGTGACTATCGCCATCAGCCATCTTGGCTCTGTCACCGCCGAAGTGGTCGAGGAATTGCTGTATTCGTTCGTCGCCAATCTTTCGTCGACCGGCACCGTCACCGGGTCGGCGGCGTCGGCCCAGCGCTTCCTGCGCAATGTGCTGCCGGCTGACAAGGCGGATTCAATCCTTGAGGATATCAAGGGCCCCGCCGGCAAGACGATGTGGGACAAGCTCGCCAATGTGAACGAACGCGTGCTCGCCGGCTATCTGCGCAACGAACACCCCCAGACCGTCGCCGTCATCCTGTCGCGAATACGCGCCGAACACGCGGCGAAAGTCATCGGCGCGATGCCGGCGCTGTTCGGCGAGGAAGTCATCAACCGCATGCTCAGCCTTGCGCCGGTGCAAAAGGACGTTCTCGACCAGATCGAACAGACCCTGCGCACCGAGTTCATGGCGGCGCTGTCACGCGGCCACGACATAGACCCTTATGAGTCGATGGCGGAAATTTTCAACCATTTCGACCGCGCCGTCGAACGCCGGTTCATGGATGCGCTGGAAAACAAGAACCCGTCCGCCGCCGAACGCATTCGCTCGCTAATGTTCGTGTTTGAAGATCTCGTTCGCCTTGACGGGCAAGACATGCAGATGCTTTTGCGCTTTGCCGACAAGTCGGTGCTGGCGACCGCACTGAAAGGCGCGCGCGAGGATGTCGCCGCACATTTCTTCGCCAATATGTCAGAGCGCGCGGCCAATATTTTAAAAGACGATATCGAAATCATGGGCCCGACCCGGCTGAAGGAAGTCGATCAGGCGCAGGTCAAAATCGTAGAACTGGCGCGCCGCCTCGCGGAAGAGGGTGAAATCTTCCTGTCAAAAAGCAGCGATGAAGAGCTGGTGTACTGATGAACGTCAAACCGCAACCTTTCGACTTTGACGATCTGCATGGCGCCAGCGCGCCGCAGGCCGAGGACCCCCCTATCGTCGCCTATACCGCTGAGGATATTGACGCCGCGCGCATTGAGGGCGTCGCCGAGGGACGCCGGCTGGCGATGCGCTCGCTGGCCGCTGAAGACGCCGCCGCGCTGTCGCGTATCGCCGAATTACTGGACGCGGGCGCGGCGCGCCATCAACAAACGCTGGCCGCTGAACGCACCGCGATGCGCGACATCGCGATGGTGTTCCTGTGCGAGATGTGCGAGGCGCTCTACGTCGAACGCGAACTCGAAATCGCCGCCGACATGCTGAAACGGCTGACGGAAAACTCAGACGACCGGCGCCCGGTGCAACTTGCGGTCAGCGCGCGCGCAATGGCGCGCCAGGGCGCGAAGCTGTCGGCGTTGATCGCCGATCGCGGCCTCGGCGACTTCGTGTCCTTGGACGACGATCCGGCGCTGGCGCCGGGCGAGGCCCGTCTCGACTGGCGCGGCGGCGGCGTACGCCGAAGCCATGAAGAAATCCGCACCGCCATATCGGCGGTAATCGACGCCATCAACGCACTGGAAAAGGAGGCGCGTAAATGAGCGCTCTCGAAAAATCCGCTGAAGAAGCGATGCTGCCCGACATCAGCGCCGACGACGGCGCGCCACGTCCGCGCCGCGCCGCGCTTGAAAGCATTTATGACGTGCCCGTCAAAATCTCCGCCGTGCTTGGCAAGATGAAGATGAATGTCGGCTCGCTGATGCAGCTCGACGAAGGCTCGATCATCGAGCTTGACCGCAAGGTCGGTGAACCGATTGATCTTTACGTTAACGACAAGCTGATCGCCCGGGGCGAGCTTGTCATGATCGACGGCGTGCTCGGCGTCACCATGACCGAAGTCGTCAAAGACGCAGACGTTTAAACAGAACAGGCGGCGAAAAAATGAGACTGCTAATCGTCGGAGGTCTTTCAGGCCAATTGTCAGCGGCGGCGCGCATCGCGATGGATCGCGGTGCAAAAGTGTCATTCTCCGCCGACCATGAGGCGGCGCTGAGCGCGTTGCGCAAGGGCCAGGGCGCCGATTTGTTGATGGTCGACATCCGCCAGAACATCGCCCGCCTGATCGAGGCGCTGGATGCCGAACGCATCGCCATTCCCGTCGTCGCCTGCGGCGTGAAGACCGATGCCGATGCGGCGGTCGCGGCGATCCGCGCCGGCGCGAAGGAATTCATTCCGCTGCCGCCGGACGCAGAGCTGATCGCCGCTGTGCTTGAGGCGGTCGCCGAGGAATCGAGCGACATCATCGCCGCCGACCCGGCGATGAAAAAACTCATCGCGCTGGCCGATCAGGTCGCGCCGTCGGAAGCCTCCATTCTGATCACCGGCGAAAGCGGCGTCGGCAAGGAAGTCATCGCGAAATACGTCCACGCGCGTTCAAAACGCGCCGACAAGCCGCTGATCTCGATCAATTGCGCGGCGATTCCGGAAAATCTTCTGGAGTCGGAATTGTTCGGCCATGAAAAAGGCGCCTTCACCGGCGCCGTGGCGCGGCGCATCGGCAAGTTCGAGGAAGCCGACGGCGGCGCCATCCTGCTGGACGAAATATCCGAAATGGACGTGCGGCTTCAGGCCAAGCTGTTGCGCGTGTTGCAAGAACGCGTCGTCGACCGCGTCGGCGGTTCGAAGCCGGTGAAAATCAATATCCGCGTGCTTGCTACATCGAACCGCGATCTTGCCGAAGAGGTCCGGAAAGGCAATTTCCGCGAAGATTTGTTGTTCCGCCTCAATGTCGTCAATCTCGACGTGCCGCCGCTGCGCGCGCGCCCGTCAGACATTTCCGCGCTGGCGGACCATTTCGTTCGCAAATATTCCGAGCTGAACGCCGTGCCGCTGCGCCCGATATCGGAAGCCGCGCGCCAGGCGATTGTCGGCGCGCCATGGCCGGGCAATGTGCGCGAGCTTGAAAACGCCATGCACCGCGCGGTGCTGCTGGCGAGCGGCGATGAAATTGATAAAGACGTTGTTCGCCTGCCGGACGGATCAAACATCGGCGTTGCAAATATTGCAATGGACGCCAGTGAAAACGGCGAAACACTGATCGGCAAGACGGTTGCGGAAGTTGAACAGGCGCTGATCCTGCAAACCCTCGATCATTGCCTTGGCAACCGCACCCATGCGGCGACCATTCTTGGCATATCGATCCGTACACTGCGCAACAAGCTGAAGCAATATTCGGAAGATGGCGTCGCCGTGCCGCCGCCATCGGCCGAACGCGCCAGCGCGTAAGGAGACGCACGCGTGGCGAACGCTCTTGCATCGGCGAGAACCTGGCTACAACCGGCAACGCTGAAACAGGCGCTACGCGGCGATGTCGCTTTCGCCGCGGCGATCATGGCGATGCTGGCGCTGCTGGTGTTGCCGGCGCCGCGCTGGATGCTCGACATCCTGCTCGCCATGTCGATCACGCTGTCGGTGACGGTGCTGATGACCGCGCTGTTCACCCGCAAGGCGCTGGAGTTTTCGACCTTTCCGGCGATCCTGCTGATTTCGACGATCTTTCGCCTTGGCCTCAACGTCGCGTCGACGCGGCTCATCCTGTCGCGCGGCCATGAAGGCCCCGACGCGGCCGGCAATGTCATCGAGGCGTTTGGCGGCTTCGTCATGCAGGGCAATTTCATCATTGGCATGATCGTGTTCGCGATCCTCGTCATTGTGAATTTCGTCGTCATCACCCGCGGTTCGGGCCGCATCGCCGAGGTGGCCGCGCGGTTTTCTCTCGACGCGATGCCGGGCAAGCAGATGGCCATCGACGCCGATCTGTCGTCGGGCCTCATTAACGAGAGCGAGGCGCGCGAGCGGCGCAAGAACCTTGAAGACGAGTCGAATTTTTACGGGGCGATGGACGGCGCGTCGAAATATGTGCGCGGCGACGCCATCGCCGGCCTGCTCATCACCCTCATCAACATCATCGGCGGCATTTTCATCGGCGTCGTCCAGAACGGGCTCAGCTTTGGCGAGGCGGGCCAGACCTATACGCTGCTCACCATCGGCGACGGGCTGGTCAGCCAGATCCCGGCCTTGATCGTTTCCGTCGCCGCCGGCCTTTTGGTGTCGAAAGCCGGCGTTGAAGGCTCCGCCGACAAGGCGCTGGGCGAGCAGTTCACCGAATATCCAAAAGCGCTTGGCGTCGTCGCCGGGGTGCTGCTCATCATCGCGATCCTGCCGGGCATGCCGTTCTTCCCGTTCATGCTGCTGTCGTCGGCGCTGGCGGCGGCGGCGATCTCGATCCACCGCCACAAACAGGCGCGCGCGACGGAGGCGGCGAAGGCCGACCAGACGCAAGCGCGCGCGAAAACCGACGACGACCCGGCGGCGATGCTGGCGATGGACGATTTGCGCATCGAGCTTGGATACGCCCTGTTGCCGCTGATCAATGACGGAGCCGGGCCGAAGCTGACCGACCAGATCAAGGCGCTGCGCCGCCAGGTCGCGCACGATATCGGGTTCGTCACGCCGCCGGTGCGCATTCTCGACAATGTGCAATTGCCGGCGAATGAATATGTCATCCGCCTGAAGGAGCAGGAGATCGGGCGCGGCGCGGTCAAGCCCGGCCATTTCCTGGTGATGGACCCCAATGGCGGGCGCATCGACCTGGTCGGCGAGGCGACGAAAGAACCCGCCTTCGGCCTTGACGCGCTGTGGGTCGACGACAGCCAGCGCCAGACGGCATCGCTCCGTGGACTGACGGTTGTCGATGCGGCGACGGTGCTGACCACACACCTGACGGAAATCATCCGCGCCGAGGCGCCGGAGCTGTTGTCTTACGCCGAAACCAAGAAGCTTATTGACGCGTTGCCCGACAAGCACCGCCAGCTCGTCAGCGATCTTATCCCCGCCGTCGTCACCATCTCGACGGTGCAGCGGGTGTTGCAGACGCTGATCGCCGAGCGCATCTCGATCCGCGATCTGCCGTCGATCCTTGAAGCGATCGCCGAGGCGGCGCCGACATCGACCAATGTCACCCACATCAGCGAACATGTGCGCGCGCGCCTTGCCCGCCAGATTTGCAGCGCCATCAGGAGCGCCGACGGCGCCGCGCCCATCGTCACCTTGTCGATGGAATGGGAGCGCGCATTCGCCGAAAGCCTGACCGGTCAGGGCGAAGACCGCCAGCTCGCCATGGCGCCGTCGAAAATCCAGGACTTCGTCGGCGCGGTGCTGCGCCGGCTGGAGGAGGCCGCCGCGGCCGGCTATTCCGCCGCCCTTGTCACCAGCGCGTCGGCCCGCCCCTTCGTGCGCTCGGTCATTGAACGGGTGCGGCCCCAGACCATGGTGCTGTCGCAAAACGAGATTCACCCGCATGTGAGGCTGAAAAATCTAGGCTCTGTGTGACGACACTTGAAAAAAGTCCGGACGCCGGCAAAAAAATTCCGCAACTTCGCGTCATTGGGTTGCGCCGCTCTTGCTTGGCCCCCTTTCGCTGAATGATAATGCCGGCGGAAGGATGTTGCGTCGGTATGTTGAAATTCATCGCATCGACGGCGGAAGCCGCCAAGGCCAAGGCGAAGAAAGCTATTGGCGAGCACGCCGTCATCATCTCGATCCGCAACCTGCCGTCCGGCGATTTCGAAGTTTCAGCCTCCGACACGCCGGACCCGATGGCGCCGGCCCCGGTCGAGCCGCGTTTCGGCGACCATGCGCGCCAGAGCTTCGCCGAGCCGCCGCTTACCGCCGGGCGCAACGGCGCCGGCAATGAATCGGGCTTCCGCGCCGCCGGCGCACGCCTGCACGAACCGCTGGAGCAAAAATTCTCCGAGGACGCGCTGGCGAAACTGACCGGCGATCTGTCGGGGCGCGCCCGCAGGAACGGCCCCGTCGATCTTTCCGACAGCAAGGCCCGCTCAATGGCCGAGGTGCTGCGCCCGCACGGCCTTGACGATGAATTGATCGCCGAGATTGTCGCCGGTGCGCGCAAGGCCGAAATCGACGATGATTTGTTGCGGCTGGAAACCGGCTTCGCCGCCGCGTTCGATTTTTCACCGGCGGCGTTCTCGCCGATGTCGCCGATCATGCTGGTCGGCCCGACCGGCGCTGGCAAAACCTCGTGCGC
Organism: Parvularculaceae bacterium; assembly: GCA_041398145.1. Lineage (GTDB taxonomy): Bacteria > Pseudomonadota > Alphaproteobacteria > Caulobacterales > Parvularculaceae > Amphiplicatus. Next base: position 809,451 of record JAWKVF010000001.1, on the reverse strand, counting down.
GGCAAAGCTCGCTGCGACGGCGCTCAATCGCGGCGACACCGCCTTCATCATGACCGCCGATGTCGGGCGCGCCGGCGCCATCGACCAGATCAGGGCCTATGGCGATGCGTTGGGTGCGGATTATTACATCACCGAGACGCCGCACGATGTTGAGCAATCATTGCGGTCGAAACGCCCGACCGGGGCGGTCATTCTCGATACGCCCGGCGTCAGCCCGTTCGACGGCGGCGATTTCGCGGCGCTGAAAAGCTATCGCGAAGCCTGCCGCGGCGAGGTGGTGCTGGTGCTGCCGGCATCCGGCGATGTCGAGGAATACAAGGACTGGGCGCTCGCCTTCGCCGAATTTGGCGCCACACGGATGATCGTCACCAAGTTTGACGCCACGCGCCGCGTCGGCTCGGCGCTGACCGCCGCCCATGCCGGCAAGATGGCGCTGTCGCACTTCTCGCAGACGCCGTTTATTTCAGAAGGCCTGATCGACGCAACGCCGGAATTTCTTGCCCGCCGCCTGCTCGTCGGCCAGCCGGGACGGCTTGGATGAGAAATGCCGGGACGGCTTGGATGAGAAATGCCGGGACGGCTTGGGTAAAGCGCCGTCAATACGCGCCAGCGCGTTAACCATCTATGTCGCTGAATTTGCAGCGAAACAAAAATCTATCCCCCTACTTATCCCGCCACTTATCCCCCTGCTTATCCCCCTGCCTTCCAGGCGCCCTATGATGCCGGGATGAAAACATTTGCGCGCCGCAGCGGCGCGCGCCGCGATAGCAGGGACGTCATGGGAGTATATGCGGGAAAATTAATCGACGCCGGCCGCGCCGCGCCCCAATTGCGGGAATTTTCACGATACGGAAAATACGGAAAAAAACGCCACACCCCGCATGAAAGTTCACATCGTGCCTATCCGGGGTCGACGCAGATTGCACGTATTGCGGAAAAAACCGCGAACGCTTTTTTAGTACCGGATAAGCGCGCTGCCCCAGGCGAGGCCGCCGCCAAGCGCGGCGAACACCAGCAATTGATCGCGGGTGATGCGCCCGTCGCGAATGCCGACGTCGAGCGCCAGCGGGATCGACGCGGAAGACGTGTTGGCGTGCTTGTCGATGGTGACGATGATCCGGCTGTCGTCCAGTTCAAGCCGCTTGGCGCAGGATTCGATAATGCGGATGTTCGCCTGATGCGGCACGAACCAGTCGATTTCGTCGCGGTTCACCTTCGCGCGTTCAGTCACTTCCAGCACGGCGTTGGAAATCTCCTGCACGGCGTGGCGGAACACTTCCTTGCCGTTCATGCGCACCTTGCCAACCGTCGCAGTCGAGGCCGGCCCGCCATCGGCGTAGAGATGTTCGGCAAGCCGCCCGTCGGCGGCAAGATACGTCGCCAGCACGCCGCGCGGGCTGGCGGCGGTGCGCGGCGCCGCGCCGGAAAGCACCACAGCGCCGGCCCCGTCGCCGAACAGCACGCAGGTCGCGCGGTCTTCCCAGTCGAGGAAACACGAAAGTTTTTCCGCGCCGATCACCAGCGCGTGCTTGACCTGGCCCATCTGGATGAAATTGTGCGCGACGTTCAGCGCGTAGAGAAACCCGGCGCACGCAGCGGAAACGTCGAAGGCGATGCCCGGCGGCACGCCAAGTTTTCGCTGGACATGCACCGCCGTCGACGGGAATGTGTTGTCAGGCGTCACCGTCGCGACAATGATCAGCCCGATGTCTTTCGGCTTCAGCCCGGCCTGGTCGAGCGCGCTCCACGCGGCGCTTGTCGCGAAATCGGACGTCACCTCGTCGTCGCCGCCAAGATGGCGCTGGGATATGCCGCTGCGGCTCTTGATCCATTCGTCGCTGGTGTCGACGATCCTGGAGAGATCGTCATTGGTGACCACGCGCGCCGGCAAAAACGATCCGGTCCCGGAGATGATCGACTCGACAACAGGTTTCACCGCGAACTCCGCTTTTTATCGACCAACAGTCCTACCCGTAAACCGGCGTTGATTGAAAGCCTAAAGCTGCGGCGGCGGATCGTTTCGGGCGAGCAGTATCTTGCGCGCCTCGTTGATTTTCGCGGCGAGATAGTCGGTGCCGCCTTTGTCAGGGTGCAACTGGCTGATGAGTTTGCGGTGGGCCGCCTTGATGTCGGCGGCGCCGGCGTCAATCGCAACGCCAAGCACGGCGGCGGCCTCTTCCGGGGCCAGCGCCCCGCCTTTCGCGGGGGCCGGGGGCGGCGGGGCCGTCGTCTCGTCGATTTTGATCTGGCGCTCGCGCCAGATCTCGATGGCGGTGACGCCGCCGGCGGCCAGCAGCACCATCAGCGCCAGCGGCATCAGCTTGGCGGCGAACAGCGCCGCAGCGATGCCGAGCCAGACCACGAGTTTCAGGAGGAACACACTGCGCCCCTCGCCGCCGGCATTGCCGCGCGCGGCGCGCCAGGCCAGCCAGCCGGCGGCGGCGACCGCCAATATCAATGCGAAAAAACCGGCCATGGTTCGCTTTCGGCTCTGAATTTTTGGTGGAGCCTGTTGCGAACAGCTAAACCACTTTACCTGCAACAGACTCTGATGCGGCGACCAGCATGCCCCAATTGCGCGGGATTAGAAACTGTCAGGCGGCTTCCTTGCCCTCGCCGCCGGTCTTGGTCTCAATCGCCGGCTTGGGCAGGTTCAGCGTCGCAATCAGCGACCGAATTTCAAGGCGGGCGGTGACATGGCTCATCGTCGACAGGCGCAGCGGCGCATCCTTGCCGCCCAGATCAAGCAGCGTCAGCCCCATCGGAAACAACTCACGATAGATCACCCGGTCGCCAAAACCGCGCGCCAGGCGAAACCCGATGCGCGTCGACAAATCCTCAAGCTTGTCGCCCATGGCGCGCTTGTTGTTGGCGCGCGTCGCCGAAAGCCGGTTGCGCATCACCACCCAGTCGATGCCGCCGGGCACGCCCGACATCGCCCGGCGCTTGCGCGCCTCCCAGACCATTTCGCTGTAAAGGCTCGGCCCCGCGACCTTGCCGGTTTGCGGGTCGAGCCTGGCCAGGAGATCGAAGTCGACAAAGCTGTCATTGAGCGGCGTGACAATGGTGTCGGCATGGGCGTGGGCAAGCCGCGACAGATGCGTGTCGGCCCCCGGACAATCAATGACGACGAAATGACAATCGGCCAGCGTTTGCAGCGTCGAGCTAAAATTCTCGGTTTCCTGACGGCGGGCCGTCTCGCGGCTGTCGATCGCCGAAGGCGCGACCACGGGATTGACCGGGAACGCCAGCGTCGCGCCTTTGGCGTCGGCGAAGACGCGGCGGTTCTCAAGATAGCGGGTGAAACTTTTCTGGCGCATGTCGAGGTCGATCGCCGCAACCTTGTAACCCGACTTCATCAACGCGACGGTAATGTGCATGGCGGCGGTCGACTTGCCAGACCCGCCCTTTTCATTGCCGAGAACGATTACGTGCGTCACCCGCATCCCCTGTCAAACGCCCCTGAAGCGGCCGGTCGCCTCGACCGCGCCGCGGAGCCTGATTTACCTGAAGCGGCCGGTCGCCCCGACCGCGCCGCTGAGCCTGATTTAATCCGCATTAAGGCCGTGATTGCTAGGCTGATTGCAACCCGGCGTCATGAGGGGCCGATTTCTTGCACCCCCAGGCGATTAACTGAATTTCGCCCGATTCTGGGCTTCCGCCAGAGGCCGCAGATGAGGAAGGGTCGCCGATGAAGATTTACAGCATTCTCGCCGGCTTCGCCGCCGCCCTCGCCCTCAATGGCGCGGCGCTGGCGGAGATCGTGGTCTCGCCGCTCCGCCAGGTGATTACCGCCGAACACAAGGCCGCAGTCTACCAGATCTCCAACCCGTCGAACCGGATTGTCGACGGCAAGGTGAGCTGGGTCGATTTGATCGCCACCGACACCGGATATGCGCCGGCCGAGGCGGCCGACCGCGCACGCCTCAGCGCCGCCCCGTGGCTGGTGGTCGAACCCGCGTTTTTCCGGCTAGAGCCCGGCGGACGAGCCGAGATCAAGGTGCGGCTCAAAACCGGGGACACCCCGCCGCCGGGCGAGCGCCGCTCGCACCTGTTGATCGAAACCGACGCGGCGCGCACCCCGATCCGCAAGGCCGGCGGCGGGCTTGAGGTCGATGTCGGCCTTGGTTTGTCGACCCCGGTCCTGCTGCGGGGCGCTGGCGGCCCGCCACAGGTCAGCTTTGGCCAGACCCGACTGCTGCGCGATAAAAACGGCCTTTTAGAGCTTGAAACCGAGCTGTTGCGCGCCGGGGCTTTTTCCTCGTTTGGCGGCCTCGTCGCGGAAATGAAATCAGGCCGCAAGACGACAATCGTCGCGCGGCTTGATAATCTCGCGATTCATGCTGACGCCGCGCGCCGCAAGATTTCGCTGCCGCTGAAAACCGATCTGCTGCCCGCCGGAATTTTGACCATCCGCTATGAAGGCGGCGCGGAATATGAAGGGGAGCTTTTCGCCGAGAAGACTTTTGAAATCGCCGCGCCGAAATAAAGCGGCTGAAATTTCGTCAGTATACGCTGCTTGTTGCATCGGCCATCGACAGCCTGTCGCCGCCGAATTTGGAAACCCGGCAAAAAAGCCCCTTGGCTTCAAGATTTTTGCACAAGGCCATGGCTTTTTGCTGCGAAGAAAATCCGCCGCCGACAAGGCGCAGGAATTCCCCCTTGCCGTCAATGTCGATTTTCTCGATGCGCGGTTCAAGCAATCCAAGCTCGTCAGGGTTTTCACGTTGCAGTTTATTCCAGCCAGATGCGGCTTCTTCCGCATGCCGATAAGATGCAAGATGAACGCCCCACAGAACGCTCGACATTTCGATTTCCCGGCTCTTGGCCTCGTTCTCGAAAATCTGTTCGGTCGACGCAAATGTCGGCTGCACCAGCCGGGGCGCGTCGTCGACGGGCACCGGCGCCTCGGGCAAGTCGACAATCGTTTCCGGCGCGGCGACGACCGGCGCGGCGGGCGCGGTTGACGGCGCCGGCGTTACGGCCAACTCAGGCGACGGCGCGTCTTTCAACTCGGCCGGCTTTGTCGACGCCTGCGCAAGCTGCATGTTCCTCGTCGCCGCAGCGGCTTTGCGCTCAAGCTCCATCACGCGCGTTTGCAATCGCGCGTTCTCGGCCTTCAGCCCTGCGACTTCCGCCATCAGTTCGGTCTTCTGGTCCCGCGCCAGCTCCAGCTCGCTCGCCTGCGCGGCGGCTTCAGCCTTTTGGCCCTTGCCGCCAAAAGTGGCGCAGCCAGGCGCGACGGCCAGCAGCAATGCCGCAGCCGCAATTCTCGCCGATGGCCGGGAATAACCCCGCACGACCTTGAAAGCGCCGATAGCTTGTCGCATTAGCCTCTCCGGACAGAACCGCACGCACACCCGATAAAGGACCTATAGCATGACTTCGGCCGCCGTCGATTCTCAATTGGAGATTGTGCGATCTGTCGCGGCCCTGCGCCGCCTCGTCGCAAAATGGCGTCAAAACGGCGATTCCATTGCCTTCGCGCCGACAATGGGGGCGCTCCATGACGGTCACATGTCGCTGATTCACAAAGCCAATACCGTTGCTGACCGGACGGTTGCATCGATCTACGTCAATCCGGCGCAGTTCGCCCCGCACGAAGATTTTTCCTCTTATCCGCGATCAGAGGATGACGATCTGGCCCGGCTGGCCGCCGCCGGCTGCGACCTTGCCTATCTGCCCGATCCCTCGGAAATGTACCCGCCCGGCTTTCAAACCTCGATCACCATCGGCGAAGTAAGCCACGGGCTGTGCGGCGCATCGCGGCCGCATTTTTTTGGCGGTGTGGCGATTATCGTCTGTAAACTGCTCAATCAGGTTGCGCCCGATTACGCCATCTTCGGCGAGAAAGACTATCAGCAATTGCTGGTTATTCGGCGCATGGTTCGCGATCTCGACATGCCGGTCGAAATCGTCGGCGCGCCCATTGTGCGTGAGGCCGACGGCCTCGCGATGTCGTCGCGAAACGCCTATCTGAACGACGCCGAACGCCAGACCGCCGGTCATCTCAACCGGGTGATCGCGTCGATGGCGAGTGACCTTGAAAACGCCGGCGACGCCGCAGAAATTACCGCCCGCGGCAAGGACACGTTGATGCACGCCGGTTTTTCAGCCGTCGATTATCTTGAAGTACGCAACGCCGAAACGCTGGCGCCATTTCTGGGCGGCCCGGTCGACAAACCCGCAAGGGTGTTCGCTGCGGCGATCATCGGCAAAACGCGGCTCATTGATAACTGGCCGGTGAACCCGCCCGCACGCGCCTGACCTAGAGCATTTTCCGACGAAGTGGGAACCGGTTCGTCGCAAGAAAATGCGACCCAACAAATAGTTTGAGCAATTTCGCGATTCAGATTGAATGCAGATTGCTCTAGCCGGCCTTTACAAAAGTCCCAGTTCGGCCAGTTCAGCCTGCAACGCCGCATTGCCCCGTTTCGATACTTTTAAATCCGCTGGCGCGTCTTCCGCTTTTAAATATCGCCACCCCTGAAAGGCGCGTCTTGGCTGTGCGGCAGTTTCAATCAATTCGGGCGCAAGCACGATCGCACATCGCGCAATCCCGTCATCGCAGGGCCGCCGCACAAGGTCGAGGATACGCTGACGCACCAGCACCACGCCTTTGACCACCCAGTAAAGCGACCCGCCGTCCAGCAATTCCTCCCGCCGTCGCGGGAACATCCGCGTCAGGTGCTCAGCGCATTCAGGCCCGCCCGCCGCCTTCGAAGCCGCGACGCGGCGGCGCACTCGCGCTTTTAATTCGTCGAGGTTTTCAGCGCCGGCGGCAAGTTTGACAAGGTGTAGCGCCATCGCGCCGGCGTGCTATTCAGCGACCCGCAACCGGGCGAATTCACGCGCGCGCTGCCGCTTGATATCGTGGCGCGTAACGCGCTTCACCAGAATGTAGAAGATGAAATAGCAAGTCGCCGCACCGATCGCCGCAAGCCACATCGGCAGGTTCTCAAACAGTGCGACAAAGCGGTCATAGCTGAGCCCCAAAGACGCGGCAAGCTGCGGGAATTCCTGTCCGAGCAGCAGCACAGAGCCCAGCACGGTAAGCGCCAGCGCCAGAAGACCGGCGAGGATCGCACCGATGGTCACGCCCATATCGGCGTGTTCTTCCGCCTTTGAAATGATCATCTTTGTGGGGTCGCCCGACAATGCCTGCGCGGCGGAGAACAACGCGCGCGAGCGGGCTGATTTTTCTTCATCAGATAGCGACACGGCGCCGCCCTGCCCCTTGCGGTCGAAATCGACCAGCGGCGCAGCTTTTAGCTCGCGATCAGAGAGGAACTCCATCTCGCATTCCGGCGCGGGGCGAACATCCGCTGTCGGAACGACCAGCGACGCATCCGTCGGCATCAGGAACAGAGACTTTTCCGCAGCGCGCCGGCGCACGAGGCCGTCAAGCGTCACCAGTTCGCCATTAACGCGGGCCTTGGTCCACATCTCGAAGGCGCGCGCGGCGGCAAGCTTGTCGCCCTCGTTCAGCTTGCGTAGCACCGTCGACCGGCGCCAGTTGTCTTCGCCGATGCTGAAGACAAGCGAGACAATCGCATCGTGTTCGTTCTGGTTGAGCGGCGCACGCACGGTATCTGAAAGCAGCTTTTCGAGCGGCTGGACGTCAGACCTTAACAGGCGCTCTGCATCGCCCTCGGTTACGCTCATGCCATGGCGAGCCGTCGCGGTATGACCATAGCCGACAGTCCACTCCTCGCCGGGCGTGTAATGGGCCGACATTCGCAGCCCCTCATACCCTTTGATCAGATTAAGACCGGTTTCTCCCGTCCGCATGCCGACCCGCCATTCCCCTTGTTACGCCGCCGCGACTCCCCCTTGAGCCGCGTTAACATTGTTTAGCATGCCAATTCCGGCCTGTGTAGGCGCTGCGCGTCCCTTCGACGTGCGCCATTTCGGGATTGTGACGGATTCGCCGCAGCCCCGACGGCGCCCCGCGAAGGCGCAAATGCGCCCTCCGGTTGACCGGTCGCGCCCATCTCGCGCCGCAACCGGGAAAATTGCCGATTTATCCGGCGAACGCCGGCGAAACTGTCGTGAACCCGCCCAAAATGGCACGATCCTTGGAAAATAACGTCTGGGAGCCGGAATCCGGCCCGGTCCCATGCCGCACCCTGTCGGGTCGCGACTGCAATAAGCGCCGGAATTGCGCAAGGTGGGCCTCATGATAGGCAACGGATGGGCGAATATAGTAGCGGCGGCGATTCTCGCTTTTGCGATCATATGGACCGGCGGTTTTGGCGGGAAAAATCAGCTCAACGAGGAAGAGCTGGCAAGGCTTTACGCCCGCACCGTGGGGGATATCCGCAATGACATCGTGATCAGTTGCGGCTGCTGCGACGATAATGGGCCAAGGAGGACCGAGGGCGGTTCTTTTTAACGGCCCGCCCCGTTCCCACCAGGATCGCCGGATATGCGCCGGCGCCAAAGGGAGCCGGGCGGGAGCCCCCGCCAGAACCGATGACCGTACCACCCGCGCGGGAATATCCGCCGGAAATCGACGAGTGGTCGCCGCCTTACATTCCGCCATTCGTGGTGCCGGGAATTGTCGTGCCGCCGCCAGTCCCGACCTCGACGACCACGCCGCCGCGATGCGATCCGACAAAGGATCCTGAATGCCCGCCGCCGAAACCGCCGCCCGTAGATGTGCCTGAACCGTCGCCATGGGTGGTTTTCGCCGTCGCGATACTCGCAAGCATCTTCGTGTTCCGCCGTCGCAAATACCGCCTATAGCAACACCATCGCTGCGAGGCCGAGGAACACAAAGAAACCGACAACATCGGTAACCGTGGTCACGAAGACGGCGGACGAAACCGCCGGGTCGGCCCCCGCCCGCTGCAAGCCAAGCGGGATCAATATGCCCGCAAGCCCGGCCGCGAGCAGGTTGATGATCATCGCTGCGCCGACGACCAGACCTAACTGCAATGCCTGCTCATAAGATTGCCCTGAGGCCGCGTACCAGAGGCCGGCCAGCAGCCCCATGATAACCGCGAAGAGGATGCCGTTCAGCCCGCCGACCACGGTTTCTCGCCATACAATGCGCGCCGCGTTCGCTGCAGACAGATCCTTGGTCGCGAGCGAGCGAACCGCAACCGTCAGTGTTTGCGTCCCCGCGTTTCCGCCCATTGACGCAACGATCGGCATCAACACAGCCAGCGCCACAACCTGGGAGATCGCGCCATCGAACATCGAGATCACCAGCGAGGCGAAAATCGCGGTTCCCAAATTCACCGCCAGCCAAGCGAACCGCGATCTGACCGTCTCCATCACAGTGTCCGTCAAGCCGGTGTCGGCCTCGACGCCGCCAAGAGCCAGCATGTCTTCGTGGGTTTCTTCATGGACGATCTCAACAACGTCATCGACGGTGATCATGCCGACCAGCCTGTCAGCGTCATCAACAACAGGCGCGGAGATCAAATTGTATTGCTCGAACAGATAGGCGACGTCTTCCTGATCCATCGCCACCGGAATCGACCTGATATCATCGCTCATGATCGCATCGATCGCGACGTCTCGCGGCGTTTTAAGGAGCGTGGAAAGCGGCACTGCGCCCATCGGCTTGAACGCCGGATCGACGACGAAAACCTCGTAAAACCGGTCAGGCAAATCCTCAGAGCCGCGCAACCGGTCGATAATCTGCCCCACTGTCCAGTACGCTGGCGCAGCAAATACCTCCCGCTGCATCAAGCGCCCTGCGCTATCCTCCTCGTAGTCAAACGCTTGATGCAAAGCGAGGCGATCTGAGACCGGAACCTCGGCGAGAATTTCCGCCCGTTTGGCCTCGTCAAGATCGGCGAGAATGAACGTCGCGTCGTCGGTGTCGAGCTCCGTCACCGCTTCGGCCACCGCTTCGGGCCTCATCGCGGTGACAATTTCTTCCGTCAGATTCGGATCAAGTTCCGCCAGAACTTCGGCCGGGAGTGACCCTTTGAGTATCTGGATCAAGGCGGCCCGGTTTTCTTCGTCGAGCAGGCCGATTAAATCGGCAATATCAGCAGGGTGAAGCTCATTGAAGAGGGTTTCGATGCGCGATGCATCCTGCGCCTCAACTGCGTTGACGAGGTCGTCCACATGCAATTCTGCAAGAGTTTTTTCTTCTTCACGCGCATCGGGTTCATCCGGCGGCGGCGCGGATGACGAAATTTCTTCGTCTTCAATGACCGGGTCGGACATAGCATACCCTCCGACATGCAAGTCAGGGCAGTAGACAACTGCTCCAAGAGCTATTTGAGCCCGACGAATTCTTCAAGCCATAGAACCGCTTAATCGCGAAAATTAATAACCCCGCTCAGGATCACCGCGCAGACAATGCCCCAGAACACAAAAGCAATCGCTGTTGTATAGAGAGCCTTTTTTTTAAGCTGCGGATCCGCCGGGGCGCCGGGGTCAGCACCTTCAACGCCGTCGGCGTCGCTTTCCCACCGTCCCTTCACGCCGACAGGAAGCATCGCAAAGAAAACGCACCACCAGATGATGATGTAAATTACGATCGCTCCTGCGAGATTCATACGCTCAAACCCGTTGCAACAATATTTTGACGTTAGCGCGTTTGCCCCATGCGGCCATCATCGCATTTCGAACCACGCGCATCAAAGCCAGTTCGACGGCGTCGTCTTCAAAGCGTTTCCGGTGCGCGAGCATCGTCAACGCCGCTTCGACGACTTCAGCGACCCGGATCGACAGATCGCCGTCAGCCGCGGTCTCCTTTGGGGCGCCGAAAATCGCAACTGAGGGCTCACACGCCAACTCACCTCTTTCATCCAGCGCGACTGCGACCGAAACCATTCCAGCATAGGAAAGCTTGCGCCTTTCTCGCATCGGACTTGCACCGTCGGCGACGAGAATATTGCCGTCCAGAAAGAGCCGGCCGGCTGGTGTTTCGTCAATAATTCGCGGCTCACCTGGCGCCAGCCGGATGAGATCGCCGTTTCTTGGCGAGATCGCATCCGCCACACCGAGCGACAGGGCAAAATCGGCATGCGCTTCCAGGTGGCGCGCTTCGCCGTGAACAGGAATGGCGTATTTCGGGCGCACCCATTCATACATTTGCTCAAGCTCATCCCGGTTCGGATGACCGGAAACGTGCACAAAAGCGTCTTTTTCGGTGATGACGTCCACACCGAGCTCAACCAGATCGTTCAGCAGGCTATATATATTCCGTTCATTGCCGGGGATAATTTTTGACGAGAAAATCACCGTATCGCCCTCGCCCAGAGAAAGGTCCGGATGATCATCACGTGCGATGCGTGACAGCGCCGCTCTGGGTTCGCCCTGACTGCCCGTGCACAGAAAAAGAACATGCTCTTTGGGAAGAAAACCAGCTTCTTTGGGATCAACAAAGCTCACGCCAGCAGGCAACAACCCAACCTCTCGCGCGGCATCGACAAGACGCAGCATCGACCGCCCCAACAAGCAAACACTGCGATCCGCGGCTTTCGCCGCCGCGCAAACAGCGACAACGCGCGAGACATTCGAGGCGAAAGTCGTCACCGCGACACGCCCTGTCTGTTCGGCGATCAGTTTGGTCAGGTGTTCTTTTACGCGCATTTCCGACCCCGACTCGCCGGCGGAAAGAACGTTCGTGGAATCACAAACCATTGCGAGCACGCCTTCGTCGCCAAACGTCTTTAACTTAAGTGAATCCGTCTTAGGACCGAGCGTCGGTTCAGGGTCAATTTTCCAGTCGCCGGTATGAAGCACCCTCCCCATAGCTGTGCGAATAAGAAGCCCGTTAGGCTCCGGAATGGAATGGGTGAGAGTGACGAATTCAACATCGAACGGCCCAATCTCCAATCGCGCATCCATATCAATGACACGCAGGTCCAGTCCGACGCCGCGTTCGTCCAATTTGTTTTCGACAAGCCTGGCCGTAAACGGAGTTGCGTAGACAGGACAATTGAAGTCAGGACCGAGCAAGGCGATCGCCCCGATATGATCCTCATGGCCATGGGTCAGAACGATGGCCAGCAGGTTTTCCTTTTCTTCTAAAATGAACGTATGGTCGGGCGTAATGAGATCAATCCCCGGCGTTGACAGATCGCCAAACATCACGCCGCAATCGACCATTATCCATTTGCGTGAATCAGGCGGCCCGAACCCGTAAAGATTCATGTTCATACCAATTTCGCCGGACCCGCCCAATGGCAGGAAGACAAACTCGTCATTCGCCATCAATGGTTCGCTTTCACTCGTTTATATATTTCATGCAAACCACGAATGGTAAGTTCGGAGTCAAAAATATCGATTGACTGCGTCGCCCCCTGGAACAGCGCCGCAATACCGCCCGTCGCCACCACTTTGATCTGTGACGGGTACTCGTTTTTGATCCGGGAAATCAGCCCCTCAATTAAGCCGATATATCCCCAAAAAACACCTGATTGCATTGCGCCCACGGTCTCTTTGCCAATGACTGTCTCGGGTCTTTCAATGGCGACGCGAGGAAGTTGGGCTGCAGCTTCATGCAGCGCCTGCATCGACAAATTTATTCCCGGCGCTATGACGCCGCCTTCAAAAGCCCCATCCGCGCCAACGACATCAAAATTGGTCGCCGTACCAGAATCTACAACGACCAGCGGCCCGCCATAGGCGACATATGCGCCGACAGCGTTAACCAGTCTGTCAGCCCCCGCCTCTGACGGCTTCGAGATTTTAACTTCGACGCCGGGAACTGACGCCGCCGACACGACAAACGGCTCGCAATTGAAATACCGTCGCGATAAATTTCTGAAATGAAACAGGGACTGAGGCACCACGTTGGAAATGACGCAATCTGTTATATCGGCGAACGAAAACCCCGCCATCGACATGAGTTGCGACAGCCAGACCGCGTATTCATCCGCCGTCCTTGTCGACGATGTTGACGTTCGCCAGGTCGCCAGCGCCTGCTCGCCCTCGAACAAGGCAATCACCGAGTTTGTATTCCCAACATCGATCGCTATTAACATGACATGTTATCCAATGATTGTTCCCGCAGTTATGCGCTTTACCTGGCCGTCAATATCTAATATCAGCGCGCCGTCGCCGTCGAGATCACGGAAGACACCTTCAAATTCATTGTCGGCAAGGCGTACACGAATTTTCGCACCGATTCCCTGCGCTCTTAACAGCCATGCAGCCCTGATTGGCCAAAACCCCTCGTCCCGCCATATTGAAAGCCAATAAGCGAGGAGCTCATCTATACTTCCCAGAACCTCGTCCGTGGTCGGCGCACGCCCGCACAGATCCAGCATCCGCGCAGTTGGGTAATCCAATCCGGACGGCGCATTCACAATATTTACGCCCACACCGAAGCTGACGACCGCCTGATTGTCGCGAGTGAACGACAATTCAAGCAACAAACCGGCAATCTTCGCGCCGTTCACAATGATATCGTTTGGCCACTTCAATTTGAAGTCGCTATCCGGCGCAAATCTCGTCAACGCGTCAGCGGCAGCAAGACCTGCCACGAATGAGATTTGCGGCACATTTTCCTGTCCGGCATTGGGCGAAAACAGATACGTCGCCGCCAGATCGCCAACAGCTTGCCGCCATGGCGTCCCCCGCCGCCCATAGCCGGCCGTTTGCTCTTTCGCGACGAGCCAGAGAGGGCCGGTTTCGCCGGTGAGAATTCGTCGTTTGGATTCTTCGCTGGTCGAATCGAGCGTATCGAAAATTTCCCAACGCGCGCCGGACGGTAGTTTCCCCCGCACCCTTTAAAACAAGGATGCGGCGGCATCAGCCGCCATCGCGGCGAGCGGTCCAATGAAAATCAACAATACGGGAAACACTAAAATGGCCGAGACGAATGCCGTCGCACTCAAGCGCGCGCCAACCTCTCGCTCAAATGCTGGCGCTGGCTCGTTGAAATAAATGATCCAAACAATACGGATGTAATAAAATGCCGACACCACGCTCATCACGGCGCCAGTTATCGCGAGCCAGATGAGATCGGCATCAATCGCAGCCCGGAAGACAAACAGCTTGCTGAAAAACCCCGCCGTCGGCGGGATACCCGCGAGCGAGAAAAAAAGGATAAGGAAGATCAGGGCCAAGCCAGGATTAGTTCTGGAAAGTCCCGACAGATCGTCAATGGATTCCGTCATCCCACCGCGCCGGCGCATCAATAAGATGCACGCGAAGGCGCCAATCGTCATCACCAGATATATCGCCATATAGACGAGAACGGATGTCACTCCCTGCGATGTTCCGGCAGCCAGGCCAATAAGCGCAAATCCCATATGGCCAATAGCTGAATACGCCATAAGGCGCTTGATATTGTTCTGAACGATCGCTGAAAACGAGCCAACTATCATCGACGCAACTGCCAGGATTGCCAGAATCGGCTGCCATTGATCGGTGATGTCAGCAAAGGGCGCGACAAGCGCGCGCGCAAACAACGCCATGCCGGCAAGCTTTGGTGCGGCCGCAAAAAACGCAGTGACCGGCGTCGGCGACCCCTCATAAACATCTGGCGTCCACATATGGAAAGGCGCTGCAGACACCTTGAAAGCAAGGCCGGTGATTAAGAACACTAGGCCAATGACAAGCCCGGTCGAATGGCCCATCGACTTCGCCATCTCAGCGATGGCGTCGAATTGCGTCGCGCCGGTAAATCCATAAATGAGCGATGCGCCATAAAGCAGCAGGCCAGAGGACAAGGCTCCGAGAACAAAATATTTCAGGCCCGCCTCGGTTGACCTGCGGCTATCTCGATTGAACGCCGCCAGAATGTACAGCGCCAGACTTTGTGTTTCGACGCCCATGTAAAGCGATATCAGATCGTTCGCCGACACCATCAGCGACATCCCGAACGTGGCGAGTACAATCAGCACCGGATATTCAAACCGGCCTAACTGTTCGCCAGCGAGATATTTGTCCGACATCAAGATCGCGATTGCCGCAGCGGAAAAAATCAAAATCTTTGCGAAGTTTGAAAATGCATCGACACGGAAAGCACCGTCAAATAGGTCTCGCGCCTCTCCACCGGTAGAGGCGGCGACAACAAGTGACGCCCCCAAGAGCAACGCGATCGCTGCAACCGAAATACCTTTAGCGGACTTGTCCCCCAAAAATACGCCAACAATAAGAAGCGCCATTGCGCCAATCACCAGCATCAGCTCTGGAATGAACCAGGTAAGGGTTTCAAAAATGCCCATTACGGCGCTCCAACAGCGCCCAGCGCCGTATTAAAATTCACGGTCAACAATTCGACGGCAGGTGAGAATACATCAAGCGCAGGCTTGGGATAAACGCCCAACATCAGGGTCGCCACCATCAAAACGCCTAACATCGCAAGTTCGCGTCTATCGACGTCGGATATCGTCATGAGATTCGGCTTCGTAAGCTCACCATACATAACCTGACGATAAAGACGCAGCCCGTATGCCGCAGAGAAGATAACCCCAAACGCTGCAAAAAAAGCAATCCAGCTATTGGTCTTAAATGCACCTGCCATTGTCAGGAATTCGCCAACGAAACCGGAAATGCCCGGCAGCCCGACATTACCCATTGTGAAGAACAGGAAAATCAATGCGTAGAGCGGCATCCTATTGACCAACCCGCCATACGCAGCAATCTCGCGCGTGTGCATCCGGTCGTACAAAACCCCAACACACAAGAACAGCGCACCGGAAATGAACCCATGCGACAACATCTGAAACAGGGCGCCTTCGATGCCCTGAGTGTTGAACGAAAAGATCCCCATAGTCACAAAGCCCATATGAGCGACCGATGAATAAGCGATCAGCTTTTTCATGTCTTCCTGCGCTAACGCGATGAGCGATGTTGCAATAATTGCGACAATCGAAAGCGCATAAATAAGCGGCGCAAAATCCATGCTGGCGATTGGGAACATCGGCAAGGAAAATCGCAGAAAACCGTACCCGCCCATTTTCAATAAGATTGCCGCAAGGATGACCGATCCTGCGGTGGGCGCTTGCACGTGCGCGTCCGGCAACCAAGTATGCACCGGCCACATCGGCATTTTTACAGCGAATGAGGCTAAGAACGCCAACCAGAGCCACTTTTGCGCACTTGCAGGAAATGCAGTCTGCTGCAATGTGGGAATGTCGGTTGTGCCTGCATAACGCCACATCCACAGCGCCGCCACGAGCATCAGGATCGAGCCCAGAAGCGTATACAAGAAGAACTTGACAGCAGCGTATATACGACTCGGGATTTCAACATCGCCTATCGCTTTAACGCCCTTCGACCCCCAAACGCCAATGATCAGGAACATCGGAATCAGGCTCGCTTCGAAGAACAGATAAAAGACAATAAGATCAAGCGCGCAGAAGACACCGATGATCAGACTTTCCAAAATCAGAAACGCCGCCAGGTAATCGGCGAGCCTGTTTTTGATTGAGCGAGAAGCCAATACACAGATCGGCATAAAAAAAGTCGTCAGCAGAACGAAAAGAATCGAGATGCCGTCAACACCAACTTTATATGACACTCCACCTCCAAGCCAGGTTGCCTCCTCCACAAGTTGGTAACCGGCGATAGCGGGATCATAGACGGCAAAATAAATAAACAGAGATACCAGAAACGCCCCGCTGGTAAACAGCAGCGACACACGCATGGCGATCTTGTTAGCCGCAGCCTGTTCGGCTTCGCTGATAACGCCATTGGAATCGTACTTGGCAAACATCCCGCTTACGGCGACAGCAATAGCGCCAAGAAACGGCAACGCGATCAGCGCTGAAAGCCAAGGCTGGGCTGCAAGACTTTCAGTCACGATCTCGTTCATGGCATGCCTCCCATGCGGACAACGATGAAGGTGACTAGCGCCGCAATCCCAATGAGCATTACGAAGGCGTAGTGATACATGTATCCACTTTGCGCCTTTACGATCCGCCGCGCGCCGGCGGCGACGGCGCTTGCAATCCCGTCAGGCCCCACACCGTCAATCGTTCGGCCATCGCCTTCAACCCACAAGAACCGTCCAAGCGTCAGTGTTGGCTTGACAAAAATGAAGTCGTAGATTTCATCGAAGTACCACTTGTTCTTGAGAAAGGCGTAGATCATGCCGCCTTCTCTCAGTAGACCCGGGCGCAATGGATCGCCGCGCAAATAATGGAGCGCAGCCGCCGATGTCCCGATGATCATCGCCCAGAACGGCGCCCAGAGAACCCAACCGGGGAAATGGTGTCCACCACCATGCGATTCTTCTGCGGCCGCTTCCCCGTGAGCCGCATCGTCATGTTGATCCGTCGCTGGCAACTCGGCATGCTCCTCTGCAGCGACCACACGCTCAACCTGCGCGGAATAAAGCGCGCCATTCCAAAATTGCTCAGAATTGTCGCCGATGAAATTATTCGCAAACACCGCGCCGGCCACGAGCGCGCCAATCGCGAGCGGCACCAGCGGCCAAAGCATAACATTCGGAACACCGTGCGGGTGTTTGCGAACATGCTCCGGCGAACGGCTTGGCCCCCAGAATGTCAGGAAAATGAGGCGCCATGAATAAAATGCAGTCATGACTGCGGCGAGAACGCCGAGGACAAAGGCAAAATATCCGAATGTCTGTCCAGACTGGCCCGCAGCAAAAGCACTCTCAATGATCATGTCTT
The DNA here is from genome assembly GCA_041398145.1 of Parvularculaceae bacterium. Lineage (GTDB taxonomy): Bacteria > Pseudomonadota > Alphaproteobacteria > Caulobacterales > Parvularculaceae > Amphiplicatus. Next base: position 791,887 of record JAWKVF010000001.1, on the reverse strand, counting down.
TGGATACGAACCCCGCTGTGCCAATCGGCGCACCCAAAAATTTGGCGCCGGGAATTCCGACACCGGTGATCGCAACCGTCCCTATCAACATTAATGCGTGGGTCGCTGGCAAAAGTGAGCGAACGCCTCCCATTTTCTTGATGTTCTGTTCGTGATGCATGCCATGAATTACGGCGCCGGCGCCCAGAAACAGCAGCGCTTTAAAAAAGGCATGGGTGAACAGGTGGAACATCGCCGCATCATACGCGCCAACGCCGGCTGCGAAGAACATGTATCCAAGTTGCGAACAGGTCGAATACGCAATGACTTTTTTGATGTCGTCCTGAAGCAGACCAACAGTGGCGGCAAAAAACGCTGTCACAGCACCGACAAGCGTGATCAATGCGGCGGCGTTCGGCGCGTACTCGTAAATGACCGACGCGCGGCAAACGAGAAAAACGCCGGCGGTCACCATGGTTGCGGCATGGATAAGGGCGGAAACAGGGGTTGGCCCCTCCATCGCATCGGGCAGCCAGGTATGAAGAAGGAATTGGGCGGATTTCCCCATCGCGCCGATGAACAGCAATACGCCAATGACAGTTAAGGCATGAAAATCCCAACTGAGAAACCGGATTGAAAGCGATTGGATATGATCGCCCTCTACAGCCCCCCATGGCGTGACCACCGAATCGGCCTGAATGGCGGCGAACACTTCGTCAAAGCGAACGGTGCCGAACACATAGAATACGCAGAAAATGCCGAGTACGAACCCAAAGTCACCGACCCGGTTGACGACAAAAGCCTTGATAGCTGCGTCATTGGCGGATTTCTTTTTGAACCAGAATCCGATCAACAAATAGGATGCGAGACCAACGCCTTCCCAACCGAAGAACAATTGCAGGAAATTGTCCGCCGTGACGAGGCACAGCATAGCAAACGTGAAAAGCGAGAGATAAGCAAAAAACCTAGGTCGCCCTTCGTCTTCATGCATATAGCCGATTGAGTAAGCGTGCACCAGAAACGAAACGGAGTTTACGACAACGAGCATCACGGCGGATAAAGTATCCAGACGCACAGCCCAATCAGCGTAAAAATCGCCAGACTGAATCCAGGTGAACAACGAGATCGTTCGCGCGTTGCCACCCAGAGCAACATCAAAGAACAGCCCCCAAGCCTGAAGACAGGCAATCGCCATAAGTATGGTGGTTACCAGTTCAGCGGCGCGCGGCCCGCGCATTCGCGCCAGAGGCATCGCCAACAATGCTCCGAACAGCGGCCACAGAACGACAAACGGATCAAGGTTCATTGCTTGCCTAGTTCTTCATCAGATTGGCTTCATCGACCGCGATGTCGCCGCGATTACGGAAAAATGCAACTAAAATGGCAAGACCAATCGCCGCCTCGGCCGCGGCGATAGTCAAAACCATAAATGCGAAGACTTGCCCGGTTAAGTCGCCAAGAGCTTGGCTGAACGCGACAAGATTGATATTTACCGATAATAGCATCAGTTCGATCGACATCAGTATGATTATGACATTTTTCCTATTCACGAAGATGCCGGCCATCCCGATCGCAAACAGAACAGCGGCCACCGCAAGAAAATGCGTAAGACCTATATCTCCCATGCTAGATCCCCTGCCCTGATTTCACTTTCACCAATTCGACAGCTTCGGAGCGTTTGCGCCCCACCTGTTCGGCGGGATCTTGCTTCTTGATTCCTTCACGCGTCCTGAAGGTAAGGACGATTGCGCCGATCATAGCAATCAGAAGAACGACACCAGCAATCTGAAAATAGTGCACGTAGTCGGTGTAAAGAATGAGGCCAAGCGCCTCGGCATTGGTTGGCGCATCGACGCCCGCACTTGCTGATCCCTGCATAGCAACGGGTTGGGCAAGTTTTGCACCTCTCGGAAACGACCACACAGCAACGGCCAGGATCAACTCGACAACTACCAACCCTGCAATCACGCCCGCAATCGGCAGGTATTCAAGAAACCCTTGCTTCATCTCGACGAAATCAACATCGAGCATCATCACAACGAACAGGAACAAAACCGCCACCGCCCCGACATAAACGACAACCAGCATCATCGCGAGATATTCCGCGCCTATCAGTACGAACAGCCCCGCCGCAGAGAAGAACGTCAGGATCAAAAACATCACCGAATGCACCGGATTGCGCGAGGCGATCACCATAAATCCCGACAAAACTGACGCGGATGCGAAAACCCAGAAAGCAAAAGCGGTAAGGGTCATGGTCTGGCGTTCTTTCGGTCGACTGGGGACATGAGGGATCCCCTCGCGATCGCGGGCCGGTGTTTGCGGGTTACGCCGACAGCCCCGACTCATGGCCCCAGCGCAGGTTGAATTTCGGCGGGTTTTAGACCGCTCCTTGCTGCATTGCAAAGGGTGTTCGGGCGCAAATCTCTGGTTTGTTTCAGGAATTTGTTCGGTGGCGGCCCAGCCTCGCGCAAAATGGGCGGTTTTCAGCAATGCCATCGATCACCAGACCAACAGAGCAAACGCCGTACGCCCGGATTTTTGACCCGAGCAGAACACATAAGCCCCAGCTCCCGACAAGCCCCCTCGCCTCAAAACGTGCAAAATCCGCCTCGCCGGATCGCAGTCTTGAAAAATAAGTTATTTACCGCCGCCGGAAGCGCGCGACCACTCAGCGCCTAGCGGTAAGGCGCATCCAGTTGCAGGTTCCGAGCAATTTCACGTTCCCACCGGTCGCCGTTCTCAAGCAATCTTTCTTTGTTATAAAATAGCTCTTCACGCGTTTCCGTCGCAAACTCGAAGTTCGGCCCCTCAACAATCGCATCTACCGGACATGCTTCCTGGCAAAAACCGCAGTAGATGCATTTCGTCATATCGATATCATAGCGCGTCGTACGCCGCGAACCGTCTGCACGCGGCTCCGCTTCGATAGTGATCGCCTGCGCCGGACAAACTGCTTCGCAGAGCTTACAAGCAATACACCGCTCTTCACCATTTGGATAGCGGCGCAGCGCGTGCTCACCACGGAACCGGGGCGACAGCGGTCCTTTTTCAAAAGGATAATTCAAAGTTGGCTTTGGACGGAAATAATACCTCATCGCCAGTATGAACGCGCTGACAAAATCGCGCAACATGAAGCCATTAAGCGCCTGCACAATGCGCGACATCTATGACCTCCAGCTTTGCAGATATTCGACCGCACCCGGGAACATCAATAACACACCCGAGACAAGCACCACCCAAACGAGCGACAGCGGCAGGAAAACTTTCCAGCCAAGACGCATCAACTGGTCATAGCGGTAACGCGGAACAATCGCCTTTACCATTGCGAACATGAAGAAGAAAAAGATGATCTTCATGCAAAACCAGAAAATTGGTATGTGTTCCAGAAACGGTGCCCATGCAGTAGGAATTGGCGAATGCCAGCCGCCAAAGAATAACACGGTGAGCATCGCACACATAAGCACGATATTCGCCAGTTCGCCGATCATGAACATCAGGAACAAGGTCGACGAATACTCCACCTGATAACCTGCAACGAGTTCAGATTCAGCCTCCGGCAGGTCGAAAGGCGGCCTGTTGGTTTCCGCAAGCGCGGAGATAAAGAACACGACGAACATCGGGAACAAAGGAATGAAGTTCCAGTTCCAGAACCCACCGCCGCCTCTCCCCTGTGCTTCGACAATCTCGCTTAGGTTCAATGAACCCACCAAAAGCAGCACGGTAATGATTACGAACCCGATCGAAACTTCGTAAGAGACCATCTGCGCAGCCGAACGCAATGACCCAAGGAACGGGTATTTGGAGTTCGACGCCCAACCGCCAATGATGATACCGTATACACCAAGCGAAGAAATTGCGAACAGATATAATATTCCGACATTGATATCCGACCCGACCAGCCCGGGCCCGACCGGAATGACCGCCCAACCAGCAAGCGCCAACACAAAGGTGATGATCGGCGCCAACAGAAAGAGCGCCTTGTTAGCGCCTGCTGGGATGATCATTTCCTTAAAGACGAATTTAAACAGGTCGGCAAACGACTGAAGAAGACCAAAAGGACCAACAACATTTGGCCCCTTGCGCATCTGGACAGCAGCCCAGACCTTTCGGTCGAAATACATCAAGAATGCCTGCGCCACGAGCAGGGTCAGAAGCACTGCGAGCGCCTGAATCGTCGTCGGAAGCAGCCACATCAGCCACCCCTGATCAGTCGGCCGTGTCGATAAAAAATTCCAGATCGTTTCCATGGGCCCGCGTCATAGAGCGCTTGGACGCAAAGGGGAAGCGGTCTTGCCACCAAAAAACACATTGCCAAAAGGCTAACGGCGCTGCTGAATGAGCTCTAACGTACGGAAATCCGCGCAAAAGGGCTGGCAGATTCTTTGACAACCGTCGGCGGCGACCCTTCCACTTCGATCTTGCCGAGACCGCCAATCGAGGCATCTATCCTCTCAGATGCGAAAAAGCGGGCCTCACCAATCCCGGAAAGGTCCACCTCAACATCGCGGCATATAAGGCGTGTCGCGTCTAACTCCCCAACCCCGGACATTGACGCCTTCAGTGCGCCGCATTCGCCGTCGAGATCCAGTTCTCCAACGCCTGATAAATCAACCGCAAACTCATCAGCAGAAATTCCCTCGATTTCGCCATCTACAACACCGGCGATACTGACGCCCGCTAAGGCTGGAAGCGAGATTTCCGCGGCCAAGCCTCCGGCTAGAACCCGCCGACGCCCTTGCAACTTCGTATCGCCGATATCGAGCACGAGAACGCCGTTCTCGACGTGGATATCGGCTCTGTCGAGCGCCTTCTGGGCGCCGCGCACTTCAACAGAAAAGTCCCCCCCTACCTTGACATCCAGATCGAAAACGCCGGCGACACTTATTCTGTCAAATTCAGAAAGTTGAAGCGTTTGCGACAGCTTAGCACCATCATCATCATCGAAACGAAGGTTGGTTATTCCGCCCCAGGCGGTCTTGAAGGCCGCCGCCGCGATACCGACAGCCAAAAGCAACCCTAATAACAAGCCCAGAAAGAATTTCATCAATATGCCCCACCTTGATCAACATTAGTGATCTCGGAGAATAAGTCTTCCATGTCAAATACACCGGCAACCTAAACTTTCTTGAAGCCTTTGTAATCATGTGCCTTTTTAGCCGCCTGATCAGCTTTCACGGCAGACAGGCAAAGGCGATCGCCACTGACATTGCTGGAAAAAGGCGCTGCATTTAGCCGCTCGTTCTCATGCGCTCTTAACGAGCATTGCTTGCAGTTTACGCCTGCCACGCAGACCAGAAAACGCGCTCTGGCGCTTTGCCGACACAAATTACCGCAATTATTGTTATTGAGAATCACTTGCATAAATCGGCGCTCACTGATATTGAATTGCGAATTGTTCTCAATATCAAGATGGGCGTTGTGGGGATAAATGAGCCTAAAATATAAAAGAGAAGCGGCGAAATGTTTGGTAATTCCAATCTCCATGTCGGCCGCTTTTGGCGCCTCCGTGGCTTCCGCCGACGAAAATGATCTTCAACTGCGTCTAGCGGCAGTCAAAGATCAGGTTCTCGTGACCGGCGAGCGCGTCGAATACACCAGCGAGCATACTGCATCGGCGACGAAGACCGACACAGCGCTGATCGATATTCCTCAGTCGATATCGCTAATCACCCGTGATCTCATTGACGATCAAATGATGAGATCCATGGCGGACGTGGCTCAGTACGTGCCGGGCGTATCGATGGGTCAGGGAGAAGGCCATAGAGACGCTCCTACATTGCGCGGCAATGCATCGACAGCGGACTTTTATGTCGATGGCGTTCGCGACGATGTTCAATACTATCGTGACCTCTACAACGCCAATCGAATAGAAATTCTTAAAGGCCCCAACGCGATGATATTCGGCCGCGGCGGAGGCGGCGGCGTTATCAATCGCGTCACCAAAACCGCGACATTCGATCCCGTTCAGGAAGTAACTCTCCAGGCAGGCTCGTTTGGATTCGGACGCGGCGCTGTCGATATTGGCGCCGTTATTTCCGACAGGTACGCGGGGAGGCTAAACGTCTTTTATGAAAACTCGGATAGTTATCGAGATTACGTCGGAATCGAAAGGTTTGGCGTTAATCCAACCGCACAAATATCACCATCAGATCGCACATCATTGAACATCACGTATGAATACTTAAACGACAAACGCACCGTTGATCGCGGCGTACCGTCAGATAATGGCCTACCCTATTCCGCAGATGTTACTGCGTATTTTGGCAATCCAAATGACTCGTACAGCCGGGTAGCTGTGAACGCCGGCGACTTCTCATTCACACATGAGTTGATGGATTCACTGATTATCAAAAACCATTTGCGTCTGGCCGACTATGACAAGTACTATCAGAACGTGCATCCGAATGGGGCGATAAACGCCTCAGGCCAAGTTCCACTTCAGTCTTATTTCAGCGCAACAAAGCGACGCAATTTCTTTAATCAAACAGACCTCATCTGGAAAACGCATACCGGCGCTATCGAACACACCATATTGCTTGGCGGCGAAGTCGGCGTTCAGAACACAGATAACTTACGTTCGGAAAACAATAATTCCGCCGGCATAGTCACGATTAACAACCCAACCACATTCGCGCCGACCATTTTCTCAAACGTCATGCGAAACAACAATCATGTGGATCTTACGACGGCGTCTGTCTATTTGCAGGACCAGATAGACTTGACCGCCTGGCTTCAACTTATCGGCGGGGTGCGTTTCGACCATTTCGACCTGAATTTTTCTGACAACCTTACATCGGCCGCTCTTTCCCGAGTGGACAATGTGTGGAGCCCGCGCGGCGGAGTTGTTGTAAAACCGACACCGCAAGCGTCATTGTATTTCAGTTATTCGAAATCCTTCTTACCTCAATCGGGTGACCAGTTCTCATCCCTTTCCGCAACCACAGCGGCGCTAGAGCCGGAATCCTTCGAAAATATCGAAGCTGGTTTAAAGTGGGAGCCGAGAACCGGCCTGACGCTTTCTGCCTCCGTTTACCAGCTTGACCGTAAAAATACGAGCGCACCCGGACCCACCCCAGGCATAACGGTGCTAACGGGTTCACAAAGAAGCAAAGGCTTGGAGATTTCGCTCGCAGGCTCCGTAACGGAAAGATGGGAAGTACTTGCGGGGTACACGTTGCAAAATGCAGAAATAACAAGCACTACTAGCGCCGCCGCCGCTGGAGCCCAAACGCCTCTTGTTCCCAAACACGCGCTTTCTATCTGGAATGCATATACAATTTCAGAACTCCTGCGCACAAGTGTTGGTGTAATCCATCAGACAGATCAGTTCGCGTCAATTTCTAATCAGGTGGTTTTGCCCGGTTACACCAAGGTCGACGCTGCAATCTATCTAACTATCAATGAACACCTTGAAGCACAGTTAAACGTCGAGAACCTTATGGATAATGAATACTTCCCGACAGCACACCACGACAACAACATTACGCCCGGCAGTCCCCGTGCGTTCAGAGTATCCTTTACAGGCCGCCTTTAAGGCCATCAGAAAAGGTCGGTCCCTTTTTGTCGCAAGGAACCGGCCGGCGGGCGCGCGGTCTGCATGGCGCGTTAAAGTAAGCCGTCAGTCGCGCGTCCGCTCAAATTCCATGCCTGCATTTTGAATCCCCGCCTGCGCGCATAATTCGTCATCTCGAGGCGCCTCGCCCGATACGCCAACAGAACCGATAAAGGCAAGCGTTTCAGCCGAGTAGACTGGCACGCCACCCGGCACTGTCACGATATTTGGAGCATCGGCAAACCCGGGCGTACCCTTCACTGCCTGCTCCATTCCGCTCGTTGAAAACCGCCAGTTTGCAACCGCCAGTGCTTTTTCCATGGCAAATGAGACAACACCCGGCGTATTGCCGTCCATACGCAAGACGGCGACAGGCGAGCCGCCAGCATCATACACTGCGATTGCGTGGCTTTGGTCTTTTGCACGAGCATGCGCTGCACAACCTTCTATAATCGCCTGCGCTCCGGCTGCCTCCAGCACTTCGGCCGCAAAAACCGGTAACGGCAAGAGTGCTAAGACTATGCCCCATAGAAAACCAAATCTCATAGTCTTTACTCCCGGCCAAAAGGTCAGTTTAGCATAATGCACCGGCTGGGCGCTTCGCTTCGACCCCCGCCATGCACGGCTCATCCATTTAGTGAATGGAAATCGACCGGTTATCGGCGGGAAAAGGATGAGCAGACCAAAATGGTCTTATCAGTCGGCCAAAGATGGCAACCATTAAGAGGCCAGGCACCATCAGAAATATATTTGCGGGGCGCTCAACACTCACCGGCGACCCCAATGCGGAAGTGCAGAAAAAACCCGCAAGAACCGCCGCAAAATAATAGGGCCACAGCTTCCGATATTTCGCCTTTTCCAGCGCCCTGAATAACGGCGCACCGACTAATGCAGCCGCAGCAAAAGCTAGCAGAAAGAAAATCGCACCGAACGATATGCCGTAATACAGCGCCATAAATGTTGCCCGGACTGTCCAGACACCTGACCAGATCAGGGCTCCAATTCTAAATAGAACGATGCAGGCCACCGATACAGCCGCACTGGACAGCGCCGCGACAATCAATTGTTCGAATGCAATATTAAGACGTACCTGAGCGATCAAACGATCGTCGGCCTGATGATCGCCTCCCGGCAAATTCCGGCGCCTCTACTCGGCCGCAATGCGTGCAGCGCCAGACATCGTCGCCGAGCATTCCGCCATCGTTTGTGACGCACGCGCAATCGGATTAGTCAGATAATAATCCTTGATGCACGATTTGAATGGCTTCGGATTTATTGGTCCGCGCACCCCGACCATTTCAAGGTTAAAGGTCATTTCACTTGCTGGGCCTTCGCCGATACGCGCCAGCGAAGGCGCATCGGCGATTGCAGCCTGTCGCAGGCTGAATATATCGTCGTACGGCAATGTCTTGCCGATATAGTCGGAAAATGCGCGGATGATCGCCCAATCTTCCCGAGCCTCACCGAACGGGAAGTGAGCGCGTTGCGCATATTGGGCCCGCCCTTCGGTGTTCACGTAGACCCCGTTCTGTTCAACATACGAAGCGGCTGGAAAAATCACATCCGCATACTTCGCACCGGCATCACCATGATGACCCTGGTAAATTACAAAGGCGTTCACGAGTCGGCTCGCATCGAACTCATCGCACCCAAGGTTGTAGGCGACCTCAACCTCACCATTTTGCGCGCCATCAATTATGCCAGCAAAATCGCGACCGCCATCGCCGGGAAGAAAACCAAGATCAAGTGCAGCGACACGGGCGGCCGCAGTATGCAGGATGTTAAATCCGTTCCAGCCATCAGTAACGACGCGCGCTGCGGCGCCAATCCGCGCAATTTCAGCAAGAATGGCGGCGCCATCGTCGCGCGCAAGAGCGCCCATTCCAACAATAATTAATGGCTTGGCCGCACCGGAGAGGAACGCCTCTGCAGCGGCGATATTTTCGGGTCCAGCACCAAGATGTTCGTAATCATACGTTAAGTTATGCGCTTCACCGACGACGCCAATTTTCAATTCAAGATTGGCGAGCCATGCCTTCCGGATCCGCGAATTGATGATCGGAGCCTCTACCCGCGGATTTGCCCCAATAAGCAAAATCCGATCGGCACGCTCAACGCCGGCGATTCCGGAATTGAACAGATATGCTTCACGCACGTCGCCGCCGATTTTCGCCCCGTCCTGTCGGCAATCGCGATGCGGCGTGCCAATCGCATCCATGAGATCCTTAAGAGCCTTGATCGGCTCTGCAGAAACCAGATCGCCAACTATGGCCGCTATTTTTTGGGGTGCTGTTGAATTGACCTTGTCTGCCGCAAGCTCAAAAGCTTCAGTCCAGCGTGCCGGGCGTAAGTTTCCATTTTCGCGGATGTAAGGTCGGTCCAGCCTCTGGCGCTTTAGACCATCCATAATGAACCGCGTCTTATCGGCGATCCATTCCTCATTAACGTCCTCGTTCTGCCGTGGCAGGATGCGCAGGACTTCACGCCCTCTGGAATCTATCCTGATATTTGAACCCACAGCATCCATTACATCCACGGATTGGGTCTTTGTCAGCTCCCACGGGCGTGCTGTGAAGGCATACGGCTTAGACGTCAGCGCCCCGACCGGGCAGACGTCAATGAGATTGCCGGTCATTTCGCTGTCTATCGCTTTTTCAAGATAGGTCGTGATTTCAGCACTTTCACCACGATTGATTAAACCGAGGTCATCGACACCGGCAACTTCTGTCGCGAACCTGACGCAGCGTGTACATTGAATGCAGCGCGTCATAACCGTTTTGATCAACGGCCCCATGTATTTTTCTTCGACAGCCCGTTTGTTTTCTTCGTACCGCGAGCCATCGCGGCCATAAGCAACGGCTTGATCCTGAAGGTCGCATTCGCCGCCCTGATCGCAAATCGGACAGTCGAGCGGGTGATTAATCAACAAGAATTCCATCACGCCTTCGCGCGCCTTCTTCACCATCGGGCTGTTGGTGAACAATTCCGGCGGAGCGCCTTCGGGGCCGGGACGCAAGTCACGAACGTTTTGCGCACAGGAAGCAACGGGCTTTGGCGGTCCGCCCTTCACTTCGATCAGGCACATGCGGCAATTGCCGGCGACGGAGAGCCGCTCATGATAACAAAACCTGGGTATCTCTTCCCCGGCGGCTTCACAGGCCTGAAGAAGAGTAAGATTAGGCGCAACGTCGACTTCACGTCCGTTGACTTTGATTTTACGTAATTCGGTCATCTACAAGCCCATGGTCGCACCGCCCGTTCGCAGGCGCAATTTTGTCGCCTGTCTAGCCGCATTTTACCGGGGATTCCAGCCAAGAGAGCCAAGAACCACCCCCCGCCGTCTCCTTCGGTTCTGGACATCGTCGGTAATGCACCGATAAAGCGGAAAGAAAGCGCGTCGCGCACCGAAAAAGCAGGAAAAAATGAGCGACTTTCGCGCCCAATACCTAAATCGGCGGCACTTTCAGGGACTTGACGGGATCCGCTGCGTGGCCATCCTTGCCGTCATCTGGCACCATTCCTCCCCGCCGACGCCGTTACCAATATTTTCGCGCGGTTTTTTTGGTGTTGATTTATTCTTCGTGCTCAGCGGATTCTTGATTTCGACACTGCTTCTGCGAGAAAAAGCCGCGAACGGACGCATTTCCCTCAAAAATTTCTGGATGCGCCGGGCGCTGAGGCTGATCCCGGCCTATTATCTGGTTTTGTTTGCCTTACTTGCCGCATATTCGATCCTGAAGCCTGGCTCCGAAGAAACCGAATCGCTATGGGCGGGTTTTCCAGCATACGCCCTCTATTTTTCCAATTGGGTTGACCCGCATTTTCCCAACCTCGGGCCAACGTGGTCTCTGGCCACCGAGGAGCAATTCTATCTCGTCTGGCCATTGTTTGAAGCCCTCGCCACCCCAATTGTCAGCGCCGTGGCGATCGTCGTTGGCGTGTTAATCAATCAGCTGATCAATTTCGGGCTGCTAGACGGCGCAATCCAGTCAATGATCGGATGGCCCCCGGCCGAGCATCCCGAAATCCTTCAGACAACGTTCACACCTATTCTGCTTGGTGTCGGGCTTGCACACGCGCTGGACAGCCAGTCAACTCACTTCCTCGTTCGTCGGATTGTGGGGTTTCGCCACGCCAGCATTTTTTACGCCATGATTTTGATTGCGTTGCTGAATATACCAGCATCTGACGTTTCTGGCGCTATGCGGTTGTCTTTGCACTTGTCCGCCACACTTTTCATCGGCTCGATTATCCTTACGCCAACAAGCGCCCTTACGAATGCGCTTGAGTGGAAGCCGGTCGCGTTTGTCGGGGCCATTAGCTATGGCATGTACCTCTACCACATGTTCGGCCTGCACGCTGCCTCTGTTGTGTTGCAGAAAATAGGCATTGATGCGTCAGTTATGAAGTTTTTCCTCGGATGCGCCATTACAATCGCGGCATCCGCGGCAAGCTACTACTTCTACGAAAAAAAATTCCTGGAGCTGCGCCGAAAATTTCGCCCGGCGCAAACCATTTCGGACGACCTTTAAGAACGCCAAACTTATTGTGGACGTTTAGGTTCCGACCAAAGCGCCTCAATAGGCCCAGTAACAATTGCAGCGGCGACCACCGCATAAAATGCGTTCTTGAATACCGCCATCCCGAGTACGAGCACCACCACGAATACCGCCAGTTCGACCAAATAGCGCATTGGGCCCTCCGACGATTGCAACTTCAGTATAGCAAAAAATTCCTTGATGTCGCGGCGCAATTGTTTTGCACTGCAACGAAAGTGCCGATTACTGTTTCAATTCCATGATCCATTCGGGATCTGCGTGATCTCCGACCATATAAAAATAATCATGAATCTTCTCGAAGCCATGCCGGTGATACAGCGCCTGGGCCTTGTAATTTTCCGCATACACGCTCAGGTAGATATGCTCGAAATTGAGCTTGAGAAATTGAAGCGCGAGCTCCAGCAACGCACTTCCAACACCGGCTTTTTGGAATTTCTTTGCGAGATAAAGCCTTGATAGCTCGCCAGATGACGCGGGCATATCAGGCACGGGTAAGCCACATGGTCCGGCGACACAATATCCAATGCAATCGCTCTGCTGGCTTTCAGCGATCCAGATCAAGACCCGATCATCATCCAACAGAGCAGTATAAGCGGCTTGGGAATGATTCTTGACGAGGAACTTTTCAAGATCCCCCGCATCATAAAGATGGCCGAAGGTCTCGATAAATGTATTTTTTCCAACCGCGGACAGAAGGCCAACGTCGGCTTTGCCGGCCTGCCGAATGGTTACCTCGTTCATGACGTCCGCAAGCTCTACTAATAAAATTGCGCCGCCCTGCAGCATACGACCTGAAATCGGGCCGTCAGCGACAATGGCGACGCAAAAGAGTGTTCGTCGTGGCGGGTTAAACCGACTCTTTAAGGTCTTTAGCCGGACGGAAAGCGATCTTTTTCGACGCCTTAATCTTGATAGCCTCGCCGGTGGCCGGATTGCGGCCCATGCGCGCCGGACGATGGCGTACCTGAAGGATGCCGAGACCGACAATGCGCATCTTGGTGCCCTTCTTGAGGTTCTTGCCGATCAAGCCGATAAAATCACCAAGGATCTCTTCCATTTGCTTTTTTGGCATGTCGTGCGCCGCCGCGAGATCCGCCGCGAGATGCTTAAGAGTCACGACAGCGGGAGCCGCTTTCTTAGCGGTCGTTTTCTTGGCGGTTTTTTTAGCCGGCGCCTTCTTGGCGGGGGCTTTTTTGGCAGGCGCTTTTTTTGCTGCTTTTTTTGCCGGGGGCATCGTTTTTTCCTTTTTGATGCTGGTGAAACTAAGGTGGCGACACATTCATCAGATTCGCGAAAACGCAAACAAAAATTGTCGCCATGTAGCCCAGAAATGCCTTAAAAATCGGCATTACTTGCATCGAGAGCACAATTTCCGCCCCAAAACAGGGCTTTTTCGCGAGTTCTAAGTGTGCCGTTGCGCCCGACAAACGGCAAAAACACAGCAGTATCTGCTTCTAAAGGTCCATTCCTGAGGACCTAGCGACCGCTATTCAGCCGCCGCAAACGCCACATGCGGCCTGTCTCGGCGGTAGATATTGATCCGGTCTTCAATCTCGTCGCGGAAATGCCGGATTAACCCTTGAACCGGCCACGCAGCCGCATCGCCGAGCGCGCAAATGGTGTGGCCCTCCACCTGGCCAGCGACATCAAGCAGTTTGTCGATCTCTGCAGTGGTCGCATCACCAACCGCCATCCGTTCAAGCACACGCCACATCCACCCGGTGCCCTCACGGCACGGCGTGCACTGACCGCAGCTTTCATGCTTGTAAAAATACGAGATCCGAGCGATGGCGCGCACGATATCGGTCGATTTGTCCATCACGATCACCGCAGCAGTGCCGAGCCCCGAGCGTACCTCGCGTAACGCATCGAAATCCATCAGCACGTCATCGCAAATTTCTTTCGGCAATACCGGCACGGAAGATCCGCCAGGAATGACCGCCTTGAGGTTTTCCCAGCCGCCGCGAACGCCGCCGCAATGGCGTTCCAGCAAAGTCCGCAATGGCGTGGACATCGCCTCTTCAACATTGCAAGGACGATTTACATGGCCAGAGATACAGAAAACTTTGGTGCCCGCATTGTTCTCGCGGCCGAACGATCTGAACCAGCCCGCGCCACGGCGAATGATCGTCGGCGCTACGGCGATGGACTCGACATTGTTCACCGTCGTCGGACAGCCGTACAATCCAGCCCCGGCGGGGAACGGCGGCTTGAGGCGCGGCTGGCCCTTCTTGCCCTCAAGGCTTTCGAGCAACGCAGTTTCTTCACCGCAGATATACGCGCCTGCGCCGTGATGAACGTAAAGGTCAAAGTCCCAACCCGACCCGCAGGCGTTCTTGCCAATCAGACCGGCCGCGTAGGCTTCATCGACAGCCTTTTGCAAGGCGATCCGCTCATCGACGTATTCGCCGCGAATATAAATATAACACGCCTGCGCTTTCATCGCGAACGATGCGACCAGGCACCCTTCGACAAGCAGATGCGGATCATGCCGCATGATCTCGCGGTCTTTACACGTCCCGGGTTCAGATTCGTCTGCATTCACGACCAGATAATGCGGCCGGTCTTTCACTTCCTTCGGCATGAACGACCATTTTAGACCTGTCGGAAACCCTGCGCCGCCACGGCCGCGAAGACCGGAATCCTTTACCTGCTGAATAATCCAGTCCGGCCCCATCGATAGAATATCATTGGTTCCGTTCCACGCACCACGACGTTTTGCGGCGTCCAGCCCCGGATCATGTAAGCCGTAGAGGTTTGTGAAAATCCTGTCTTTGTCTTCAAGAAGAGCCATGGATTGTCCGTCGGTTTCGCGTTTGCGCTCTTGGGGTCTTTGGTTTGCAATTACAGCTTAGCTGGCGTCAGCTGGCCGCGAGTTCGGTAACTCTGCGATCGGCGCTGCCTTACTTCCATCGAACAGGGTTGGATCGAGAAGCGTCGTATTTTCGCCCTCAGGATCGGAAGTATGCCGCCCCGGATGCTGCGTGCCGATTTTCACTTCTTCGCCTCGGCGCAGTTTCGCTAGCAGATCTTCTAAAATTTCAGGCGTCAGATCTTCGTAATAATGATCGCCTTGCTTGGTGGAGATCTGCACCATCGGCGCATTCACGCACGCGCCAAGGCACTCAACTTCCAGCCAAGAAAACTTACCGTCATCGCTGACATGGTTCTGTTCGCCGATCACGCGATCACAGACTGCGTTGAGATCGCGCGACCCACGCAGCATGCACGGCGTCGTGCCGCAAACCTGGACGAAATACTCGCCAACCGGCGCCAGATTGAACATCGAATAGAAAGTCGCAACTTCATACACCCGAATATAAGGCATCGAAAGCTGCAGCGCGATCACTTCCATCATCGGGATGGAAACCCACCCCTCCTGTTTCTGCCCGCGCCACAGGAACGGGATCGCGCACGAGGCTTGCCGCCCCTCGGGGTATTTCTTCAACTGTTCATCGCACCAGAGCGAATTCTCAACGCTCCAGGCGAATGAAGAAGGCTGGTTTTTTGCTGGCCGTCTCGCCGCCATGACCTGCTCTCCGAAACCGCGAATAATTGGGCGCTTTCGTCGTGCATTCGGGCGCGTTGGTCAAGCGCCGAATAGGGATATCGGGCCAGGCGTGCGCTGATAGCCTCGAAATACGCCCGTTTAAGGCGGATGCGTCATGCTGCGCGCCGGCGTATCCAGAAAGCGCCGGGCTGTTTTCCGGGCTTTCTGGCCAGCATGGGGCACGCCTCGCCGAGCTTTTCGCCATGAGCATTGGTCAGCCAATTGACGGCGAGCACGACCTCGAACGCGGAATTGAAGCTTAAAAACGCCTCCAGCAGGTATTGCTCGTTCCACAGGCGGCGATCATCGACCACCCATTTTTTCGGATAGTCGCGGGGCACGAAAACATCATGAACGTGGACGAATACGCCGTTCGCGACCTGCGGCAGCAAATGGAGGTATAAATGCAGGACGTCGCCCTGCGGGCGAATGACGTGGGATGAATCGATAAAAAAGAAATCGCCGTCTTCCAGTGAAGTAACGATTTCGTCCGGACAGTCTTCAATGCGCTGGCGGACGACTTCTACGCCAAGTGCTTCCAGCCAGGGCTGCTCGAATGGTTCAATGCAGGTCAGCCTGCATTGGTATCCCGCGTCCTCGCGGCGGTTAGCCTCAATCGCCAGCAAGGCCATCAGCGTCGATTGACCCGACCCCACCTCGATAATCCGCTTCGGCTTGAAGGTGCGGATCATATTAAAAAGCATCTCAGCATCGCCCTCGGCATAGGTCGTGTTCTCATAACCGAACTCGTCCACCGCCGGCTTGGCTGTCGGGATCGCCTTTAGCTCATCGGCGAAGCGGAACTTTTTCACCAGATCGAGCTGCGCAGCTTCATTCAGGTCGACGCCGGGCAATGGCCGTTCAAGCTCCAACGGTTTACGGATGTCGGCGGCGTTGACGACAGGCTCATAATAGTGGCGTCGAACCACCGCCAGCCCAGCCCGGTCGAGCACCGCCCGCGACAGTGGCGTATTCTTCCCTGCGCGGCAGACCGCCCACACCAAAGGCGAGATGATCGCCGTCATACCCGCCAGCAGCGGATCCAGAACGCGCAGCAGCGGGCGCTTCAGGGAGGGTGCGGAATGAGACATGACCAGCCTTTGCGTATCCATTCGACCGCAGATTAGTCAGGTTCGGTTAACCGGCGTTTGACGCGATCAATTTACTCTTGGTTAATCGACGCCGACTTTGAAGTGAGCTGATTCAGTTGTTTGTTTGATCGTTCGATCACACGGCGCAACGAGGCGCGGCGATACGATCTGACCTGCGGCCCGACAAATGGCAGGCGCGCGATAAAACCAGTGCGCAGGGCCAGCATGACGCCAAGCACCCCGAACCCTGAGTAGGCGGCGACTTGCGGCGGCAAAGAGCCGTCCATCAGCAATGCGCGCATCGGCACAATGACGAAGCCGATCACGCCGCCAAATATCAGGCCGTAGATTGCTGCGCCGACATGCACATGCCACGCCTCGACATCACGATGGCGTTCTTTAAGCGTGAACAACGATTGAATAAAAAAAATGACCATTACGGCGGCGGCGACCATCGCCTCCACCGTAAAATTCATGCTCAATTCAACCTGTGTCATCGAACCTTGAACACGCGCCGACGCGCCTTTACCCCAAAATAAAATTCTGCAGACGTTTCATTTTGGGGTAAATTCTTGGTTGTCGTGTGATTTTGCAAAAAACCGGTTTCCACTTTTTTGCGTCACACGTTAACGGTCGATCTCGCCAAACACGATATCAAGCGAGCCGAGGATCGCGGATACGTCTGAGAGCATATGTCCCCGGCACAGCCAGTCCATCGACTGCAAATGCGGGTAACCGGGTGCGCGAATCTTGCAGCGATAGGGTTTGTTCGACCCGTCGGAGACGAGATAAACGCCAAACTCGCCCTTCGGCGCCTCAACAGCGGCGTACACCTCTCCCTCGGGAACGTGAAAACCTTCCGTATACAGCTTAAAGTGATGGATCAGCGCCTCCATCGACTTTTTCATCTCGCCGCGCCGAGGCGGCGCGACTTTGCCGTCCGTCGTCATGACGGGGCCGGGTCCCTCTTCACGAATTTTCGCGACCGCCTGTTTCATGATCAGAACCGACTGGCGCATCTCTTCAACGCGGATGAGGTAACGGTCCCAGCAATCGCCGTTCTTGCCGACCGGCACGTCAAAATCATATTCGGCGTAAGTTTCATAAGGCTGCGCCTTGCGCAGATCCCACGCGGCGCCTGAGCCGCGCACCATCACCCCGGTAAAGCCCCAGGCGAACGCATCCTCAAGGCTGACAACGCCGATATCGACATTGCGCTGTTTGAAGATGCGGTTTTCGGTGACCAGCGTTTCGATATCATCAAGCTTTTCGGGAAACTGTTCGCACCAGGCGTCGATATCGGCAAGCAGCGCGTCGGGCAGATCCTGATGTACGCCGCCAACGCGAAAATACGCCGCGTGCATGCGGCTGCCGCTGGCGCGCTCATAAAACACCATCAGCTTTTCGCGCTCTTCAAAGCCCCATAGCGGCGGCGTCAGGGCGCCGACATCCATCGCCTGCGTCGTGACGTTGAGAAGGTGCGACAATATGCGGCCAATTTCGGAATACAGGACGCGAATGTGCTGCGCGCGGCGCGGCGCTTCGATCCCAAGCAGGCGTTCGGCGGCAAGGCAGAACGCATGCTCCTGATTCATCGGGGCGACGTAATCGAGACGGTCGAAATACGGCACCGCCTGCATATAGGTCTTGTATTCGATCAACTTCTCGGTGCCGCGATGAAGCAGCCCGACATGCGGATCAATGCGCTCAACCACCTCGCCGTCGAGTTCAATCACAAGGCGCAACACGCCGTGCGCGGCCGGATGCTGCGGCCCGAAATTGATGGTGAAATTGCGCTCGGAAGAGGCTTCCGATGTTGAGTTTTCAACCTCAAGCACTTTGGTTCCGTCTGCCATGGTCAGGCGTCCTTGGCTTTTTCATCGCCCGGCAGCACGTATTGCGCGCCTTCCCAGGGGCTCAGATAATCAAAATTGCGGAATTCCTGCACCAGTTGCACCGGCTCATAAACCACGCGCTTTTGCTCGTCGTCATAGCGAACCTCGACATGCCCGGTAAGCGGGAAATCCTTGCGCAGCGGATGGCCTTCGAACCCGTAATCCGTCAACAACCGGCGCAGATCCGGATGACCGGTAAAGACGATGCCATACATGTCGAAGGCTTCACGCTCGAACCAGTCAGCGCATGGATGCACCGCGCGGATGGTCGACAGCGGCTCATCCTCGCCGACTTCGACCTTGATGCGAATTCGCTGGTTATTGTGCAGCGACAAAAGGTGGTAGACGACGTCATATCGCTGCGCGCGCTGCGGATAATCGACGCCGCAAAGGTCGATCAGCGTCACGAATTTGCACATGGCGTCATCGCGAAGGAATTTCAGCACCGGCACGATACGCCCGGCATGGGCGTCAATCGTCAATTCGCCATAGGCGACTTTCCAGCCGCGAATGTCGTTGTCTATCGAGGCGGCGATGTGTTCGCCAAGTTCATTAAGGTCTTCGCTCATCAGCCTTTACCGAACAATCGAGCCTTCACGGCGGATTTTCTTCTGCAATTGGAGGACGCCATAGACCAGCGCCTCAGCCGTCGGCGGACAGCCGGGCACATAGATATCGACCGGCACAATGCGGTCACACCCGCGCACGACAGAATATGAATAGTGGTAATACCCGCCGCCATTGGCGCACGAACCCATCGAAATCACGTAGCGCGGGTTCGGCATCTGGTCGAACACCTTGCGCAACGCCGGCGCCATCTTGTTGGTCAGCGTGCCGGCGACGATCATCACATCGGACTGGCGCGGCGTCGCGCGCGGCGCAAAGCCGAAACGCTCAAGGTCATAGCGCGGCATCGACGCCTGCATCATTTCGACCGCACAGCACGCGAGACCGAATGTCATCCACATCAGCGAGCCAGTGCGCGCCCAGTTGATGAGCGCGTCGGCGGGCGCGGTGAAGAAACCGCGATCCGCCAGTTGATCGGACAATTCGTTGAAGAACGGGTCTTTCGCCGTCGGGTTGTACACCGGCAACGGACGTCCCTCGAACTGGCCCTGATTTTGGCCGGGAACCTGGTCGTCTAGCGCCATTCCAGCGCTCCTTTTTTCCACTCGTAAAGAAAGCCGATGGCGAACACCAACAAGAAGACGAACATCGACCAGAACGCGAAAAGCTGAAATGCGCGGTCAGCGCCAAGGGTCGGATTGAACAGCGTGATCGCCCACGGAAACAGGAACGCGACATCAAGATCGACGATGATGAACAAGATCGCCACGATGTAAAACTGCACGTCGAATTTCATACGGGCGTCGTCAAATGCGTTGAATCCGCATTCATAGGTCGACACCTTTTCGGGGTCGGGGTCTTTGGGCGCGATCACCATCGGCAGAAACGTAAAGGCGAGCGCCAACACCACCGCGATTCCGAAAAATACCAGAAGCGGCAGATAATCGAGCAGAAATTCAGAAGTCGCCACGCGCGTTGCGTCCTTTCAATGAAGCCTGCGGCCGAAAGGCGGATGAGACCGCCGGGATTTCGGCCGGAACCTAGAAATATCGCCAGCCAAAGGCAATGCAATTCCGGCGGAATCCCGCGGCTATTGCGCCATTTCCGGCGGAATGACAAAAGCCGGCGGCTATTGGTCGGTCTCGACCGGCTCGCCGTCGTCGAATTCTTCCTGGCCGGATTTGAAGAAATCGCTCCAGTCTTCGTATTCCCAGAAACGCTCGTCGAGCAGCGAATCGGCCATCGGGCCCGGAATCTGCGAGCTGTCGAATTTTTCCTGTTCCTCACGACTGGACGCGAACGCCGCGATATTGGCGATGTCGTCCGCGCTGAGGTCGATGACATATCCAAGCTCGGCCGACTGAAATTCGACCATGGCCGGCGCGCCGCGCCACATCCTCGCCGAGAACTCCAGCGGGTCGGTCCTGACCAGCGGATCGGCCGCGTCGAGCGCCGGCGCCGCCTTGCCTCCCGTCCCGTTCACCGAATGGCAGATCACGCACCCCTTTTGCACGAAAAGCGCCCGGCCAAGGGCGGCGTCGCCGATATGCTCAATCTGCCCCGCCGCTTTTTCCACCGTCGCCGCCGGCTCGCCGCCGCACGCGCTTAACCCCAGCGCCGCAGCGCCGGTCAACATCACATTGCGAAAATTCATCTTCGTCTCCAAAGCCTTTTCAATTGTCGCCTGCTTCACAATGGCGGGCAATGCGGCGCGAAGCGCCCTCGCCGGCCGCGACGCAGCCAAAAACGTTCAAACTCACCCAAGCATGATAGGGCATGCGCAAGGGAGGGGGATGAATTTTTGTTTCCCTTTAAAATCAACTATCTAAATGGTTAATGCGATTTTTGGCCTGAGCCTGTTCTGCGGTTTTCCCTAATCGCGCTGGAGAATGCCCGGCAAGTGCAGTCCTTTTTCCTTCGCACACTCGATAGCGTCGTCATATCCGGCGTCGGCATGGCGCATGACGCCGGTCGCCGGGTCGTTCCACAACACACGCTCCAGCCGGCGCGCCGCGTCCTCGGTGCCGTCAGCGACAATCACCATGCCGGCGTGCTGGGAAAAGCCCATGCCGACGCCGCCTCCATGGTGAAGCGACACCCAGGTCGCGCCGGACGCGGTGTTGAGCAGCGCGTTGAGCAACGGCCAGTCGGAAACCGCGTCCGAACCGTCCTTCATCGCCTCGGTCTCGCGGTTGGGGCTGGCGACGGAGCCGGAATCGAGATGATCGCGGCCAATGACCACGGGCGCTTTCAACTCGCCCTTCGCCACCATTTCGTTGAACGCAAGGCCAAGACGATGCCGGTCGCCCAGTCCGACCCAGCAGATGCGCGCGGGCAGGCCCTGAAACGCGATGCGCGCGCGCGCCATGTCGAGCCAGTTGTGCAGGTGCGTGTTGTTTGGCAGCAGTTCTTTGACCTTTGCGTCGGTGCGGTAAATATCTTCCGGATCACCCGACAGCGCCGCCCAGCGGAACGGGCCGATGCCGCGACAAAACTGCGGGCGGATATAAGCCGGCACGAACCCCGGAAAGTCGAACGCGTTTTCCAACCCCTCCTCGAACGCCATCTGGCGAATATTGTTGCCGTAATCGAGCGTCGGCGTGCCGGCGTTCCAGAACTCAAGCATCGCGGCGACCTGCACCTTCATCGAGGCGCGCGCTGCTTTTTCGACCGCCTTGGGGTCGCTTTCGCGCTTGTCGCGCCATTGCGCCATCGTCCACCCGATGGGCAGATACCCGTTCACCGGATCGTGCGCCGACGTCTGGTCGGTGACGATGTCGGGCCGCACGCCGCGGCGAACAAGTTCCGGAAAAATTTCGCCGGCATTGCCGAGCAGGCCGACGGATTTCGCCTCGCCCGCCGCCGTCCAGCGCTCGATCATCGCCAGTGCCTCGTCCAGCGTGTCGGCGCGCTCGTCTACGTAGCGCGTGCGCAGGCGAAAATCGATGCTGTCGGGATTGCATTCGACCGCAAGGCAGCAAGCGCCCGCCATCACCGCCGCCAGCGGCTGTGCGCCGCCCATGCCGCCAAGGCCGCCGGTTAAAATCCACTTGCCTTTAAGGTCGCCCTTGTAATGGCGGCGCCCGGCCTCGACAAAGGTTTCATACGTACCCTGAACAATGCCTTGCGTGCCGATATAAATCCACGAGCCCGCTGTCATCTGGCCGTACATCATCAGGCCGGCGCGATCGAGTTCGGAAAACTTGTCCCAATTCGCCCAGTGCGGCACGAGGTTTGAGTTGGCGATCAGCACCCGCGGCGCGTCCGCATGGGTCTTGAACACGCCAACCGGCTTGCCCGATTGCACCAGAAGAGTTTCGTCTTCCTTCAGCGTTTTCAGCGTCGACGTGATAAGATCAAAATCTTTCCAGGTGCGCGCGGCGCGGCCAATACCGCCATAAACCACAAGCTCATCAGGATTTTCCGCCACCTCGCGGTCGAGATTGTTCTGGATCATCCGGAACGGCGCTTCGGCGGCCCAGCTAAGACAATTCAGCTCCGGCCCGGTCGGCGCCTTTACGTCGCGTTTGTTGGCAAATCTGTCGTTCATCTTTTTTCTCCCGATATGGCGCCGCTAAGGGCGATATTTTCAATCGCGCCCAAAACCTCTTTCAATACGATGCGAAGTTCGTCGGCCTTGGCGTTGTCGATTTCAAACGGCGCATTTTCCGCCGCGAGGTAAGTGCTTTGCGCCAGCTCCATCTGGATGGCGTGCGCGCCTGATTGCGGCTGGCCGTAATGGCGTGTGGTCCAGCCGCCGCGAAAACGTCCGTTGACGACGGATGTATAGCCGCGCGCCTTTTCGCAGATTGTCGCCGTCGTCTGCGTGATCGCGGGCGCGCAGGTCGATCCGTTATTGTCGCCGATATTGAAATCCGGCAAGCGACCGTCAAAAAGATAGTCGATTTTCGAGCGTATCGAGTGGCAGTCATAGACGACCGCCACGCCGTGAATCTCTTTGACGCGCGTGATCTCGTCGCTCAGCGCCCGGTGGTACGCGGCGTGAAACCGGCGGCGGCGCGCGTCGATTTCCGCCGCATCCGGCTTTGTGGTCCAGATATTTTCGCCGTCAAACGTCGTAAACGGAACAAGACCGGTGGTGTTCTGGCCGGGGTAAAGACTTAAGCCCGACGGATCGCGATTGGCGTCAATGACGTAGCGATGAAAATTCGCGCGCACCACCGTCGCAGACGGCGCCACGCCGTCATACAGCCGGTCGACATGCCAGTCGGCGTCGGCCAGTTCTCGCCCGATGTCGTTGAGACGCTCGTGAATCTCTGGCGGGACGAACAGCCCCGCATGCGGCTGGCCAAGAATGAGCGGGCTTTCGCCGCGGATAACGGTGACGGGCTGCATCAGCGCGCATCCAGCGACAGCGGCGCCAGCCCCTCGCCGTCGGTGAAAGCGTCGCCATCGCGCAGCAATGATTTCAGCGCATCAATGTCGGTTGAAACGATGCGGTCATCGCCGAGTGACGGGCACACATCGCGGATGCGCTCCATCACGCGCCCCAGCGCTTTGCTGGTTACGAGCGGCGCGCGCAGTTCGATGCCCTGCGCGCCGGCCATGGCTTCGATGGCGACGATCCCCGCGAGGTTTTCGTTCATCTCGATCAGGCGCCGCGCCGCATGGCAGGCCATTGAAACATGGTCTTCCTGATTGGCGGAGGTTGGCGTTGAATCGACCGAGCGCGGATTTGCCAGCGCCTTGTTCTCGCTCATCAACGCGGCGGACGTTACCTCCGCGATCATCAGCCCGGAATTCAAACCCGGACGCGGCGTCAGGAACGCCGGCAAGCCATAGCTGAGCGCCGGGTCGACCAGCAGGGCAATCCGCCGCTGCGAGATGGCGCCAGCCTCGGCCAGCGCAATGGCGATCTGGTCGGCGGCGAAGGCAACCGGCTCCGCATGGAAGTTGCCGCCGGAAACGATGTCGCCGTCGCTCAGCACAAGCGGGTTGTCCGTCGCGGCGTTCGCCTCGATGCGCAGAGTCGCCGCCGCCTGCCGCAGCAAATCCAAGCACGCGCCGGCAACCTGCGGCTGGCACCGCAAACAGTAAGGGTCCTGCACCCTCTCATCACCTTCTGCGTGGCTGGAATTGATCTGCGATCCGGCCAGCAGTTCGCGCAGGCGTTGCGCCGCCTCCATCTGGCCGCGATGGCCGCGAAGCGCATGAATATCGGGATGAAACGGCGCCGCCGTGCCCATGGCTGCATCGACCGAAAGCGCGCTGGTCGTCAGCGACGCCACAACATTTCGCCAGCCGTCGAACAGGCCAGCAAGCGCCAGCGCCGTCGACACCTGCGTTCCGTTGATCATCGCGAGACCTTCCTTCGCCGACAATGTCAGCGGCGTCAGTCCGCATTCGGATAATGCGTTCCGCGTCGGCCTGCGCACACCGCCGAGAAAGACTTCGCCCTCGCCGATCAACGCCGCTGTCATGTGCGCAAGCGGGGCGAGGTCGCCCGATGCACCGACAGACCCCTGAGCGGGGATAACCGGCACGATGCCCGCCGCGCTGAACTTTTCGATCTGCTCGATCACCGCCCAGCGCACGCCGGACGCGCCGCGCCCAAGCGACAACAGTTTGAGCGCCATGACGAGGCGAACAATCGCCGGCGCGAGCGGCGCGCCGACGCCGGCGCTGTGCGACAGGATCAGGTTCCGCTGAAGCTGGGCGACGTCGCGCGAATCGATTTTCACCGACGCGAGTTTTCCGAATCCGGTGTTGACCCCGTAGACCGGCGCCGCGCCCGCCGCCGCCTCGGCAATGCGCGTCGCCGACCGTTCGACGTGGTCGCGCACGCGGCGATCCAGCGAAAAAGCGCCGCCCTCGCGATACAGGCGTTGAAGCAACGAAAGGCTCGCCTCGCCGGGCGTCAGGACAATCGCGTCCACACCTTTTTCAGTCATATTGGAACTCCGTCGCCGCGCAGCCCATGTGACGCTGGCCGCTTGATATGTGTAGGTTTATTGTTAATATGTATGCACATATTAATTTGAGGCGCAAGCAGTGACCCACCAGATCATTTCCGCCAGCCAGATGCTGACCCCCGCCGGTTGGCGACCGGACATGGCCGTTGAAATCGGCGCTGACGGAAAAATCGCCGCGGTCCGCCCGGCCGGCGAACTGCCGGCGCAGTGGGAGAAAATCACCGTTGGCGCGCTGTTGCCCGCGCCCGGCAACGTCCACAGCCACGGCTTTCAGCGCGCGATGGCGGGACTGACCGAATCGCGCGGCGAGAACCCCCGCGACGATTTCTGGACGTGGCGGACGTTGATGTACCGGTTCCTCGAACAATTAACGCCGGACGATATCGAGGCCATCGCCGCGCTCGTTCAGATGGAGATGCTGGAGGTCGGCTACGCCGCGATCGGCGAGTTTCATTACCTTCATCATCAGGTTGGCGGCGGCCATTACGAATCAATCGGCGAGCTTAGCGCCCACTGCATCGCCGCCGCGACTCAGACAGGCATCGGTTACACCCACCTTCCGGTTCTTTACATGCGCGGCGGCATGGACGGCCGCCCCCTCGCCGGCGGTCAACAGCGCTTCGGGAACGACCTCGCCAGTTTCGCCAGACTGCATGACGCCTGTCGCGACCTGATGAAATCGGCGCCGGCGGATTTCGTTCTTGGCGTCGCGCCGCACTCGCTGCGCGCCGTCGACCGCGAAGGTCTGGCGCTGTGCGAAAAAATCACCGGCGCCGGGCCCATCCATATTCACGCCGCCGAACAGGAAGGCGAAGTGGAAGAAGCCCTCGCCGTGTTAAACGCGCGCCCCGTGGAATGGCTGCTCTCCAATGCGGGCATAGACGACCGCTGGTGTCTTATTCACGCAACGCAAATGACCGACGAGGAAACAACACACGTCGCCCATTCAGGGTGCGTTATCGGCGCATGCCCGATCACGGAATCGAATCTTGGCGACGGCATTTTGAAAGCCGACCTTTATCTGGCGCATGGCGGACGGCTCGCCATCGGGTCAGATTCCGATATTCGCATTTCCCTGTCGGAGGAATTGCGCACGCTCGAATATTCGCAGCGTTTGCGCGACAAACGCCGCGTCGTTCTCGCCGACGCGGAACATTCATGCGGGCGGTATATGTATGAGCGTATTGCGCGCGGCGGCGCGCAGGCGCTGGGCCGCAACAGCGGCCGCATCGAAGCCGGCGCCCTTGCCGATATCGTTGCAATCGACGCGGACGCGCCGCTGCTTAGCGGGCTTACCGGCGACCCCCTGCTCGATACGTGGATCTTCGCCGGCGACGACCGCCTTGTCACCGATGTCTGGTCTGCGGGGCGTCATGTCGTTCGCGGCGGCGCGCATATCAATCGCGAGCCAATCGCCGCACGGTTCAACGCCGTGATGGCGCGATTAAGGGCGGCGCTGTGAACGAACGAACTCATCAGGGCTTGAAAGAGTCGATCCGTATTCGCATTACCTCGGGCGAATGGCCGCCCGATACAGTCATGCCGGGTGAAGCCGATCTGGCGCAGGAATATGGCTGCTCGCGAACGACGGTAAACCGTGCACTGCAATCGCTCGCTGACGATGGGTTGATCGAACGCAAACGGCGTGCGGGCACACGGGTCAAGGATGTGCCGACGCGACAGGCGAGATTTCAAATTCCGCTTGTGCGCCATGAAGTCGAAGCGACAGGCGCGCAGTACGGCCATCACGTTCTGCTGCGCGAGACCACAAAGCCGCCGCAGCCGGTCGCCACGCGCCTGCGGCTTTCATCTGGAGACGACGCATTCCACCTGCAAACGGTGCATCTTGCGGACAATCAGCCGCTCGCGTTTGAAGATCGCTGGGTCAATATGGCGGCGGCGCCGGGCATTGTCACCGCCCCGCTCGACGCTATCAGTGCGAATGAATGGCTGCTGCGGCAAGTGCCCTATTCCAGCGGCGATGTGGCCTTCTGCGCCAATGTCGCCCGCAAGACGGAGGCGAACGCGCTTGGCGTTCCGGTTGGAAGCGCGCTTTTTACGATTGACCGCGCGACATGGCGCGACGGCGAGTTCATCACCGCGCTGCGTCTTTATTATCGGCCAGGGTATGAATTGAAGACGAAACTCTGAAAATGCGTATTGCGCTATGCTGGCCTGTCCACTCGCCGCTCATGTGCGGCGGCAAGGCCGGAGATGAACGCGCGCACGCCGCGGCGCAGGTTGGATAGATTGTACCCGCCTTCCTGAATGACAAGCGTCGGCATGCCAAGGGCGCCGATCTCGGCGCCGATCACTCTCATGCCGTCAACAGTGATGAACATGTCGCCCGTCGGGTCGCCCTTCATGATATCGAGCCCTAGGCAGATGACGAGGTAACGCGGTTTGAAAGCGCGAACCTGTTTCAGCGCCGATTTGAGGACCGTCAAATAGCCCGCGTCGTCAACACCTGGGTGCAGCGGAAAGTTGTGGTTAAACCCTTTCCCCGCGCCGGCGCCGGTCTCGTCGGCGAAACCGGCATAGAAAGGATAACAACTGATCGGATGGCCGTGGATAGAAGCGGTTAAAACGTCAGCGCGTTCGTAAAAAATATCCTGCGCGCCGTTTCCATGGTGGTGGTCGATATCAAGCATCGCCACCTTGCCGCGTCCGGCGAGGAAATTCGCAGCGATTGCAGCGTTGTTGAAGTAACAAAAGCCGCCGAACACTTTGTGTTCCGCATGGTGACCGGGGGGGCGTACGACAACATAGGACAGCGAGGTTTTTTCCTCGGCGACCAGCTTCGCCCCGGTCAGCGCCGCATCGACGGCGCGGCGCGCCGCCCGATAGACGAGATTGGTGATCGGCGTTGACGTATCCATGCAGAAATAGCCGGCCCGCATATCCCAGTTTCGCGGCAGACGGTCAGCAAACCGGACCGGAAAAATCTCGGGATAGAGGATGCGTTTTGGCGCAACATTTTTTTCGGATTCTCGCAAGAACGCGACCATGCGGCGGTCATGCACGGCTTCAATGTGGTCGATACCCCACTGGGCGGCCTTGTGCTCTTGAACCGGCAGACCTTCGAGCGCTCGTCTGATGGCGCTGACGCGAGCGGGCCGCTCATAATAACCACGGAACGGAGAATGTTCGATCGAGGGCGCTTCATCCGCAGTGACCACGAGATCGACAGGACGGGTAAATTTTGGCGGCGCGGTGCGCGACGCCGTTACATAACGCGGCGGCCGAATGACGACCGGGTCGTCCTTCGCGCTATCGACGATAGATTTGATGAGTTCGCTATCCGGCGCGAGTCCGGTCTTGGCGACCAGAATGCGCTGTAAAACCGCCTT
This sequence comes from Parvularculaceae bacterium, assembly GCA_041398145.1. Taxonomy (GTDB): domain Bacteria; phylum Pseudomonadota; class Alphaproteobacteria; order Caulobacterales; family Parvularculaceae; genus Amphiplicatus. The sequence goes on along the minus strand of JAWKVF010000001.1, from coordinate 763,408 downwards.
CAGCTTCGCCCGGGAGAGCGGCGATGGATTCGCCATGGCGTCATGCATGAGGAAGCCGGGGTCGCCGAGATTGTATGACGTTACGGTTTTCTCGAAAGCGGTGCCCAATACCGGGCGCGCGCCCAGCCGCTCGTAGAAGGCAAGGCGCTTTTTGTTAATCGGGATGAGCGTTTCATTTACATGCGGGCCGGGTTCATCGGGCAGCGATTCAAAGAACAGCCGGCGTGCGCCGCGCTTTTTCAAATCGTCCCGCATCGTCTCATAAATCGCGCCGCCGATGCCGCGGGACGCCCGCCCCGGATCAGAGGCGATATAATCGAGATAGCCGGCTTTGAGGTCGGCAAAATAATAGGAAAGCGTAAACCCGAGAATCTCTTCTTTTTTGAACGCAGCAAGGATAATCGCCTCGGCGCCGGGCGGGTAATTTCCGTGCGCCATCGCAGCGATTTTTTCCGCGTAGGCCGGGTAGAATTCGAACGCCTTGTGATAAACCTCAAGCACGCCGGCCAAATGCGCGTCAAACTCTGGATCCGCTCCGGCGACAACCCGAACGAACTTCAACATCGGCAATACCCCTTTTAGAACGGCGCGAACATGATCTCTTTCTCGCGTTTCGTCGAGATGGTATATGCGTCGCCGCAATTAAAGGTCCGATCTCATGAGTGGCGCGCCGGCAGACTGCGTTCAGTATAACCTATTCCCGACAACCGTCCTGACGTTCCAGTATGACGACCGCTCGCTTGACGAAGCCCTCGCCAGCCATTTTCTCACGCATCCGCGCTACGTCCGCGCCGACCAGGCGGAGCGGTCGGACAGCCTCAACCTGATGGACCTTGTCGGGGAGACTGAGGCGTTTGCATGCCTTCAGGCCAAATTCACTAACGCACTGGAAGAATACTGCCGCCGAACCGGCTGGAAGGGCGATTTCGATCTGGCGATGCAGATGTTTCCGAACTTCGCGCCGGCCCGGCATTACGTTCCGTCACATAACCATGTCGCCCACATCGCCGCTGTCTATTATGTGCAGACGCCACCGTTTAACGACAGGCCGCTTGTCGAAACCGATGCGGAAATCAGCGATTATTGGCGCGCAGAGGAAGGCGTCCTCATCCTGCACGATCCGCGCTTCAACGCCTCGTTGAACGGCGGCTGGCAACAGTTTGCCCGCGTCTATCCAAGGCCCGGGCTTTTGATCATGTTTCCCGCGTTTTTGTGGCACGAAGTCACGCCGCATTTTTCCAATGCGGTGCGCCTTTCCGTCGCCGCCAATTTCACGCTGACGCCAAAAGCCGACGCATTTGAACGCCAGCTCGATTTCTCGGTTTAGCGGCACGGGTATGACGGCGGCGACGGCGCAGGGATCGAGGTCTACTGGTCGTAATCCACCACCACGCGCTTGGTGCGCGGGTGGCTCTGACAGGTCAGAATATACCCGCGCTCAACCTCATAGTCCTCAAGCGCGTAATTCACGTCCATATCGACCTCTCCCTCCACCAGCCTGGCGCGGCAGGTGGAACAAACGCCGCCCTGACAAGAGTAAGGCGCGTCGATTTTCGCTTCCAAGGCGGCTTCCAGCACGGACTGATCGGGCGCGACTTCAATCTCGCGCGCGATACCGTCAATGATGATGGTCGCCGCCGCTCGCACGCCCGCTGCGGCGCCGTTCGAGCCGGTTTTCGCCCGTGCGCGTTTGGGAAGCGCCGTTGCGAACAGCTCAAACTTGATGGCGCTCTTGTCCATGCCATGGGCTTCGAGCGATGCAGCGACAGCCTTCATCATCGGTTCAGGCCCGCAGATAAATGCAAGGTCGGCGCGGGTTACATCTATCCATTTGTCGAACAGGGCGTCGCACTTTTCGCGGTCGAGGCGACCGGAGAAAAGCTCGACATCCGCGTGATCGTTCTCCAGCACGTGAACGATGCCGAGCCGGCCAAGATATATGTTTTTCAGGTCTTCCAGTTCTTCGCGAAACATCACCGCACTCGTCGATCTGTTGCCGTAGACAAGCGTGAAATCGGACAGGGGTTCGCCTTCGAGGATGGTTTTTATCAGGCTGATCATCGGCGTGATGCCGGACCCGCCCGCGAAACCGAGATATGACCGCGCGGCGCTTGCATCCAGCGGCGCATGAAATTTGCCCATCGGCGTCATGGCTTCCAGCACGTCGCCGACTTTCAACTCATCATTGGCGAAGGTCGAAAACCACCCGCCGTCGACCTTCTTGATCCCGACGCGCAGCACGCCGTCATTTACGCCGGCGCAGATCGAATATGAACGCCGCATTTCCTCGCCGTCGAACTCGCGGCGGAATGTCAGATACTGGCCCTGAATGAATCCAAACGCCCCCTTGTCAGTTTCTTCCGGCTCAAGGGTAAGGATCACCGAATCCCGGGTGTCGCGCTTGATGTCGGCGATGCGAAGCGAATGAAATCGGGCCATGGTCAAAAACTCTTGAAATAGTCAAACGGTTCCAGACAGGAATTGCAGCGCCAACTCGCCTTGCACGGCGTCGAGCCAAAACGGCTGACTTCGCATGTATCGGTCGAGCCGCAGCGCGGACACGCAACAGGTCCGGCAGCTTTCATCGCGCCGACACATGCCCCTTCAACCGGCGGGGCGATGCCGTAGCTTTTAAGTTTCTCACGGGCGTCTTGCGTAATCCATGCTGTCGTCCACGCGGGTGATAACTGCGTTTTGATCCGCACCCGATCAAGGCCGCGGGCGTGCAGCGAATTTTCGATGTCAATCGCGATCACCGCAGTCGCCGGACAACCCGAATAGGTCGGCGTTATGGTGACGACATAATCGTCGCCATCCACCGTCACGTCACGAACGATACCGAGATCGACGACGGAAACGACGGGAATCTCCGGATCCGGCACATCTTCAAGCCAGCGCCACACCGCCTCGGTGTCATGCGTGTTGCTGGCGTGCGGCAAGTTCTCCCGCGCCGGCATCGCCCTCACCTTCACCACGCAGCGCCTGGATACGCACGTTGCAGGAATTGCATTTCCGGCAGGATGCGACCCATCTCCTCGGAGTGAAGACCTGCCTTGCCGCCTTTTCGTATTGGCGCATCATTATTCGCCGTCAACGTGGCCTCCGGCAAGATACGATCCATATAATCATTATAGAGATTTTTAAGGTCCGACAGTTTTGGCGCGATCCCTCGCGCGGCGAGCGTTTCATCAAGATCGTCGGTGGCGGTCAATTCACCCGCGAATGGCCAGAGCTCGTATAGCGCGCGCTGCATACGCTGGTGACTTTCTTCCGAGCCGTCGCCCAGCCGGATGACGAGATCTTCTGATCGCTCCAGATGATACGCCGCTTCCTTTGCTGACTTTTCCGCGATCGCTGCAACACGCCTTTCAGATGACGCGCTCAGCGCTTTCAGCATCGGAAAATGCCATGCATCAAACAGAAACTGGCGCATCAGGGTATGGCCGAAATCACCGTTCGGCTGCTCAACCAGAAGACAATTTCGAAACTCACGCTCATCACGCAAGTACGCCAGATTATCCGCACTGCGCCCTGCACCCTCGATCTCACCGGCGAGCCCCAGCCACAAACTCGCCTGCCCGATCAGGTCAAGCGCGACATTGGCGAGCGCGATATCCTCTTCAAGCACCGGCGCATGACCGCACCAGGCGGAGACGCGCTGGCCAAGGATCAGCACATTGTCGCCCATGCGCAGTGCAAATTCGAAAAGCACGTTGTCGAATTCCCGATCCGCCATCACATGCGCCCAACTTCGTCCGGAATGTCGAAGAATGACGGGTGGCGATAGACCTTGGCGTTCGATGGCTCAAACAATGGCGCTTTGTCGCCCGGCGCCGACGCAGTTATTTCAACGGATTTCACCACCCAGATGGAAACGCCCTCATTACGGCGGGTATAGACATCGCGCGCATTATTGAGCGCCAATTCCGCGTCCGGCGCATGCAGGCTGCCGACATGACGATGCGCGAGTCCGTGCTGCCCGCGGATAAACACTTCCCAAAGCGGCCATTCGTTTGACATTGGCTTTCCTACTCCGCCGCCATTTTGCGGGCGTCTTTCTTTTTAGCATTCGCCATCAGGCCGTCGCGGAACCATGCACCGTCATCCCACGCCTTGCGCCGCGCCGCCATGCGCTCGGCGTTGCACGGGCCATTACCTTTCAGAACTTCGAAAAATTCGCTCCAGTTGATGTCGCCAAAGTCATAAGAATGACGCTCGTCATTCCATTTCAAATCAGCATCCGGGACTTTCAAACCAAGGTAGTCCGCCTGGGGAACAGTCTGGTCGACAAATTTCTGGCGCAGCTCGTCATTTGAGTTTTGCTTGATCCCCCACGCCATCGACTGGGCGGAGTGCACGCTGTCGCCGTCAGAGGGGCCGAACATCATTAAAGACGGCCACCACCAACGGTTAAGCGCATCCTGAGCCATTTCTTTTTGTTCCGGCGTTCCCTTCGCCAGCTTCACCATGATGTCATAGCCCTGACGCTGGTGGAAACTTTCCTCCTTGCAGATCCGGATCATGGCGCGGGAATAAGGCCCGAAGGAACAGCGCTGCAACGGCACCTGATTCATGATCGCCGCGCCATCCACCAGCCAGCCAATCGCGCCGATATCAGCCCAGGTCAGCGTCGGATAATTGAAAATCGAGGAATATTTGGCTTTCCCGGAAAGCAGTTGCTCTGTCATTTCATCGCGCGACACGCCGAGCGTTTCCGCCGCGCAGTAAAGATAAAGCCCGTGCCCCGCTTCATCCTGCACCTTGGCGAGCAGGATCATTTTACGCGTCAGCGTTGGCGCGCGCGTGATCCAGTTTCCTTCCGGCAACTGGCCGACGATTTCGGAATGCGCATGCTGCGAGATCTGACGGATCAGGGTTTTGCGGTACCCGTCCGGCATCCAGTCCTTTGGCTCTATTTTTATGTCGGCGTCGATACGCTCCTGAAAGGCGCGTTCATTCGGCGCCATTTCATCGAGCGATTTCACCCGCTCGCCGGTCGATTTCACCTGCTGGGCGTACATCAAATTCTCCAGTCCGGGGCCGTCTCAGCCAGTTTTATACAATTAACTAACCGGCCGGTCAATGAATTCGCCGGGAAGCCCTCCCCAGCGCCCAAGTCAAGCCCACTCTGGCGCCATTGTGTTGTTCCGGCGGGGCAAACGCCCGCTACAGCGATGACCCCCCTTATTCGCGCTAAAGCGTTTCCAGGCGAAGTGAGAGCGGTTCGCCGTCCGGAAACGAGTTAAAACAAGAACTTAAATCGACGTCCCGATTCTGTTTGAACCGACGACGCTTTAGTTCATCGTGAACGGCAGATAATTCACACCCAGCCGTTCGGCGCAGCACATTGCGCGCGCCACGCCGAAGCGGCTCCCACATCGCCGGAAAATGCTCTAATCGGTCAGCCGTGAGGGAAAATCGTTTTCGTCGAGTTTTTCTATCTCTGGCGTCAACTGCTCCAGCAAGCGGTGGTGAGGGTATGTCGCAGCCGTATGGTATTCGATTTGAGATTTCGATTTCAGGTTCTTTCGCGCCAACACGTCTAGAGCAAAGGCGATCTCCTCGGTCTGGTCGAAATGGAGCGCTACAGCAAGATTAAGAATGGCGATATTGTCCATTCCAGAGTGGGAGAAATGCTCCAGGTATTGTTGCGCGCTCGGCCAGTCGCCAACAGCGATGGATGCCGTATACGCCGTCCCCGCAATGAAATAACTGTCTTCCACGATTTTCATTGCGCGATCAATGATCGGCTTCGCCGCTTCCCAATCCCCAAGGCCAAACCCAAGCGATCTCGCGACCTGATTCAATAGATGCGGGTCGTCATGCAGCGTCGCGACAACGGCCAGCTCTATCCGCCTTATCTTTTCGGTACGGATCGGATCGGACTCGCGGGCTAGGCGTAATTCATTGATCAACAATTCCCGGTCCTGAGGGTTCAGCGACAATCCTTTCGCCATCGCATCATTATATCGCTCTTGCGCATTCGCAACATCACCAGATATCCAGCCTCGCTGGTAATAATAATTCAAGGCTGCGAACAGGCCGTATACATCGGCATGGGGCGAGGCGCGCGCAATCTGATCGCTGAGACATTGGTGAACCAGCGCTTTTAAGAGTTGGCTTTCATCAGAAAAAAGCTCATGCGCTCTCAATACACAATCGTAATCGGCTTTATCCCGTGCGCTCTCCCAATCCAGGGTAGCCGCAATCGGCGGGATCACCCCGTCCGCCTGCATTAAACGGTAGGCGATGCGCGCTGAAATTAGCGATATCGCCTCAACATCATCCTCTTCCGGCGCAACATAGGCGCGCGACCACAACACACTTTCATGGTGCAAAGCTTGTAGCGACGCAACAAAAGTGCGCGCGCCATTGATTTCCGCAATATCGAGCAACAGAACAAACGCCGGCGTTCGCCGACAATCGCGATTGGCGCTCTCCACTCTCACCAGCGGATAAAGCTGAAGAGCGGACGATAGCCGCTTTCTCAGGAATTCAAGGGCGTCCAGATCGGCATCAATGACGCCGGACTCGATCGCAAGCGTCAGGGTCGGGCGGTCAACATCGCAGGCGCTCCCCCGCGCCGAAAAAATATGGGGAACGGCCCCCGCAACCAATATTAAACCCAACACCGCAACCAGCGCTTGACGGGAAAACAGCCAGGCAAGGCGTTCGCCTCCTACTTCCTCATGGCCATCCGGCGTAGATGGAGTGCTGCTCCCGGGCGTGGGCCGCGTTTCGCTATCGTCTTGCATGGACGTTTTGACGTGAATGAATTTGGGCTGGTAGGCGCCAGGCTCAAGCACGATGCGAACTGTCTCGTCCTTTCCTTCGGTCAGGTAATAAAGGTCAAGCGCCTGGCGGAGGCGATGCATCTCCACCCGGACAGTGCTTTTATTGCCGGCGTCGCAATCACTGTTTTGCCCGAAAACGTCGAGCCCGATCGAGTAACCTTTTAGGCGATCACCCCGTCCTTCCAGTTCCTCACAAACCAGATAGTTAAGCAGTTCGAATTGTCGAGCTCTTGTGCGGAGCACCGAACCTGCGCGCACCCGCTCCATCGCAGCACGAATGTCGGGTGCGGTCGGAACCGGCGTCGCAGACTTTTGGTTATCAGCCACAACGACATCATCTCTCTTACAGGCAAACAGGCGGGAACATTCCCGAGGTTTATTCAGGAATAAGGCCGTTCGCCCCTAAGCAACAAGCGTTGCCAACATCGTTAAAACACGTTCCGTCTTTCGATTGAAGTATATTTAGCGCTAATCAGTGCTGATCACGGCGGGTTGATGCTTCGACGCGAGACCGCGGAAAAAGGTCTTATACTGGCACGTCCAGTTTGCGACCCGCCGCCCCCGGAAACTATCGCGGGGGTCATGAACAAAAAGGCTAAACGACGTGATGCACGCGCCAACACAATCGGAAAAACCATTTAACGGCAGGGGAGCAGAGGAAGCCTCAATGGTCGAAATCGCACGCGATATCTGGCAGGACATCGAAGTATCGATAGAATCCCTCAAAGACATCCCGGAATCGGACCGCAGCGCCGCTCTTGATCGGCTTACTGACTGTCAGGTCCTGATGCTGGATTATATGAGCAGCGCCAAGGCTAAAAGCCTTAAGGAAATTTACCAGAAGCTGGAAGTCTGGGTGCGCGGAGAGTTCGGCCGCCACCCCAACATAGCCTCGATGAGCTATTCGGAACGACTTGCATTCTCAGCTTATCGCGATCTGCGGGATTTTCTGGCCGATTCACCTGCGCCCATAAATTACAGATCGCCGCCTGTTACACCGGTTCACCTACGATAGAGTCTGTTGCAGGGAACGTGGTTCACCGGTTGAGGGCTCTCATCCATCAACACCGGTTCGCAACTGGCGCCCTTAATAATGTAGAGCCGATCAACTCAATCGCACGACGCAATCGGCTCTAACCCCACTTTGGCGCCAACTCTGGCTGAGAGCTCCCCATTCAGCCCGTGCGGCGCCAATTGGTGCGGCGGATGCGTCGGCAGGACTCCCCTCGCATTCGCCGCGCCTGGTTTCTCACCTGCAGAAATCACGCGCCGCACCGCCGCCACGCGTTCATCCAAACGGTCGCGCCGACTAAACCCGCTCGATAATGCATCCGATACCCTGCCCCACGCCGATGCACATTGCTGCGAGCGCGTAATGGCCGCCGCGCCGGTGTAATTCTTCGGTCGCAGTGATGATCAAACGTGCGCCGGACATGCCAAGCGGATGGCCGAGTGCAATTGCGCCGCCGTTTGGATTTACGTGCTCAGCATCATCAGACAAGCCAAGTTCGCGCAGACTTGCCAGCGATTGCGACGCAAACGCTTCGTTGATTTCGATAACGTCCATATCGGCGACCGACAGGCCCGCCTTGGCCAGCGCCGCCTTCGCCGCCGGCGCCGGGCCAATGCCCATGATACGCGGCGGCACGCCAGCGACTGCACCGGCGATGAACCGCGCCCGCGGCGTTACCCCATGTTTCTTCGCCGCCGCTTCTGATGCGATGATCATGGCCGCCGCGCCATCGTTCACCCCGGAGGCATTGCCGGCCGTTATCACGCCATCTCTTCTCACAAAAGGTTTCAACGCCGCGAGCTTTTCAAGCGACGATTGACGCGGATGCTCATCCTTGTCGACGACTAGCGGATCGCCTTTGCGCTGAGGGATCGTGACCGGTATGATTTCCGCTGCAAGACGCCCGTTCGCTTGCGCCGCGGCGGCGCGCTGTTGAGACCGGAAGGCGAATGCGTCCTGGTCTTCACGGCTGACATTGAAGTCATCCGCGACGTTTTCCGCCGTTTCCGGCATGGAATCGACCCCGTATTGCGCCTTCAAAACCGGATTTACAAACCTCCACCCGATCGTGGTGTCGAATATCTCGGCATTACGCGAAAAGGCCGCGTCCGCCTTACCCATCACAAACGGCGCACGCGACATCGACTCAACGCCGCCGGCAAGAATCAACTGGGCCTCGCCCGCCTTGATTGCGCGTGCAGCCATAATCGTTGCATCCATGCCGGAGCCGCATAACCGATTGACGGTCGCACCGGGCGTTCCCTCCCCCAGCCCCGCCAGTAACGCCGCCATGCGCGCAACATTGCGATTATCTTCGCCCGCCTGATTTGCACAACCGAGAATGACGTCTTCAACAGTCTCCCAGTCCACAGTCGGATTGCGTTCCTTAAGAGCGCGCAGGGGAATCGCGGCGAGATCATCGGCGCGCACCGCGGCGAGCGCTCCGCCATAACGACCTATTGGCGTTCGCACTCCATCGCAGATAAACGCATCAGTCATTCTCACTCATCCTCTTCATCGATTATGGCCCCGCCCGCGGTGCGCGAAAGGCCCTGAAACACCGCCACCGTGCGCCCGTCTTCTCCGCAAACGCGAACAGTGTATACGCCGGCCCGGCCCGCCGCGCCATCTTCGCGCGCGTCCGCCGTCAGCGTCTCGCCCGGCTCGCCCGGCGACAAAAAGGAAATACTGGCGTGCTGCGCGAAAGTCGCGACATTGCGCGAATTGCAAGCCCACGCAAACGCAGTGTCCGCAAGTGAAAAGATCATCCCGCCATGTGCGGTATTCAGACCATTCAGCATATCGTCGCGAACAACCATGGAACAGCGCGCCCACCCTTCGCCCGCATCAATGAATTTCAAATTCCACGCGGCGGAAGTTTTTTCACGTGTATGTAACGCCTTTGCAATCGCATTGCCTCTTTCCTCGGCGTTACTGAATTTTGTCATGACTTTCCTGTTCGCACCCCAGGCGCATAGTCACAATTGACCGACCGCGCGTTCAATTATAGGATCGCCCATACAAATGCAATTGAGAATTGCCAATACTCTGAAAGGAGGGCCCGCGCGGTTTGTCTGCGATGGCGTTCAATACAATTGAATTCGAAATTACTGACGGTGTTGCGCGGCTCACGCTGAACCGGCCTGATCGGCTCAACAGTTTCACCATTGAAATGCACGAAGAGGTGCGCGCCGCCTTTGATGCTATCGAAGCCGATAGCAGCGTTAGAACGCTGCTTCTCACCGGGGCGGGCCGCGGCTTTTGCGCGGGACAGGATTTATCGGATCGTGCGGTTGCGCCCGGCGGTAAATCTGTCGATCTCGGCGAGTCGGTCGAAAAGCGCTACAACCCTTTAATCCGTCGGCTGACTGGTTTGCCCTTCCCTGTCGTTTGCGCCGTAAACGGCGTCGCCGCCGGCGCCGGCGCATCCGTGACCTTCGCCTGTGATATCGTCCTTGCGGCGAAATCGTCGAAATTCATCATGTCGTTCGCAAATATCGGTCTCGTCCCTGATTCAGGAAGCTCCTGGACGCTGCCGCGTCTTGCTGGCCAGGCGCGCGCGCTCGGCATGGCGCTGACTGGCGAGCCCATAAGCGCCCAACAGGCCGCAGAATGGGGGCTCATCTGGAAATGCGTTGAAGATGAAGATCTCACCGCCGAGGCCGCGGCGCTTGCCGCCAAATTTGCGTACGCCCCGACAAGAGGACTGGCGGAGACCAAGAAACTTATCCGTACCGCCTTCACCCGCACGCTCGACGATCAACTCGACCTTGAGCGCGACAGGATGCGCGAGCTCGGTTTTTCTGACGACTACAAGGAAGGCGTCGCGGCTTTCATAAGCAAACGCAAACCTGAATTTAAAGGCAAATAAGTAACGTCCCGCCCGACAGGAGAGACTTAATGACCGACACGGTTTTACAGAATTTTGCATTGGGCGAGTGGCGCCGCGGCGATGACGGACATACCGAAATCCGCTCCGCCATTACGGGAGAGACTGTCGCCAAGACCTCCGCCGGCGGCCTCGACTTTAAAGCGATGGCTGAGTTTGCGCGCACTGTCGGAGGTCCGGCGCTACGTGCGATGACGTTTCAGGAACGCGCCGCCATGGTGAAAGCGCTCGGCCTCGCGATCATGGAACGCAAGGAAGAGCTTTATGCGCTCAACCCGCATTCCGGCGCCACGCGGAAGGACGGCTGGATCGACATTGAAGGCGGCGCCGGCACACTTTTGTCGACGGCGTCAAAGGCCAAGCGCGAATTGCCAGACGACACGATCATCCTCGACGGGGCGATCGAACAGATATCCAGGAACGGCACGTTCATGGCGCAACATATTTACACGTCGCTGCGGGGTGTCGCGATTCATATCAACGCCTTTAACTTTCCTGTATGGGGCATGCTGGAAAAGCTTGCCCCCACGCTGATCGCCGGTCTTCCTGCTATCATCAAGCCCGCAACGCCAACCGCATATCTCGCTGAAGCGGCGTTCCGCATCATGATCGAAACCGGCCTGTTGCCCAGGGGCGCCATACAGTTAATCGTTGGATCGCCCGGCGACTTATTCGATCATTTAACCGGTCAGGATGTCGTCTCGTTCACCGGTTCGGCGTCGACCGCATCAAAACTGAAGACGCATCCGACGATAATCCGTGAGAGCGTTCGCTTTATCGCTGAACAGGACTCACTCAACGCCTCCATGCTTGGCCCCGACGCCACTGAAGACAGCCTGGAGTTCGAGCTGTTCGTGAAAGAAGTCGTCCGCGAGATGACGGTAAAGGCCGGGCAAAAATGTACCGCCATTCGCCGCGCTCTTGTTCCGGCCGCACTGCTCGGCGTAGCGCAGAATGCTATCGCCGCCCGCCTTGCCAAAACCACAATCGGCGATCCCGGCCGGGAGGAAGTCCGCATGGGCGCACTGGTTTCTCAATCCCAATGCGCGGACGTGCAGGAAAAAATCTCGGTCCTTTCCGGCGAGGCGGAAATCGTTTTCGGCAACGCGAAAGCCGCCATCATCGGCGACGACGCGCAGTCCGGCGCATTTATCTCACCGGTCCTCCTGCGATGCGACAATCCTTGGAAAGCAAAAGCCGTTCACGAAGTTGAGGCGTTCGGCCCGGTGGCGACGCTGATGCCGTACAAAGGTTTCGACGACGCGATTGATCTCGCCAATCGCGGCGGCGGCTCACTCGTTATGTCCCTCTTTACGAATGACCCTCAGGTCGCGCGCGACGTAGTCCGCAATACCGGCGCCTTTCACGGCCGTATCGCCATCATCAATCGCGATAGCGCGAAAGAATCGACGGGCCACGGCTCGCCGCTTCCCATGCTTGTCCATGGCGGACCGGGCCGTGCAGGCGGCGGCGAGGAAATGGGCGGCGTGCGCGGCGTGAAGCATTATATGCAGCGCTCAGCAGTGCAGGGCTCGCCCGACATTCTCGCCGGCGTCACTGGCGCATGGGTAAACAACGCGCCGATTGAATCTGAAAAGCCTCATCCGTTCCGTTACAAGTTCGGAGATCTCGAAATCGGGAAAACCATTCATACCGACGCACGCACGATCACGCTGGAGGATATCGAGCATTTTGCGAATTTCACCGGCGATACGTTCTACGCCCACATGGACCAGGAAGCGGCGGAGGCAAATCCGTTTTTCCCGGGCCGCGTCGCGCATGGCTATCTCATTCTATCATTCGCCGCCGGTCTGTTTGTCGACCCCGCTCCCGGCCCCGTCCTCGCCAATTACGGTCTGGACGAGTTGCGTTTCCTGACCCCGGTCTCGCCCGGCGATTCCATCAAGGTGCGCCTGACCGCAAAATCGAAGAAAAAACGCAACGACGAATACGGCGAAGTCAAATGGGATGTGCTGGTGACAAACCAGAAAGATGAAGCGGTGGCGAGTTATGACCTTCTCACCATGAACGCGATCTAGAGCAACTTGCATTCAATCTGAATCGCGAAATTGCTCTAACTATTTGTTGGGTCGCATTTTCTTGCGACGAACCGGTTCCCACTTCGTCGGAAAATGCTCTAGCCCCGGGAGATTACTTTGCCGAGGTTTCCACGAGCACGACGAGGCGGCCTTCACTTCAACGACGAACAACCTTAGGAGGCCGCCAATTCCGACGGGATAAACTGGCGACAAACCAAGATGGCGCGAACACAAGCAGCCGACTACGATCAAAAACGCGAAATAATTACGGCCAAGGCTGCTGAACTCTTCGCCAAGAGAGGGTTTTCGGCCGCCTCAGTCTCTGAACTCGCTCAGAATTGCAAGATTTCAAAGTCGCTGATCTATCACTATTACGCCTCGAAGGAAGCTATCCTGTTCGCGGCGATGTCAGACCACATGGACACGCTCGTCGCTCTTATTTGCAACAGGGAGAAAGAGACAACGCAGCCTGAAGCGGAATTCCGCTCGCTCACGCGCGATATCTTGCAATGTTACACTGGTGCGGCAAATCATCAAAAGATACTGCTTTACGAACTCTCCTTCCTGACGTCCCCTCAACAAAAAGAGATCGTCGCAAAACAGCGAGCTGTCATTACAGAAATCGAAGTCCTGCTTTTACGCATCCACCCCAGAACAAAAACAAACAAGAAAAAGTTGCGCGCTAAGGTCATGCTGTATTTCGGCATGATGAACTGGACGCATACGTGGTTTAACGCGTCCGGACCGATCAGCCGGAACGAACTGGCTGATGAGATTTCCAATACAATACTTTGTTCCCTGAAGTGAATATCTATGAGAGCGAGCCCGCCTGCTTGCCTATTCTAACCAGGGTATAAGCGCGCCCTTTGATCACGAGCTGCGAAGTCATATCTCAACGCGCGTGAGCGAATTGCGTCTGACGTGATTGAGCAATCGGCTCTGAATATTTGGCGGAGCCCGATGTGAACCGGTGTTAATGCAGGGGAACCATAAACCGGTGAACGACTTTCACTGCAACTGACACTGGTATTGCTGGATGATCATCCAAATCGCACTCAACGCACGAACGAAAACTTACCGGCCAGCAAACAGGTCCGCCACTGCCTTGTTGGCAAATTTGCCGCCATGGTTTTCCGGCGCCTCAGGGAGGTAAAGAGTTTTTTCGCGCTTGAAGACGCTGGCGCCATCCTCGCGGTCCACAATTGAAACACTCAATCGCGTCCCCAAAATCGCCGTTTCAAACGCACTCCCGGAAACTTCCTCCCCGACCCCGCGATTTAGCAGTGATATTACCTCGTCAGTGAGTTCATAACTTGTCGTAAATCCGTCTACGGAATATGAAACGATCAGATCCGCGCCGGAAACATCCGTTGCCGCGAGGCCGCGAGCGGCCATTTCTGATGCTATTGCAGCGCGGATATATCCTGACGCCTGCTCATAAGCGAAATCGGGGAATTCGGAGTCGTAGGCGATCGACGAATTTTCTGGATCGAACGCATAACTTTCATAGGTGGCGGCGTCGAACGCACCCGATGGCCCAGTTGCGCACCCGGTTGTGAAGGCCGCAAATATCGTCAAAACGCCGAGTAAGATGTAATTTTGCATGCGTTTGCTCCTTGCAACCATCTTACGTTAAATTGCGGTCGGTGGAAATGGGGAGTATTCGCAGCAGCAAGGTTATCGACTGCTGACGGCGCATCTGTTGAAGTGCTCGCCTGACCTGCCCGAGCTGAGTCCATGGCCCTTTTGAAATCCGAATTCAGGCCCCTATTCAGGTGAAATTCAGATGATGGCGAGACCCGTCACGACTTTCGGCGAGCAGTGCAGAAGCGGCGCTCAGAATCGCCCGCCGCCCGGCGTCGTTCAGCGGATGGCTGCGGCGCGGCGCAGTGGATCTCAATTCTATCATTACCGTAATAATCAATACGGACCGTTGCGTATTGAAAGGGAGAATCCGCCCTTATATTTTCAGTGGAGATATTTTTTAAAGGACCAGACATGAGATTGATACCCAGCGCGCTCGCCGCCATCGCGATCTCCCTCGGCGGTCTTGCTGTGACTGGATGCGCCGCCACGACAACGGGCGCCACGAACACGAATGATGACGCCATGACCACAATCTCCGGCTCGATCACCTACCGGGAGCGCATCTTGCCGCCAAAAGACAGCTACGCGGTTGTGCAACTCAACGATGTCTCACGGGCGGATGCGCCAGCGGAAACTCTGGCCGAGGACGTGATCTCGCTGAATGGGAAGTCCGTATCCGTCGAGTACAATCTTACCGTTGACGCCGATATCCTTGACCCCCGCATGACCTATGCGGTGCGGGCTAAAATTCTCGATAACGCAGACGCGCTGCTATGGACATCGGATTCGGTGCACCGAATCGACCCTTTGGCGGGCGACCAAACGCTCGACATGATCATATTGAAGCGGGTCGAATCGTCAGCCAACGCCGTCTCGTCAACTTTGACCGACGGATCCTGGCAGGTTGAAAGCATCAATGGCGTAGATGTCATCGACACTTCAAAAACATCAATCGCCTTTGGCGAGGATGGCAGAATCGTCGGTGTCGCCGGATGCAACCGCTTTTCGGCGGATTACTCCGCGCATGGCGGCCTGTTACAGATCGGCGCCGCAGCGGTTACGGAAAGGGCCTGCGTGCCAGCGCTCGCTGACCAGGAGCAACGGTTTTTTGACGTGTTCAACAACATCACCCGCTATGCCTACGACGCCAATGGCGTCCTGCTTTTGAACACAGACGACGGACGCACCATCCGCGCAAGCCGGTAGATCCGTCAAAACCTCTAGGCAACCGGCGATGGAATGATCATTCCCGTGATATTTTAAACGGCTGCGATGATTTTTGCCCTGGCATTTCTCAATCGTCGCCGCTGCGCAATTTTCCGCTTATGCTATAGGATGACGTTGTTGAGAGTACGAAGCGTACAATCGGAATCCGGCACAAATTTCTTTTGTGCACTAACCATTGCAATCACAGACCATATTTTCTACCCAGAATCTGGGTGAGTGCCGTGGTCGCTCCTCCCGAACGCTCCGAGAGAATAATTTGCGCTCGATCAACACCTCACGTCTGGCGATATGTCCGGTAGCAGCCGACTGAGTGAGGCCGATTTCCGCCGCCACCGCAGTATCGGACCCTTGACGGTAGACCGCTACAAAACTGCGCAAAGCAACAATCGACCTAACATAAGAAATTTTATGTCTTATGTTGATTTATATAATTATTCTTCTCTTCAAGAAATCGCTATCTCCGTCTTGTCGCTGAAATCGACAAAGCAAAACGACTTAATCCAAAGGGAGATCAAAATGTCCAAACTCATTGCCGCCACTCTCGATGACCATGCACTGGCTTTCGCCCTGCGCGCCGACCTGGTGCGGATGCAACGCGAATATCTCCTCGACCTCGACGACGTCGTGGTTGTCACCAAGGATGAAAAGGGGAAGATCAAAATCCACCAGGCACTTAATCTTACCGCCGCCGGAGCCGTGTCCGGCGGCTGGTGGGGTTTGTTGATCGGCCTACTTTTCCTCAACCCGCTGATCGGCACCTCAGTGGGCGCCGGCGTTGGAGCCGTTTCCGGAAAATTCGTCGATATCGGCGTTGACGACAAATTCATGAAGGATGTCGGGGTAAGCCTCGAATATGGCAGCGCCACCGTATGCATGCTTGTGCGCGATGTAACACAGGACAAGGTGATCGAAGGGCTAAAGCCTTATGTTGGCAAGCTCAAGCTCTTCACCACATCGATTTCACGCAAGGACGAAGAAATGCTGAAGGAAGCACTTGAAGCGGCCTGACGGAAACCAGCGTTCGCCGCGTTGCTGATAGCGGCGCGGCGTCTTTCCTTTGCACCGGCGGAAAATCGCCAGCCCCGTACAGGCCCGAGCAGTGTGCTATCGTGTTATATTGTAAATCGCATCGATCTCGCCGTTTCTGGGGGGCGCACCGCATTGCGGACCATAATTTCCTGGCTGTATCCGCGGTACGCAGCGGCGCTTGACGATCACGAAAAAATTTGAAGGCCCCGCATTCATATTTTTGATGAAGTATGCTATTGTCTTTTTAGTTCCTCCGTTTGTGTCTCAAAAATATTCCAATCATCTGTTCAGAATCATTTCTGAACAGACGAATTAACGCAGGGGGCTTCATGGCTGACAACATAGAAGAGAATCAACTGGGTCGTGCTGACGGCGAGCCCACAGGCAAAACACCGCCTATGACGGAGAAAGCCGTCAGCGCTGGCGGACCTTTACTCAGCATCTGGTTGCGTATTCTCGGTGTTATCGGCATCGTCTTCGGATTGTTGCTCGCTATTCCCGGCATTCAACTCATATTTCTTGGCGGCAGCTGGTACTATCTTATCGCCGGCGGCGCGACGATTGCAGCGGGGTGGTTCATCTTTCAAGGTCAACCAAAGGGCGTTGTCATTTACTTAGGGGTGTGCGCGCTCGCCGTGATCTGGGGGCTGGCGGAAGTCGCCGGCATGCAGCAATGGTTCTGGCCTTTGATACCGCGCCTGTTTGCTTTTGCCTTTGCGCTGGTATTCATCCTTCTGGCTGTTCCGCTGATGCCGTCAGTGCAAGGCAATGCTGATCTCGTGAGAAAATCGCGGATCGGCGCAGCGGCGACAGGCGCCGCGCTGGTGCTGACGGTCATAGGTATGTTCCAGCCGCACGGCGTCGTACGGGAAAAATTCGCGCCCTCTCCCGCCGCAAGCGTGATGAGCGCCACCACCGCAATGGGCAATGAGTGGCGAAATTACGGCGGAACAACTCTTGGAAATCGTTTCCAGGCGGCGGCGCAGATCAACCGGGATACGGTGAAAGATCTGAAAGTCGCCTGGGTCTATCGCACTGGCAAGAAAGGCTACGATACGAACGCTGACCAAAACACGCCGATTTTCGCCGACAACACCGTATTTGCTTGCACGTACGACAATCAGGTGCATGCGATCGACGGCGAAACGGGGGAGCCGAAATGGATGTTCGATCCCAAGGCGAGCGGGCCGTTTTTCATGCGGTGTCGCGGCGTCACCTATTATAAGGCGCCCGGCCCGGACGCCGATGGAAAGTGCGCAAGCAGAGTTATCCTCAGCACTGTTGATACGCGCCTTTTTGCGCTCGACTCAGAAACCGGGGAGCCTTGCCGCTACTTCGGAGATAACGGCGTCGTCGATATGAAGCGCGGCATGGGCGAATTTGAGCCGGGAATGTACGGCTTCACGTCCGCTCCCACCGTTACCATGGATACGATCATCCTCGGTGGCTTTCTGAATGACAATATAAGCGTGCTTGAGCCTTCGGGCGTTGTGCGCGCGATGGACGCGGTAACCGGCGAGCTGCGCTGGGCGTTTGATGTCGGCCGCCCCGGCGAGAAAGGATGGCCCAAGGACGGAGAAATTTTCACGCCGGGGACGCCGAATGTGTGGACCCATCCGGCTGTCGATGAAGAACTTGGCCTCGTCTACCTGCCAACGGGCAATGCAACGCCAGACGTGTATGGACCAAACCGCCGCCCCTTCGATAATGAATATACCGCCTCGATCGTCGCAGTTGATATACGCACCGGCGATGAAGTCTGGAAGTTCCAGACCGTCCACCGGGATCTGTGGGATTTCGATCTTCCGTCACAGCCATCGCTCTATGATGTCGCTGATCCCGAGACCGGCGAACTTGTCAAGGCGTTGATCCTGCCGACCAAGCGCCAGGACATCTTCATGCTCAATCGCGAAACCGGCGAACCGATCGCCGAGGTCGTTGAGAAAAAGGTGACAACAGAAGGCGGCGTTCCAGAATTCGACGGCTGGCTATCGCCGACGCAACCTTATTCTGTGGGCATGCCGAAAATCGGTGGCAACAAAGCAAGCGCAAACGACATGTGGGGCGCAACGCCGATCGATCAGTTGGGTTGCCGGATCGCATTCAGGAAGTTGCGCTATACGGGCGATGAATTCGTACCGCCCTCGACCAAACCGTCAATCCAGAATCAGGGACCGCAGGGTGGATTTAACTGGGGCGCAGGCTCCATCGACGAAAATTCGGGGATGTACATCATCAATGATCTACGACTCGCGGTGAAATTCCGGCTTATACCGCGCGACGAAGCCCCGCCCTACCCCAAACTTGATAATGGGCATGCGCCCTATGCGCCGCAGTTCGGAACCCCATATGGCTTGCGACGCGATCCTATTAACTCCTGGCTTGGCTTTCTTTGCCAACAACCGCCATGGGGAACGATTTCTGGTATTGACCTCAACACCCGAAAACTGATCTGGACACGTCCAATCGGAACGCTGGAAGATCTTGATTTTCTGGGCGTTCACACTGGGATGACGATGCCCATCGGCATGCCGTCACTCGGCGGCAGCGTCATCACCGGAGGCGGTGTCGCCTTCTTCGGATCGACCATGGACCGCTATCTAAGAGCGTTGGACACCAGCAATGGTAAAACCATATGGAAAGATAAAATGCCCGTTGGCGCCACCGCAACACCGATCAGTTACGTAGCGAATAATGGAAAACAATACGTTGTAATCTCCGCGGGCGGTTCAACTTACGCAGTCCCCAAGGCGCGCGGCGATTACATTATCGCTTACGCACTACCTGATTGAGACCTGCCGTCGCCCACCAGTGACTCCGCAGCCTAAACCATCATGCAATATACCAAATTCACGTTATGATGGTTCAGTTTACAGTGGTCGCATCGCGAACAGCAGTTGATGGATGGGAACCATCAACTGCTGCACACTTTATGTGCGATACTCTAATGCCGGAAAATTCCACCTTGTGCTGCGATCAAGTGGCGCCATGAACATCGCATGGTATGGTCAATGACGCACTACGGTGAAACGAAATGAATATTCTTTTCTACTGTTTTGGTCCGATTAGCATGGGCGCATAACGAACTACGAATAACGCAAATGCACCACTCCACAATGACGCAGACAAGATCAGCACTGACATGTAAGACTGCGTGAAAATTATCGACGCCGCGACGCGCATGACCGCCCCCGTGATCACCAGAATATAGATTACAGTTGTCCACATATCCGCTGTTAATTGGCGACCAGTGTGACCACGCGTTGCGCGCGTCATTACCGCGAGCGTCATGGTTCCCATCGCCCCTGCGGTCAGCGCATGGAGCGCCGCATGCGGTGGTATAACCCCTGGCGCAAACGTAGATGCGCCGATCAACAGGAAAGACACCGGCAGCCAAGCATATCCTAAATGGAGAATCAGCACGAGCGGCTCCGCACCAGTTTTCCATCCCTGCCAATAACCCAAACGCACAACGTGCAAAATGCCAGCGATGATTAGAAGTAAGCCAGCTACGGGGCTGGCGGCATCGATTGCCCAGCCGATGAGCCCGATCCCCGCCACGCCAAGCGCCGCCTTATCGATAACGCCGAACTGGGCGCCTGGAAGCGGAGAAATCTGTCGCTGATGTAACCAGTTGCGGGTAAAACTCGGCACAATACGCCCGCCGATCAATCCGATCAGCATGGCGATTACGCCAATTGCAAAATGCTCAGAGAATTGGTGCACGCCATAATTGGGAACGCCCGCATGAAACCCAATATTCGACAGCGCAAATAGCGTCGCCATTACACACACAGGCACATTCCTGATATTTTTGCCGACAATAATCTCGCGCCACAACCCCGCAGCAAGGACGATCAAAAACAGGCAATCAATGATCGCCGCCGTAATCAGGCCAATCTGTCCGACAGCCAGCATCGCGATGCGCCCACACGCCCACAACGCGAATAAAAACATAAGTCTGCCCCCGCGTACCGGAAGACGACCAGTCCAATTGGGTACGGCGGTTAACAAAAATCCGGCGATAACAGCTGCAAGATACCCATATAACATCTCGTGGACATGCCATTCCAACACCGGCATTGGGCCTATCAACCCAATCCCATTGGTATAAGCAGATATCCAAAATACGACGGAAAGCGCCGCCCAGACCGCGCCAAAGAAAAAGAAAGGACGAAATCCATAGCTAAACAGCGGATGTCCCTCGTAATGTCTCCGCGCATCGAGGAGATCTTGCGGTGCACTCTTAGTGAAGAATGACGTCAGATTATTGAACATAGCGCACCTCATTTCTTTCGTATATCGCCGTTTGGAGTGAGTTAACTCCGGCGGAATGCATTGGCCGCCATGCAAAATGGCTCATGAATTTGTTGTCAAGGCACTCATTCTGACCAACCGCCGCCCATTCCCGCCGCCACCTGTGAACAAAATCGACCCACGGCGAATCGAATATCTGACACCCTTCCAGAATTAGCATCATCCTTCTTGTAAAGATGCATATTATGTGCATCTTTACAAGAAGGATGATGCCAAGGAACAACATTGTACGAGAACGCACGAATGAAAGATCTGCTTAACCTGGAAGGCGATAGCTGGTTCGTTTCATGCGGCTGACAACACATACTGACTACGCTCTTCGAGTACTGATTTACGCCGCAACTTCACCTGCGTCGCTTTGTACTATCGAAAGCATTTCCAGCGCGTATGGCATTTCCCGAACTCACCTAATGAAGGTTGTCCAGCGTCTTGGCGAGAGCGGATTTATTGAGACCGTACGGGGCCGTGGCGGTGGGTTAAGGCTCGCCATGCCGGCCAATAAAATCTGCATAGGAGACGTCGTACGGGAAATGGAGGACGACCTAGCGCAGGCAGAATGCTTCCGCCTAGATCAAAATTCATGCATCATAACACCCGCATGCGGTCTGAAACATGCATTTTCTACAGCACTCGAAGCATATCTGAATGTGCTTGATCAGTTCACTCTCGCCGATGTCGTACGCAAACGGAAGATGTTATCCAGCTTGCTAGAACTGAATGTAGCACCCTGAATCAGCACATTCTTGAAAAATAAGAAGCCGCCTGTATGATATTATACAAAACCATAAATAGCTATTCTTAAAACCGTCTCGACTTAAGCAAATCCGCAAGAACGCCAAGCTCTTGTTCAGCGAGACGAACCCTTGCAATCGGCAATAAGACGCCATTCTCAAGCGCAAGGTGTTGGCGAATATGCTCGGCGAACTTGCGCAGCATGCGACCCCCATTCGCGTGGATTGACTGGCTCGAAACACTTTGACGCAAAATGTCAGTCACCGTCTCCACGCTTTCCTCATCTTCGCGATGCTCATCCACTAATCGCGCGAGAATACGGTCCACATTGTCTTCCGGAAAACAGTGTTGTCGCAACATTGGGAACAGCGCGAGTTCCTCATCCCCAATATGCAGGGCGAAATCCTCATCAAGAAAAGTGATCAGCGCACCCACTCCATCAATATCGAAATGACCATCCGCCAGCAACATTAATATCGACGCGGCCTGACGCTGACGATAATGCTCGGCAAATATAAAATCTAGCGGGCTGTCAATAAGGTTTTCCGGTATTGGCTCAATCGTCCATAGATCATCATCTGTGCGAACCCTGATCTTTTTACTTGGCGACTGATGGTCGTCATATATACTCGGCGCCACCACAAAAAACTCCCGCAACAAGATCGTTTTGAGGGACAGGTAATTCACTGGTTGTCCGCCTCAAAACGTAAACAATAATTCCGGACGCCCAGACGACTCACGAAAGCGTCAAGACGCGCTAGTACTGAAAACGCAAAGACACCCAAATCAGGCTGCGATCTGGAAAAGCGCCGGCGCCGTCATAAACAGCTCCTTTTATTTCTGCGGACCAGTATTTTCGGAAACTCAATGATAGCCCTGCATCCAACTCACCGCCGAAATCTGTGTCGCCCAAATCGCTTTCAAACTCATGATACGTCGCGAACAGATTAACGCCATCCACAAGCGGCGGATCACTCCAAGTATAACTCACCGTTGCGTAAAGATCTTCAATTCCGTCCGCCGGCGTATTCAGAAATACATCGGCAAAACCCTGAAATTTATGCAGTGTCGCAAGCGGTGTTGAGAAACTTGAAAGACTATCTCCGCCGAGGGATTCATAGCCTAGTTGCGCCATGAAAGGCGAAACCGAAAGCGAGAACTCGCCGTGAATATAGTCTTCCTGAAAATTGACGGGATTGGCGGCATAGTCTTTCTGCGACGCGTATTCGCCGACAACGCCAACCTTCACGCCGACGTCATCATCCAACGTGACGGAATTTTCGTAACGAACGCCCCACGTCGAAGAAGAGAGCCCGGGTGCATCCTGAAAATCGAGCAAGACGCCATAGCCTTTGATCACACCCAGAGAGCCGGCGTCATAGATTGCTGAAATCACATGGTTGTCACTATCGAATTCCCCCGCGGGGTGATCGTCGCCAAAAATTCGATGAACGCGTGAGATGTATAAATAATCAACTGTTAAATGATCGACGAGTGTCGAAGAGAGTCTGACGGCATCAAAGGTTTGTTGGTTCTGGCGGAAGTCAACCGCACCAACGAAGCGATGGTTGTTTAGATTATAGCGCTGGAGACCAATCGTAATTGGTGTTTTTTCAAGACCGCTAAACGTTATTTGCGCCCTGTTGATTTCTGTCACATCAGGATCGGCAATGACAGGAAACTGACTGCGCCCATTTGTCGTTGAGTTGAAATGGTCATCACCGATAGAGGCGACATTTTCAAACTCCAATAGAAACTGCAAATCATAAACTTTTGCGGTTTCAAAACCGAACCTGGTTCTTATCGTGTTGGCGTAGGCATCATCAGAAAATCCACTTTGAGTTTTATATTCATAGCGATAACGAACGTCCAGCAAGAGCTTGCCGTCTTTGATCGCAGTAATGATCGCGCTTTGATCGGTTTCAGCAGCCGGCTCAGTTGCAAAGGCCATAGGTGCGATTGATGCTGAAAATATCAAAGCCAGGCCGGCTTCACGAACCCACATGGCTACTTGCTCCCATTATTCCGCAGCCGGCGCACGTCGATTACGCGTTCTCACCAATTGGTAGCCGCTTCTTCCCAGATACCAGACTGGCGCGGACAACATATGCACAAGCCGTGTAAACGGAAAAATCAGAAGAATGGTCAAACCCAAAAAGAGATGCGCTTTGAAAACAGGATGCACCTCGGCGAGCAGATCGGCAGCTCCGCCGCGGAAGGTCAAGATTCGCTGCGCCCAGGACATAAATTTAACCATCTCATGTCCGTCAAGATGATGCAGTGAAACAAAGATTGTCGAAAGGCCGAGCAGAAGCTGCGCAAACAGGATCAGCAGGATCGACGTATCGCCAAAACTTGACGTCGCCCTGATGCGGGCGTCAAACAGCCTGCGGTGTATCAATAGCAACATGCCCACAAGGCACATTACGC
This sequence comes from Parvularculaceae bacterium, assembly GCA_041398145.1. Classification (GTDB taxonomy): domain Bacteria; phylum Pseudomonadota; class Alphaproteobacteria; order Caulobacterales; family Parvularculaceae; genus Amphiplicatus. The sequence goes on along the minus strand of JAWKVF010000001.1, from coordinate 739,351 downwards.
CTGCCAAACCTCCAACAACAATCGCCAAAATCTGCTTGGCGCCGTGAGAAATGCCTATGGCGTCAAATACCCATATCGGGGTTAACAGCCCGGCGAAGTGCCCTACGAATATAACCAGAATACCGACATGAAATAGAATGCTGCCGAGAACGAGCTGTTTTCGACGCAACAGCTGGCTGGATCCTGATCGCCATGAGTATTGTCCGTGATCGAACCGCAGAATGTTCCCGACAACGAAGACCACAAGACAGATATAAGGATAAACGCCAAATACGAACTGATTGAGATAATCCGCCATTGTCAGCTCCTTGCGGTTCTGGCGATTTCGCCTCGCGCCTCGCCGGCGCTCATGCGGTCAAGCATTTGGTTGATTTTCGAGCAACCGGTCTCCCCCGGCCCGAATGTCACTGGTTCATCTTCCCAGACAGCGTCCAACGCCGCCAAATCGTTGGGGTCGTCATCTGGCGCCTTTCGCAAGTCATTTAGCTCTTTCATTGAAGGCGCTTCGCCGGCGATGGCTTCAAGAACGCGAAATACCGACGTATAGGCCGTATTGCGTCTGGCGAGCCGCTCTTTCAGCGCTGCGATAACGCTCAGCGGCTCCCTCAGCAACGCCCGTGCTTCTGGCGTTGGTTGAGTTGAAAGAAATTCAAGAAACAAGGGAAGAAAGTCCGGCAACTCATTTGAGCCAATTTCAAGGCCGCTTCGTTCATAAAGCGTCTTAAGATCGACCATCGCCTGGCCACGATCACGCGACTCGCCGTGAACATGTTCAAACAAATGCAGGGAAAGCGAACGCGTTCGGTCAAAGAGAAAGACATATCGCTCCTGCAATTCATAAAGATCAAGCGCCACGTATTCATCTATCAGTTTCTCGGCCTGGCGTAGCGCCCAACCCGGCGCCAGCCCTTCTTCCTGTATCGCCTTTCGGATATCCGTCGCCGCATCTTTTATTTCCTGCGTCGGATATGACAAAAGCGCACTAAGAGCCTTAAAGGTATTGGACATGATTTGACCTTCCCTATGCTTTTTCCTTGGCGGCGCTTTTCGCAAAAAGGCCAGTCCATTCAATAGCGCGCTTTGGCTCGCCGCATCCGTCGCCGAAGCTGAAGCCGCACTCGCCACGAAGGTCGAATGCGTCTTCTGCGTATTCACGATGCGTTGTCGGGATAACGAAACGGTCTTCATAATTGGCGATCGCCATCAGTTGATACATCTCGTCGATCTGGCCGCCGGTCATGCCGACCTTGCCAGGAAGCGATTCATCTGCGTCCCCTTCATAGTGTTTCGAACGCATGTAAGCGCGCATGGCGATTAGCTTTTCGAGCGCCCTCGCGACAGGCTCTTCATCGCCGGCCGTCAAAAGATTCGCGAGATATTGCATGGGAATGCGGAGATTGCGCACATTCGGCATTGCGCCTTTATCGCCGAACGCGCCGGCCTCTGCCATGGACTGTATTGGCGAAAGCGGCGGCACATACCAAACCATGGGAAGTGTACGATACTCAGGGTGCAGCGGAAACGCGATTTTCCACTCCATCGCCATCTTCCAGATCGGTGATTTTTTGGCAGCGTCTAGCCAGGTCTGGGGAACGCCGTCGACAAGCGCCTGCGCCTGTATCGCTGGGTCATGCGGGTCAAGGAAAATATCAAGATGGCTCTGGTATAAGTCGGTTTCCTTCTCAACACTCGCCGCTTCTTCGATCCTGTCCGCGTCATAGAGGACGACGCCAAGGTAACGAATGCGCCCAACGCAGGTTTCAGAACAAACCGTCGGCTGCCCCGCCTCCAGACGAGGATAGCAAAGCGTGCATTTCTCGGATTTACCGGTATTCCAGTTATAATATATCTTTTTATAGGGGCAGCCGGAAACACACATGCGCCAACCGCGGCACTTGTTCTGATCGATCAGGACAACGCCATCTTCCTCACGCTTGTAAATGGCGCCGGACGGACACACGGCAACGCAGGCCGGATTAAGACAATGCTCGCATAAACGCGGCAAATACATCATGAATGTGTTTTCGAACTGACCGTAGATTTCTTTTTCGACCTTTTCGAAATTGTAGTCCGCAGACCGTTTGGAGAACTCCCCGCCGAGAATCTCCTCCCAATTCGGACCCTTCTTGATTTTGTCCATCCGTTCACCCGAAATTAGCGAACGCGGCCGCGCCGTGGGCGCAGTATTCATTTTCGGCGCTTTTTGCAGATGCTCGTAATCGAAGGTAAACGGTTCATAATAGTCGTCGATTTCAGGCAGGTCGGGATTGGCGAAGATTTTAGCGAGAATGCCAAGCTTGCTACCCATTTTAGGCTGGATCTTGCCGTTCTTCTTACGCTCCCAGCCGCCGTTCCAGCGCGCCTGATCTTCCCAGTCGTCGGGATACCCAATCCCGGGCTTCGTTTCGACATTATTAAACCAGGCGTATTCAACCCCTTCGCGGCTCGTCCACACATTCTTGCAAGTGACCGAGCAGGTGTGGCACCCGATGCATTTATCGAGGTTAAGCACCATGGAAATTTGGGCGCGGATTTTCATTCTGCAGCCTCCAGTTTATTTTTCACAGGTTCATCCATCCAATCGATTTTTTTCATTTTACGGACAATAACAAACTCGTCTCGGTTAGAGCCGACAGTGCCGTAATAATTGAAGCCGTAAGCGAGTTGGGCGTATCCACCGATCATATGTGTGGGTTTCAATACCGCGCGAGTAACGGAGTTGTGGATACCCCCGCGTTGGCCGGTTACTTCTGATCCCGGCACGTTCACAATCTTCTCCTGAGCATGATACATCATGAGCATTCCAGGCTTGATACGTTGGGAAACAACCGCACGGGCCGTTAACGCGCCATTGGCGTTGTAAGCTTCAACCCAATCATTGTCTTCAATGCCGGCTTCGCGGGCGTCATCTTCCGACAACCAGACGATTGGGCCGCCGCGCGATAGCGTCAGCATCAAAAGATTGTCCGTATAGGTTGAGTGGATGCCCCATTTTTGGTGTGGTGTAATGAAATTCAACACAACCTGCTTGTTGCCATTGTCTTTCGCATTGATAACCGGGGCGATGGATTTGGTGTCGACTGGCGGTCGATAGACACACAACGCTTCGCCGAAAGCGCGCATCCATAAATGATCCTGATAGAGCTGCTGGCGCCCTGAAAGGGTTCGCCATGGTATGAGTTCGTGTACGTTTGTATAACCAGCGTTATAGCAGACCTTTTCCGACTCGATGCCCGACCAGGTCGGCGAAGAAATGATTTTTCTCGGCTGGGCGACAATATCGCGGAACCGAATCTTCTCATCTTCCTTTGCCTCGGCCAGATGCGCGTGCTCGCGTCCTGTCGCCTTTGACAGCGCATCCCATGCTTTGACCGCGACTTCTCCGTTGGTCTCGGGCGCCAGTGTGAGGATGACTTCAGCCGCGTCGATAGCGCTGTCGATACGGGGAAGGCCTTTGGTCGGCCCCTCCTCGGTAACCACCCCATTGAGCACCTTAAGATGCTCAATTTCATGTTCCGTGTTCCAGGAAATACCTTTGCCGCCATTGCCGATGCTTGTCATCAGCGGCCCCACAGCGGTGTACCGTTTGTATAGATTGGGATAGTCGCGCTCGATCACCGCTACCGCAGGCATCGTCTTGCCGGGGATGGGGTCGATTTCGCCGCGCTTCCAGTCTTTGACGTCGAACGGTTGCGCGAGTTCGCCAGCTGTATCGTGCAGGGTTGGCGTCAGCACCACATCTTTCTCAACGCCAAGCGCCTCTGGCGCGACGTCGGAAAACGATCTTGCAATGCCTTTGAAAATTTCCCAGTCGCTTCGGCTCTCCCAAAGCGGGTCCACGGCGCTTGAAAGCGGGTGAATAAAGGGATGCATATCCGACGTGTTGAGGTCGTTCTTCTCATACCAGGTCGCAGTGGGAAGTGCGATGTCGGAATAAACGCAAGTCGTCGACATGCGAAAATCAATGGTCACCAGCAGATCAAGTTTTCCTTCGGGCGCCTCATCGCGCCAGACGACATCTTCCGGCTTCTGTCCGCCTGTTTCGCCAAGATCCTTTCCTTGAACTCCATGCTTGGCTCCAAGAAGGTGCTTTAGAAAATACTCATGCCCCTTGCCTGAGGACCCCAGAAGGTTGGATCGCCAGACAAAAAGATTTCGCGGCCAATTCACTGGCTTGTCGGGATCCTCGCATGACATTTTTAAAGCGCCGGATTTTAGCGATTGCGCGACGTAGTCTTTCACCTCCAGCCCCGCCTTTTCAGCGTCCTTTGCAATCTCCAGCGGATTGCGCTCCAGCTGCGGAGCAGATGGAAGCCATCCCATACGTTCGGCGCGAGCATTAAAGTCGATAAAAGCGCCATCCCACTGGCCTTTCGGCGCCAGCGGAGAAAGGATTTCATGAATTCCAAGTGTTTCGTAACGCCACTGATCCGTATGCGCATAGAAAAATGAAGTTGAGTTCATATGACGCGGCGGGCGCGACCAATCCAGACCGAACGCCAATGGCAGCCAACCCGTTTGCGGGCGCAGCTTTTCCTGTCCAACATAATGCGACCAGCCGCCGCCAGACTGGCCAACACACCCGCACATCACCAGCATGTTGATGATGCCGCGATAATTCATGTCCATGTGGTACCAATGGTTGAGCCCTGCACCGAGAATCACCATGGATTTTCCACGCGTCTTTTCCGCATTATCTGCAAATCCACGCGCGACTGCGATCACCTTATCAGGCGCAACGCCGGTAATTTTCTCTTGCCATGCCGGCGTATATGGCGTGTTGTCTTCATATGACTGCGCAGTCCACTCGCCCCCCAGACCGCGATCAACGCCGTAGTTTGCCGCCAGCAAGTCGAATACCGTCGCAACAAGCGTCTCGCCGTCTTTAAGGTTTAAACGCTTGACCGGAACACGGCGTTCCAGAATGTCCGGGTGATCTGTCCCATGGAAGTGATCGTGTTTGCGATTGCCAAAATAGGGAAACGCCACATCGACGGCATCATCGCGGTAGTCAATCAGTGATATCGCAAGGTCCGTTTCGGCGCCCGCGCCGGCTTTTTCTTCAAGGTTCCATTTGCCCTGTTCGCCCCAGCGAAAACCGATCGAACCACGCGGACAGACGACGCCGTTTGTGCGTTTGTCATAAGCAATGATCTTCCATTCGGGATTGTTCGATTCATCAAGGGAGCCGTCAAAGTCTGACGCCCGCAACATCCTGTCGGGAATGAGACGGCCGTCCTTTTGAACAAGCCGGACAAGCATTGGCATGTCCGTATACTGCCTGGCGTATTCCTGAAAATACGGCACCTGTCGGTCAAGATAGTATTCCTTAAGGATGACATGACCGAACGCCATGGCAAGCGCCGCATCGGTTCCCTGCTTTGGCGAAAGCCAGATATCACCGAATTTCGAAGCTTCCGAATAGTCAGGCGAGATGACAACGCTCTTCGCGCCTTTGTAACGCACTTCGGTATAGAAGTGTGCGTCCGGCGTCCGGGTCTGCGGGACGTTTGAGCCCCATAAAATCAGGAATCCGGAATTATACCAGTCGGCGCTTTCAGGTACGTCCGTCTGTTCGCCCCATGTCATCGGGCTCGCTGGCGGCAGGTCGCAATACCAGTCATAAAAACTCATACAGGCGCCGCCGAGTAGCGACAGATAACGCGAACCCGCAGCGTAGGAGACCATGGACATCGCTGGAATCGGCGAGAATCCGGCGACACGATCAGGCCCGTATGTTTTTGCCGTATACGCATTAGCCGATGCAATGATTTCATTAACTTCATTCCAATCGGCGCGAACGAATCCGCCGAGCCCACGCTGGTGTATATAAGACGAACGCGTTGCGGGACTTTCAACAATCGAAGCCCACGCGGCGATCGGAGAACGGGTCGCACGGGCGTTCCGCCACGCCTTCAGCAATACTCCTCGGATAAGCGGATGCTTGAGGCGATTTCCACTATAAAGATACCAGCTATAGCTGGCGCCGCGCGAACAGCCGCGCGGTTCATGGTTGGGCAGATCTGGCCTGGTGCGCGGATAGTCCGTCTGCTGTGTTTCCCAGGTAACGATTCCGCCTTTAACGTAAATTTTCCAACTGCAAGATCCGGTGCAATTCACGCCGTGGGTGGACCGTACAATCTTGTCGTGTTGCCAGCGTTTGCGATACGCATCTTCCCATGTGCGATCTTCCCTGGTGAGTACACCATGGCCATCAGAATACTTGCTTACGCGATTTTTGAAATATGTAAGGCGATTGAGGACATGACTCATGCCGGTTCTCCTTGCGGGGTCGTGTCTTGAGGATGCGCTGCGTTGGCTCGGCCGCGCTCAATGTTATGCAACATGCCGCCCTTGCGGGTGTAGATGAACCAGGTCAGCGCGGCACAGGTGACGTAGAAGAGCATAAACCCGGCGAGCGCCCCCTCCGGTCCGCCAGTCATGGAAATGGATGAGCCGTATGACTTCGGGATAAAGAAGGCCCCATACGCCGCAATCGCGGATGTAAAACCGATGATGGCGGCAGATTCTTTCTCCGCCTGTCGCACTCGCACACTGGCGTCGAGTTCAGGCATCAGGCGCGGGATCTCTTCGCGCATGATGATCGGAATCATCTGGAAGGTCGATGCATTACCAACACCTGTTACGAAGAACAGTAACATGAACATCGCAAAGAAGCCCCAGAACGCGCCCGGCTGATCCTTGATCCCGAGGAAATAAAGGACGCCAGCAACGGCGAGGATCATCCCGATGAATACCCAGAACGTGACCCGTCCGCCGCCCCATTTATCGGAGATCCATCCGGTCATCGAACGCGAAAGCGCACCGACCAGCGGTCCAAGGAAGGCGAACTGCAACGCATTGATTTCGGGGAATTCGGTTTTCATCAACAGCGGGAAGCCGGCCGCGTAGCCAATGAAAGAACCGAAAGTGCCGGTATAAAGCCAGCACATGATCCAGTTATGCTTGCGAGAAAATATGACGGCCTGTTCGGCGAATGACGCTTTGGCGGACGCAATATCATTCATGCCGAACCATGCGAAAGCTGTGGACACCAGCAGGAATGGAACCCAGATGAACCCGGCATTCTGCATCCACAGGCGTTGACCATCCGATGTTGCCTGCGCGTCGCCGCCAATCGCACCGAACACGCTGGCGGTGATGGCGATGGGAACAAGAAATTGCATAACGCTGACGCCCAGATTGCCGAGGCCGGCGTTCAACGCCAACGCATTGCCTTTCTCCTTCTTCGGAAAGAAGAAACTGATATTGGCCATAGATGAAGCGAAATTGCCGCCGCCGAGGCCGCAGAGCAGCGCCAGTACGAGGAAAATGAAATATGGCGTATCCGGATTCTGTACAGCATAGCCGATGCCGAACGCAGGGATTAAAAGCGAGGCCGTAGATAATGTCGTCCATAATCGCCCGCCGAAGATCGGCACCATGAACGAATAGAAGATGCGCAGCGTAGCGCCGGAGAGCCCTGGCAGTGCCGCCAGCCAGAAAAGCTGGTCAGTCGTATAGTCAAAGCCGATAGACGGGAGCTTCGCGACAACAACCGACCATACCATCCAGACAGAGAACGCAAGAAGCAATGCCGGGATCGAAATCCACAAATTGCGATAGGCGATCCGTTTGCCTTTCTCGTTCCAGAAAGCTTCGTCATCCGGGCGCCAGTCTTCCAGCACCGGGTTAAGTTGCTCACCACGTTCCGGCGTATGGATTTCCTGCATTTCGGGGAATTGCGGCAGTTTATCGAGCTGCCCGCCAAGCGCCTTCGATTCCATGTTGCGCACTGCGAAGTGCATCCAGGCGAGCGAAATGCTGACAATCGCAAACAGCAGCATGAAGCAGCTTGTCCATATCCCTGTCAGGTCATTCATCACGCCGAAAAGAATAGGAAGCACAAAACCGCCAAGACCGCCGATCATACCGACCAGACCGCCAACCGCGCCGACATGATCGGGGTAATAGACAGGAATATGTTTGTAGACTGCGGCTTTGCCCAATGACATGAAAAAGCCGAGGATGAAAATGAGAATGACGAAAGGGGCAAGGTCCAACTGGGTGGAGAATGCTATCGGCCCATTGATGCCGTGAATGATATAGTCCGTATGCGGGTATGACAGCATGAAAACACAGATGATGGATACGATAAACGTCCAGTACATCACCTTGCGAGCGCCGATTTTATCAGAGAGATAGCCGCCATAGGCCCGAAACAGACTGGCCGGCACTGCGTAAAACGCGGCGAGCATACCTGCAGTTTTGATATCAAGGCCGTATACGCCAATCAGGTAGCGGGGCAGCCACAATGCGAGCGCGACGAAGGCGCCGAAAACAAAGAAATAATATAACGAGAAGCGCCACACCTGAAGATTTCTAAGCGGCTCTAGCTCCAACAGCGCAGAACGCGGTTTTTCTCCCCTCGCCCTACGTGCGAGCGTTGCCGGGTCTTCCTTGGTGACAAAAAAGTAGATGATGGCTGTCGCCATAAGGACAACTGCGTATATCTGCGCGGTTTTCTCCCAGCCGACAGCAACGAGGATAAAGGGCGCGGCGAAATTTGTTATCGCCGCACCCACATTGCCCATGCCGAATACGCCAAGCGCCGTACCCTGGTGCGCGGAATCAAACCATTTTGAAGTATAAGCGATGCCGACGGCGAATGACCCGCCCGCCAAACCAACGCCGAGCGCCGCAAGCAGAAACATCGGGTAGGTGTTGACCGTTGAAAGCAACCACACGGCGATGGCGGCAAAGAACATCACGCCGGAAAAAACGCGACGTCCGCCAAACTGGTCAGTCCAGATACCGAGAAAAATCCGGCTCACCGAACCGGTAAGAATCGGCGTCGCCACCAAAAGGCCGAATTGCGTCTCGCTGAGTCCCAATTCCTCTTTGATTTGGACGCCAATAATCGAAAAGATCGTCCAAACGGCGAAACACGCCGTGAATGCGATCGTACTCGCTCCGAGCGCCCTGTTTTGCTGACCGCGAGTTACGCCTGCCAAATATTCCATTGCTCCGCCTCTGGGCTAGTCAAAATCTTTGGCTGCCTGTGTGGACTGATTACTCGGCTGGCGAAATTTGGCGTCTGGTCACGCATCGCACGTTTGCGCTTTGACGTTCGGCGATTCAACTAATCAAGCCGCCGGCTTGATAAAGGTTGCGCTTCCAAATACTCCACACAAACCGATCCTTGACATTTATCAAGACCGATCCATAACTTCATCAAGTCCCTAACCATTTCGTTCTCAGCTACCGCTCAGGAGCCAGGATTGCGCGACGAAGACAAACAGATCGTCCGGAGTTTAGGCCTCTTTCAAGATATGGACGCAGGCCGTTTTGACAGCCTTTTGAATGCGGCGTTTCTCCAGCGATTTCCGGAGCGCGTCGTTCTTATTCGGGAAGGTGAGCCGCCGGACTTCCTTCATGTCGTAATCGACGGTGTAGTCGAACTTTTCGCAACGCTTGACGAGCGCGAGAGCACCATGACTGTACTTTGTCCGGTTTCCACCTTCATTCTGGCCGCGGTTTTGAAAGACGCGGTGTACCTGATGTCTGCACGGACGCGTACGGCGTCGCGTATTTTGATGATTCCATCAAAAAGCGTCCGCGACGCGATGGCGGAAGACGACGCCTTCGCCCGATCCATCGTCGGCGAACTCGCAAATTGTTACCGAGGGGTCGTGCGCAATCAGAAGAATCTCAAACTGCGCACAGGCGCCGAACGGCTTGCCAGCTATCTGGCGCACCAGCATGCAAGGCAAGGAAACACCGGACGGTTCGCGCTGCCCATAGACAAAAAGACGCTCGCGTCCATGCTTGGCATGACGCCTGAAAATCTGTCGCGCTCCTTTTCAACATTGCGAAGGGCTGGCGTCATGGTTTCCGGCCCTGAGATTATTATCAAGTCACCTGAGGAGTTGATTGAAATCGCCCGATACGCACCGCTGATCGATAATCTTCCCGAGCAGTGCAACGGGATAAAGCAAAAGGAATAGCCATGTCAGACAAGCTACCAGCCGCCGCAAGCAATATCGCCAAAACCTATCCTGAGGTTTGGAAAGCCTACGGCGCATTCGGAAAGGCGATTTCCAATGCGGGGCCATTAGACGCGAAATCACGTCGGCTTGTTAACCTCGCCCTTGCGATGGGCGGTCGCTCAGAAGGCGCAGTGCATTCGCATGCGCGACAAGCTTTGTCGGAAGGTATAACAAAAGAGGAGGTCAAGCATGTGGCGCTGCTCGCAATGACCACTCTCGGCTTCCCGCAGGGCGTCGCCGGGCTTAGCTGGATCGAGGATATTACGAACACCTAATTAACAGCGCCCAAGCAGGGTGACCCGCATGACAAGAACGCTCGTCGTGCATAAGAATGTATCAACGCCATTTGGTTGACGCCGCAGCCGCGCATGACCTGATCGGACAGACCAAAGTTAACGCTTGGTCTTCTCGAATAGATCTACCAGTTCTGAAAATTTTTCCCGCTGAGCCTTCACGCTTCCAGACTTGATCGCTTCGGCGACACAATGGTGCGCGTGGTTTTTCAAAATTTCGCTCTCCGCGCGGGACAATGCCGACTTGATCGCCTGCACCTGATGCAAGATGTCGATGCAGTAGCGGTCTTCATCAACCATACGGGCGACACCGCGGACCTGACCCTCGATACGATTTAAGCGTTTGATAATAGCAGCCGACTCAGACATGTTCCCGCCGTTGACAGTATACCCTTGTGGGGTATAATTATGCGCTCCGGAAAGGTTGGTCAAGGCGTGCGTGTAAGCGCTCTCAATTTTGCCCTGTTTGTTGCGCTGACGATAATTCTTGGCGCAGGTCATAGTTTTTGCGCCAACCTTATGGCGGCGGCGGCGCCAACCGCTAATCACCAGCACCACACCTCGCCCGATCTCGCCGCTCACGCCAGCGTGCGCCCGCACGACCCTGATAAGTCAATGCCGCGCGGTCCGGCCCAACATGATTGTCAACATTGTCAAACTGCACAGTTCTATAATGCTTCTGCGAAGACGGAACTCACAGCCTTAGTCGCTACGCCATTAATGGCAAAAGCGTTCAGTGCAGTTTCTGATTGGCGATACAATTATACCTTCAAAAAGAATGTTACGCATTTCGCAGTCCACTGGCGAGGTCCGCCGGGGACAACCCCCATTTCTCAGAAAATTCGTCTTCTGATCTAGGGTTTGCTTGGCGCATTGATGCAATCGAGCGCCAGAGTCAGCCGCATTGATTGGACTCTGGTGACATCATCAGTGTACAGATTCCTGTAACAACCTGTGCCCTAGCCTAAAGAGCACAAGTGCAAAAAAAACTCACGCTAAAATTCAACCCCGAAAGGGAAAATCAAAATGTCCAGAATTGCTATCAGCCTTGCAACTGCGCTCTTTGCCGTAACCGCTCACTCACCTGCACTCGCCGCAAGCCCCGAAACCGTGAAGGACCACGACGCAATGATGACAGATATGTATCATTGCGGACTGCCGTCAGGCGTCGGTGTGATAAACGGACTCGATATCGAAAAGTCGCAGATAAGTGTTACGCACGAGCCGATCGAATCAATCGGCTGGCCGGAAATGAAAATGGACTTCACGGTTCTGAAGCCAGTTGATCTGGCGGCATTTACCGCAGGAGAGCGTGTTCACTTCCTTCTAAAGCCAGAAAATGACAAATCCTATTCAATATCGGCGGTGTGTTCGCTCGATATTGAGGCGGATGCGCACGAAGCGTGCATGAGCCACATGCATAACATTGCAATGAAAGCCGCAACAGATTCAGGGCGTTCCTGCGACATGGACGGCGTGGGAGACATGACGGCGATGGACCACTCCGGGCACGGAGATGAAACTGACGAAACACAAAAGGGCCATCACTAAGGATGCAAGCGGCCCGATATTCCACTGCGGGCCGATTCATCGCCTATTAAAACGGAGATCACCCACGTGTTCACAAGACGACAAGTATTGAAATCGACAATTGCGGGAAGCGTCGCGGCAAGCACCCTGAACCTTCTTCCGGCATGGGCGAAAAGCGCTCACGAAGGCAATAAAGGGATTTTCGAAACGCCCGGCAATTCGTTCGACCTCACTGTCGGGCGAAGCGTCGTCAATATTGGCGGACGCACCGGCCACGCCATCACCGTCAACGGCACTTTGCCGGGGCCGTTGCTGCGATTTCGCGAGGGTGAACAACTTTCCCTTCGCGTTAAAAATACGCTCGACGAAGACACATCCATTCACTGGCACGGGCTTCTGGCGCCGTTTTATATGGACGGCGTGCCGGGCGTTTCCTTTCCCGGCATAAAACCCGGAGAGACATTCGAGTACAGATTTGCCCTGCCGCAGAGCGGCACCTACTGGTACCACTCCCACTCCGGTCTACAGGAACAATCCGGTCATTATGGCCCATTGATCATTGACCCTGCCGACGCGGACCCCGTTCAATACGACCGCGAATTTATATTGGTCTTGTCCGATTGGCTTTTCGAACATCCTCACAAGGTTTTCGCAAAGTTGAAGAAGAGCAGTGAAGCTTTCAACTTTCAAAAACGTACTCTCGGAGATTTTATCCACGATGCCAGCGAGATGAGCCTTGGTGGCGTTATCAAAGATCGTAACATGTGGGCGCAAATGCGAATGTCCGCCACCGATATTTCCGACGTCACGGGCGCTGTTTATACATATTTGATCAATGGTCACTCGACGGCAGATAATTGGTGCGCTCCTTTCAATGTTGGCGAGCGGGTGCGACTTCGCATCATCAACGCGTCGGCAATGACAATTTTCAATTTTCGTATTCCCGGCTTGCCAATGACCGTGGTCGCAGCAGATGGACTCAACGTTCAGCCATTAAACACTGACGAGTTCCAGATTGGCGTGGCGGAAACATATGACGTCATTGTCGAACCAAATCGCGAGCGCGCATTTGCGATTGTTGCAGAGTCAATCGACCGTTCAGGCCAGGTCGTCGCTACGTTCGCGCCCTCCCCCGACGTGCGCGCGACCGCGCCGCTTCTACGCGAACGGCCATTGCTTACCCATAAGGACATGGCAATGGGGCATGGGGCCACGCATGGCCACAATCAAGACGCAATGGCCGGCATGGACCACGGATCGATGAATCACCCGGCAATGGATCACGATTCAGGCTCACATGGATCGATGTCAGACAGGCAGACTCACAATCATAACACAGGCTTCGGCGTCGACATGGTTGCGATGGCGCCGACCAACCGGCTTGGCGAACCCGGGCTTGGTCTCGAAAACGTTCCTCACCGAGCGCTGACGTATGCGCAACTGAAAAGCCTTGAACCCAATCCTGACAAGCGCAAACCCGGTCGGGAGATTGAAATTCATCTTACAGGCAACATGGAACGCTACATGTGGTCGCTAGATGGTGAAAAGTTCTCCGCTATTGAAAAGCCAATCGTGTTTCATGAGGGAGAGCGAGTGCGCGTTACTCTTGTCAATGACACGATGATGACGCACCCGATCCACCTGCACGGCATGTTCTTCGATCTTGTCGTCGATGATTCTGATCACAAACCACGCAAGCACACCGTGAATGTTAAGCCGGGCGACAAGCTTTCTTTCGACGTCACGGCCGATCATTTGGGCGACTGGGCGTTTCATTGCCACCTTCTCTTTCATATGCACGCCGGCATGATGCAAATCGTTTCAGTTCGTCCGCGCATGGCGATGAATGATCATGACAGCCATGAAACAAGCGGTCGCGACGCCAAGGAGCATAGCGCCCAAATTCATGGCGAGATGGACCACACCAACACAGGCCACAAAGAAAGAGATCACGGGGCGCGCCATTGATGTCCAGCAAGATGAAGTATGCAGTAGCGATCATCTCGGCATGCGCCGCTATGATAGCCGGCGCAACTGCACTTGCTCAGGCCGAATCTCCAGTGGATTCTCAAACAAAATGGTCCGCCGCAGATCAGTATTGGGACCCCGCAGCCATGGCGGATGCGCGCCGCGCCGTGCAAAAGCAGCACGGAGCGACAACAAATTACTTTGCTCAAGGCGACCGGCTTGAATATCGTACAAATGAGGGCGAGCCAAAATTTCTCTGGGACGCACAAGGTTGGTGGGGCGGCGACCGGAATAAATTGTGGCTCAAATCCGAAGGTGAATATTCGTTTGAAGAGGATTCGTTTGAAGAAGCCGAAATTCAGGCGCTCTGGTCACGCGCGATCACCAGGTTTTTCGATTTTCAGGCCGGCGTTCGCCACGACTTTGCGCCGGGTGATGACCGCACCTTTGGCGTTCTCGGTGTACAAGGCCTAGCGCCCTATTGGTTTGAAGTCGATGCGGCCCTCTTCATCAGCGATGAGGGAGACGTGTCGGCAAGAATTGAAGTGGAATACGAATTACTTCTGACCCAGCGCCTGATACTGCAACCAAGGTCGGAGTTGAATTTCGCCATACAGGACGTACCCCAATACAGCATTGGATCAGGGCTTTCGTCCGTTGAGCTTGGCGCACGGCTTCGCTACGAAATCAAACGCGAATTCGCTCCCTATATCGGCGTCGACTGGACGCGTTCTATCGGCGAGACCGCTGATTTCGTTCGCGCAGATGGCCGCGACCCATCGGGCATTTCATTTGTCGCAGGTGTAAGGCTCTGGTTTTAGGGAATTGATTACCTTGTGTCCCTGATAGGGTCCGGTGAAATCGTCATGGATTCACGCCAGACGCATGCCTTTTCAATAGCCGAACTACTCGCCTGTGCGCCTCGCCTCGTTTTCGGGCTCAAATAGCCAGTCTGCCTTGATAATACCCTATAGGGGTATTATGTATGTGCTCCACCATGAACGGATCGCACCAGGCAGGCGGTATTATGAGGCGCTCATGCGCGTCGTCTCCGCCGTCCGCGAACATCAGAGGCGCGTGATGCTAATTATACCAGAATTTCCCGGTCGACCGCGCCTTTGCGTGCAATTCTCGCCGGTGAAATCCGATTTTCTTTATGCCGGCAATTCAATCTCATCCGGGCGCGGGGTCGCTTAATCGTCATGGACAAACACCATCACTGCCACGCCCCTTCGAATACGCCCTTAGAAGCACCTGAGAAGTACGACAATGTGCCGGATGGTTACACCGGAACTGTCTGGACCTGCCCTATGCATCCGCAGGTGCGCGAGACGGGCAATGTCGGTTGCCCAATCTGCGGCATGGCGTTGGAGCCTGAAACAATTTCTCTGGATGAAGCCGAGGACACGTCTGAACTGGATTCGATGACGCGGCGCTTCTGGGCAGGTGTCGCGCTTAGCCTTCCACTCTTTAGCTACGCGATGGGCGACCTAATTCCCGGCAAGCCTTTTGAAGGTCTGCTACCCGGCGCCTGGCCGCAATGGCTTCAGTTCGCGCTGGCGACGCCGGTCGTCCTCTGGAGCGGTTGGCCGTTTTTTGTGCGCGGCGTTCAGTCCGTTCGCACCATGAATCTGAATATGTTTACGCTGATCGCGCTCGGCGTTGGCGTTTCATATATATTTAGTGTCGTTGCAACTCTTGCACCGGGCATTTTTCCGGACGCTTTTCGCGACATGAACGGAAATGTCGCGGTCTATTACGAAGCGGCGGCTGTTATCACCACGCTTGTGCTACTTGGCCAAGTGCTTGAATTACGCGCCCGCAGCCAGACGTCGGGCGCTATTCGCGCGCTCCTGGAACTGGCGCCGCCGACCGCACGTCGCATTCATGACGACGGCTCCGAGGAAGAAATACCAGTTGAGCACCTGCTCGAGGGCGATCTTCTGCGCGTGCGGCCGGGTGATAAAGTACCGGTCGACGGCAAGCTTATGGAAGGCAACAGCTCTGTCGATGAATCAATGGTCACCGGCGAGCCAATGCCGGTGGAAAAAAATATTGGCGACACGGTAACAGGCGGCACGGTCAATGGAGCCGGCGGATTTATCATGAAAGCGACGCGCGTTGGCGAAGACACGATGCTGTCTCAGATCGTCAAAATGGTTGCGGAAGCGCAGCGAAGCCGCGCGCCGATACAGCGCCTGGCGGATTCTGTGTCTGGATGGTTTGTGCCAATCGTTGTCGGCGTCGCAATCATTACGTTCATTGTCTGGAGCCTTGTCGGCCCGGAACCCAGAATGGCGTTCGCAATCGTAAACGCTGTGGCGGTTCTCATTATTGCATGCCCTTGCGCGCTTGGTCTGGCGACGCCGATGTCGATCATGGTCGCCACAGGAAAGGGCGCACAAAACGGCATCCTTATCAAAAACGCTGAGGCGCTGGAGACATTCGAAAAAGTCAACACCATTGTCGTTGACAAGACCGGAACGCTGACGGAGGGGCGTCCAAAGCTTACCCTTGTAGAGCCGCGAGCGCCAATCTCTGAGTCGGACCTCCTGTCGCTCGCAGCCTCCGTTGAACAGGGAAGCGAACACCCATTGGCGGCAGCGATTGTGGACGGCGCCCAAGAACGCGGCGCTGATTTAATGAAGGCGAGCGATTTTACCTTCGTCACCGGCGAAGGCGTGGAAGCGGTAGTCGGTGGACGAAAAGTGGCGCTCGGAAACGCGAAAATGATGAAGCGTGTCGGTGCGCATGACGAAAGTCTTGTCGAGTCCGCTACCGCTCACCGCCAGGAGGGGCAAACTATCATGTTTGTCGCAGTCGATGGGACACCCGCCGGTCTTATCGGCGTCGCCGACCCGATCAAGGAAACGACCCCGGACGCCATCAAGGCGTTACATGAAGCTGGCATCAAAGTCGTCATGCTGACGGGAGACAGTCGCGCAACCGCGGAAGCGGTTGGCGCAAAAATCGGCATTGATGAAATTCACGCCGACGTCTCACCTGAAGACAAGAACCGCATCGTGCGCGAGTTACAGGAGGCGGGCGAACGCGTGGCCATGGCCGGCGACGGCATTAACGATGCGCCCGCCCTCGCCCAGGCCGATGTCGGCATCGCCATGGGCTCGGGAACTGATGTCGCCATGGAAAGCGCCGGGGTTACGCTGGTGAAAGGCGACTTACGCGGCGTCGCACGCGCACGTCGTTTAAGCCAGGCGACCATGCGCAACATTCGGCAGAACCTTTTCTTCGCGTTCATCTATAACACGCTCGGCGTGCCCGTGGCGGCCGGCGTGCTTTATCCCATTTTCGGGCTGCTCTTAAGCCCAATGATTGCGGCTGCGGCGATGAGTTTTTCATCCGTATCAGTTATTGGCAACGCTTTGCGACTGCGGAAGCTGAAGCTGTAGCTCGTGCGACGCACACATATAGCGCCGATACAAACTATGTCCCTCGTTTGTAGGGCACACAGTCACCTGCGAGATGATCGATCAGCGCCCGCACCGATGGCAGCATTCCCCGGCGCGGCGGAAATATCGCGTTGACTGCGATGTTCGGCGATGTCCACTCCGGCAGAAGCTCAACCAGACGGCCTTGCGCGATATCATCAGTCGCCATCAGATTAGGCATTTGGACGACGCCAACTCCTGCCAGCGCCGCTGCGCGAACAGCAGGAAGATCATCGCTCGCAAGGCGCGGCGTGAAAGGGATTTCAACAGTCGCACCTTCTTTATCCAGCAAGGTCCATACATGCGTCGCCGTTTCTGACGGCGCCCCAACATGCTCCACCGCAATGCCGGGAAAGCCCGAAAGCTCTATGGGGTTCTCTGGCGGGTTCTGTTCGTTTAGCAAGTCAGAAGACGCCACCAGACACTGACTCACCTCACCCAGCTTGCGGGTAACCAGACTGGCGGCGTCAATTTTCACCTCGCCAGTTCGGATTACGAGGTCAAATCCTTCACCGATCAGATCGACCTGTCTGTAATAGGCTTTCAACTGTATCTCGACCTTCGGATGGGCGGCAGCGAACGTCGCAATCGCCGCCCCCATGCGATACGCCAGCAGGCCCGGCTGACAGGCGACGCGTATAAGACCTGCCGGCTCGGAACTTAGTGCATCAATCGCTTCCTGCGCAGTTTCCGCCTCGACCAGCATGGCCAGACAGTGCTGATAATAGGTCTGCCCGATATCAGTGACCACAAACTTGCGCGTTGATCGCTGGACCAGCCGCACCCCCAGCCGCTCCTCCAGTCCGGCGATACGCCTGCTGAGTTTGGACTTTTGCATTCCCAACGCACGGGCTGCGGGCGCGAAGCCGCCGTGGTCTACCACTTTCACGAAATAGGCGAGATCATTTAAATCGAACATCGTTCTGTTTATGAGACGCTCATTCCTGTTTGGCAATCTACTGGGCTCACTATCGCGTTCTTATAACCTCTTGAGACATGGCGAATGACTCTTCATTCGCACCAGGAGACAGAAAATGAAGACCGTTCTCGGACGCTATAGCAACCACAACCGCCACTGGGTCGGCGATGGCTTCCCGGTGCGCTCGCTTTTTTCGTATAACACGCTGGGCGAGCATATCAGCCCGTTCCTGCTGCTCGATTTGGCGGGGCCTCATTACTTTGAACCGGCCAAGACCCCGCGCGGCGTCGGATCGCATCCGCATCGCGGCTTCGAAACCGTCACCATCGTCTACGAAGGCGAGGTTTCCCACAAGGACTCGACCGGCAAAGGCGGCACAATCGGTCCCGGCGACGTCCAATGGATGACAGCCGCAGGCGGCATCCTCCACGAGGAGTTCCATTCCCTTGGATTCACCAAGTCCGGCGGACTGTTCCGGATGGTTCAACTGTGGGTCAACCTGCCCGCAAAAGACAAGATGAGCGAGCCAGGATACCAGTCGCTGGTCTCGTCCGATATTCCCGTCGTCTGTCTGCCTAATGAAGCGGGCAAGGCCCGGGTCATCGCCGGCGAGTTCGCAGGGACCAAGGGCCCCGCTCGCACATTCACCCCTATGAATGTGTGGGATCTGCGGCTGAGCGCCGAAGCCGATGTGACGCTCGAACTGCCTGAGGGTCATACCGCTGCGCTGGTCGTCTTGTCAGGACACATCACTGCGGGCGGCGACACGCAAGCAGGCGAAGCGGAAATGATACTGCTTTCCCGCAATGGCGAGGGCTTAAACCTGCACGCCGATGGCGACGCCACCGTGCTGGTGCTGACCGGACAACCGATCAACGAGCCTATCGTCGGTTATGGCCCCTTCGTGATGAACAGCGCAGATGAAATTCGTCAAGCTGCGGATGATTTCAACAGCGGGCGCTTTGGCCAAATGCATCAGGCGTAACCAAAGGAGAACCGGCGCGACGCCCCCCGCGCACCGGTTCTCCTGATTTCCTTTTGTGGGGGTTGGAAAAAAATGCTTTCCCGGCGCGTAAAACGAAAACCGAACAGGCCGGGCAAACTCTTCATCGTCAACAAATAAAAGGTATCTCAAATGATCAGACAATTCCTGCTCGCCGGCGTCGCCATCGCGATGACCGCCATGCCGATATCCGTCCCTGCTCAGGCACAGGGTACGGATACGCCCGCACCCGTTGTCAAAATGGCGCTTCCCGTAACTGGAACATACGCAATAGACCCCCACCATACGCAGGTACGCGCGACTTGGAATCATATGGGATTTTCGCGCCCAGGCGCAATGTTCGAGGATATTGAAGGCACGATTACAATAGACGCTTCAGCACCCGAAAATTCCAGCGTCACGGTGCATATTCCAATTGCAAACGTCGACACCAGCGTGCCCGCTTTGGACGAGCATTTCCGGTCTGCCGATTATTTCGACGCCGCCAAATTCCCGCAAGCAACTTTCGTCAGCCGTTCAGTGCATTTTACCGGGTTGGGCACAGCTTTTACCGTTGAAGGCGACTTGACGATCAAAGGCGTGACAAAGCCCGTCGTGCTTGAAGCCGTTCTGAATGGCGCGGGAATGCATCCACTCGCACAGGCGCCCGCGGTCGGTTTTTCCGCCAAAACCCAGATTAAGCGATCAGATTTTAATGTCGATGCTTTCGCACCGATGGTCAGCGATGAAATCGATCTCGATATCACAGCGGAAGCGGTGCTCGCACAATAATGAAGAGCCGACAACTCATGGCTCACGCCGAAAGGTGTATAGTCGTCTCAGATAAGGATGGCGGTTCCCGGCCAGCAGCACTTAAACGGGCCATCCTGCGTATTGATGAACACGCATTTCACCGCCCCTTCCTGAGACGTACATCACACAGATAACTCACCCTCAACCAAAGGTATTTGGAAAATGTCAAAAATTCTCGTTCTTTATTACTCATCTTATGGTCACATCGAAACGATGGCGAAGGCGATAGCCGAAGGCGCTCGTTCAACAGGCGCCGAAGTCGAGATCAAACGCGTGCCGGAAACCGTCCCTGAAGAGATCGCGAAAGGCGCCGGTTTCAAACTTGATCAGGCAGCGCCCGTCGCCGCCGTCTCTGATCTTGCCGAGTACGACGCCATTATTGTCGGAACCGGCACACGCTTTGGCCGCATGTCTTCGCAGATGGCTGCGTTTCTTGATCAGGCCGGCGGTTTGTGGGCCCGCGGCGTACTTAACGGCAAGGTAGGCGGGGCCTTTACTTCCACAAACACCCAACACGGCGGACAAGAAACGACGCTGTTTTCAATCATCACTAATCTGCTACATTTCGGCATGACCATTGTCGGCCTAGACTATGGCCACGCCGGGCAGATGCATGACAAGGATATCGTTGGCGGTGCGCCTTATGGAGCGACGACAGTCGCCGGCGCCGACGGCAGCCGGCGGCCTAGTGAAATTGATCTGGAAGGTGCGCGTTATCAGGGTCGCCGGGTGGCCGAAGTGGCGAACAAACTGCACGGCTGAAGCGCCATAAGCGGGAAATAGCTTTCCCAGGCTACCAGTTAGAACTTTCGAAGAAAGCGTAACTCTTTTGCGTTTCCGGCGGCATTTCACACCGGCCTTGCCAGACAGGTTTGCGCTTTCGTCCTCCTCTTCCGGTTCATCCGTGGCGTCATGCTTCAATACGAACGGAGACACGAAAAATGAAAGGAACATCGCATGTCCATTGCACGTATAATTGATAAGCGTACACACGATCTCGGCGGCGGCTTCGTCGTCGGACGGGTATTGCCTTTTCATGCTCGACGCATGGTTGGTCCGTTCACTTTTTTCGATCACCTAGGGCCGCTAGAACTTGCTCCGGGAATCCCAAAAAATCTCGACGTTCGCCCACACCCGCATATCGGCCTTGCGACTGTGACCTATTTGTATTCCGGTCAAATCACCCACCGTGACAGCCTTGGCTATCATCAGGAAATCAACCCGGGCGAGGTAAACTGGATGGTCGCCGGCAACGGCGTCACCCACAGCGAGCGCCTGGAATATGCGCGTACGAACGGCACGAACATGCACGGAATTCAGGCATGGGTCGCCCTGCCTACGGAGGAAGAAGAGCGCTCGCCATCTTTCGATCACCTCGAAGGCGCCGAATTGCCTGACTGGACAGAAGATGGCGTCAAAGGCCGGCTGATCGCAGGGGAAGTTGGCGGCTTGAAAGCCGCAACGCGCACGTTTTCGCCGATGTTCTATGAACACTGGGAAATGAGTAACGGCGCGCGGCGCGGCGTGACCGCTGACTATTCGGAGCGCGCCATCTATTGCGCCGCCGGTGAAATCGAAGTGGACGGCACAATCCTGAAACCCGGCCAGATGGCGGTGCTGGACGGATTGATCGGCGGCAGTGTAACTGCGCGCGCACCGTCACAGGTTATGGCGCTTGGCGGCGAGCCGATCGGACAGCGTTACCTGATGTGGAACTTTGTCTCCTCTTCGAAAGACCGGCTTGAGCAAGCGGCGGAAGACTGGCGACAAGGCCGCATGAAATTGCCCGACGGAGATAATCAGGAATTCATTCCGTTTCCGGACAAAGCTAAGTGACATTCATCGTCCCCACCAAGAGTCGGATTCAAAAATGCGACTTGTGTTTTTCATGTCTAGCCAATCGCCTTGCAATCATGCGTATTGGAGCGACATAGGTCCAGGCCTCAGAAGGGTTTCTGGACGCTTCCCAATCTTTAGCACCGCGCCGGGGCCTGGGTGGGCGCCATACCCGGTCCCCTGTGATGAAAGCGTCAATCCACCATCACCAGCGCCGCTGCATAGGCCTCAACACCGCTGAAAAAGTCGCCGAGGCGGATATTTTCGTCTGCTGAATGCTGGTTGTTGTCAAAATTGGCGATCGGCAGGATGACAATCGGCGCGTCACTTACTTTAGTGAAAAGAAAGAGCGGCAATGAACCGCCGAGCGTCGGCGTCAAAATGAGATCGGGCGCAGCTTTTTTCAGCGCTGCAGTCAACGGCGCGATTTCAGGATCATCGATAGGCGTCCTCACCGCCGAATATCCGCCATGGCGGGTGATCTTTGCGATTAAAGGATGGGCAAGGCGCACCGCCTGGTCAGGCTCCTCGCGGACAATGAAATAACCTTCGCGCGTAATATGTTTCTCGATGCGGTCGAGCATAACGGCGGGATCATTGCCAGCGGCGAGGCGAACGCCAATCGACGCCGTCGCTGTCGGCGGGATCACATTGCGCGCTTTTTCGCCGACCTCGGCGCTTTTGAGACCTTTGAGATTGAGCGCCGGCAGCAAAATGCGTTCAGCGAGCAGCGCGTTATTCATTTCGGTTTCGGCAAGACCGAATTCGGCGCGCAGCGCATCATCGACCGGCGGCATGGCTTCGATCGCCCGGCGGTCAGCGGCTGAGACCGGTTTTGTTCCCTTGTAAAAATCACGGATGAGAACGCGGCCTTCGACATCTTTCATTGACGCCAGAAGATTGGCGAGACGCCAGCCGGGCCCCGGCGCCCAATTGCCGTAATGCCCGGAATGCAAACCGCGATTGGGTCCGTATACGGTAATATCCATGTCGGTGACGCCGCGCGCACCGAATACAAGCTGCGCGCGACCGCTTTGATGTTTCGGCCCGTCGCAGAAAAGCCATAGGTTGATATCGGAAAAAAACCCCTTGTTGTCGTCGAGGTATTTCCCAAGGTTCGGCGAACCCGCTTCTTCTTCACCATCGAAGACAACACGAATATTGACGTTCGGTGTTATTCCTTTCGCCTCAAGCGCATCAAGCGCGGCGATGAGAGCGATGATCGGCGCCTTGTCATCGCCGGCAGAGCGCGCATAGAGCCGCCAGTCATCGTCAATCGCCGCGCCATGGTCGGGCAGCGGAATGATGTCACCGCCATCGCTGATGGCGCGCGTGTAGAGCGTCGGTTTGAAGGGCGGATTGGTCCAGTCGGCCTCATTGACCGGCTGGCCGTCATAATGGGCGTAGATGGCGATCGTTCGCGTCGCGCCTGGAAAATCCTTCGCGCCGTAAATAAGGGGAGAGGCATCTTCCGCCTCGAACCGTTTCATCTGAAAGCCGCGCCGGGCATAAGCGTGAACGATAGTCTTGACGTTGCGTTCAACCTCCATACCGCCGCCAGCGATATTTGGCGCGGCGAGGAGGTTTGCAAACTCCCCGACAATTTCCGCGCCATTGCTGGCGCGCCAGTCTTTCGCTGCGGCGACGGCCTCCTCGGGCGTGCTCGCGCGAGTAGAGGTTGCGGCGAGAGCAAATACTGTGGCGAGGGCGGCGATTTTCAGATGATGCATGAGCTGTCCCTTTCGGCGCGTTTTGCAGGGATTATGCGTCTCATCGCCCCCGGCGCAAGCATAAAGGCTGCCCCCAAATCAAAACGACGATTCAGGTTTTTCTTGTCTGGCCAATCGCTTTGCGATCATGCGTATTGAAGCAACATAAGTCCAGGCCTCAGAAGGTTCTCTGGGCGCCTCCCAATCTTTCGCAAGGCGGCGATGGCGAGACCCCGAGTGGTATTGGTCAAGACCATCTGATCCTCCGTGTCATCAGCAAACACCGTTGAATCACCACTCGCTGAAATCACTCAATTTTAATATTGAATTGGGCTTTAATAGGCGCTGGCTGGACACACCCATCACGTTCATCGCTCTTGCTGTGACCAACCTCGCCGGCTTCTAAACGACATTGTGTTAAGTCGTGAGGCAAACAACGAAAGAGACATTATGAGTAAAATCACTATCCAAAAGGAAGACAATGGTCGTCATGGAAGATATGTCGCCACAGTCGCCGGCATAGATGACGAAGCCGAACTGACATATACACATCGCGGCCCTGACATTATCAGCGCCGACCACACCGGCGCGCCGGACGCCATGCGTGGAACGGGCGCCGCCGCCGCTTTGGTCGACGCGCTGATCGCCGACGCGCGTGAGAACGGGTTCAAGATTATCCCATTGTGTCCTTATGTCCGTGCCCGCTATGAAAAGCACCCCGACTGGCGCGACGTGATGACGGTCGGTCCCGGTGAAAAACCACGCATACCTGCAAGGTCTTCCAAATGACCCGGCTCCTCGGCCTTTCAGGCAGCCTGCGCGAAGGCTCTTTCAACACGGCTTTATTGCGCAATGCAGCTGAATTACTTCCCGAGCGGGTGGCCTTCGAGATCCGTACGCTGCATGGCGTGCCGCTCTACAATGCTGACGACGAAGCGGCCAACGGCCTGCCAGATGCGGTTGTATCGCTGAAGGATGCAATCGTCGCAGCCGATGGCGTGGCGCGAGCAACGCCCGAATACAACAATGGCATTCCCGCCGTCTTCAAAAACGCGATCGACTGGGCGTCGCGTCCGCCTGATGACTTCGCGGGTGTCTTCCACGGCCGGCAATTCGCTATTCTGGGGGCGTCGCCCGGTGGATTTGGAACTTTGCTGGCGCAAAATCACTGGCTGCCCGTTCTTCGCAGCTTGAGCGCCAATCTATGGACTGGCGGACGAATGCTCGTGTCCCGCGTTGGCGACGCCTTCGATGATGACGGCAATCTGGTCGATCAGACGATCCGCACCCGATTGCAGGAATCTGGCTAGCTTCGTGACACATATTGAGGGCGAGGACCGGATGGGGAGATAACCGCCGGCTTTCGGCTATTGATAATAGATATTAAGCCTGCTCTTAGTGTCGAACGTCAAACCATCCACTTTTGTAAAAAATCATGCCTTTATTTCTGATCGCACTGTTCTTTATCACAGCCGCGCTTTATGCATCGGTCGGTTTTGGCGGCGGCTCAACCTATAATGCACTACTCGTACTTTACGGCGCCGACTACCGCATTCTCCCGGCGATTGCTCTTTGTTGTAATATTATTGTCGTCGCCGGTGGAACCTATGCTTTTACGCAGAGTGGAAATCTGCGCTTAGGTCGCATCGCTCCTTTTTTGATCACCTCCATCCCCGCGGCTTGGGCTGGCGGGCGCATCCCGATTTCAGAAACCGTATTTATTGGCGCGCTCGGCTTCTCGCTACTGGCGGCGGGTCTTCATCTCGCCCTTGACCGCAATCGTGACCTCGACGGCGACATGAAACCCGCACCCGCAGCCCTCGCGTGGATCGTCGGCGGGGGCATCGGTTTTATCTCCGGCCTTGTCGGCATCGGCGGCGGGATTTTTCTTGCGCCGGTCCTGTATCTGATCCGCTGGGGGCGCCCGAAGGAGATCGCCGGCGCTTGCAGCGTTTTTATTCTCGTGAACTCACTATCCGGTCTTGTTGGTCAACTCATGAAGCTCGGCAATGAGGATGCGCTGTCGATGATTGGCGGTTACTGGATGCTGTTCCCGGCCGTGCTGATCGGCGGACAGATCGGTTCGCGTCTGGCGAATTTTGGCCTATCGAGCCTGACCATCAAACGCCTGACGGCGGTTCTCATCCTCTATGTCAGCACCCGCCTTCTACTTCGTTGGTACGCAATAGTGTTTTGACGTAACCGATTTGGATTGCGCGAAATTCGCAACACCGTCCAAGGCAAAATTGCTATTGGATAAAATGGCGCGAGTGACGGGGCTCGAACCCGCGACCTCCGGCGTGACAGTCCAGTGGTAAGTAATTTGCGCGTGTTTGCTTGAGTTGGCTGAAGTTGGATAAGAGACTGAAAATAAATATATTTTATTGATGACGCAGTTCGGAGGTCATGCTAAGAATAGCCCTGATTTGAGCCATCCTGCTTACCATACGCTTACCCAGCGCTCAGGTAAGCAAGAACTGCGCGGACGAAAAAAGAGCTTCTCATGCCCCGGATCACAAAGAGCCTGATCGCCTCATCCCATCCCAAACCAGCGCGATTTTACGTATGGGATGAAAAGCCGTGGGGTTTCGGGCTTTCGGTCTTCCCAAGCGGGCGGAAAAGCTTCGTTTTTCAGTATCGGACTGCGGAAGGCCGCACCCGGCGCGCCACAATCGGAAAAGTCGAGTCGCTGACGCCGGATCGAGCACGCGATCTGGCGCAAGAATTGGCCGAGACAGTTCGCAAGGGCGGCGATCCTCTTGAAGGGAAGCGAGCCGCACGCGCGGAGCTTACCGTCGGAGAGCTTTTCGACGCTTACCTCGCTAGCGAGACCTTTATGGAAAAAGCCCGCAGCACGCAGGATACGGACGCCGGGCGGATCAAGAACCACCTGCGCCCCCTGCTCGGCAAGAAATTCGCCCGCAAGCTCACAACGGAGCAGGTGAAGAAAGCCCGCCGGGAGATCGCCGCTGGCAAAACAGCCCGCAACGAGAAGACCGGCTGGCGCGCACGTTCCATCGTGCGCGGCGGCGAAGGAGCCGCGCGGCAGTCGATGCGCATCCTCGCCGCCATCTACTCGTGGGCGCAAAAGGAAGGGCTTCTCGACCACAACCCTGCCCGCGACATCGACAACGGCGGCGACGGCGAACGCGATGTCGTGATGCGCAACGCCGACGATTACAAGCGTCTGTTTGAAACCTTAAACGTAATGGAAAACGAGGGGCGCGTTCGGGCGCCGGTGGCCGACATTTTCCGCCTTATCGCCCTCACCGGCTCCCGGCGCAGCGAGATCATCGGCCTCTTTTGGAGTGAGGTCGATCTACAGCGCGGCGTGATTACGAAATCGCCGAAACGGCACAAAACGGGAAAGAAAACCGCGAAACCACGAATCATCGGATTGCCTGAACTGGCGCGGAACATCATCGCCCGTCAATCCAGCGACAACCCCGATGGGCTGGTCTTTCCGCCCATGCGCGAAGACGCAGCGGGGCGCATTTATCCGCCTTCTCGAAAAGGAGAAGCCGGAAGCATTAACGTAAACAAGGACTGGCGAGCCGTTCGCGAGGAAGCAAAGCTTCCTGAAGGTATCGGCCTTCATGGGCTTAGGCATTCACTTGCAACCCACATGGCCATGCAAGGCTCGCAAGCCGCCGAGATTATGGCCGCGCTCGGTCACCGCAAGCTCTCAACCTCGCAGCGATATATTCACTACGCGGAAGATGCGCGCGCCGCGCTTGCGGAGCGTGCGGCGGCCTTTATCAGCAATGTCATACCAATCAACAGCTCGCGCCAAGAGAACACCGAAGACGCGAGAAAGAATGAAGCCCCTGTAACGTATGAGGGTGACGACGATGACCGCTTACATTTCGCCGTTCGATAACCGATTCCTCACGCTCGGCCGGGCCGCAAGGCTCGCCGCCGAGAACCATCCAGGCCTCGACAGCGCCGATGTCATGGATATGCTGGCGCGCGCAGTTTTCGCAGGCGCGTTCGATCCGCCCTCGGTAGACGGTCTCGATGCACGCGCGAGGCGAGCGCGCGAGGCGCAGGAGAACTGGCCGCATATCCTGATCGACACGCCGGCCCCATGGCTGACGCCGGCTCAAGCAAAACTCTCTCCGAAACCACAACAATATTTCGGCGCCAACCGGCTGACCATCGCCAGCGTCATGCAGTCGGCGGGCGGGCTGCCGGGCGCAGCCTCACAGTGGCGCGGTCTCCTGCATGACCTTTCCTGCCCAGAGGGCCAGGAGGAGGCCTTCGCCGCCCTCGTCAAAACGCCGCTCGCGCATTATCCGGAAGCCGGCAGGCGCTTTCTTGAAAGCATTTACATCCCTCGCGAAAAACTCCGGTGCTGGTTCGCGCTCCGCGAAATCCCCGTCTCGCAATTCCTGTATGATGGCGGCGAACCGGCGGACACGGAGCATCTCGCCGCCGATCGCCCTTCTCCTGAGCCGCCATCGCGCGGCCGTCCGCAGAAGGCGGCGTGGCGATGCGTCACGCAGACGCTTCTAAAGCTGCGCGCGAAAAATCCGGCGATGCAGCAAAAGGCGATGGCGTATGAGGCTTGGAAGCGCGCCGCACAAGAGTTCGATGAAGCCGAGCTGCCAAGCGTCACCACAATCCAGCGAAAAATGGGGGAAATCCTGCGCGCCCATAGTCATTAACCGCAGCATGGGCGCCACCAAACAGCCTCCGGACAAGAAATTGGACGATCCCGAACGGTCAGGCTTGTTGATCAATCGTATTGCACGCCGTCATCAAAGTCATCGTCTTCGTCAAAATTATCGTCTTCGTCATCTTCGCAATGATTAAACGCCTGATCGTCCCACACGATTGCAAGGGCTTTTTCGTCTGCGTCCTGCGTCAGCGACTCCCTTCCGGCCAGGAAAAGCAGATCGCGATAGGCTGAAAACGGAACCATGTCGCGCGGCTCGTCGAAGCCGCCCCGGTCGAAATCGACGAGCCGCCAGAAAATGAGCTTCTGCATCACCTCGTCGATGGAGACAGCGCGCGTGCGCGAGGCGAGCCGGATCAGCTTCTTCTCGGCGTCATACCAGGCGCGTTCATTCCGTTCGACTTCGTCCACTTCCGGGCAGTCCTTCAAATAGCCGTTCCGGTCGGCGGCAATCACCTCAGCGCGTGCGCGGGCCTGAAAGAGACCGTCGAGTCGGTCGAGCATTTGGCGATATTCGTCGATCAGCACGACGAAAGGCGAGCCAGTCTGCGGAAGGTTAAGCAGCTTCTCGAAGTCAAACTGAGCAGGTGCAATCACGGAAGCAGCGCCCTGTAGAAGGGTTCGGCGGGTCGTCATAAACGCCTCATATTGGTTCAGTGATACAATCTTGTATCCATATACCAATCACGGTTTATGGCGTCAATGCTGTCGCCAAATTACAATCTCCTCCATGCTGACAAAAGAACAATGCAGGGCGGCGCGCGCCTTTTTAGATTGGGGAATCCGTGACTTAGCGGAGGCTGCGGGAATTTCGGCAACGACTGTCAACACATTTGAGCAAGGCTATACAGCGCCGACGCGGGCGACTTTGGCCGCCATCCGCCGCGCCTTTGAGGAAGCCGGCATCATTTTCACCAATGGCGAGACGCCAGGCGTTGCGATGTTCAAGCCAAAAGACAAAGCAGATTGAAAATTCTCGCCCTTTTTCCAAGGCGAGTGTGAAGTTGAACGTCGCTTAAATCCTGAGGCTGTGTGAAAACGGCAAATCAGATTAGCGTTTTTTGATCTCTTGGGAGGTCAGAATGCGCCGATTTGTTGAAGGAGAAGATCGTGAACAACAAGCGTTGTTGCCCGCAAGCCTTGAAGACTACATCGACACGGAAAACCCTGTCCGCGTCGTCGATGCTTTCATTGATGAACTGAATCTGGCCGAGCTGGGTTTTGAACGCGTACAGCCGAAAGCGACAGGCCGCCCTGCCTATCATCCCTCAACGCTTCTGAAGATTTATCTCTACGGCTACCTCAACAGTATTCAATCTAGCCGGCGGCTGGAGCGAGAAGCAGGCCGCAATGTTGAACTGATGTGGCTGACCGGGCGTCTCGCGCCTGACTTCAAGACGATCGCCGACTTCAGAAAAGACAACGGGCCCGCTATCCAGGCTGTTTGCACGCAGTTCGTTGATCTGTGCCGGGAGCTCGGCCTTTTTGTCAGTGCAGTCGCCGCAATAGACGGTGCCAGGTTTAAGGCCGTCAATGCGCGGGTTAAAAACTTCACTAAGGGAAAATTGAAACGCCGCATCGGTCAGGTCGAAGCGAGCATCGCGAATTACCTGAACGCCCTTGATAACGCTGATCGTGAAGAAATCATTCCCGAAGACAAAATCGCTTCCATGCAGGAAAAACTGACCGCGATGAAGGTGAAACTCGCAGAGCTGAAACAACGCGAAGCCGAAGTTCTTGCCTCCCCGCATCATCAAGTATCGCTGACTGACCCTGACTCCAGATCCATGGCGACAAGCCATGATATTGGCATGGTCGGATATAATGTTCAGTCCGCCGTCGATACCGAACACCATTTGATCGTCAGCCATGAGGTGTCGAACATCGTCTCTGACAAAGTGCATCTCTCAAGACAGGCGGCGAAGGCAAAGACCGCCATGGGCAGGGACACGCTCGATGTTTATGCTGACCGCGGATACTTCAGCGGCGCGGAAATTATGGCCTGTAAAGCCAATGGCGTTACAGCGTTTGCCCCGAAGCCGCTTACGTCCGGTTCGCGAGCAGCGGGTCGTTACGGCAAGGATGAATTTACCTACATCGCGTCCGAAAATGTCTATCGATGTCCTGCCGGCGAAAAACTCACCTATCGATTTGAGAACATTGAAGCTGGCCGGACGCTCCATTCCTATTGGACAACGAAGTGCGAGACCTGTCACCTCAAGCCCCGCTGCACGACTGGCAACATGCGACGCATCAGACGTTGGGTGCATGAGAGCGTAATTGACGAGATGCTCGATCAATTGGACAAACGGGACGCCATGACCATCCGAAGACGGACAGTCGAGCATCCTTTCGGCACGATCAAGGCCTGGATGGGTGCCACTCACTTCCTGATGAAAGGTCTTAAAAATGTCCAAACCGAAATGAGTCTCAGCGTTCTCGCCTACAATATAAAACGAATGATCGCGATCATGGGCGTTAAACCGCTAATTGCAGCGATCAAGGCAGCGTGAAGCCGCCACGCTGTATTCATAGTCAAAAATTTACACTGGTCTGGCCGAAAAACGTTTTTACACGGCCTCTCCTCAAAGCGGACGATACAATTCTTGATGAAACGCTCCTGCTTCCGTTTGAAGCAAGTTCCTTTCGCGATTGGCGCGGGATGCTTGACGCCTTTCCTCAGCGCAGGCTTGCAGCGATCATTCGCGCGTGAGCAGGGTGAATGGTTCGAATTTCTCACCCGGGCGCGCCATCGAGAGCGCGTCGCCGTCGAGTCGCGCCCAATAGACGCCGCCGGCTGGATCGATGTCGACCAGAAACCACCCGCCGGCGCCGTCCGGCCAGGGCTTGTAGCGAATGACCTTTTCCTCGCCCGTGGGATAGAGAATGCGCAGTGCGGGAATTATCGCGTCCTCGAAGGTCCATATTTGATCGCCCTGCGTCCATGCGCCGGCAAGGTCCGGCGGCGGCGTATCCGCCACCGGCGCGCCCGCGATTTTGACGGTCACGTCAGTCTCATCGGTTTTGAAAAACACCAGGCTTGCGCTTTGCCCGCGCCCATCGCCGGACGCGGCCAGAGAGAATGTGAACGCGCCGGACGCCGTCTTTGGCACGTAAATCAATATGTCGCCGCCGACATCGCCGCTGCCGAATAAATAAAGACTCGAATCCAACAACGCAGCGCCCTGCGGCAAAGGCTTGGGATCGATCAGCGGGTCGGCTGCGATGACGCCCAAAGCGCGTTTGGGCGCGCCTTTGACGCGCTGGCTAAAAGGCACAACGAGCGCGGCGCCGGGACGGGCCGTAACTTCAATCGATTGCGGATATTTCTGCGATTCGCCGCAGCCGATGAGGCCGGCGGCCGCAATTACGGCAATCAATGCCGCGCCTACAGAAAAAGAACATCTTTTCGTCATGATCGATGCAGGGTCCTTGCTTCAGCCATTATCAAAATCGGCATGCAGGGTCGGCGACGCATTGCGCCAGCGCGCTCCGCAGTTCCGGAACGTATGCTTCTCCGTTCCCATTATAGAGACCGGCGCGTTTAAGGCCGTCGACAATGGCGGCGGCTTTCATGCGCGTTTGCTCGTTCGCCTGGTCCAGTTGGGAAAAAACGGCGTCATAATCAGCCATCGCTTTTACGCTGGCGCGTCGCATGTGATGGATGATCGCGCGCGACAGGCGCGCAGCTAGGCGCTGCGGCGCCGCCGCATCCGCCATATCGATAACGCGCGTATAATCCGCAACGGCACCGTCATAGTCCTGAAGATAGGCCGAGGCATCGCCGCGCAGCCGATAAACATATGCGCGTTGATCCGTATCGGGAAGGCCACGCTCGAGAGCGCGGCCGAGGTCAGCCTTCGCCCCCGCATAGTCCTTGCTTTGGAGCTTCACTTCGCCGCGGAGGGCGTGCCTACGTCCGGTCTCCTGGATCGAAATGGCCATGTCGAGGTCGAACAGAGCGCCGTCCAAATCACCCGACGCCTGACGCGCCAGCGCGCTTCCATGGAATATACGGGCCTCAAGATCGGAATGCGGACCCAGACCGAGCGCAGCCAGCGCCGCCGTGAAGTCGGCCACAGCGCTCTCCGGCTCCCCGAGCCCCAGATACGCATCGCCTCTCATCGCGAGGGCTTGCGCCTTGAGTTCTCCGCATGCGGGAGACGCGTCCGGGATCCATAGGGACTTGTCCGGGATCGACGCAATGGCCGCGGAGAGGTGAGGCAGCGCCTGTTCGTACTTGCCTCTCTGGAAGAGGTCTTCCCCCGTCCGCGCCTCGGCGACATCGATGCATCGAGACGCGTCCTGCGCCTGCGCCGCGCTCCCCAGCGCGGCGAGAACCAGAAAGACGAAATACCCTTTCTTCAGCACAGCCATATCTCCTTTGTTGCACCTCGTCTAATACCGAAATATTGAGGCGCTTAGGCGGCCCAGCGCGGCCTGCGCGTCTTTGTTTCCGTTCGCATCGGCTTTGCGATACCAGCGGATCGCCGTGTCGAGATTGCGTTCGACCCCGCGGCCGTTTTCGTACATCCAGCCCAGCGCATACTGTGCATCCGCATAATCCTGTTCCGCAGCCTGACGATACCAGCGAACAGCTTCGACGTCGCTTTGCTCGACGCCACGGCCGTTCTCATACGCCCAGCCGAGATTATATTGTGCGGTAGCGTTTCCCTTTTCCGCGGCCTCGCGCCACAGGCGAACCGCTTCGGCGTTGTCGCCTCTTTTATGCGCGTCATAGCCTTGTCTGACGAGCGTGGCGGGCGGCGTTTCCGGCGGCGTTTTGCCGAGACGGATCAGCGCCTCGCGCGCCTTGTCCGCGCCGGACCCGCCCTGTTTCACCGCTTCTTTGTACCAGTAAATCGCCCGGCGGCGGCTTTTCTTCAGATCGACGCTCTCGCCCCGCCATGTGCCGGTGTCCACGTCGTCGATCAAGGCCGTTCCGCCGGTTTCGTATTTTTCGCCGAGGCTGTACTTTTTATAGGAAGACCCGTTTCTGGCCTGTGTTTCGGCTCTCTCCCGATAATACGCTTGCGTTTCTTTTTCCGCCTGATAGGCGGCGCATCCCGACGGGTCGATCTGCTCATAATACTGAACATTGCCGATGCGATATGACGGGACTGACATACAGTCGATCCCGGCGCAGCCGGAAAGCATGGCGGCTATTGCTATTGTCAGCAGACGTTGCAAAACATTCACCGCTTGTCTTCCTTGCGTTGGGCCGGGTCCGCCGCGCCTTATGGCTTCACCACCTCGCCATTCTCATCCACCCCGAAAACGCCGTGACCGCGCGTTCCCTCGACGATTTTTTCAAAGTCGAAAGCGCGCAGATAATCGAGCGCGATGGTGCGGTCGGTTTCCGCGTCGCCGGAGGACGCCGTAATGCCGGAATAGACGAGAATGTCGTTCGGCAGGACGGTTTGATAGGAAATGTCTTCGCCCGGAATAGAGAACGCTTGATATCCGCCAACATCGGCGACGTGAAGGCCCCGGTCGCGAAGCTCGCGGCGCTTCGCGTCGTCATACTGTTCGTATGTTTTAACGACGCCGCGAAAACCATCGGCCTCGCGGACGTAATTCAGACGGACCATGAGAAGGACGCCTGTCCCGGTCGCGCTGTCCGCATAGGCGGCCTCCATTTCGACGGGATAGCGAATCCCGTCGCCATTGCGGGTGACGACGGCGTCGCCTTCGGACTGCGCATGCATTTCGTGCTCGTAGCCGCGGCTCTCCCACCTCGGCAGCGGTTCGGGGAAAAGCTTCCCTGCGACGGCGTCAAGCATGGCGTTCATCATGACGGGAAAATTCATGCCGTTCCCGTCGGCGAAAGGATCGCGCCCGTAAACGTTCTCAATGCCGCGCGCGTTCAGGAGGTAAGCGTGATCGAGCCAGTAGAACGCGCGGTCGAGGCGGCCCTGCTCGAAGTGGAGCGTGGCCGCCTGCAGCAAGGCGTTGGGCGAAGCAGGCGCGGCCCATTCGAACCATTTCTCAGCCAGAGCAAGGTCGGGCGCGAGCCCGTCACCGCCCGACTTGTAAAGCATGCCGACCGCAAACCCGGCCTTGGCATGGCCGAGTTTGGCGGCGAGGATAAACCATTCGACGACTTCGTCGGCGCCGACTTTGCCGAAGGTTTTGTCCATCTTCCCTGCGTGAAGAGCGCCCGCGAACTCATAGAGGGCGGCGTCCAGACCGTCGGCGATCGCGACGTCGCGCTGCGCGACGGCTTGGCCCATCCAATAACGCGCGTCTTCAAGGTCCACGCGCACGCCTTTCGGATCCATCTTGCCGCTATAGAGCCAGCCGAGAATGACCTGCGCCTCATAATCGCCCGTGGACGCCATCAGCTCCCACATATTGCGGGCGTTCGGTCCGTCGCCGGCCTCATAGGTCTGCATGATCGGGTCGTCCTGCGCGGCGGCGGGCGGCGCGGCGACGGTCATGACGGCGGCTGCGATAATCAGGATACGCTTCATTGTCCGGTCTCCTTGCGCTACGCGCCTGTCATTTTCGGTGATCGAAGGCGACGAACGCAGCGATGGCGGAAAAATCGAGCCGCGCGAGCATGGCATCGAGGTCGGCGCCACAATCGGGATACGCGCATTCGAGCGAGACGACGCCGGCGGAACCGATCTTGAACGCGCGCCCTGCCTCGCTGTTGGTCTCCGCCGAAACGCCCTGATAACCGTCACGCGACAGCGCTGTAACGCCTGCCGCGAGAAGTTCTTCTCCCAAAGCGACGAGTTCGTCGGGCCCGTCGTCTTCGGCGCTCGCAACGGCGTTGACGGTGTCGACGGCGTCGATCATCGCGGCCGTTTCGATGTCCTCCGTATCGATGGAGACGGTAATCGCGCGATCCCCGGAACGGTACGCCCGCGTCGCCGTCAGCCGCACGCTGACGCCGACAGAAGCGGTTTCGGCAAGAGGCGCGAGCGCGAAGGATTCAAACCCGCTCGCGATCGTGTCGCGCTCGCGAAGATCGAGCGCCGAAACGGTCCATCCTTCCACGGGCGCGGGAAACAATGCTGCGATATCGTCTTGCGTCCATTCGCTCTTTTCTTCCGCGGCGACAGGCGAACTCATTATGGCGACGCCTGCCGCCAATATCGCCATTAGCACGGCGGCGCGCGATGGCGAGCCGCCGAGTCGTCTCAAGATCATTTGCACCAAATCACCTCCTCCCGCCCGGCGCGGGCGCCTGCGAACACCGGTCCAATGACCGCCGGCGTCGCCGCCATTTTCATGACCGCGCCGCTTTCTCCGCGAGCCGAAAGCCACATGCTGTCAACAGGAATAGCGGTCATAGAGACATCTGTTCGCCAACATTTCGTTGCTCATCTCAACCAGGATGGTGTCGATGACTTCAAGGCTGTCCGTCATGCCCATGTCGCCGAGCTTGCGGAATTTTGAAATCGCCTTGTCGTAATATTCCTGCGCCCCTGCATTGTTGTAAGCGAAGCGCTCCACGCGCGCGGCGGTCAGGTCGTGGAGAGCCGCAAGTTTCCATGCCAGATACTCCGCATGCGGCTGGGCGTAGAAGATTTCCCTCGGCGGCGCGATCAGCGCTTCGGGAACGAGTTCTCGCGCTTTGGCCGTCGAAATGTCTTTGATCTTGAGCCGATGGTTGATGTATACAAGGAGAGCGACGCCCGAAACGTAAATCGTGTCTCTATGATCATCGCCCCAGAGCTTGCGGGCGCGTTTGACCATTTTCTTCGCCCGCCCGGAGTAATATGAATAATCAATCACCTCGCCGCCGCGGCCGATGCGACCGCGTTCCCTGAGCGTCGCATCGTCGAGATAGTCCATGATAATATGCGTCTCCAGCTCCTTCATCCATTCCGCGATTTTCTCGTCGCGTTCATAGGAGAACCGCATGTCGACCCCGCGCTGGGCGCCTTGCGCCGCCTGCGCGGAAAGCGCCGGCGCCGCGTGAAGGACGCATAAAATGGCGCACAACGCCGCCAGCATGCTATGTAGTTTTATTGTCATCCAGGCTTGCAGCCCTTCATCGGTTTAGCCGAGCATCCGCGCCGTTACCCGCCGCACACGAGATCGCGTTGCTCTTCGAGCGTCTTCACAAGGTCCTTCCTGTTCGAAGGATCGATGTCGTTCATGTCGATTCCGGCCAATTCAATTCCCCTGGCGATGTTGTCGATATTTTCCGGGCCGGTCTTTCTCAGCGTTTTAATCGCCGTTTTATAATGTCCGTCGCCCCTTTCGCTCATGCCGTCCGGCACGTTCGAAGCGATCCTCGGCATGGAGCAGAGAAAGCGCCCCAGCGTGACGAGGCCAAGCATTTCAGCCATGTCTCTTTCATCAGCGGAGAAAGGATTTGCGCCCCTGGTCACCGGCGTGAGCAATTCTTCGATTTGACTCACCCCGTCCGTCGTCGCGCTGAAAAACGTGTCAAAGAACTTGCGTTTATCGGGAAAGTCGGCCGGCTGGCCGCTCACGTCGATCAAGTTGAAAAGACTATTGTTCGTTTGCGCTACTATGCCGTGGAACAGCACATAGCGTTGCGCCCATTTTTCATCCTCGCTCCATATTGCGTTGGCTTTCTCGACAGCCTTGTCGCCGATCTCGTCGGCGCGGCGCGGGTCCGTCGCAATAAAGAACAGGATTTCGGCCTGCATCTCGCGCACCCAGTCTTCGATCTCCTTGTCGCCTGCAAGGATCGACTTCTCCGCGGCCAGAGAAGGCGACACGGGAAGGGCCGCGAGTAAAATCGGCGCCAGGAGCGCCGCTATTATGGTTTTTACGATGCGTTTATTCATGAGCGTTTCTCCGTTTTGGACCGCATGCGCTTGCCGGACTCGTCATGGCGCGAACCCGCAATAATCGCGTTCCCCTTCGAGACGGGCGATGACGCCTTCCTGCCGGATCTGTTCCAATATGCCCTCTACGATCATGTCGTTGAGTTCCACGATCGTCCTTTCATCCGGCGTCAGGTTTTCATACTTTTTGTCGTCTGTGGCATACGCCGCCATCAGCGCCGTTCCCCGGTCGAGCGTATTTCCGTCGATTTTTTTCAGCTTTTTGATGGCGGCGTTATAGGCCCTGTCCTTCGCTTTCGCGTCCCCGAACCGGCACTCGATGCGCGCGCGCGTTGCATCGACAAGGACCTTGATTATGCCTTCTTCATCGCGCGTCAGCATATCGGCGCCGCTGAGGATCGCCTGTCCTTTCATGGTGTTGGTCAACGCTTCCATCAGCGCATCTTTACCGACATTTTCATGATCTCGCCGCAGATTAATCGTCGCCAGGAGCGTATGCAGGATGACGTATTGATGGTGGTAGACATTGCTGTCGTTCGACGCGCCCCAGACGAGTTGCGCTCTTTCCATCGCCTTGTCGCCGAGCGTTTCGGCGCGTTCCAGATGCGCGTCGAAAAGGATTTCCGCCTGCATTTCGCCGATCCAGGCTTCGAGTTCCGCATCGCCCGCCAGGATCGATTCTTCCGCGGCCCATGAAGCCGGCGCGGGAGCGGCGGCAAGAAAAACAGGCGCCAGAATCGCCGCCGCGACGTTCCGTATGCAATGGGTCGGCATCTTTTATTCTCCTGTATTTTCCGAAGGCGCGGCGATGCGTCGCCGCCGTCTCAATCCCGCGAGTCCGGCAAGGCCGAGGCCGAAAATGGCGATGGCGGGAGGAAGGGGGACCTCCGCGACGCCGTCGCCGATTCTGGCGACGAAAAGCTGCCGGCCGGACGTGTAAGCAACGAGATCGTCGAACACGTCCGCCACGCCGCTCCCCTCTGGTCCGTCGGTAAGCTGCACGAGAACGCCGTCGGCGATCCGAAGCAGGAACGCCTGAAAGATCCCGCCCCCGTCGAGCGCGTTGAAGGTCAGGAATTCGCCGGTGAGCGCGAGGTTGCTCAGCCCTTCAAGGCTGAGATCGAAGGTCTCGGTCGTACCGGCCAGAATGTCGGCGAGAACGATGTCGCCGAGCCCGGTCGATTGATCGATGAGTCCGAATGCGATGAGATTGCCCCAGGTCGCCGGATCGACCTCGTCGAAACCGTCGTCCAGGTCGCCCTCCGTGACGAAGAAGGACGAGCCGCCGATTTCCTGTGCGCGGGTTTCGGAATCGAATCCGAACTCGTCAAGCCGCTCCTCCCAGACGATGAAGCGCGAATCGATTTCCGGATCGCTCGTCGCCGGAACCGGCCCGCGCACGGTGGTCGGCGGCGTTCCCGTTCCGATGCTGGAGACATTCAGAGCGAGTGTTACATCCCCCTCGTTCCAGACGATCCACTCGCCAGCGATGCGCACGTCGCTGACTTCGCCGGCGGTCGCTTCGCGCACGAGAATTTCCTCGCCGGTGCGAAGGTTGCGCAACCAGACTTCGTCGGCGTCGCCGCCGGGCTCGCCGAGCGGAATGTTGCTGTTGGCGGCG
This sequence comes from Parvularculaceae bacterium, assembly GCA_041398145.1. Lineage (GTDB taxonomy): Bacteria > Pseudomonadota > Alphaproteobacteria > Caulobacterales > Parvularculaceae > Amphiplicatus. The sequence goes on along the minus strand of JAWKVF010000001.1, from coordinate 700,730 downwards.
TAGACGATGAAATCGCCGGAAGCGTCCGGCGCGCCGGCATCGGTCGTCGCCAGATTGGTTACGAAGTCATTGCCAGACGGGAGGAGAGTGCCGTCCTGGTCTTCAGTAAATGGCGCGATCGCAATTGCGCTCCGCTCGTCCGTCGAAAGCACGATGGGCGTTCCCAAAGGTCCCTGATCCAGTGTGAATGTGACGTCGGACTTGATCTCAAAGACGACATAATCGCCACTGCGATCGCTGCCCAATCGCACAGCCGCGACATCGGCGCCTGCAGCCTCAACATCGACGCTGGCGATGCCCGTCTCGAATTCGAAAAACGACCCGTCGAAGATCTGTGCCGGTTCGAGCGTAATCGGCCCAGCCATGGCCGGCGTCGATATGGCGAACAATAGTGACGACAAAACCGCCGCCGCGAGATTCCTTCTGTTGCCGGTTATCCTACCCATACCCTCTCTTTCCCCGTTTTCCCTCTCGCCGAATTTCCTGCCGCCGAATCCGCTGCGCGAGCAGAAAGAACGCGGGCGCGTTGATCACGCGCAGCCTGTTTCGCTGCACCTTCACACGCTGACGCCCGTTTCAGGGCGCGGTGTCACGGCCCTCATGCTTCGCAATTTCGGGAATCTATCGGCGCTCAAGGCACAATGTCTTGAAAATAAACGTAATTTCCTCGGAAGAAAGCTTAAGAAAAGCTGAAGACAGCGCGTCGGCGGAATTTGTTTTGCATGATTGTTCGATCAGTCCGGCGCCGTTAAACTGAAATCCTCGTTCTTCGGACGGCCGGTTTCGCATTGCCTTTGCGGCCGAGAGTTTCGAGACAACCGGACGCGCGAATTGCGGTGAAAGGGGCGAAGGGGTGAAATGAGGGGAGAGCCTCATGTCGAATGTGCGTTTGTGGGATTCCGAGTGGGACAGGCCGTTCCTTCTTGAAGGCCGGCGCATCGATCCCGCTGCGCGGCGCATCCAAACCGATGGAGGCGCCGTCGAAGTCGAGCCGCGGGTCATGGCCGTGCTCGTCGCGCTCGCCGGGCGCCAGGGCGAAACGGTGCGGCGCCAGGAACTGATCGACGCGGTATGGAACGGCGCGCCCGGCGCGGATCAATCGCTCAACAACGCCATATCGCTCTTACGGCGCGCGCTCGGCGATGCGGATGAAATCCGCAGGCTGATTCAAACGATCCCGAAACAGGGATACCGGCTCTGCGCGGAGATTCGCGCTGACGGCGATCCGGATGGCGCGTCTTCCTCGATTCCTACGCCCCGCGGCGGGCCGGCCCCGGCTCTCGCCGCCGTCCGCACGAGGCGCCGGCGATACGGCGCTCTCGCCGCGACATTCGCCGCCGCCATGATCGTCATTGGCGCCGTTGTCTCGGCGCCGCGCAGCGGCCCAGTTGAGCCCGCCGCGCCGGCGCGCGCCGAAGACATCGATCCGCGCTCCGTCGCCATCCTGCCTTTTGCCAATATGAGCGCCGACCCCGAAAACGCATATTTTTCGGACGGGCTCGCCGAGGAAATCCTCACCGCGCTGGCGCAGGTCAAGTCGCTCAAAGTCGCCGCGCGTACGGACTCGTTTCAATTCCGCGGCGAGGAAGCCTCAATCGCGGACATCGCCGAGAGCCTGCGCGTCGCGAACGTGCTCGAAGGGAGCGTGCGCCGGGAGGGCGAGCGGCTTCGCGTCACCGCGCAGCTCATTTCCGCATCGAGCGGCGCGCACATATGGTCCTCGACCTATGACCGGGCGGCCGAGGACATATTGGCGATCCAGCGCGACATCGCGCTCAATATCGCCCGTGCGCTCGCCGACGAAATCACCGAAGCGGAGCAGGGCCTCCTCGCGGCGCCCTTGACAGAGAATTTCGACGCCTTCGAGCAGTATCTCATCGGCAAGCACGAATTGCGCAAATGGACGCCCGACGGCAACCGGCGCGCCCTTGCCCATTTCAAACGCGCGATTGCGCTCGATCCCGATTTCGCCGAAGCGCATCTCGCAATGGGCCGCGCCTATTATTTCGCCGGCACGCATTATGGCTGGATGACGCCGGCGGAAGCGATCCCGAAAGTGAAGGCGTCGCTGGTTTACGGCCTGTCGGCGCCCAATCCCGTAACGCGCTCGGCGGCGCTGTCGACGTATGGCGACGTTCTGGCCTGGAACGACAGGGACTGGCCCGGCGCGCTCGCCGCTTACAAGCGCTCCTATGAACTTTCCGGAACGTCGCCGCTCGGTTACGGGCTGACAAACTCGATCGTCGGCAAACACGATACGGCCATCGCCATATTCACAAAGCTTCTGGGCGAGGGCCCGGGAAGCATTGGAATTAATGATGATATTGGGCTTCGCAACAATCTCGCCTGGGCGTATTTCAACGCGCGGCGATATGAAGACGCCCTGCGTGAGGCCGGCGCCGTATTATCCGAAGATGCGTCGTTCGCCGACGGCTACCGCGTCCTCGGCCGGGCTCAATTGCTCATGGAACGGACCGACGAAGCGATCGGATCCTTTTCGGAGGCCGTAAGACTCATGAGCGGCGCGCCAACGGCGCGCTCCGACCTTGCGGTTGCGCTCGCGCGCGCCGGTCAGGAGTCGCAGGCGCGCGCGATCCTCGAGGAGCTTCTCGCAGCGGAAACCTATGTGCCCGCGCCGCTGATCGCGCAGATTTACGCTAATCTCGGCGAGCACGACGCGGCGTTTCGATGGCTGGAGAGGGGGGTCGAAGACGGGGCGAGAGGCGTGATCTTTCTCAAGATCAATCCCCTCTATGATCCGATCCGCGAAGATGCGCGTTTTTCCGGACTGCTCCTGCAACTCAATTTGGAAAGCTGACGCGTCGTTTTGGGAATGCGAATGGACGTGATGTTGAAAGAACTAGACGGTTGACGGCTACCCTTTGCATTGCTTTTTCTACGGTTTTCCGAACTTTACTCAGAACCGTGAGGCATGGGAATTGATACGCGATAAGATCAATAGGGCCATTTTAGCGGTCCGCGAGCGAGGAGCGATTTAAAAAGACGGGAGCGCCGTTTATGTGAGTAGTATCACGCCGTCAGATCGTTGACCCCTTCTCTAATCGGGCATCGGTGTCAAGCTCCCAATTCTGTTCCGGCAGGGGTCTACGCCTGGGTCACGCTTCTCTTCGCAGTCTTGTTGGCTTCACCGTTTTCAAAGCCGCTGCATGCATGTGTTTGAGTTGTGATGCGGAGCGCCTCGCTTTTGCTCGTGCTTTCTTGGAAGCACAGGAGACATAAACGGCGTCTACCGCCCACTTCGTCCAGGCGCGGACGAGCCGGTCTTCCGGTTAGAGGTCTACGTCATGCAGCTTCCTCCATCCGGTAGGGTTCATTTGTCACCCACATGCGATGCAGGATGACGGCAAGTTTTCGGGCTACAGCGACGAGCGCGCGTTTGCGGCCTTTGGTTCGAAGGAGCTTCATGCCCCAGGATTTGAGCGCAGAGCCGCGGGTCGTCCTCAGCAGCAAGGAGTTTGCTGCAGTATAAAGAGTCGCCCGGACGTCTCGATCACCGGCCTTTGAGATGCGGCCAGCATTATCCGTTTCGCCGGACTGAAAGCGCCTTGGCGTTAGCCCGAAGTGAGAACCGACCAGCCTTGATGATTTAAAGCGAGATGGATCATCAATGGCGGCCTTGAAGGAAAGCGCCGTTATTGGGCCTACGCCAAGCGCGGTCATCAACAACAGGCAAACGTCATCATGTCGGGCAACAGCACCGACCCGGCGCTCTATCTCCATAAATGCGTTATAGAGCACAGCGCGCGCCTCCAGCATTGGCAATAAGGCAAAACTCAGCGCCTCGTCGCCTTCGATGATTTCGCGGACGGCTTCATCAAAATGCCAGCGCCGAGGGGCAAATAGAACGCGCCGCTCATCTGGACGTCACCGAAAACAAACATAATTGCTCAGTCGCGCCCGTCTCGTGCAGTAGTCAGTGAATGTCAGCATGCCGGTTGCCGTTCATCGAATTAATGCGATGTTGCAACTGAGAAGAACGCTGCCCAGGTCGAGCTCACATGTGCATGGGCCAAAAATTGACGCTTCCCTCAGACGGACTGATTTTGGCTGATGTGGCGAATACGTACTCGGATACGCGCTCGGAACGTCCGCTACGGTACCCGAAAGGATTCGACCGTTCGGTCTCTAGATTCGAAGTCCGACGCCAAAGGTGATCCCGACATCGCCTTCACTGAACCGCCGCCGCACCCCGCTTGGCGCCACGCTTTCCGACTTTGACGAAATCATTCGGCTATTTCGCCTTTTTCGCCTGTGCTCGACTTCTCGCCAGTTCAGTAGCGAGGAGACCCGACCATGGCCGAAAGTCCGCAAGCCCCGCCCTTAACCCCGCCGCCGCTTGAGGAGATCGCGCGCGCCCATCCCGGCTGGTTTGACGAGGCGGTGAACGCCGCAGAGGCGGCGAAGATGACGGGCGTGCCGCCCGCGACGCTCGCCACCTGGCGCTCGCGTGGCGGCGGCCCGCGCTTTTTGAAGCTCGGCCGCGTCGTGCGCTATCGCCGCCGTGCGCTCCTTGAATGGATGGCCGCGCGCGAGCACCGCCACACGGGCGACGTTGGGTCGCGATGAGCCGCGAGAAGACGAGCGTCGTCTCGCTGCGCCTGCAGGCGAGCGAGGTCGAAGCTCTGCGTGAGCGCGCGGCGCGCGTGCGCGGAACGCATACGGCCCTCGCCCGCGAGCTGATCCGCACCGGGCTCACCGCCGGCGACGGGCCGGCGCCCGCCGAGCGGCTGATGCGGTTTGAGCGCAAGCTCGCGGCTGTCGATCAGAACACGCAGGCGATCCTCGCGCGCAGCGAAGCGCAGGCCGAAGCGCTCGCCCATCTCGCCGCGATGCTCGACGCGCTTATCGCCGCCCTCAGCGGCGGCGACGCCGCGACGGATCAAGAGAGCGCGCACGAACCCGATGGAGCTTATTCGCGATGAGACCGAAACAACTCCTCTTTCTGCTGACAATCGCCGCGTCGCTCGCCGCCTGGGGCGCGCATGAGATCGGCTTCCGCCGCCTGCCGCCGGGGCCTCTCGACGCCGAAGGACGGCTCATCGCGCGCTACCAGACCGAGGATGTCGAACGCTGCGCCGGATCGCGGTTCCTCGCCATGTTCGGCGACCGCCGCCGACTCGTCCACTGGCGCGGCTGCGCGAATGACCTCGATCGCCATGGCGCGCGCGCCGCGTTCGAACTTCGGTATTCCGCCGTCGCCGTGCCGGCTGGTCTCGCGCTTGTCTTTCTCATCGGCTTCCTGATCGCGGTCCGCATCGAGCGCCCGCCGGCGCGGATCGTCCGCGGGCGGCGTTACCTCAAGGGCGGTGCGGCGCGCACGGCGCTCCGCGGGGCGCTCGCCGCCGAACGCCGGCGCTTCGGTGCTGGGCTTCCCTTCCCGCCGGGTTTTATTCTGAGCGCCGAACGCGAGACGCGCCATTTCCTGATCTGGGGGAGCGTCGGCGCCGGCAAGACCCAGACCATGCTGCATCTGATGCTCGCCGCGCTCGACCGCGGCGACAAGATTCTTGTACTCGACACGAAAGGCGACATGACCGCCGCAATGCCGGAAGACCCCGTTCTTGTCGCGCCGCAGGACCGGCGCTCCTTCGTGTGGTCCGTCGCCGAAGACTGCCGGACGAAACAGGACGCACGCGAGCTCGCCGCTCGCCTCATCCCGCCGAGCGCCGATCCGATGTGGTCGGACGCCGCCCGCGAAGTGCTCGTCGCCTGCATCGCGCATTTGCAGGCGAGCAAATCGAAAAGCTGGACGTGGCGCGATCTGCGCGACATTTCGCTGTCGGACGCTGAGAGGCTTTTCGCCATTGCCAAGGCTGTTCATCCGGAAGCCGCGCGCGTGCTCGCGGACCCCGCGAGCCGCACGACGCAGAGCATTCTCGCCACGTTTCAGGCGCATATGAACACGGTGAGCGCGCTCGCCGACGCATGGGACGATGGCGCCGCGCCGCGTTTCTCCATCGCCGAATGGCTGCATCTCGAAGGTCCGGCGCGACCGGTCATCCTGCAACGCGATGCGAAGTACCCTGAGCTTTCAAATGCGTGGATCGGCGGCCTTCTCGGGCTGCTCGCCGCCGCTGTCGGCAGCCCGAGCCTCGTCGAAAGCCGCACGCGCCGGGTGTGGCTCTTTCTCGACGAGTTCCCGCAATTGCCGGCCCTGCGCGAGTTCTCGACCTTTCTCGACATCGGCCGCTCAAAAGGCGTCATCGTCGTCCTCGGCGCACAAGACATCGCGCAAATTCGCGCGACATACGGGCGCGAGCGCGCAGACGCCTGGATTGGCGTCGTCGGCACGCAAGTCATCGCCCGGCTCAATCCGGGCCGCGGCGCGGAGGAAGCAAGCCAAATGATCGGCGAACAGGAGGTCGAGACGAAGACCCGCAGCGTCTCCTATGCGGGAACGCGCGCCAATGTCACCGAAGGCAAGCGGCGCGAGCTGCGGCGGACAGTGACGGCGGCGGAGCTTTCAAGCCGCCTCGGCCCGCGCAAGCGCGGCGTGCGCGTCCTCCTGCTCGGTCCCGGCGCCGACGCCTACGAGATCGACTTGCCCTATGTGCGGCTGCCGAAATGTCGGCCGCCGACGCTGCCCGCCCCGTGGACGGAACGCGCGCCGACGAAGGCGGCACCGACGCAAGCAAACGAACCGGCGGCAACGCGCTCTGAAGTCTCAGTAGGGCCGCTCTCGCCAGCCGCAGCGGCGCGCATACGCGCCATGCGGCGGCGCTGATGGTCGCCTCGATCTCGGCGCGCAAGAGCGCCGGCGCTGCGCTCGGCTATTACCGCCATATGGGCGAAGATGACTATTACGCCCGCGATGGCGAGGCCCCGGGACGCTGGGAAGGCCGCGGCGCCGAACGCCTTTCTCTGGATGGCCCCGTCGAAAAATCGGCGTTCGAGGCGGCGCTGTCGGGGCGCGATCCGAAGACCGGCGTGCTTCTCGTGCAGGCGAACGGACGCGCGCACGCGGCCGGCTGGGACATGACATTCAGCGCCCCGAAATCGGTCTCCGTGCTGTGGGCTTTATCGCCGGACGTACACCGCGGGGTGATCGAAACGGCGCATCGAGCCGCCGTGCTCGACGCGACCAGGCATCTCGAAGACAACGCCGCTTGGGCGCGCCGCGGCAAGGCGGGCGCGCGCCGCGAACCGACCGCGGGGTTGCTCATGGCGCAGTTCGATCATCACATGAGCCGGGCGCTCGACCCGCAGCTTCACACCCATGTTTTCATCTTCAATCTCGCGCCGCGGCGCGACGGAAGCTGGGGCGCGATCATGAGCCGACCGCTCTATTTGACGCAAAAGGAAGCGGGCCGCATCTATCGCGATGCGCTCGCCCGAACGCTCGAACGCTCGGGCTGGCGGCTTAAAAAAACGGCTGACTCCTTCCGCGTCGCCGCCATTCCGCCCCATGTCGAGCGCGCGTTTTCGAAGCGCCGGCAGGAAATAGAGCGGGCCGCAGAGTCGTTCGGCTACAACACACCAGAGGGCATGGAACGCACAGCGCTGCGCACCCGGCAGGCGAAGAAAGCCGCGCCGCTCGAACAGCGTTTCGAGGCATGGCGGCAGGAAGCAAGGGCGCGCGATTTTGAGCTGAAACCGGAGCGCAACCGCATTAACTGCACGGAAAAAATGGCCGGAAATATCGCCGCAGAGGACGCGCGGAACGCTAAAAAATCGCCATCGTATGCCGCCTCCGCAGCGCGGATTCGGACGCCGGAAACGGCGCGAATCTCGACGACGAATGCAGGAAAAATAGCCACGCGGTCAGCGCCGAGCGCGCCTTCGGCGGCGAAAATTCATGCGCCGAAATCGCTGCACGGCGTGAAAATCGCGGCCCTTTCATCGCTCGCGCGCCGCCTCACCGCAGCGCTCGACGGCCCTGCGCGGATGAGCGGCGTGCGCGTCAATCTGCGCAAAAACCGCAGTTCCCGCGACCGCGCCGGTGACCGCGAATCGGAGCGCTGATCCGTATACGGCCTTAAGCCGGCGCAACCCATTGTGATTGCTTGCATCTTCTATTGACGATTACGCCGCCGTATTCGCGTCGGGTGCTCTTGTATACGCGACAGCAGGGCCGTAACCCCGTGGAATCGCTGGCATGTCGCGCCGGCGGCGCGCCCTTCTGTCAGCACCGCAGGTGCATAGGGTGTGAAAACCTATCCCTTTTCTTTTTTGAACTCGGCCAGGTCGGCCAGCGATTGAAATGCAAGCGGATTGGACGACCTTGTCAATCCGCTTCAACGCTTCAACCCGCTAGTATTTCGTTTCAACGAATACGCCGGTTCGTCCGGGGCATTGTCCGCCCGATTTATTTTTGTGGGGATTGAGATGGCTGTCGTGTCTGTTTCGTCGAAACTTTTTGCTGCAAATCGGACACTGATAAATATGCACCGCCTTGCCCACGCCAGCGCTCAGCCGCGGCGCACTCCCGCGCTTCGTGGTCGCCTTTGACGTTGCCCGTTGCGGGCGCGCCGCCGCCGGGGCGATCCGCACCGCGCTTTGCGGCCTCAACTCTATCGCGTAGCGCGGCGTGAATGTGCGGTCGGTCACGCGGGCGCCCTCGATGCGATCCACGCGATAGCTGCGATGCTCGTTCTTGTCGGCGTTGTATGCATGCAGCACGATATTGCCGTCTTGCGTGCGGCGCAGGGAATAGGGCTCGATCCGCCGCGTCGAACCCTGATAGTCGAGTTCGACAAGAAGACGGTTGCCCGCTGCAAACCGGATAATCTCGATCAACGATTGGGCATGCGCGGAAACCGGCAAGCGCAGGTCGCGCTGGCGCAATACGACTTCGCCTGCGCCCACGGCATAGGCGGCTGGCGAGACAGGAACTGCGCCGCCTCCAAGCCAGTCAAAGAAAGCGGGCAATTCGTCCCAGAAACTTTCATGCGGCGGGAGCGTCGGAAGCTGATGCGCGAGCATGTTCCGCCACAGGCTTTCGAGTTCCGTCCGATGCGGCTCAAGATCAGCCAGAACCGGAACCGAAATGCCTTTGAACTCGCACTTCCGCCGCAACACGTCGAGCAAGACGGATGCCGCCGGACGGGCCTCAGCGTTCCGGAACAAGTTGACCACATCGTAGAGATCGCGGGGGCGCGTGCGTTCGGCGAGCGCCCGCACCTTTTCGCCGAAGAGTTCTTCATAGGCGTAGGCGAGAACGTCGATGCCTTCCGGCGGCGCGTCGCTATAGGGATGGAACACGCTGACGCGCGCTGGCGGCAACACCACGCGCTCGTCCGCGGTGAGGTCCAGCTTGACGCGCGGCAAGTCGCGAGGCGAGACGGGGCCGCGATAGCTGATCTTGCCCTGGCAGGAGATTGTGCCGCGCGGGTTTGTATAAATGTCGAACGCCTGCAAGTGGGCGGGAATCTCGATGCCCGCACGCTCGTAAATCCATTCCCCAACTTCGTTGAACACCTGTTTCAGGAATGCGTCGTCCAGATGCGACGGGTCGGACAACGTGAAGTCGAGGTCTTCGGAAAAACGATACGTCTCGAAGAAGCACTTCTTGAGGCAGGTGCCGCCCTTGAATATCCATCCGTCGCGAAGCTGCGGATGGGCGCTTATGCCCGCCAGCATCCAGCCGAGAACATAATCCTTTTCGACGACATGCGGCGTCAGCGACATGCGCGAGGCCGTATCGAGAATTTCCCGGCGGTCGATCATGCGCTGGCGCCCTCTTTCCAGCGGGCCGGAACCCACAAGCGCCAGCGCGTAACGAGATTCGTGCAGTCCAGCGCAGGATCGAGCTTCGCCGCGCCTTTGGTCAGGCGAGTCTGGCAGGCCTCCGCGAGCCGGGATTCCCCGCCATGACGCTCGGCCAGAAAACCGAGACGCTTGAACACGGCGCCGTTGCCCAGACGCTCGATGTAATCGAGCAAGAGCTTGTCATTGCGATCCTCGCGCTTGAGGTAGGCCGCCAGACAGTCCGCAACGTGTTGTATGCCGCCGCCGATAGCGGGATCGTCGAGCATATCGACGATGGTTTTTTGGAGGTCCGACACCAGTACTTTCGTGCGGCCCCGCCATATCGGCTTGGCGCCGAAGATTTTGCGCTCCTGGACATGCTTGACGGAGAAGGTCGCCCCGTGCCGCTTTTGCGACTTCTGGCGGACGGCCTGCGCCGTGATGACAACGATGTCGTTGAACAACTGCTCGGTAAGATCCCAGTATTCTGCGGCCGTGCGCCCGCCGACATAGGCGGGCGCGAAAAGACGCGGCACGAGCACCCAGGGATCGTCAAGGACATGTTCGCTTCCCAAGGAGTCGAGGGCGGCGGGCACATAGACGCCGCGCCGGACGCGGCGGAGCCAGCCTTGCGCCGTCCAGCGCGCCAGCGTCTTGGCCGCCGCCGCGCGATCCAGCTTCAAGACGCGCGCGGCGTCTTCAACCTCGATGACATCGCCGGCGCCCGCGATAAGCCGCGCGAGTTGCTGGCGGCCTTCGGGAATGGCAGGGATAGTATGTTCCAACCGTGGTAATTCCCTGAAACGATGAACTGCGACGGTCGTGATATATCAACGCGCCGCCGAAGTCCAGTATATTCTGCTTGCCTTAATTCAGCATTTTTGGAAATAACGGCAAACGGAATATACCATATGGCGCTGATATTGCTGGCCTTTTTAGAAAAACGGGCGAACTGGCTGGCCTCAGTATTCAGAGGCCAGCATGATCGTAAGAACGCGGGTCGTAACGCCCGGATCGGCGGGATTTTCGGAACCGCAGCGAAGATCGCGGTCGTAATAGTCGATCTTCCAGAACAAGCGCTGCCCCGCGAGATCGAACGCGCCGAAATCGTGTTCGCCGTAAGGGTCGTTATCCGACGTGAAGGCGGCGAACGCCTGCACGGCCCTTATCGCCAGCAACATGAACTCCGGGCCTTCGGCCACGACGCCATCGGTCATCATCCAGCGTCCGCAGGAAGGACCGGCACGACGCATTGCGTCGTTGAGATTGCGGATCGCCGAAGCGGAGGAAGAAGGGGAGGTCATGACTGACCTCCCGCGCCGCGCTCCACGATAGCCCGAAGAACCAAGCGGCCCTGCAAAGGAACGGCGTCACAGGAGAGATTGAACCCCTTGCCGTCCTTGTTCGGCCATGCCGCGCCAATCGGCGTCCAGATCGCCTGATCGCCGTCGCCGACGACGCGGTAAAGGCGGTGCGTCGGTTTGCGGGTTCGCTGCTGCTGAGCGGGTTGTGTTTTTCTGGCCATGACAGGTCTCCTTTTCCCGCCGCGGACCATTCCGCGACTTCATGGGAGCCAAGGGCCTCGGGCCATGGAGCCGTCGGTTACACCCCGCGCGCCAGCGCGCCCGCAGGGGGCGGAGCTACACGGAGCGCAGTGGAGGAAGCGAGCCGGGTTGAACGGCGGCGGGCCTGAGGCACGCCGCTCATGGAGATGAAGCCGACGAATGTCCGTTAGAAATCCAAGAGACCTTCGCCAGGACCAACCCACAGCAAAGCCTCACGCATATACATCATCGGCTTGCGTCTCGCTCTCAGCGCAATCGCCGTAGAACCGGCTGCATTATCGAACGCAGCTTCGCCGGGTCGGCGAACTAGGTTTGACAGATCAATACGTCGGCCTCCATGTAGTACATATGAAAATTTCGATCCGCGTAGATTGGTCGATTGAAGAAAGTTGAATGGTCAGGTGGCGAAATTAGGTCTTCTCCAATGGACGGGACGAATCGCCGGAACAATTCTGTGCACAGCTTTATTCGCCGTTGCGGGCGGGTTCGCCGCATGGCATTTGGGCGAAACATTGATCGACATGCGTTTCATTCGACCGAATGGGAATATAGACGATGACGCGGCGATCCTGAACATGGGCGTCGCACTTTTCGGGGCCACGCTCGGCTTGATCGCTGGACTGATCGCAGGATGGCGCTTAATGCTTCGCCTGACATCCGAACAGTAAGCGGCGGAAGCGAAGAACAGCTTCCAGCCGCCCCAGCGACAATTATCGCCGCTTCTTCATCGAATCGAGATACTCGATCTGTAGCCGGTCGTTCCAATAGTACCGACCGAAAACGTCCCGTGTCAGCCGGTAAGCGAATTCGGCCCGTCGCCTTTCTTCCGCCGCGTCATGCGGTGCGCGGGGCGGATCAGAGTGATCGGGATGAGAAGGCTTCTCAGTCATTCCTGTCTCCTGTCTATGAGGTCGCCGGACGCCGGACCGCATCGCGACGCTGGACGCAGGCAAGGCGCGCGGGGCGCACCTTTCCCGTCGACCAGTTCAGGAAGGGGGAGAAAGACGGGCTTTAGCCGTCGAAGAGCTTGTCGTGGAATGACATGGCTGAAGTATCGCCCAGAGCGTGGCGGCTGACAAGCCGCGCATCCGCAATCTCAATGTTCGGAACCGACGCCGCCCGACATGTCCTGGCGGATCTGTGCGTGAAGCAGGGACTGTATGTCTTTGCGAAAATTCTGGTTGATCCGCGCCGCCTTCGCATCAAGATCCTGCTCGATCGTAATCCGCGCCCGAATGACTTCGGACTGACAAATCGCGTCGCCGTGGCAAGCATTGAAATGTCGCCAGAAAGCGCGCCAGCCGCCAGCGCGCATCGCATCAACCTCCCGCAGCGCGGCGTCGCGGCGCACGCGCGCCGCTTCGATCGCCGATCGGGCGTCCGTCTGGCCTGCCGATGGCGCGGCGACGCGTTTCCAGTAACAATCCTTGCCCTTTGTATTAGGCACGACCTGCAGGATCGTAAATCCTAGGCCCGGCAGGTCCTTGCTGTTGCAGGCGGCGTGCACATCCGCCTGTTCGTAGGTGAACCGGTCGGTTTCCGCCTGCGCGCATACCGGCGTTGCGAGCGCAACGCTTAGACCGGCAATCGTCAGCGCAACGACGTAAAGCTGCGCCAGATGCGCCCCTCTCAAGCGACCGCTGGCGCCGGTCATCTCGTTGAGGCCGTCAACATGATGCGCCACACCATATCCCCACCCTCAGTGTTCATAGCATGCTCCGTCCCGCCAATTTCCGTGGTTGAGTTCACAAATGCCTTGATTGTAGTCGTGTTCGGCCTTGTCGAACGCCTTTTTGAGGCCATCGCCATCATTTCGCTGTTGTGCAATCACCTGGCGCCAGATTGCTGCGCTCTTCGCCCAGTCCGCCTCATATTGCGCGATATAACCCGTGACATCGCCATGAATGCGCTCGCCAGTGATCGCCGAATAGGTCGCGCCGCGCGGGCCGTCGGGCAGGATCACCCAGGCCGGCCCGGCCGTTTCATATGTCTTCAGATCGGCGTGGCGAAAGGCGCCGGCGAAGCCCTCGGACGCGGCCTTGTCGAGAATTACGGCGAGGTCGGTGAAATCGGCTGGCAGCGGGCGGCGCTCCATGCGCGCGCCGTCGAAGGCCCTGCTGGAAATGGCGTATTTCGTTATGTCGAGCTGCAATCCCTCGTTTGCGGCGGGCGAAAAGAACCGCAGGCGGACATTCACCCCGCGCCCCGGCGGGGAGACTTTAACCTCAAGACTGACGGGCGCGGCGTCGGCCCGCCAGGGCAATGCATGCGAGGCCATGGCGGCCGCCGCCATGCCTGGCAGCCCGACCGGCAATTCGTCTCCGGCGATGACGGTCGTCTGAAACGCCGGCAGCGCGTCCGATCGCCGCCAATCCGCTATGGACGGATTGGCGCCCGGAAAGGGAGCAATGAAAATCTTCAGGCGGTCGCCCTGCAATTCGTAAGGCAGGCTCTGGCTGAGTCGGGAATCGACGTCACTGGTGAAGGTGAGGACGCCATCGGCGAGCATGTAAGCGCCGTGATCGTCCGGCGTCGCATCCTGCATATAGGTCGCGTAGGACCCGTCCGGCCGCAATTCGAGGACGTTGAGATAAGACTGACCGACCGCGTCCCGATAACGCATCTCCCAGACGCCGGCGGGCGCATCAGCTTCGACCGTCTCGTCCGCCGCACCCGATTGCGGTTTGCCGCAGGAAGTTGCGCCAAGGCACAATCCCGCGGCCATTATCGCCATTGCAACATTTATGGTTTTCATTCCCGGCCACCTCCAGCCGCCGTTCACAGAAATCATTTCCGCCGTTTCCAGACGCTCGTCCCGAGGCGGCCGGTCAGTTCGAGCGTGTCATCGTCGCGGAAGCGATAGGTTCCGCTGTCTTCGGACGCAAAGTTTACCGCTTGCTGCGACCAGACGCCATTGCTCGCGGTATAGGCGCCCTGAAAACTCGTCTGGTCCGTCGCGAAGGCATAGGTCGCGTCGCTGCGGAATTCCCAGGTCCAGTTGGTCTGTTGCGGGATCGAGAGCGTCCAGGTTCCAACGATCCGAGGGTCGAGACCGGACGATGGCGCCGTAACCTTTGCGCTCGCCCTCGCCGGCTTGGCGTTTTGGGCGAGCTTTTTCAGAGCGTCCGCCGCTTTGCGGCAGGCGTTGGCGTCGGTGCAGGGAATGCGGATTGCGGGCGACCCGGCGCTCTCTCCGAACCCGGTCATCAGAGTTGAGAATTCGAGGGCGCGATGCAGCGGCTTTTCCGGCGGATCGAGGGAGGCGCAAGCGACCCCGCGCTTGCAAGCCGCCGCCACCCGCTGGCCGCCCTCGCCGTCGGCGCGCCCGGATGTCGCCTTGATAGAACCTGCATCGAGCCCTGCGAGGTCAATGGAGAGATCATAATCGCGAAAAAGGGTGTCGAGGCTGCATTCATTGCCGCGGCTCTGCCCGGCGCGCAAGAGCGCAAGGCAGACCTTGCGCCGCACCAGCAGCGCGCCCGCCTCGCCGAATGCGACATCGACCCCGCGCATGACGCGCGTCACCTCGACGCCCGAGACCGGGAGATAGGTTTCGGCGCCAGCAACCGCCCTCTGAAGATCGACGAGAGACGCGTCGTCCCGCGACGCTGCGCGCCGCGGGGCACCTGCTTCGGCGGATGCAGGCCTGTCAGGTCTCAGCGCATCGGCGCCCGCTCCTTCTTTCAGCAGGGCGACGATTTCATCGCACGCCCCTTCCCCCGGGCAGGGAACAGTGAACAACTTGTACGCGCGAATGCCGTTCTGCGAAACGCATGCGCCGCCGTCTCGGCAGAAGACCGCGACCGCGAAATTATCAGCACCTTGATCGTCCTTGTGCGCAAAGAAACTGTCGACGAAATCGATCTCGCCGCCGTTCCGGTCGAAAAGTCGCGTTGAGATGGCGTCAGCGTTCGCCTCGGAGAGCGTGATCTTCTGATAGACCTCCTCAGGGAGGGAATCTTCCGCGCAATCCTTGCCGTCGCCGAGGCGGCACGTCTCGAGGCTGACGACTAGCGCGCCGTCGCGGACCCACGCGTTTTCGAACCTCTCAAGATGGCGCACGGAATTTTCCGACGCGTAGATTCGCCCGCCGCCTGCGGCGAGATCGGCGAGGCGGCCTGCGAGGCGGCCCATTTCGCCCTTGCGCGGCTTTTCCGACCCGGTCGCACCCGACACAAAGGGGATAAGGCCGCGCAGGTCTTTCAGGATCGCGCCGCAGGCGTCGGCGTTGTTGCAGGGGAGATAATAGCCAGTTGTCCAGTTGCCGACCTCGGCGCCGTCTTCCGCGAAACGAATGCACTTGTCGATGGCCCCGCACTTGACGCGCAATCGCGGATCTTTGTCGTCCAGCGCGAGCAGGTCGACGCTCAAGGCTGTGGGATCGAGACCGGCGAGATCGAAACTGTACCCGTAGCGCGGCGCGGCGGCGGCGGGCGTGCAGTCGGCGGCGCCATCGCAGGCCTTACCGCTGAGGATGAGGAACCGATTCTCATAAAGCTCGGCGCCTTCGGCGAGGAACACGCCATGGCGATCGTCGAGGGCGGCCCCCACCACATGGCCGCTGATGCGACGGACGGCTTTTTGCGCTTGCCGCGCATCGCCGATCGTCGCTGCTGGGTTCATCGATTCGCGGTGCGCGCTGCGCCAATCGGCGAATTCGGGCGTCGCGGCGAAACTGGCGATGCCGCCAAAATCGGCGCTCGCCTGTCGGCACGCCTCTTTGCCCCGGCACGGAAAGAAAACATCGAGGCCGCTCGCTTCGGCGCCGACATTTTTGATGCAGCCGTCTTTCGCGCGGCATCCGCCGTAAACGGACGCGCCCTGATAATTGGTCTCGTGTTTGCCGTCATTGATGTTTTCGAAGTCGAAAATCGCGGTCTGCGTCGCGTCGAGATCGGCGAGGGAAATGAGCGAAACCTTGCGCTCCCATTCCGCGCCGACGCAGTCGGCTGCATCATCGGCACCGCAGACATCGAGCGCGATCAGCAGGTCGCCATCCGGGTCGAGTTCAATCGACCTGCTGCGATAGGCGACCCGCTCGGCTGATGAAAGGGCGTTGCCGGCGATATAGCTCTCAAACCAGTTGACCGGATCGACGACATGTTCGCCGCCGCGGCTCGCCGCGTCGAGGCGGGAGACGGCGTCTTCCATCGCCTTCCCGCTGTCGATGAAGGTCCGCGCCGAAGCCGCATCGAGAAACTGGCGCAGCTTCGCCACCAGTCTGTCGCAGGATTTCGGGTTTGCGCAGGCGATGCGTAGCCGGTTCAAGACCTCCGCAACATCATTTGCAGCGTCAACCGTCGCGTCTTCGACCTCGCGCGCGGCGGCGTCGCAGTCGCGTTCGGCGCAAGGAGAATAGAAACCGAATTTTCCGACGCTCGCGCTGAAGCAGCTCTTATCATAGTTTGGGGAACACGCGAACTCGACGGCGAGACCGGATTCGCCTCGTTCGATATCGGGTTCCGTGACGGTGATGCTGGCCGGGTCGATGTATTCCTTCCTGATGAAATAGTCGATTGCGACGCCTTCATTTCGGCCGCACGCCTCCGGCTTTTCGATGTTCGGCGCGCAGTCCCATTGGCGCAGCTCGACGAGCCAAGTCTCGTCAAATATGCCCTCGACGGTCCGCACTGTCAGCGCTTCGGTCCGGGATACATCGACGATGTCGTCGAAGAAGGCCGGCGTCTTGCGGATCGTGACGCCCTTGCCGGCAAGCCGATTGATCTCCTTCGCCAGCCCGGTCGGACCAGTCGCCCCTCCCCCGCACGCCGTCAGCGTAAAAACAAACGCGATCGCCGCCGCTCGCGCCGCATAATGAATGATGATCAAGTCGCCCCCCATTTTCAAACGGCTGAGCCAAACAACAGGCTCGTATCGCAAGCGCCGCATGGCGTTACGTTAACCGTTGCCATCGAGGAAACTTATTCCGAATGGGCGGCGAAGTCTTAGTAGCCGCTGTAATTTTTGATTGGCGATAAGCCGGTGACAAACCGGGCCAGACATCTCGCGGCGTTGACCACCTATGTCCGAAATGGACCGGCTTAGATTCCGGCTGCTTACCCTGTGCTTACCCGGCATCAACGTCCGCGGAGCGCGAGTGACAAGGGCAATGTAAATGATTGATTTTGGTTCTGAAAATGGCGCGAGTGACGGGGCTCGAACCCGCGACCTCCGGCGTGACAGGCCGGCACTCTAACCAGCTGAGCTACACCCGCGCATTCCCGATATCGGGGAGCCCGGTGGATAGTACCGCCCTGCCCGCAGGTCAAGCGGTCTGACCGGGCTTTGCCCCTTAATTTCAGCCTCGCTAACCCTTTAACGGCCCGACCAGGACCACAGAATTGAAAAAAGCACATTTTCGCCCCGAAACCGGGGCCTGTGGAGACGATGATCGCAGCCTCTTCCGGCCTCCTGCAAAGCGCATCCGCAACCAAGTGCAGCCCGACACCGTCAGCCGTCTTTCGCGGTCGCTCAGCGCCGCTCAGGCATAGTTGGCCACCCCCGACCGCCGGCCCATTCGAATGCGGTGCATCGCCAGAGCTGAAAACATCACGAGGTGCGAAATCAACACCGGATGATCGCCCGCGACGCCCTGGACGTTTACAGCTTATCGGGACCGACCCTGACCACCGCCTTACCGATATTTTCGCCACGGAAAAGACCAGCGAAGGCGTCCGGCGCGGAGCTCAGCCCTTCGTATATGGTTTCGCGACACTTGATCTTGCTGCTGGCGAGAAGCGGTGCGACTTCGGCAACGAACTGCGGGGCCAGGTGCAAATAGATGGAAACAATAAAGCCTTGCGCCAACACGCTGCGGGTAATCAGATTTGTCAAATTGGACGGACCTGGCGCAGGCATTGTATCGTTGTACACGGATATCATCCCGCACAGCGCAATGCGCGCGCCGAACGCGATACAATTGAGCGCCGCCTCAAAGTGATCGCCGCCGACATTCTCAAAATAACAATTGACGCCGTCAGGTGCTGCCTGCGCCAGGGCCTGCGTCAGCGCTGCTGCTCCGCGATGATTTTTATAGTTGATGGCGGCGTCAACCCCGATTTCGTCTGTCAGCCACGCACATTTTTCATCCGACCCGGCCGACGCCACAACGCGAGCGCCTTTAAACCTGGCAAGCTGACACACGAGAGACCCCACCGCACCGGCCGCACCGGAAACAAAAACCGTATCGCCTTTGTTGGGTTTAAGGATTTGCGTGAGCCCCGCCCATGCCGTCAGGCCAGGCATACCTAGCACGCCAAGATGAGCTGACAACGGCGCTAGCGCAGGATCGATTTTCGTCAATCCGTCACCGTTCGAAATCGAATGGCTTTTCCATCCGCCCTGAAAGCCGACTACATAATCACCAACAGAAAAATGAGGATTGCGCGACTCAACGACTTCGCAAACCGCACCACCATCGAGAGGGACGTCGAGACTGAACGGAGGAATATAGCTTTTGATGTCGGGACGCATACGTCCACGCATATACGGATCGACAGACATCCAGATTGTACGCAGTAACACTTCACCTTCGGCGGGCGAACCAAGTTCGACATTGCGAATCTCAAACAACTCAGTCGTTGGCGCACCGGTTGGATAGGCATCGAGGAAAATCGCTTCGCTGTTGACGGCGCTCATTGTCATTCTCCGCTGTGACTTCTCGCGCAAAGTTTACCCGCGGCGGGCGGTCAGGCAACGCTTCGCCGCAGTGCCGCCATATTTGGCGCCGTTCCCGCCCTATTCTCGCCGTGAGACGCCGCAATATTCGCAATCAAGGCAACAAGAGCCGCGGAACCGTCAGTCGCATTTTCATCACCTGGTTCCGAAAGCGATGGAGGGTTTGGAAATGAAAATGATGCTTATCGGTTTGGGCGCCGCCGCTCTGGCGGCCGCCGGATGCCAGTCGACAGGAGAAGGCGCACTGTATGGCGCCGCATTGGGCGCCGCTGGCGGTGCGATTGCGGGTGAAATCTTTGCCGGATCTCCGGGACGGGGCGCCGCCTATGGCGCGCTGGTGGGCGCGGCGCTTGGCGCTTATGAAGGCTGCTCGCGCGCCGGTACCTGCTGGGGGCGGGCCCGCGATCAAGGCTATCGTCGCTATGATCGGTATTCTGATCGTTATTATTATGAAGACCCCTGCTACGGCGACAGCTATTGGGATGATGGACAATTCCGTCGATATGGCCCGCGCGGTTATCGCGGTCGTGGCGATTATTGCGGCTAGGACAGCCCAAAAACTTATTGCAAGATGACCTCTTGCTTGACCTCAGGCCCGCAATTTCGGTTGCGGGCTTTTTTCGCGTTCACGTTATCGCGGCTCCCGTGGTAGCTGCTTTTTCTTTTTTCCAATCTGGCTAAGCGCGATCAACGTCATGGTCGGGACGAACCCGTCTATCTGTTCTGAGGGGTCGAGCGCCTCCCATAGGGCGAATAGCCCCACAGGCCCCCATAAGAAGAACGCGATGACAGCGAATGCGATGTCCATCAGCGTGCCGGCCCCGAGGATGCGCCCTGCGGTAAAATCGATAATGTCCAACGCGATGGCGATAACGAGCTTCATCTTGTCTGACATCGGCGGCCCCTTTTCACGCGCGGATAAATTTAGCCGTCTCGGCGACAGTCCGGGCGCCCTCCGGCATGAAGGCGCAGAATAACGGCCAAACATGGACGAGACCATCAGCCCGGCGCAGCTCAACCGCTACACCATCACGCACCATCGCATCCTTAAGCCTTAAACTGTCATCAAGAAGAACTTCGTCATTGCTTGCAAACGTCAGAGTTGGTGGAAAATCCCGGAACGAGCCGAACAATGGCGAGGGGCGCGGATCGTCAGGCGCAAGCGCGCCGACATAATGCGCCGCCGTTCGTCGGATCGCTTCGGCGGTAAACATAAAATCGGTCCGCTCATTCGTATCGAGCGAGGCGCCGCTGACCGTCAAATCTGTCCAGGGCGAGTACACGAATACACCGCCTGGCATCGCCATCTTGCGCTCGGCCAGCCGCTGCATCAGCGCCAACGCCAGACCGCCGCCGGCCGAATCACCGCCGACAAAAATTTCCTCGGGCGCTGCGCCGTATTCAAGCAGCCAGCACCAACCGGCATATGCATCATCGATCGCCGCCGGACAGGGATGCTCAGGCGCCAGCCGATAGTCGAGCGAAAACACAGGCGCTCGCGCGGTCTTCGCAAGGGAAAAGGTCAAATGACGATGCGACGCGGGTGATCCGAAAACAAAACCGCCGCCATGAAGATAATAGATGGTCCGCCCCGGCGTGACCGCCGCCGGCCGCTGCCATTCACCTTTGACCGGCGCCGAAATCTGTTCCACCGCAACCCCCTTTGGAGTGAACGGTAGTTTGCGCGAATCGACAGTTTTGCGAATTTGCTGCGGGCTGAGGCTGGAATTGGCGAACACCGGTTTCAGGGTACTGCGAATATAACGGTTCACCAGGCGCGCACGCAGGCTGGTCATGACGGTTATCTCCCGGCTTTCGCCACCAGCCTAAGCGCGCGGCGCGGATCGCGCCAGCGCCAAACTCAGCTTCCAGAAGATTACCCGCCGGCCGGCCGCACCACCTGATCGATCCGGCCAAATATCGAACGGCCGCGCTGGTCGCACATTTCGATCTCGACGTGATCGCCAAATTTCATGAACGGCGTTTTGGCTTCGCCATTGTGAATTGTCTCGATCATGCGAATTTCTGCAATGCACGAATATCCGGCCCCGCCCTCTGCGATGGATTTCCCGGGCCCGCCGTCAAGCTTGTTCGACACCGTGCCCGATCCGATGATCGTGCCTGCGCATAGCGGCCGGGATTTCGCGGCGTGCGCGATCAACTGGCCGAAATCGAAGGTCATGTCGACGCCGGCGTCAGCCCGGCCGAACGGCGCGCCATTGAGCGAGACCAGCAAAGGCAGGTGCAGCTTGCCATCTCGCCAGGCATCGCCCAGCGCATCCGGCGTCACGGCGCACGGGCTGAATGCCGATGACGGCTTGGACTGAAAGAAGCCGAACCCTTTCTCAAGTTCCGCCGGGATGAGCCCGCGCAGCGAGACATCATTCACCAGCATCACAAGCCGCACGCAGGAGAGTGCGTCCTCAGCGTTGACGCCCATCGGAACATCACCGGTAATGACGGCCACCTCGCCCTCCATGTCGATGCCCCACCCCTCATCCTGGGGGAAGACGATATCATCGCGCGGGCCAAGGAATGAATCCGAGCCGCCTTGGTACATCAGCGGATCGGTCCAGAATGATGACGGCATTTTCGCGCCGCGCGCCTTGCGTACAAGTTCAACGTGATTGACGTAAGCTGATCCGTCCGCCCACTGAAACGCGCGCGGAAGCGGCGACGCGCATTCGCGTTCGTGGAACCGCTCAACCGGCGCGGCCCCGGTCTCAAGACTTTGCGACAATTCCCGAAGATGCGGCTCCAGGCTTTGCCAATCGTCAAGCGCCGCCTGCAAGGTCGGCGCAATCCGGCTTGCATCGGTATATCGCGTCAAATCTTCAGACACGATCACCAGACGTCCGTCGCGGCCATGTTTTAGCGATGCCAGTTTCATGGGATTATTCTTTCGTGCATTTTCGCGCCAATCACCAGCGCCAATTATGATTTCAAGTTCAGGCGGCCCGCTATTCCGACGTCCGCCAACTGTTTACATAGTCGGTGTTTTCGATCATCGCCGCGTAGGGACCAACATCAAGCGGGTCGCGCGTATCGATCATCACCGCATATTCGTCTGTCGCCTTCTTTGACTGAACGAGCATGTTTTTCAGCGCTTTCGGATGCGGCCCGTGGGTGAATCCGCTCGGGTGGAATGTCATCATGCCGGCATCGATGTTGTCACGACTGAAAAAGTCGCCCGCATGATAAAACAATACCTCGTCAAAGTCGTCATTGTTATGGAAAAACGGGACTTTCAATGCGCCCGGATCAGTTTCGAACGGTCGCGGTGCAAACGTGCAGATAACGAAGCGATCCGACAGGAATGTCGTATGCGCCGACGGCGGCACGTGATAGCGATCACTCATCAAGGGTCGGATATGGCGCACATTCAGGCGCACCGGGCTTAACTCGCCATGCCAGCCGACAACATCCAGCGGGTTATAGGGATAGGTGACGACGGAAAGGTCGCCACGCTTTTTTATCTCCACCCGCGTCTCGCCATCATTTTGCTGGTGCGCCAGAAACACCTCGTCAATTTTCGGCGCGTCGAACAACGCCTGATCAAAGACCGCATGAGGGCCGACGAGGCCACGGTCAGGCATCGTGTAGTGCGTGTTCGTCGCCTCGATCATCAACAGGCTCATCGGCGCGTTTGGCGAAATGCGCCACATTGTGCTTCGGGGTAGCATGACATAGTCGCCCGCCTCCACTGTCAGGTGGCCGTAATCGCAATACAGCTCACCCTCGCCGGTATGGACGAACAGCATTTGGTCGCCGTCCGCGTTGCGCGCGAGCGCCGGCATTGGCTGATCGAGTTTCCAGAACCGGATTTCGGTCGCGCCGTTATAAAGGACGACGGGCGCCGCCCATGGGCAGACAGGCGACAGCGCGAGGGCGGCAAGGTTGAAGGCGCGCGGCCGCAAGGGCCCCTCAAAATTGACCCAGCCTGTCGGCGGGCGCTTATGGTGCATGAACGCCGCCGGGCCGAAAAACCCCTCTTTGGAAATTTCCCGCTCATAAGTGCCTTCCGGCATATCGGCATGGGCCTGTCGTGAGGCGTTGCCCTCAACGCGGGAAACGGTGATCCATTTTCGTGACATGGGCGGCTCCATCTATTTTGTAACATTTGTTACAGATGAATGGAGGATAGCGCAATCGTTCACAGCCGGGCGAGCCGGCGGGCGCATGTCCTTGCCCTTGCCGATTTGAACGGCCATATCGACGAACCTGGATGAAAACGAGGGATAGATGAAAACACGCCTGCTGATTTTGGGATCGGGCCCGGCCGGGCTGACCGCTGCGATTTACGCCGCCCGGGCGGGGCTGAAGCCGGTGGTAGTTCACGGACTGCAACCGGGCGGCCAGATGACGATCACCACCGATGTTGAAAACTATCCCGGATTCGCCGACGTCATTCAGGGCCCCTGGCTAATGGAGCAGATGCAAAAGCAGGCCGAACATGTCGGTGCTGAGTTCGTCGCAGACCTGATCACCACGGTCGATCTCAACGCCTCGCCGATCACGCTCAAAGGCGATAGCGGCGAAACCTATGAAACCGACGCGCTGGTGATCGCCACCGGCGCGCAGGCCAAATGGCTTGGCCTGTCGTCGGAAGAGAAATTCCAGGGCTTCGGCGTCTCCGCCTGCGCCACCTGCGACGGCTTTTTCTACCGCAACAAGGATGTCGTTGTCGTCGGCGGCGGCAACACGGCTGTTGAGGAAGCGCTCTATCTGTCAACGCTGGCGAAATCCGTCACCGTCGTGCATCGCCGCGACACCTTCCGCGCCGAGAAAATCCTGCAGGACCGTCTGTTCGCGAAAGAAAATGTTGACGTCATCTGGGATCATCATGTCGAGGAAATTCTTGGCGATGACGCGCCGCTTTCCGTCACCGGCGTGCGCCTGAAACATTCGAAGACCGGCGAAATCCGCGAGCTGCAAACCCATGGCGTATTCGTCGCCATCGGCCACAAACCCGCGACCGAATTGTTCGAGGGCAAACTGGAAATGAAACATAACGGCTATATCGTCACCGCGCCGGATTCGACCGCAACGAAAGTCCCCGGCGTGTACGCCGCCGGTGACGTGACGGACGATATTTACCGGCAAGCCGTCACCGCCGCCGGCATGGGATGCATGGCGGCGCTGGAGGCGGAACGCTATCTTGCGGGGCGCGATTTCGGCGCTTAGGGCGAAAGGAAACCCACCATGGAAACTGCGATCCTCGCCGGCGGCTGCTTTTGGGGCATGGAAGACCTCATCCGTAAACTGCCGGGAGTCGCCCGCACCGAAGTCGGGTATACCGGCGGCGCCCTCGCCTCGCCGGAATACAAGGACGTAAAAACCGGCGCGACCGGCCACGCTGAATCCATCCGTATCGAGTTTGACCCGTCGCAAACCAGCTATCGCGACTTGCTGGAATTCTTTTTCAAGATCCATGATCCAACGACGCCCGACCGGCAAGGCAATGATGTCGGCTCGCAATACCGCTCCGAGATTTTCTATCTGTCGGATGCGCAAAAAGCCGAGGCGGAAAAAATAATCGCCGAGATCAACGCCTCCGGTCGCTGGCCTGGCGCCGTTGCGACCAGGGTGTCGCCGGCGTCAAACTTCTGGCGCGCCGAAGATTTCCATCAGGACTATCTGGAAAGATACCCCGACGGATATACCTGCCACTTCATCCGCCCTGAATGGACGCTCCACAACTAGATCATCCGCTTGCGAACAGTTTTTCCTTGCGTGCGTAAATATCCTGAGCGGCATATTCCTTAAGGATGGTAGCACGCGCAGCCGCGCGCACCGCGCGGTAATCATCAGGCGCAGCGAGTGCGGCCGCCATCTTTTCCGCGATGAGGTCCGTATCATGAAAATCGACAAGAAGGCCGTTTTCCTGATCGCGCACAAGTTCGCGCACGGGAATGGTGTCAGAACCGAGAACGAGGCAACCCGCGCTCATCGCCTCCATCATTGACCACGACAGAACGAAAGGGACCGTCAAATAAACGTGAATCGACGACGCTTGAAGCACCCGCAGATATTGGTCACGCGGGATCAGGCCGGTGAAATGCAGACGTGTGAGGTCGAATGCATGCTCCGCCAGCGCGCGTTTTTTAAAGGTTTCTCCCTCGGGGAGCTTGCGGCCATAAGCGACCCTGTCTTCGCCGACAATAACGATATGCGCGTCGGGCCGCATTTTCTGGAGCTTCGCCGCCGCCGCCATGAATTGCGGAAAACCGCGATAGGGCTCCATCCCGCGCGCGACATAGGTCACGATCTCTTTTGCGTGCGACAGATCAAGACCGGGCAGGACAAGGCCGGACCCAAGCGACGGCGCATACACATCGGTGTTCACGCCGTCATGCATAACGGTCAGTTTGGGATGAAATATTTCAGGAAACTGATCGCGCTGCCATCGCGTCGGGCAAAGTCCCACATCGCACGCGGCGAGGTCAGTCAGGATCGATGCATTGCGCCCCCTCGTTCGCGCAAAGTCATCTTCATTCTGGGTTTTCTCGTTCAGGTATTCCGTATCGGGACCGATCTGGTTGTAATACCATTCAAAATAGGAAAAGTACCGCGCATCCGGCCAGACGTCTTTCAGATACATGCCCGGCCCCCAGCCGGAATGGGCGACCGTGACATCCGGGCTGAAGCCTTTTGACTTCAACTGAATGAATGCGCGCGCCGCCGCCTGGCCGTTGATCGCCGCCTTTTCAAAAATGCCTGCATAAGGATGCACGCCCTTGGTGACTTCGCGGTGCGGTTTGTAATTGAAGACCTTGATCGTCTTCGACGACGCGCCTTGGCGCTGCGTGCCGAAATAAACGTCCCAGCCCTTGCGCGCGAGAAAATCGCCGATCGGCCCGAACTGCGCCGGGAAATTATCGTGCACGAACAAGATCCGCATGCGGGCGCCTTAATCCTCGCGCATTGAACGCGACAACGCGTCGGTCAACGGTTTCAGCAGATAGCTGATCGCCGGGCGCGCGCCGGTTCTGATAAAACTTTCAACCGGCATGCCGGGTACAAGTTCCTGATTGCGCAACGTATTTTCCAGCTCGGCCTTCGGCGGCAGGTCGATCAGAACGAGATAATATTGCATGCCGGAATTCTGGTCGGTCAGATTGTCGGCGGAAACCTGGCGCACTTCGCCAATCGTCTCGGGCGTGTTGCGGGCGTTAAAGGCGGTGAACCTGATGACGGCGCTTTGCCCCGGCTTGACCTTGTCAACGTCGCGCGGCGCGATGCGCGCCGAGATCAGCAATTCGTCGCCGCGCGGCACAATGTCCATCACCGGCGCGCCGGGGGAGATGACGCCGCCCGGCGTGTGATATTTCAAACCGATCACAACGCCGTCTTCGGGCGCGCGTATTTCAGTGCGGGTGAGCGCGACCTGCGCCGCCAGCCGTCGCTCAATCAATCCTGAAATTTCCACCTGAAGATCCTGGGACTGGGTGATCGCGTCTTCCCGCGACTGTTGTTTCAATCCCTCGATCTGCAATTTCGCTTCTGAGATAACGCTTTCGGACTCTGCGGTCGCGGCAGTCAATTGGCCCTGACGGCCGCTGATCGCCTCGCGTTCACGCTCAAGCTCGCGCACCCGCGTCATCGGCGCGAAGCCTTCGGCGTTGAGTTTGCGAACCCCGTCGAGCTCATCCGAGATCAGCTTTGCCTGCGTGCGCAGCGACTTTAATTGCGTCGCATACCCTTCAATGCGCTTTTGCTGCTGAACGATGCGTTCTTCAAGCAACGAAATCTGCGTCGCCTTGGTGGTCTCGCGCGCGACAAGCAGGTTCTTCTGGCCGTCGAGGTTTTTGGAAAAATCCAGGTCCGCGGGCGCGAAAGTAAAAGCAAGAGAGTCATCGGGAATTTCCGGCAATCCGTCGCGCTCGGCGAGCAGGCGCGCCTGGCGGGCGATCGCTTCCGCAAGCTGGCTTGTCATCAATTCAAAGTTCGCTTTCGGGATCGTCGTGTCGAGCTGGACCAGCACGTCGCCGGCTTTCACCTCGGCTCCTTCTTTCACCAGAATGTCCTTGATCACGCCGCCTTCGAGATGCTGGATGGTCTTGCGATTGCTCTCAACCGTGATCTGGCCGGGCGCGATCACCGCGCTGTTGATCGGCGCGAGTATTGACCACAGCACGAGCCCGCCGAACACGACGCCCGCCGCGATCCATCCTAATCGCGAAAAGCGGTGGGCGTCATCCGTTTGATCGGTTGGCGTTTGCATTGTGCTCAGATTCCTGTGGGCGGCGCGCGCCGCCAATGGACGCGACCTGTCCGGGCGCGATCTTGTTTAACACTTCATCGCGCGGCCCATACGCGCGCATTTCACCGTCCACCAGCATCACCAGCTTGTCGACATGGGCGATCGCGCTCGGCCGGTGTGCGATAATGACGACAGTGGCGCCGCGCTGTTTCAGCGCCAGCACCGCGCTCGACAACGCGTTGTCGCCTTCGGCGTCGAGATTGGCGTTCGGTTCATCCAGCACGATCAGCACCGGGTCGCGGAACAAGGCGCGTGCAAGCCCGATCCGCTGGCGCTGGCCCACCGACAAGCGCTGGCCGCGATCGCCAATCTGGGTCTCAAAACCGTCGGGCAAGGCGAGGATCAATTGCAGCGCGCCGGCGGCCTTGGCCGCGGCGACAACCTCGGCATCGGTCGCGGACGCATCAAAGCGTCCAATGTTCTGGGCGACCGTGCCGTCGAACAATTCCGATTCCTGCGGCAGATACCCAATATACCGGCCCACCTCTTCGCGATTCCACGCCGTGAGGTCCGCGCCATCCAGTCGCACTTCGCCAGCGACAACCCGCTCGATGCCGATCATCCCGCGCGCGAGCGTCGATTTGCCCGCGCCAGACGGCCCGATAATACCAAGGGCTTCGCCGGGCCGCGCCTCAAGGGTGATGCTCTTCACAACCGGTTTTTTCGCCATCGCGGGCTGGCAGAACACGCGGTCAAGACGCAAATGACCGCTTGGCGCCGGCAGCTCCAGTTTGTCTTCATGCCGGGGCGCGCTGTCGAGAAATTTCTGAAGGCGTTTCCACGCCACCACGGTCGAGCCAAGAACGCGCCATTGGCCGATCGCCTGTTCAACCGGCGCCAGCGCGCGCGCCGCGATGATCGACGCGGCTATCATCACGCCCGGCGTCACCTGCTGGTTGATGGCCAGCAAGGCGCCCGTGCCGAGAATCAATGATTGCAACAGCAAACGTCCCGCCTTGGTGGAAACCGTGAACGCATTGATGAGATCGCCCGCCTCGGCGCTGGTCAGCGACGATTTCGACGCGTGACCGCGCCAGATGTTTTTCAGAGCGCCGCGCATGCCCATGGCGTCGGTTGCATAGGCGTTGCGCAAAACCGCGCTCGATACATTGTCCGCCGCAGTCTGCGCCTCGACCGCCGACTTCAACCGAAGCCGCGATAATCTTTCGTTCATGACCGCAAGCGCCACCAGCGCCAACGCGCCGACCAGCGCCACAACGCCAAGCACCCAGTGCAGCATAAAAACGAGCAGCAGATAAATCGGCGTGAACGGCGCATCAAAGAACGCCAGCACCGCGTTCGATCCCAGCGTTGTACGGATAGTGCGTAAATCTTTTAGCGGCGTGTCGCCCGCCTGTCCGGCGGAATAGCGCGCCGCATCGACCGCCGCGTTAAACGCCGGTTCGCTCAACCGCGCGTCGAACCGCGCCGCCGCTCTTGAAATCAAGGCGTTGCGGACAAAGTCGAGAACGCCCATGGCGACCATCAGGCCGACCACCAGCAAGGTCAGCACCGCAAGGGTGGCGCCGCTGCGGCTCGCCAGCACACGGTCGTAGAGTTGCAGCATATAGATCGGCCCGGTCAGCATGAGCAGGTTAACGCCCATGGAGAACCACGCCGCACGCACGACCAGCGGGCGCGCGTCAGCGATCGCGCTTTTCACCTGCTGCGACAGTTCGGGTTTTTGTTGCACGGCTTTCACGCCTTTTTGCTCCCCTCAGCCATACGAAACTTATCCTAATACAATCTGAGCGGTAGCCGTCATAGCTGTGGAACGCCAGCCGGGGCCCGGCCGGCGCCGCCACGGCGCCGCCACGGGCTTTAGCCCGCCGCCACGCGATACAAGGCGAACCTCAAGGTTATTTTTGCAAGCCACTGATTTCATTAAGACTTTATCCATCAGCTTACAATCGCCCGATCCGTTGTTCGACGCCAGTTCGCGCCGTCAGAAAACGCCAGCACCGCACCGCCGGATTCGTCGGAAACGAACGCAATCGCGCCGGCGCCGCTCGCCGAGGCCGATGGAAGCGCCGCCGCCGCATAGCTTTTGCACCGGATCGCGCCATCGACGTCAAGCTTGGTCTTGGGCGCAGTAACGCCGATGCCAACGTCGCCGGCGGCGGTGATCCGCACCCGCTCGCTGCGCGAGCCCGCTTCACCGGTTTCGAACACGATGCGCTGCGGCACGACGCCCGGCGCGGTCGCCCCGTCAATGCGGAAGCTGATGCCTGCGGTCGCCGGAACGCCCGCCCCGTCATACGCCGCGCCGAGCAGCGAAAACGTGTAATCGCCATTTGAGACGATCTGCGGCGCGTCGAGGGTGCCGCGTGCGCGCGTTCCTTTGAACACCATGCGCACGCCGGCGCCGCTATCGCTCGCCAGAATGCCGGCGAAGGCCGACGCCGTGCTCTGCTTGGTAAGGATAAAATCATCCGACGAAATCAGAGCGGGGCTCGTCGCGGCGCCGTCTACGTGCAGCTCCAGCGGCGCGGCTGGCGCAGAGGCGCCAAACCCGATCTTGCCGTCGGGCCTGATCGTCATCGCCTGTTTCCAGCTCGCGCCGTCGGCGCTCACCTTCACGCTGAAATCGTCCGACCCGGCGAGGCCGAATTCGGCGCGCCCGGAAAACGCGTTTTGAAAAACCACGCTCGCGGTTTGCGCCGCCGCGCTCTTGTTCACGCTTACCCGCGCATCGCCCGCGCCGGGCGTGATGTCGTCATGGGAGAACAGCACAGCGTCGGATTTTACAGCCAGCCGGTTTTGCGCATCCGCCGTCGTGTTGACGCCGAACTGCGTCACCGCGCCGGCGCCGCCGGCATCCTGCATCCAGCCCCCGCCATGGAAATGGAAGTACGCCGCCTCATCGGCGACATGAACGCGCCATCCGGGTTTGGGTGCGATCTCGCGCCAGGCGCCGTCCTGGAACGCGGCGAGCGAGCCTTCAGGATATTGCGTCCAGTCCGCGCCGCTTGCGCCGGCTGGCAGGATATAGACATCGCCTTCGGCCGGCGCCGCCGGCTGTTGCGCGAGCGACCTCGACGCCGCCGTACACTGAACGATGGCGTCGAGCCGGCGAAGGCTTTCATTGACCGTGACATGTTTTTGCGCCTGTTGCGGCTGCAAATAGGAAAGACCGAGACGCGGCGAAACTTCCATGGAAAACTTCCTTACTCTACTGACTGGCGATAAGCATAGGGCAGCTGGCAAGGGGGGGGATGAATTTTTGTTTTCCAGTAATTTCCGTGACTTAATTGGTTAACGCCGCTTTTCTCCAATAACGCGAACCGCACGCCAGAGGCGAAAACCGCCGGCGCGCGGGCAACAACACATGGCTTGCAGGCAATATGCGCATGCGCCGCGGCCAGCGCCGGCGGCGCACGCCTTCACCCGAAGGTGAAATCGTCTGCATGCAATCTGGCGAGCGTGGTGTTCTCCAGCGTGATGGAATCGCCGCCGCCGAAGTCAATGACGACATTCGCGCCGATTTGCGACGACGCCGCCAGAACTTCGGCGAAGCTGTCGAACGCCGCGCCGAAACCGATCAGCCGGACGACGTCTTCGCTGGCCGCGCCGGCGGTAAAGTCGTCAATGACGTCATTGCCGTGGCCTTGGCGAAACTCGAACAGATCATCGCCCGCCCCGCCGGAAACGGTATCGTCGCCGAAGCGCCCGTTCAGCGTGTCATCGCCGGCGTCGCCTTTGAGGCGATCACCGCCGCCGCCGCCAGTCAGCGAGTCATCGCCCTCATTGCCGAACAGCGTGTCGGCGCCGCCGCCGCCGAAGATGCGGTCGTCGCCGAGGCCGCCGCGCGCCACATCATTCCCGCCGGAGCCGTTTAACAAGTCGCGGCCAAAACCACCGCGCAGATCATCATCGCCATTGCCGCCAT
Source organism: Parvularculaceae bacterium (assembly GCA_041398145.1). Classification (GTDB taxonomy): domain Bacteria; phylum Pseudomonadota; class Alphaproteobacteria; order Caulobacterales; family Parvularculaceae; genus Amphiplicatus. The sequence continues at coordinate 669,628 of JAWKVF010000001.1, read as the reverse complement.
AGAGCGAATCGTGACTGCCATAGCCGAACAGCAGATCGTTATCATCATCGCCAATCAGGTTGTCGCGACCGCCCCATCCGCGCAACACGTCCGCGCCGGCGCCGCCCTTCAATAAATTTCCCGCCGCATTGCCGGAGATGTCGTCATCGCCCGATCCGCCTATGACATTTTCGATCAGCGAGCGTGGATCGCCATGATATTGCAAGGCGTTGAACACATTGCCGACAGCTTTCAGGTGGGGATACCCGGGATGGCCGGCCAGTTGGGCCGGTGAAAAGACCGACCATGATCCCGGTTCCAGATCGACAACAAGATCGTTTGAATATGCGGAAAGATCAAAAGTATCTGCGCCGCCGCCGTCCCAGATCGTCATGAATATACGGTTGATAAACGGCGCCCCCTGCGGCAGGCCGTTTATCGTCATCTCGCCGGTGTTTGGGTCGAATGCGTAAGTCGTATCGCCGCTGCGAAAATTGAAATTCGCGCCATACAGGTGCTGCAAGGCGGCGATATCGTAAATCATATATGTGGTCGGCTGAAAATCTGCGAAATTCACCCCATTGCCCGCCATGAAACCGTTATAGGCCATGACCGTGAATTCTTTGAAGTTCCGGTCGGCGGGCATCATCGGAAATTCCGGCGCAATATCCTCGAACGGATGTTTGAGGCCGAACGCATGACCAAGTTCATGACGCATGACCGTCCACCCGCGGTTTCCCGCAACCGGCGTTTCCCAATCCGGGTCGCCGGAGTTCGCCTTCAGCCAGACATCCCCGGCCTGGGCGGAATCATCGGGATAGTAAGCGGCGGGAAAGTTACCATCGACCGTCGTCGCCCCCAGCCGGAGAATCGCATGCTGGCTTGAGGTTTCGGTCAGCTCGGCAAAGGTAAGCGGCGTAACCCGCGAAATTTCTCGCAACGCATCGCGGAAGGCCGCAATGTTCGCCGAATTCGCCGCCACAAACCCGGACGGCTCATTCGTATACTCATAAAATGCGCCGCTGGTTGGGAAACTGAATGTGATCTCTGCAACCTTCCATTGCCGGAAGAACAAAAGACCGTCGATATAAGGATCTCCGCTGGGCGTCGCGTTCTTGTAAAACTGGTTCCCGGGGCCAAGATCGCCCGGCGTCTCGCCAAATTCCAGGCCCGACATAACTGCACCTTGAGTATCCCGGCACAACCGCCGGAGATATGACACTCAACTCTTTGGCGCCCTCAAATGTTTGTTACAAACGAAGCAAACCCGCCCTCGTCATGAAAACGGGGCCAATCGAACCCGAACAGGCGGATGGGCGCCTGTCGCCCTACCCGAAGGTGAAATCGTCTGCATGCAAACTGGCGAGCGTGGTGTTCTCCAGCGTGATGGAATCGCCGCCGCCGAAGTCAATGACGACATTTGCGCCGATTTGCGACGACGCCGCCAGAACTTCGGCGAAGCTGTCAAACGCCGCACCGAAACCGATCAGCCGGACGACGTCTTCGCTGGCCGCGCCGGCGGTAAAGTCGTCAATGACGTCATTGCCGTGGCCTTGGCGAAACTCGAACAGATCGTCGCCCGCCCCGCCACTTACAGTGTCCGCGCCGAAGCGCCCGTTCAGCGTGTCATCGCCGGCGTCGCCTTTGAGGCGATCACCACCGCCCCCGCCAGTCAGCGAGTCATCGCCCTCATTGCCGAACAGCGTGTCGGCGCCGCCGCCGCCGAAGATGCGGTCGTCGCCGAGGCCGCCGCGCGCCACATCATTCCCGCCGGAGCCGTTTAGCAGATCACGACCGCCATTGCCGCGAAGGTCATCATTCCCGTTACCGCCATAGAGCGAATCGTGACTGCCATAGCCGAACAGCAGATCGCCATCATCGCCGCCAAGCAGAGAGTCCCGACCGCTCCAACCCTCCAGCGTGTCAGCCCCCGCGCCGCCGTCAAGCGTATCGTCGCCGGTACCGCCGTCGAGGGAGTCATCGCCATCGTCACCGCTCAAGACGTCATGGCCGTCAAAACCGAACACGCTATCGTCGCCGCCGAGGCCCAATAGGGAATCGTCGTTCGCACCGCCGTCGATACTGTCGGCAAAGCGCCCGCCAACCTGCTCGTAGGGACCGAGCACGCCGAGTTCGCTCACCGTGAGCGTGTAAGTTCCAAGGCCCGCGGCAAACGAACCGGCGCTGGCGTAAAAAACGCCCGTCGTCGTCGGGGTGAACTGAAAATAGGATTCCCTCCCCACATAGTAAGTATGGCCCGCATCGGCATAGTGATCGTCATTGAACTCGACGAGCCCCCCCGCGGCATCGAAAAGCCGCAAAAAGGGATCGGTCATCGTCCCCTCGCCTGAGGGAAAACCGGTCAGTTCGAAATTGTAGGTCTCGCCGGCCGTCAAGGTGATCGCGAACCAGTCCTGATCATGGGCGAAATCCACCTCGCCAGTATTGATTGACGCACCGCCGGCAAACGGCGCCGCCGCGCCATGGACGGCGAGCGTCTGACCGAAATCATCCGGTCCGCCGACCAATAACCGGGTCGAGTAGCCGTCATATATCGCAATCAGGCCAGACAACATCGATGTCTGGTCGCCGGTAAAACGAAGTGTTGTCGGCGGCAAAAGGGGATCGCCAATGCCAAACGAAAGCGTTGTCTCACCGCCGCTGAATGAAACCATTAATGAGGATGGATCGATAGCCGCGGCATCAACCGTTATCCATTCACCGGCAGTGAAATCGGTGATCAGATCGCCGGAAATCTCGCTAAGGGTTCCCCGGAACTCATCGGCGCCAAAGCCCCCGGTCAGCGTATCAACACCTTCGCCGCCGCGCAGGTGGTCGGCTGCATCTCCGCCAACGAGGACGTCGTTCCCAGCGCCGCCGAAAAGATAGTCATTGTCGGCGCCGCCATTAAGTGTGTCGTTGCCATCATCGCCGTAGAGATTATCAAAACCGACGCCGCCATCGATCGTGTCGTCACCATCGCCGCCAGACACCGTATCGCCATCGTCACCGCCCCAAATCAGGTCATTGCCGACGCCGCCGGACAGATTGTCCCAACCGGCAAGGCCGTGCATCGTATCATTCCCGTCGAGCCCGTCGATCGTGTCGCCGCCATTGCTGCCGACCAGCGAGTCGGCCCCGGTTGTGGGCGCGGCATCGGTATAAAGCTGGAGCCTGTTTTCAGTCGACTCATAGAGCGTGAAGATGCCATTCGCGACAATGATGCTATGATCGGTGTTCGTGTCGCCGTCCGCGTCTATGGCGATGATCGTTTGCGTTGATGTGTTAAACCAGCGCATCTCACCGGCGACGCCGGAGAACGACGCAAAGCCGATATAGGTAAGGTCGAGGCCGCCAACCTCGCCGAGTTGGAATGCATATTCGATCCCGGAGAGGTCGATCACATCGAGCGGTTCAAGATCGAGAATGGTGTCATTGGAAATTTCAGGCAGAAAGTCGAAATCGAACACATCGGCGCCCATTCCACCGCCCAGCGTATCCTGGCCAAGATCACCCTCGATCGCCGAATCGTCGCCTGAGCCGCCACGGATGTAGTCGTTCCCGGCGCCACCAAAAAGGCCCAACGACATCGTGGCCCACGAACCGTCAAGCGTATCGTCATACACGCCGGAAAGCCGCTGAGAGACCGTGACAAACTCTATCCCCGAGATCGTCATGCTATCGCCGCTGATATAGTCGTTAATTGCGGTATCTGTGATCTGGAGATTAACCCAACCGTTAAGGAAAAAGCTCAGCGTGTCATTACCCAGGCCGCCAGCAATCGTATCGTGGCCGCGGCTGCCCTCTATCCAGTCGTCGCCATCGCCGCCGTCGACATAATCGCTCCCGGTCATGCCATAAAGGCTGTCCGCGCCATCGCCGCCAATCAGCGTGTCATTTCCGCCAGCGCCGCGTAAGATGTCGTCGCCAAGACCGCCATCGATTGAATCGGCGCCGCTGTCGCCGCCAATCGTATCATTGCCCGCCGTCGCCGGCCCGCCGTAAGCAGCGTCGATCATGAAATGTGTGGGCACGTCGCCTGTCGCGATCAGATCAAATTCGCCACTTTCGATCACGGTGACGAAATCGGCGCCGCCGTCGCCATCAACATCGACCTGAATCTGCGTCTGGCCGCCGGACTTCTCATAACGGATTTGTCCGGCCTGATTGGAAAACGCCGCGAGTCCGATAAACGTATTATAGATGCTGGGATCGGCTGAAAAATTTGACCCAACGCCGACGCCAGCCGATTCCCCTGCGGCAAAGTCTGTGATCGCGGCGGTGTCAGCGCCGCCGACATAGGCGAAATTCGCAAAAAAATCGAATCCGGCGCCGCCGGTCAGCGTGTCGTTTCCAGAATCGCCGTATAAGGCGTCAGCCCCATCGCCTCCATTGAGTGAGTCATTGCCGGTCCCGCCGTACAGAGCGTCATCGCCAGCGCCGCCATCGAGCCAATCGTTGTCTTCGTCGCCGAACAGAAGATCGACGCCGTCATTTCCCAGAAGCGTGTCGTCGCCCGTATAACCGATGATAGTGTCATTGCCGAGCAGTCCGTCAATCGCGTCCGCCCCGGCTGTTCCATCAATATAGTCGTCGCCATTGGTCGCCGGCATGTTTGCACTCCCTGTCCATGCTCGACGCGGCGTTCAGAGAATGAAGCCCATCGTCGATTCCCATCCCAGCTTCACCGCTTTGATCGTGAAAAACAATATGCCAGCGCCGACAAAACCATCGGCGCAAGCCCAATTCCGACCCGGAGATTGCAGGGCGGCGCACAAACCCTTAAAAGTTGTCAGTTGAACGTAAAATCATCTGCATGCAAACTGGCGAGCGTGGCGTTCTCCAGCGTGATGGAATCGCCGCCGCCGAAGTCAATGACGACATTCGCGCCGATTTGCGACGACGCCGCCAGAACTTCGGCGAAGCTGTCAAACGCCGCGCCGAAACCGATCAGCCGGACGACGTCTTCGCTGGCCGCGCCGGCGGTAAAATCGTCAATGACGTCATTGCCATGGCCTTGGCGAAACTCGAACAGATCGTCGCCCGCCCCGCCACTTACAGTGTCCGCGCCGAAGCGCCCGTTCAGCGTGTCATCGCCGGCGTCGCCTTTGAGGCGATCACCGCCGCCGCCGCCAGTCAGCGAGTCATCGCCCTCATTGCCGAGCAAGGTGTCGGCCCCGCCGCCGCCGAAGATGCGGTCGTCGCCCTCAAACCCGCGCAATACGTCGTCGCCGCCAGAGCCGTTCAACAAGTCGCGGCCAAAACCACCGCGCAGATCGTCGTCGCCATTGCCGCCATACAATGTATCGTGACTGCCATAGCCGTGAAGCGTATCGGCGCCGTCTTCGCCATACATCGCGTCACGCCCGGCAAACCCGCCAACGCTGTCGTTGTCGAGACCGCCATACAGGAAGTCGTCGCCGGCGCCGCCGTCGAGCGTGTCATCGCCTTCCGCGCCGTATAGCGTGTCATCGCCGACGTTTCCGGCGAGCACATTCGCCACGGTATCGCCTGTCAACTCGTCAGCAAACGCCGAACCGGCCAGCCCCTCGATATCAAAGAAAGTATCGAACGACATGGATGGCCAGAGCGACGAAACGACGCCGACGCCGGACCCGAAGCCGTCAAAAAATTCATAACTGACGGTGTCAAAGCCCGCACCGCCGACCGCATAAGCATTTTTTCCGGCAAGGTAGAAAATATCGTCGCCGTCGCCGCCCGACAGATAAGTATCGTGCGACCACACGCCGCCAATTGTTGTCGCGTTGATAACATCATCGCCATCGCCGGCATGAATTTGATGGCCAAGTGCGGAGACGACGAACTGATCGGCGAAATCGGTGCCGATAATTTCTGTAATCCGTATCAAGACATCGCCATCGGCGTAGCCGCCCGTGGCGCCGCCGATCAGATCGACGAAGATTCCGGCGGTTCCTGCCGAATAATCCGCGGCGCCGATCGCAGAACCCCCAGCATTACTCCCCTCCAGCGTATCGGCGCCCAATCCGCCGATCAGCGTGTCATACGCGCCGTTGCCTTTTATGTAATTGTCGCCGTCATCGCCGACGAGGAGGTCTGCGCCAGACGATCCGATAATGTTCTCGACATTGACGACCACATCGTCGCCACCGGTCGGATCCGACAGACGCACGATAACGAAGCTCTGATAGGAATAATCCACGGTGTCGATCCCGGCGCCGCCGTCGATCAGATCCATCCCGTCGCCGCCTTGCAGGGTGTCGGCGCCGGCGCCGCCGTCGATCAGATCCATCCCGTCGCCGCCTTGCAGGGTGTCGGCGCCGGCGCCGCCAGTCAGCGTATCATCGCCGCTTCGCCCTTTTAGCAAATCGTCGCCGTCATGACCGAATAAACTGTCTGCGCCATCGCCGCCATCTATCCAGTTTGCAAGATGGTTCCCCGATAATGTATCGTTAAAAGCGCTTCCCAACAGATTTTCGACGCTGGCGACAACATCGCCGGCTGCGTCACCGAGGCTGCCGCCGCTGATCAGACTTACAACGATTGACGACGCAGCGCCTGAATAGTCCGCCCAATCAACGCCGCTGCCCCCTTGCAGGACGTCAGCGCCAGCGCCGCCGATGAGCGTATCGTCGCCATTTCGGCCCGCGAGGGTGTCGTCGTCATTCCCGCCAACAAGCAAATTTCGATTTAGATCGCCAAGGATCGAATCCGCGAAAGCTGATCCGGTGACACGCTCAATTGACGTCAATATGTCGGCGCCCGCGCCGCCCCCGGCGACACCCGCGGCAAGGTCGACCGTAATTCCGGATGCGGCGGACGAATAGGCAATTTCATCAATCCCATAGCCCCCGTCGAGAGTATCGGCCCCTGCGCCGCCTTCCAATGTGTCATCGCCATAGTTCCCGAAAAGGGAATCGTCGCCGTCGCCGCCAATTAACAGGTTATCCCCGAAGCCTGCGGAAAGGGTGTCATCGAAAGCAGACCCCTCAACATTGCCTACACCCGCAATCGAATCGTTTGTCGCATGCCCGCCGGTTGCAATGCCATTTTCGAGGTCAATTTCCACCGCTTGCGTCGATGAGAAATAAGAGAGGAGGTCGAAATCATCGCCATAGATCATGTCACCGCCGGCGCCGCCCACCAGCGTGTCACGAAAACCGTCTCCGTTTGCGGGCATATAGTCCAAAGCGCCGGCGATGGTGTCGTTGCCGGCCCCGCCGTCGATATAGTCTGCGCCGGCTTGCCCAAGTAACGACTCGTCCCTGCTACCCCCAACTATATGATCGTCGAAACCTGAACCAAAAATACGCTCGACATTATTGAGAGTGTCGCCCTGCGCAAACCCGCCGCTTGCAGACACCCCGATGACCACATCAATGCCAGCTGGCGAAAGCGTATAATCGACAAGATCGTCACCGTAACCGCCGCGGATCAGGTCAGCGCCGTCATCGCCGTAAATCGTGTCGTCGCCATCATCGGCGTTGAGCGTATCGTCGCCGGCGCCGCCATACAGCTTGTCGTCGCCCCAATGCGCATGGACGATGTCATCGCCATCGCCGCCGGCGATAACGTCGGCGAGATGAAGACCGTAAAGCGTATCGTTTCCCGCCAGCCCGTCGAGCGTGAAATTGGCGCCCACGCCCCAGGCGTAAAGCACATCGCCGCCAGCCGTCGCCGTCACCAGCGGGACGCCCGTGTCGCCCATCACCGACAATTCAAGCGGGGTTAAGTAGTTCGCTTCGCCATAACCGATATACGGACCAAAGACGCTGCCCAGATTACTGGCGAAATGCGCATAGCTTGCATCGAGCTCAACACTGCCGGCTGTCGGCCCGACAAACTGGTATCCGAATGGCGTGGACTGCACGAAGGCGTCGAAGGACGTGCGGTCAATTCCGCCCTCGTCGAGGAAGCTTAACAAGCCGAGCCCGTGCCCAATTTCATGAACAAAGACCGTCCACAAATCAATCTTGCCGTTTGCGCCAAGCGATACGCCATTCGTTCCATGTTCATCGGAGAAGAAATAAAAGTCATTGGATTGCAGCGAATCCAAATCCACCGTGAGATAGATATCGGCGTTCGCGCCATTAAAATCTGATCCGGTCGTCAATTCGATTTGAGTCGCCGGCGCCCAGAAATCAAGTCCGTTAGCTGAGTAATCGTAATAGTAATCCGTACCGCCGGTGGCGAGCGTCGTCCCGCCAAGCGCGGTAAAATCGACGACGATGTCAATTACTGCAAGGGACGTATCGACATACCGGTCCCAATAGTCGACCGCATATTGAAGGACGGATGTGACATTATTGATCTGGGTTTGCGTGGCTGCGCCCGTCAGGCCGGTTGAGATTGACCACATTCTGCTTCCCCCTGACAGCGCAAAGAACCATTTCGTTCAGACTAGAGCCGATTGCGTCCGACGTGATTCATCAATCGGCTCTAAATTTTTGAAGGAGCCTGTTGCGAAACTCTAGCATAGGGTAACCCGGATACAATAAAAACCCGGGAGGATACTGATCAAATCTTGAACAATTTTGGTAAATTCGGTCGCGACAGGAAGGTGTCGGCGCAAATTTCAAACAGCCCCCCCGAGGCCGGGGCGCGCGCAATCGCCTCTTCGGACAGGCCGACCATCGCGGACGTTACGTAAATGCGCTGCCCGACAAACGCCAGGCTGGTCGGCCGCGGAACCGGAAGGGTCACTTCCTGCAGCAATGCGCCATCCGGCGAGAACCTGCGTATCGCCCCGCCGTCCCAGAAAGCGATCCACAACGCCCCTTGCGCATCGACCTCCATCCCGTCGGGATAGCCGTCTTGATCGCCGAAGCGAAGAAACTCTGACTTGTCGGCCAATTTTCCGTCTACGAATTTTGCCCTGTAAACAATTTGTCGAGCACTGTCCGTGAGGTAAACGAGCCCCCGTTCGTGATCGAACGCCGGACCATTGGTGACATGATATCCGGCGTCAATCCTGCGCACGTCGCCATCGCAGCTGAGACGCCACCACGCGCCCGCATCCGCATCTTTTTCGGCGTTGTCCATCGAGCCGGCCCAGAAACCGCCGTCGGGGTCAATCTTGCCGTCATTGAATCGATTGCCGGGAATGTCGTGTTCCGGGTTGGCGATCGGCGTCAGCCTTGCGCCGGTAGCGGAAATTGCAAGGCGCGCAAAACCGTTTTGAAAAGCGCATACATATCCGTCGGTGGCGAGCGCCAGCGCGCTAATCATTCCCGGCGCATCGAGGGTCTGCGTCGATCCGTTGTCGGGGTCATAAAGAAATAGCTTCTCACCCTTGATATCGAGGAAGATCAACCTTCCGATCCGTTCGTCCCATAACGGCCCCTCGCCAAGCACGGCATGAACATTCGCCACGCAGCGGATGGACGTTAGGGCGATCTGCGAGAAGGTCACGCCGGATCGTGCAATCTGGAAAGCACGCCGCCATCGGCGTACAGCGTCGCGCCGGTTACGAAGGCCGCGTCATCGGAAGCGAGAAACTTCGCCAACCCGGCGATTTCAGCCGGATCGGCGATGCGGCCGATCGGATGCACCTTTTCGAGCTCTGCAAAACCTGCCGGATTGTTTTCAAATCCGGCTTTCAACATTTGTGTCGCCGTCGCAGCCGGCGCAAGGGTATTCACCCGCACATCCGGCCCCAGATCGACAGCGAGCGCCCTCGTCAATCCGTGCAGCGCCGCCTTTGACGTCGCATAAGCGGCGAATTCCGGCTTCGTCGCCTCTGCATGGACCGAACCAATATTGATGATCGAGCCTTTCACCGCCGCCAGATCAGAAAGGAATGTCTTGGCCAACAGGAACGGTGCGACCGTATTCACCTTGATTGATGACACAAACGCCGCGCGTGTCAGTTCTTCGGTCGGGGCGAGGATTTGCGTCGCCGCATTATTGACGATGCACTTCAACGGCGCGCCGTCGGCGGCGGCGCGCACCCCTGCTGCGAAATCTGACAACAAGGCGTCGTCATCGCATAAAGCCTCAAGATCGGCGCCGACAAACGCAACCCCCGGCCCATCGCCCGATGCAGGCGCGCCATGGCGATCCACGCCGACAACCCGCCACCCATCCGCCGCAAAAACCTCGACAAGCGCCCGGCCGATCCCGCCGTTACAGCCGGTAATCAGCACTGCAAATGGCGCCACAGGGCCAGCCATCAGGATGTTTCCTTCAGTAGGCGTGCAATTTTCTCGATGGCGAGGCGACTGACGCGCCGCACCGCATCAACCGAATTGGAGCCGTTATGCGAGCCGAAGATGCAACGGTCGAATTCGCGAAACGGCGAGTCGGCCGCGAGCGGTTCAACTTCAAACACATCGAGCGCGGCGGAATGGACCACCCCTGATCTGAGTGCATCGACAAGCGCGGATTCCTTTATGACCGGGCCGCGCGAAACATTAACAACACGAACGCCCGGTTTTAACCGGGATAGCAGCGCTTCATTGAACATGTGTTTCGTCGACGGCGTGAGCGGACATGTGAAGATCACAAAATCCGCCTCCGCAATACGCTCCGGCCATTGCGCGACCTCAACGTCAATGCCCTCCGCCGGCTTGTACACAGGATCGTAGGCGATAATCCTGGCGTCGCAGGCGAGAAGACGTTTGGCGGTGTGGCGGCCAATATCGCCAAACCCGACAAGGGCGATAGTTCTGCCAGCGACGGAAATTCCCGAAGGTTTCGGCCAGGCGTTCTCAGACCGGATCTTGCGGTCGATGAAATAGGTCTCGCGCGCCAACCCCAGAACATAAGTCAACGCAACATCTGCGACCTCTCCGCCGAATACGCCGGGCGTATTCTCAATCGGCACGCCGCAGTCTTTGAAGGCGGCAAAGTCGACGTTGTCGACGCCAACGCCCCATTTCACCGCCGCTTTCAGTTTGCCGGCGGCGCTAGCCTCGACCACCGCCCGGTTCGCCGGATCATCGCCGATAATCCAGGCATCATAGTCGGGGACTTCGGTAATCAGCTCTTGCACCGATTTGACCTGCGTGACCTGCGCGGCGACGCATTCCAGACCGGCGGCGGCGAAATCGTCCTTGAAATCACTTATGAGCCCAAGCATCGGCGGGCATGTGACGTAAACTCTCGGCTTCGACATTGCGTCAATCCTCCGGCAGTTCATCGCCGGCGGCGACTCGCATCAACAACGCTTCCGCGATGAACCAGTCTGACTTTTCGTCGATATCGACCGATTCCAGCGGCGGCGTTTCAAACAGGACGGGGCGTTCGCCAATGCGCGCCTTTGTCTTGGCGAAGCTGTCTGCCGTAAACAGGTAGCAAACAGAGTTTTCTTCCATATAGGGCGGCAAGTCCTGGGTACGGATCAAATTCGCCGGATCGTGATTGATGGGCCCGCCCTCCGGCGTATAAAACCGCGTTTGCCGCTTCGTCACCGTAAACAGCGAGTCTGCGCCTTGCGCATCCAGGAAGGCATTGATCATTTTGCTGATCGTTCGCCCGGTCAACAGCGGGTTCGTCGTGTGCGTCATCAGGTAATAATCCGATGCAACAGCCTCGATATCGTCAGCCAGCACAAGGTTCATCGACACCAGATCGCCGCAAATCTCCGGCTTGCGATCACGGATAAGAACCTTGCCGTTATAATCGCCGTCGCTCAGTCCGTTTTCTTTCAGAATTTCGCGGGCGTCGGTATTAATCACCACAGCATCGATTTCAGACTGCACGCACAGGGTATCCAATATCCACCGGAATAGCGGCTTGCCGGCGATCATTCGGAAATTCTTGGAAGTCACGCGCGCACTATGCGCCTTCATCGGCAATAACGCCGTGAGTCTTTGCTTCTCGCCAATCAATTCAGGGCTCCCTGCAACCGCGAAGATTTATTCAGCGGGGTTATTCGCCGAAGATGTCGAAGATTTGGCCGGACGGCGTTTTCGCGAGCGCCGCGACCGCGGGTAGTAATAGCTTTCCTTCTGCGCCCGAGAAAGATTGCGATGTTCGTTATGACCGCGATACGCGCCCCAATATTGCATCAATCGGTATGCGACCGCGCCCGGCGCTTCACGAAAAAACCTGTTTTCCTCAAGCGCATCCGCAAAATCATGGAAAACCCCAGCGCTGAAACAGCGAACAAAATCGCCAAAGTGAAAGTGCACTTCGGGAAATATTTCACGCAGCGTCAAAGCCTCTCGATAAAAGCGTCGTTCAACCTGCCGCAATGTCTCTTCGTGAATGTGGGTCACCGGCGCATTCGCGACATAGCCGATCATGCCGCCATCCTTCATCAGCGCGCGGCCAAGAACCATGTCTTCCAATCCGGTCGCCTGTTCATCGAACCTGTAATGCTCCCATGCGCGGCGGCTTATCGCGGAATTGGCGTTATTCACGAATAACTCCTGTTGCGGAATTTTATCGTGATCGCCGAAATAATGGCTGAACACCTGATTTTCAGAAAACCGTGTGACCTCGTGCCCGACCTGCTTGCCGTAAGTGTACTCGGCGCGGCCATCCAGGATCGGGGCGATCAGGTTCGCAAGCCAGTCATCGTGACAGGGAATACAATGGGCGGAAATAAAAACCAGAACATCGCCGGTCGCCGCATCGCATCCCATGTTCAGCGACCGCCCGAACGTAAAATCCGACTTGCGGATGTGAACGATACGACACCCGGCGCGTTCGGCGATTTCAACAGTTGAATCCGTCGATCCGGAATCGACCATTACCAACTCCAGATCAATGCCTTCGGGCAGGCGCTGGCGCTGACTCGCCGCAATTGATTGCGCCAGCCATTTTTCCTCATTGTAGGCGCGATAAACGATACTGACGCGTTTTGCCGCCCGAACTGGAACTGCCGACCCGCTCATGGTCTCCTCATACTGGTACAGGCGCGGCGGGCGACCCAAATTGGCCTCCCGCGGATCTGGCGCGCCCCTGCGCCCTGTGTTTACGGCTTACGGCCGCGGAAGAAAAGGAGGTAAAACCCCGTCAGCCCCCGCCGCCGGCGCGCCGCTCAAGTTCGGCCATACGCGCCTTCAGGCCGGTCACCTCCTGCTGTAGCGCATTGACGTGACGCACCAGCGCATATCTTCCATACATGAAAGCGACGGCCAGCGCGGACGCCAGAATGATCGCCAACGCCGCAACAATCGGGGCTCGCCCGGCGGCGGCAAAAGCCGCCCCCATGACGGCCACAGCCGCAAGCAATCCAACCGCCGCGCCATGTCTGCGGAAAAACGACCGCAAACGCCCCTGCGCGCCCCCATGGCGCGCATCAGTTGCGCTTTGCGGCGCCTCGTCGGCAGGGCTGATTTCGCTGCCCTCATCCAGGTAGGCCGCCCATTCGACGAACGGAAAACATCGCACGGCGGAATTGGGGTTGGCGTTGAAAACCCGAACCTCGCGCGCCGCCAGATTGCCGGCCGCTTCACGCCACGCCTGCACATGCAGATCAGGGCGTGGGTTCGGGAGGTTGTAGCGGTCTCCCGGTTGTTGATAGTCGTCAAAAAAATAATTGGGGTTATCGCTCGTTTCGACGATTTCGAGTTCGATGCCGTCACGTTGCCGGGCGCCTTCGACAACCTCGACATAGCGGCCGTCGACCCCATTGACGACCATCTGACGATATCCAAGAGACGCCGCCCACAGCGCCGCGCCGGATCCGGTGGTGATCGTCACCCCTTTGAAAATGTCATCAGCGTTCGCCAACGCATCAAAATTCACGACGCGGTCGCTGCCCGCCAACTCGCCGAGACCGGCGATGAGATTGCTACGCAGCAGGAATTTTTCAATTCGACCCTCACGGATCAAATCGGCGATCGCCGCAGCATGTGAAACACCGACCACGAGGTCGAGGCAAATATAGTAAGTCGGCCGCCAGTCAATTTGCCGCCAGCGCCGGTACGCCGCATTCATGCCAAATGTCGGAAAATCGCTCAACGATTTCAGATCGACGCCTTTTAGCGATGGACCATTGCCGAGGATGAACGCCGTTGCGGCGTCCGCTTTCACACGCACAGACGCGCCTGGTTTTTGCATCGCTGAAACGGTTGAACCTGTATACGTCATTTCAGGCGCCGACCTTGCGCGCCGTCTCATTATTTTCAAGGTACCACTGGTAAACTGATCGCAATCCTTCACGCAAGTCGATCCGGGGCGCCCAGCCCATCGACATAAGTTTTTGCGAGTCCATCAGCTTGCGCGGCGTCCCGTCAGGCATGGACGTATCGAAGACGATTTGCGCGTCGAGGTCGACAATCCCGGAAATCAGTCGGGCCAGATCGGCGATGGAAATATCTACGCCAGCGCCGATATTTACATGCGTCCCGCCGGAATATGAGGTCAACAAAAACGCAAGCGCTTCCGCGCAATCGTCAACATGCAGAAATTCCCGCCGCGGCGCGCCCGAGCCCCAAACCGTCCATTCGCGTGCGCCGGAACGCTTGGCCTCATGCGCTTTTCGGATTAGCGCCGGTATTACGTGCGAGGAATTAAGATCAAAATTATCGCCGGGGCCGTACAAATTTGTCGGCATCGCCGAAATGAAATTTGCGCCATATTGTTTGTGATACGCCTCACACAATTTTAGCCCGGCGATTTTAGCTATCGCATACCATTCGTTCGTCGGCTCTAACGCGCCAGTCAGCAAAGCTTCTTCGGGTATCGGTTGCGGCGCAAATTTTGGATAGATGCAGGACGATCCGAGAAACAAGAGTTTTTCAACGCCGGAAGCGAATGCCGATTCAATAACATTCAATTCAATCGCGAGATTTTCGTACAGAAAGTTCGCGGGCGAGGCATCATTCGCGGCGATGCCGCCAACCTTCGCCGCCGCCAGAACAACAACATTCGGAGCGACATCTTGGAAAAACGCGCGCACCTGCGCCTGCTCGCGCAGGTCAAGAGAGGCGCGGTCGGCGGTGATGATTTCGCATTTCTCCCCCTCCAGCCGTCGCACCATGGCCGATCCGACCATGCCCCGGTGACCGGCGACGAAGACACGCTTGCCTTCAAGGCGATATTGCCCGCCTTTCATTAGCCGGCGCCTCGATCATTGCGCTGACCTTCGGCTTCGACAAGCTTCAGATCAGAGGCGACAAGTTCCTTGACCAGGTCTTTAAAGCCGACTTTCGGCTTCCATCCCAGTTCCTGACGGGCTTTCGTCGCATCGCCGAGGAGCAAATCCACTTCGGTCGGACGGAAATATCGTGGATCAATCTTGACCAGTTCGGCGCCGGTGCGCGAGTCGCGGCCGTTTTCCTTCACCCCCTCGCCTGTCCACACGATTTCGCGGCCGACTTCGCCAAAGGCGCATTCGACAAGATCGCGAACGCTGTACGCCTTGCCGGTCGCCAGCACCCAGTCGCCGGCCGTATCGTGATTGACGATCCGCCACATGCCTTCGACAAAATCGCGCGCATGACCCCAGTCGCGTCTGGCGTTCAAGTTGCCGAGATATAATGTCTTTTGCAGGCCAAGCTGGATAGCGGCGACCGCGCGCGTGACCTTTCGAGTAACGAATGTTTCACCGCGCAACGGGCTTTCATGATTGAACAATATGCCGTTCGATGCATGAATGCCGTAGGCTTCACGATAATTGACGGTAATCCAGTACGCGTAAATTTTCGCAGCGCCATAAGGGCTACGCGGATAAAACGGGGTCTTCTCACTTTGCGGAACTTCTTGCGCCTTACCGTAAAGTTCCGACGTCGAGGCCTGATAAAATCTCACCGATTTTTCAAGACCGAGAATTCGGATTGCTTCAAGCAGGCGTAACGCGCCGATCGCGTCGGCATTGGCGGTGTATTCCGGCGTTTCGAAACTGACGTGAACATGACTTTGTGCGGCCAGGTTGTAAATTTCGTCGGGCCGGGTTTCCTGAATCAGGCGAATGAGATTGGTTGAATCCGTCATATCGCCGTAATGCAGGAAAAAGCGCGTCTCCCCCTCATGGGGATCGAGGTAAAGATCATCGACCCGCGCCGTGTTGAACGACGATGATCTGCGCTTTACGCCGTGAACGGTATACCCTTTTGACAGCAGCAACCGCGCCAGATACGCGCCGTCCTGTCCGGTTACGCCAGTAATAAGGGCTGTTCGATTTGACATTGGCAATCTTCGTGCTGGCTTCGTGCTGGCCGAATGACATGGAATCGCAAAGTTCTGCGATGCTGTCCAGTCGGCCTGCCCCGCCTCTCCTGCGCCCTCAGATCCAGTCCGCTTTGACAAAGCGGACGTCAGCGTGCGGCCTGATGATAAGTTCGACCACTTCGCCGGGGCCGACCGGCGCCGCAAACGCCACCCGGTATGCAGCGCCTGCTGGTTCAGCCGTCGCAATTTCGCGATCCGCCGCGATTTCCACCTCGCACGGCGCATCGAACTCAACGCTGATCGCTTTGGTCGGCTTGGGTCTGAAATGAAACCAGTGAATTGACGCCTGCTTGTCGATCGCGCCGCTTGAGGTCATGCCGAAAATTTCTGTTCGATTTCGCCCGAGATGGCGCTGCAGGAATTTGCGCAAAGCCGGCGGGCAATAAAGGTCAAGCGTCGCCTGCGTGGCGAACCCGCGAAAAACCCTTGCGCGCTGGTCCGCAGGCGTGAAGCGCTCAATCAACGATCGAAGCTCCTCCCGCCGGCGTGAATTGAACGACGCCGTTTTGGTTCCGTCGCCCCAGAACACAACCGATAGCGGCCTGTCGAGAAATTCAAACCGCGCACCCGATTGCAAAAGGCGCAGCCATAAGTCCCAGTCCATTGTGAAGTGCCGGTCGATATCGAGACCGCCCGCACGTTCATAAGCGTCCCGCTTGAACAAACACGAAGGCTGGGAGATCGAACCGCCGACCCGCAACTGCTCGGCATCTGCGCGCACGGCTGAATGGTAGCCGGTCATCGCGCCAGTCGCGTCGCAGATTGCGCTATGGCCGAAAACGATATCGACCCCGGCGTCGGCGGCGAATTTTTCGGCGACCAAATCCAGCGCGCCGGGGTATAGAAAATCATCGGCGTTCAGCCAGCCAAGCACGTCGCCCGGCACATTGCGCCACCCCTCCAAGATGGCGTCTGACTGTCCCTTATCGGGACCGTGTCTGCGATAGGCGAAAAGCCCCGCATATTGATCGGCGAGTTGCGCCACCCGCGGGTCGCCCGAGGCATCGAGAAACGCAACCGCCACATCGGCGCGCTGACGGGCGAGACTGGCCAGGCACGACTTCAACAGCGGATGATAAGCGCCGACCGGAACCGAAATGGCGAATTTTGGATGTGCGCCCTGAACCATGCCGCCCTGAACCATGCCGCCCTGTTCGAATTGTAAAACGTGGCGGATCCTCTTGTGAAGACGACGCCCCCAATCAGCCTTTCAGGCGTTTTTCACTGGCGGTTCTTGATTGGCAAGGCGGAGATAGTCAACCCATACGTGAGTGCGCTGCGATCACTCGCGGTTTTGCCTGGATCCGGCCCGGCAAAGCGCTCCCTGGACGATAAAAAGTGGCATAATTCTTGTTGTTTTTCAGGCCCGTGTCTCAATGCCGCCATGATCTGGGGCCACTAACATTTCTGATTTTCAACGTCGACCGGCTTGCGATTGTCGCCATCTCGACGCTTTAATTTCGCTCGCGGAACACGTATGGAAAACGTTGTAGGGGACCCAAAGCGGCAATGTGCATCCAGACAAGGGCGCACCCGTGCCGCTACAGGCTGAAAACGGAACGATGAACAACAATTTGCGGTCGCGGTTGTGCGCCGGCCGACGCCCTGAGGAGAAGTAAATGAGTATCGAGCTCACAGGCTTAAACGGCATTCTCGGATTTTCCATCACCGGCGCGGCTGCCGGAGACGAAGCCGGCTTTACCGTTTCGCGCGCCGGCGACCTGAACGGCGACGGTATTGAAGATTTCCTTGTGGCGTCATGGCTTGCCGACCCCAATGGGTCAGCCTCAGGCGCGGTTTACGCCGTATTCGGATCGACTTCCGGGTTTGGCTCAACGCTGGACCTTTCAACCCTTAACGGGTCGAACGGGTTTAAAATGAGCGGCGTTTCCGCGAACGACTTCGCAGGCTACAGCACCGCCGAGGCGGGCGACATCAACGGCGACGGCATAGATGATGTCATCATCGGCGCGCCGGGCGGCGACGAAGCCTATGTGGTCTTCGGGTCGAGTTCAGGCTTTTCGGCAAACATCAACCTTGGATCGCTCAACGGCTCCAACGGATTCCGCATTACCACAACCAGCGGCGGAAGCAGCCTCGGCTCCGCGGTCGCGTCGGCCGGCGATATCAATGGCGACGGCATTGGCGACGTGATCGTCGGCGCGCCAGCCGCAAATGGCGTCGGCGGCGCGTATAGCGGCCAAGCCTACGTCATCTTCGGCAAGACCAGCAATTTCACCGCGACCGTCAAGGTAAGCGATCTGAACGGGTCAAACGGCTTCACGCTGAACGGCGCGGCGGCCTATGACGGCGCGGGCTCGTCCCTCGCCTCTGCGGGCGACGTCAATGGCGACGGTATTGACGATTTCATCGTCGGCGCGCCTGAACACATTGGTATTGGCGGCGCCTATGTGGTCTTCGGCACGACCGCCGGATTTTCTTCAAGCCTGAATCTGTCCTCGCTAAACGGCTCTGACGGTTTTCTGCTTGAGGGCGTCGCGGCATCCGATGCGGCCGGTTATGCGGTTTCCACCGCCGGCGACGTCAATGGCGACGGCGTCGACGATATGATCGTCAGCGCCATCGGCGCCGACCCCAACGCCATCAGCACCGCCGGGGCGTCCTATGTGGTATTTGGACAAACATCAGGCTTTAGCGCGACGCTTGCACTCTCATCTCTCAACGGATCCAACGGCTTCACCGTCAATGGCGCCGCCGATAACGACGAGGCGGGCATCTCGGTCGCGAGCGCCGGCGACGTCAACGGAGACGGCGTCGACGACATCATCATTGGCGCGTTCTTCGCGGATCCCAACGGCACGAACAATGGCGGATCATCCTACCTTCTGTTTGGCAAAACGTCCGGATTTTCATCCACGCTTGACCTCAGCAGCCTGACGGCGAGCGACGGCGTCATCATCAATGGCGGCGCGGACGGTGATTTCAGCGGATCTTCCGTCGCGGGCATCGGCGATATCAACAATGACGGCTACGACGACTTGCTCATCGGCGCGCCAGGCGCTGATCCGGCGAATGAAGGCGCGGCCTATGTCGTTTACGGCCGCTCGGACATCGCCAATTCGGTCATCGTCGGCACCGACAACGCCGAACCGCTTACCGGTACGTCAGGTGATGACAGCATTCTCGGTCTCGGCGGCGCCGACTCTATCCTGGGCCTTGCCGGGAACGACACCATAGACGGCGGCGCCGGCGACGACACGATGGACGGCGGCGACGGCAATGACACGATCGCCGGATACTCCGGACGCGACCTTATTTATGGCGGTGCGGATAATGACACGCTGCACGGCTTCGGCAGTCACGACTCGCTTTACGGCGGCACAGGCGATGACGATCTTCGCGGCGGCTATGGCCGCGATCTGCTCAACGGCTCTGGCGGCAATGACGTGCTGCGCGGCTTTGAAGGCGACGACCGCCTGTTCGGCGGCGGCGGTTCCGACACATTGTTCGGCAATGACGGCAATGATTCATTGACCGGCGGCGGCGGCGTTGATCGCTTGAAGGGCGATGCGGGTGACGACACGCTAAATGGCCGGTTCGGCGATGACAGCGTGTCGGGCGGCGCTGGCGACGATCTTTTTGAATTTCGTCTTGGCCATGACAATGACATCATCGACGACTTCGTGGCCGGCGCGGCGACGGACGATGTTATCAAACTGATCGGTTTCGGCGCGGCTTTTGATACTTTTGCGGAAGTGCTTGCCGCGTCATCCCAGGTCGGCGCTGACGTGCTGATTGATTTCGGCGGCGGCGATAGCATCACCCTGAAGAACGTGACTCTTGCAAATCTCCACGCCGACGATTTCAGTTTTGGCTAGCGCAAAAAGCAAATAACCTGAATCTGCATTTTGTGCTAAATTCTTGATGAGTCGCGTGACCTTACAAAAAAAACGGTTCCCACTTTTTTGCGTCACGCTCTAATCGTCGTTACGTTTCGTTTTAATCCGGGCCCGCGCAGAAGAACGCGCGGGCCTGTTTATTTGGAAACGTCATACTTGCTGCGAACGCATTGCCGCAGCGCCGGAATTTTCATAAAATTGCGCGCAATACGTTTCGCCATTTTAACGCCGTGTCCCTAATGCTTGTTGCAATGTTGCAATACGGGCGCAATATGGACCGCCCGCCAATGGAGGTCGCCCGACCGTGTGGACCGTGACACTAGGCGCCGCTGGCGGCGTCGCCCCATCGACCATCGCGCAAATACAGAATCTAACCAGCGCCGCCGCGAATTATTGGAGCTGGTATCTCGACGACTCCCTCGCCGATATCAGCATTCTGCTCGAATTCGAAGATCAGGGATCGACGACGCTCGCCGTAGGCGGAACAACGCTGTTCTTTGACGGTTCGCAGGGCGGCTTTGATATTTATGAACCCACGTCCATCACCGAACTGAATTCTGGAACCGACCGAAATGGCCCCTCCCCGGACATCACCATCACCGTCAATTCGTCGGAAGCAAATGCTGGCACATTCTATCTGGGCCCGCTGGTCGACGGGCTGTCGACGGGCGCGCCTGGAAAATTCGACCTGTTCACCATACTCGTTCATGAAATCGCGCATGGTCTGGGCCTGCTGACGTTTCTCGACGAAGGCGGCGCTGATCGAACCACATTTGACATGAACGTAACGAATTCATTCGGCTCCTACTTCTTCACAGGGTCCAACGCCGTCGCGGTATTCGGCGGCAATGTCCCGCTGGACAGTTCAATAGCGCATGTCGCCTCCTCTGTTGGGCCGAAATTGTTTTCTCCGACAATCGGCGCCGGCGAGGTCAATTATATCTCCGCCCTTGAAATTGCGATTCTCGCTGACATCGGCGCCCCCATCCGGTCAGCCACTTCGAGCGCTGACAGATTGTACGGGTTCATGACCGCCGACAACATTTCAGGCCTTTCGGGAAACGACACCCTGATCGGACTCGCCGGCGGCGACGTGCTTAATGGCGATGGCGGTAATGACGATCTTCGCGGCGGCGCCGGCAACGATACCCTGATCGGCGGCGACCAGTCCGATACATTGACCGGCGGCGCCGGTGGCGACGTGCTCGACGGCGGCGGCGGAATTGACCTCGTCGTGTTCGATGACGCTTCGGCCGGCGTCAATGTCGACCTCAACGCCGGGATCGGCGCCGGCAGCATCGCAAATGGCGATACTTTCAGCCAGATCGAGAACATACTGGGTTCAGCATTCGCCGACACGCTTACCGGGGATGACGTCAACGGCAATCTTGTCGACGGCGGCGGCGGCGCGGATTCGATTGCTGGGCGCGCCGGCGCCGATACGCTGAACGGCGGCGACGGCGACGACACCATCAGCGGCGGCGATGATAACGACACCGTCTCCGGTCATGCCGGCCGCGACTCCCTGCTGGGCGACGCGGGCGACGACACCCTTCACGGCTTTGGAAGTCACGATTCGCTCTATGGCGGCGATCATAATGACGACTTGCGCGGCGGATACGGCAGGGATCTGCTAAACGGATCGAATGGCGATGACGTTTTGCGCGGGTTTGAAGGCGATGATCGCCTATTTGGCGGCGGCGGCGCCGACACCCTGCTCGGCAATGACGATAATGACGTCCTGATCGGCGGGGGCGGCGGCGACCGCCTGAAGGGTGATGCAGGCGATGATACCCTGAATGGGTCATTCGGCGACGACTGGCTGACGGGCGGCCCCGGCGATGATCTGTTCGAATACCGCCAATCCCATGGCGCAGACATCATCGACGACTTCACGCCCGGCGCATCTTCGCAAGACGTCATCAGGTTGATCGCCTTTGGCGCCGCTTTCGACAGCTTCGCCGAAGTCATGGCCGCGGCGTCGCAGATTGGGGCGGATACCGTGATCGACTTCGGCGGCGGCGATTCCATCACTTTGCAAAACGTCGCTCTTGCAAGCCTCAACCCCGACGACTTCACCTTTGGCTGACGCCGGATTGCGCCTTCATTCTGACAGGTTCACTGTCGCGCACCCAGATGATAGGGTTGCTCTCAATTCCAGAGCGGTATGCCAGAGCGGAAAAAATGACGACTGCGCAACAATCGACCGCCGGCGATGTGAGCGCAGACGCGGGCTATACCGCACTGCGCGACCCTAACGGGTTTTCTGCACTCGGCCGCGCTGTTTCCTATTTGATGACCAAGCCCAGCTTTGCGCGCCAGCCGTTCGGCGCCTGGTCGCGAACTCTCACCGGCCAGATCAATCGCGGCCATTATTTTTTCATTACATCTGAAAAGCGCATCGTCGGTTTTGTCGGCTGGGCGCTGACGGATGCCGACTATGCAGATCGCTGGCTTCAAAATAACGCCGATCTGCCATCTGACCGGTGCGCGCACGGCGACAGCATGGTGATTAACGCGTGGGCGGCGGACACCAATGATGCACATCGCTTTGCGCTTCAGCACTTGCGCACCCACGCCGTGGGACTGCGCGCCGCCTACGCCAAGCGTTATTATCCCGATGGACGCACCCGCCGCCTGATCGTGCCGATCACCGACGTATTGGCCTCTCATGTATTGAAACAACGCTAAAGATCAGTGCGCCGCCGCGTTAGCCGAGCTTTTTCCCGGTCGCGGTGTACTGACGCAGCCCTTTTTTGACATCGCCAAAAAATTTCATCCGCCCTCGATCAATCCAGCAAATCGTATCACAGAATTCACGCAGAATATTGATCGAGTGCGTCGCCAGCACCATAGAGCCTGCGTCGCCCATCACCTTATGAATGCGTTTTTGCGCTCGTTCGCGAAACGCCTGATCGCCAACGCCGAAGACTTCGTCGATGAGAAGGATTTCTGGCTTGATACTGGTTGCAACGCCAAAGCCCAAGCGCGTCTTCATGCCGGCTGAATAAACACGCAGCGGCAAATCGATGAAATCACCGAGATCGGCAAATTCTATCACCTCCGGGGTAATCTCTTCAATTTCCCTCTTAGACAAGCCGAGAGTTCGCGCCGACAGGTAGATGTTCTCGCGGCCGCTCGCCTGTTCATTCATGCCGATCGTATTGGCGAACAGGGTCGAGACTTTGCCATTGATCAAGCAAGCGCCAGTCGTCGGGGTGTAAATTCCGGCCATAAGCCGCAACAGGCTGCTCTTGCCCGCACCATTGACCCCGATCAGGCCGAGCCGCATGCCGTATTCCAACCGCAGCGAAACATCTCGAAGAACGCTCACATAAGCGCCCGACTTCGCCGACTGAATTCGATCATCGCTTGCCGGCCGGGGCGCTCGCCTGAATAGCGAGGCCAATGAGCGTTGGCGCAAAGGCAGATCAAGACTGACGGCCTCAAGCTCAATGGCGGCGCTTTTTTCTTCGGCCGCCTTTTGCGGCTCCACCGGGGATTGGTCTGGCGACAATTCGGGAATGCTCGACATGTTACAACCAGAAAACAATTGCGCGCTTGAACCGCGCCAGAATGAGCGCCGACAGCGCGAGACCAACCCCTGTAACCGTCAAAACGACGCACCAGGCCAGCGTCGATGGCGCTGTCCCCATAATCGGGCTCCGTATCACCTCAATAAAATATGTAAACGGATTATGCCGCGCAACGATGCTCCGCGCACCGTGATCGCCATACCAGAATATAGGCGTCATAAAGAAGAGAAACCGCAGGATTGTCTGCATCATGAAATGGAAATCGCGCAGATAAACGCCAATGAACCCCGCAATCGTCAACACGCTGTAGGCGGACAGGATCAGCAGCGGTATCGCGGGCAACGCCCACAACGCCGTCCACCCCACCGGCTTGCCGAACAGGGCGACAATAATCGCCACGAGCGGAATGATGAACGCCACCCGGCACAGCAAATAAACCAGCTTTCGCACCGCCAGCAGCGATAACTTCATCGGGATGTTCTTTATCAGGCCGGCGCGTTCAGCGAATAACCGTGGCGCCTCCATCAACGCGCCGGAGATCAGCTCCCACGCGAGGAGGCCCAATGCCACATAGCTGGCGTAGAGCCCGGAATCGTTCTCGAACGAGCGTCCCAGAACGAGGGTGATGATAATGACAAAGACCAGAGTTTGCAGCGGCAGCCAGATCGGCCCGAGAAAAGATCGCCGATAGGTCGCAATGAAATCATGCCACCCCAGCTCCATCGCAGCCAAAAATTCCCCGTCAAAACGATGGGAAATACTGGATTGCTGGGCGGCGGCGGTCATTACTGGGGCGACTCCGGCTGGATCGAACGGGTCTGTCTAGTACGGTTCCGGCGATTGCAAAACCCTGCACCTTTGGGCTCGCCATGCGCTGCAACCCCGATCAGGGCCGGCCTCCCCGAAGGCGCCGCTTTACCGACCGGAAAGCCCTGGAAAGCCCAGGAAAACGAATGGCAATAGCCGTCGCGAATCGCCGGATCGGGCGTGAATTTACGTGCAATTCGCCATGTCGATCCAAAATCCGGTCAAGCGGCCGGACGCCGGATGTGTCCGGCGCGCCGGCGCGGCGCGCCAAATCCGACAATCGCCGGCGCACCATCTCCCGTTGATCGGAAATCCGGTGCAGCCTCGACGCCGCTTCGCGCCCGCGCGCGCCGAGGCGCGCCCTCAAGTCGTCGTCGCCGAGCAAGGTGGCAATTGCCTGGTCCAGATCTTCCGGCGACCGCCGATCGACATGGATCGCCGCACCGCTTTGCGACAATATCGAGATTGTCTCCAGGACCGACGGACCATACGCCAAGACGGCCGCACCGCTCGCCAGCAATTCCGGCGTCTTGTTGGCGAACGAATATTGCGTATAGCGCTGCGAAGCCGCATCGAAATTATAAGCGGCGACAACGATGTCGGCATCGCATAGCCATTGCCGGTATGCCGCCTCGGACATGTTGGAAGGGCTGATCGTCACGCCGGCGAGGCCCATGAACAGCTCGCCGTAAACCTCAAGCCAGTGAGGCATGGTGCGAATGTCGAGTGCGACATGCTCCCCGCGCGCCGATAACCGCGCCACCGATTGCGCAATGTCGAGCACGCTGCTCCTGGTCATGTCCGGCGCCAGGGACCCGGCATATCGCAGATGAATAACGTCGTCGTGCCGGCGTTTGCGGATCGGCCAACGCTCCATATCCACCCCGCCCCGCGCGACTGCGAACGCTGCCCCATATCGCCTTTCAAACGCCGCCGACATTTTGTCCGAGATCGCCAGGTTGAATGATGAGCGCCGAAACAGCCGGCGAAGGTCCGCGTCCATTCGGGCGAATACCGCCGGATCGGCCTCCTCAAGCCGCGCCGGCCAGTCGTCCATCAACCAAAGCGCCAACGGCGCGCGCATTGAAAACGCCAACCCCATCGCGAACTCATGCAATTGAGGTTGCTCGGCCACCGGCCGATAAAGGATAACCTGTGGATCGAAACTGCGGATAATGTCTTCAAGCGCGCCCGGCGAGGGCGCTATCCAGGTTTTGCCGCGGGCCAGGCCCAAACCGATAACGCCAGCTTCCGGGCAATAAAGGTGCAACAGTGCGTTGCGCGGCCAATCGCCGAAATAGGCCCGTTTCAGCGCGCTCGTCGCCGCCGCGCCGACCATCGGCGTCATGTCAATCAACAGAAGGCGTGGACATTGAGACACTCGGAGCGGTTTTCCACTATATGGGAGAATCAACGCCCGCAGGCGCGTCGCGATTGTTACGCGACTTCACGACTGCGCCACAAGGCTTGCAGTCACAACCCGCCTGGCGACCTCATATCCTCTCGGGATGCATAGAGATTTTCCATTAAATTACATACATATAACAGGTTTTCTTGATTTTCGGCCTGCGCACTGCCCGCGGTGCATTCAAGAGTGGGCGCAGACTTTTCACGCGCCCGCTTGAATATGCTGACAAAGTTGTCATGACGGGCTACCTCCAGCGCTTTCGCGCGAAAAGATATCCAATGACAACAAGCGGGGATGCCGACGTGTCGCTAGAGCAGTTTCAGAAATCGCATCACCTCATCGATCCCCGGCACAAGATCATTTACTGCTACATGGCGAAAAACGCCTGCTCGACAGTGAAATTCAACTTCCTGCGGAAAAAGCTGCGCGCGCTCGGCGACCCGATGCCGGACGACGAATTGAACGCCCGCATCCACGTGCTGGCGAAGGAGCACAGTATACTCCGCGAAGCGCCGGCTTCGTTTGATGAATTTTACGTGTTTTCAATCGTGCGCGAGCCGCATTCACGCATCGCCAGCGCGTTCCTCGATAAATTCGTCCAGAGCAAATCTCTACCGAACTACGCCCGGCAGTTAATTACGACTTATGGGGACGACAAAGACCCCGACGCATGGACGTTCGCCGACTTCATCAACGCAATGGCTGCATCTCCGGTTGAAACGCTCAACGAACACTGGATGCCGCAATATGTGCATCCGATCAACGGCGTGACTTATGATCTCGTGCCGATGGAGCGCTTCGCCAGCCATGAGCGTCTGCTCCACCATTACCGCGACCTTTCGGTAAACGTACGTGCGCACTCTTTGCAATATGCGCAAGCCGTCGACCATGCGCACCTGACGCCGGTTCGCGAACTGAAAGCGACGTTCCTGGCGAACGGAAACGTGCCTGGTTGGCGCGCGCTTTTTCACCCATCTGTCGAGCCGGCGTTTCTAGAGGTCTTTCAACACGACGTCGATTTGCACAATCTCGCACTGGAGTGTGCGAAAACCAATTCATTGGTGCGCTGGCCAACTGAAAAAATCGACGCGACCCCAGCCGGCCCCCGCACGCCGCCCGTCACATCCGAAACTGAACAGGCGATAAGGCCGCTGCCCGACGCGCGAGGCGCGCTCATCTCTGTCATCGTGCCGGTCTATAACGTCGAGAATTACATCCGCGCCTGCATGGAATCGCTCGCCCGCCAGACAGACGGCAACTTTGAAGTGATTGTCATTGATGACGGCAGCCCGGACAACAGCATCGATATCGTTCGGGAATACGAATCGCGACTCAATCGTCTGGTAATTCACACTCAGGAAAACCGCGGGCTTGGCGGCGCGCGCAATACCGGCTTGAAAATCGCCAAGGGCGATTTCGTCGTTTTTGTCGATAGCGACGACACGGTTACCCCGGATTTTGTCGCGTCACTGCGCAAGGCGCAAATTCAGGGCAACCATTGCGTCGTTACCGGACGTTTCCAGTTGGTGTCGGAAGACCTCGATTATCTGCGCCTTACCCACGCGCCGGAACCGCCAGTATTAACGCCGCCCGTCTCGCCTCATGAAAGCGTACTCGGCGCGCTGTCGCGGTCAGTCTCATGTGCGCGGCTATACCGGAAAAGCCTGATCACTGAATCTGGTGTAGATTTTCCCGAAGGCGTTCCGCACGAAGATTTGTTCTTCACCTACAAAATTCTGAGGCAGGCGCGCAGCGTTGGCGAATGCGTGGAATACGGGTATTCTTGGCGACAACGTCAAGGCTCGCTCGGCCGCAGCCTGACTCAAGCGCATATAGACATCCTCGCGCGGCTGCGCTTCGACACCTATGAGTATCTGAAATCCGTCGGCGCCTCACCGCGTGAATTCGCATTCGCGGCGCGACGCAATCTCAGCCTGATTACGTGGTTTCGCGCAAAAGCGCGTAAAGCCGCGCCAGAGACGCGCGATGCCTATTTCGAGATGGTCAATGCGCGCATGGACGAGATCAAAAAAGATCTTGATCTTTATGACCATCTGGATTTTCCCAATGACGTCATTCGCGACAAAGTCGGATCGCTCATCAGGGAAACAAGGCGCCAGTTTCCATCAGCAAAATCGACGTCAGCAGAAAAGCTCCGGTTAGAGCAAGCGCCTGAAGCGGAGAAAAAATCAGAGCATCCGGGCGTGACAACCGGGTTTGATTTCGTCTTTTTCCCTTTGCGGGCGTACCATCTGCGTGAGTGCATCCCGGTTGCCGACGCGCTTACGCGCGACGGTTTCAACTGCGCAATCATCGACAGCGATGATTTCCGCAAGGGCAATGAGGAAGTGCGCAAGGCAGCGGCGGAGATGGATCGGCCACTGATCGGGCTGGAACAATTCGCCAGCCAAAAACTGGCGGCGCGCGTCATTGTGTTCCTGAACGACTGGGATCCGTTGATGCGCGTAATCTCGCGCAAATGTCATGAAATCGGCATTCCAACAGTTGGGTGGGTTGAGGGCGTCAATGATTATGACGACGTCGACACCGGCCGGCGGCGTTACGCATATCTTCGCTCGTTGCATGTCATCACGCCCGGCCAGTTCGACACAAAGTACTTTAACGACCCGAACCAGCGCGTTCACGCCGGCGAAGTCGTCCGCATTCGCCCGTTATGGAAAAACCGCCAGATCGGCAAGGCGCCGAATGATCCGCCAAAGGCGTTGATCAACAGCAATTTTTCCTATGGCGTCCTGGAGGACCATCGCGATAAATGGGTTCGTCAGGCAGTTAGCGCATGCAAAGCCGCTGGCTTCACCCCCGTGATTTCGCGTCACCCTTTCGATCTCGGTCAGGAACATCGCGAATACCAGACGGACCAGAGCTTTTTTGACGCCGTCCGAGACTGTGACGTTGCGATACAACGCTTTGGCTCCGGCGTACTTGAATCTCTCGCGACAGGCGTGCCAGTCATCTATTTCAATCCGCACGGGGAGAGAATTGACAAATTCGCCGAACCAAACGGCGCATTCTTACTATCCATGTCCGAAGACACACTGCGCCGCCAGCTCGCCGAGCGCGAATATTTCTGGCGCAAAAAAAGAGCATTTGCCTATTTGAACCTGCATACCGGATTACCTGATGAAGAGGCTGAAAAGTCTGATTCAAATCTGATTGCACAGATTTTGTGCGGCGTCATCGCCGACGCCCCGGTTGCAAATACGGGCCTTGCGGAATTTCTCGATACCACGGACGTGATACGACCGCGTCGTCGGCTCTCGCAAGAAGCGAATATGATCGGACCGTTTTATGGAGAGGACGGAGCTGCTCCGACCATCACGCCGCGAGCACGACAATTACGCAATGCTGAGAGCGCACTGATTTCAGTAATCTTGCCGATTTATAACGTTGAAGATTATATCGAAGACTGCCTGGTATCCCTCGCCAAGCAAGACGATAACAATTTTGAACTCGTAGTCGTCGATGATGGCGGTCGTGATCGCAGCATGGATATCGTCGCACAACATGCTGAGAAGTTTAAGAACCTGAAAATTCACCAGCAAAGCAATGGCGGACTCGGCGCGGCGCGCAATGCAGGGGTCGACATTGCGGCTGGTGAGTTCATCGTCTTCGTCGACAGCGATGACACCGTCACGCCGGGCTTCATCAAAAAATTGCGCGCAAAACAAATCGAGGGCAATTACGACATTGTCAGCGGAAGGCTGGATCGCATCTCCGAGACTGGCGAACAACTCACCCGCACGCGCGAGCCGGTTTATCAGAAGGTCAAGCCGCCGATCTCAGATTATGAACGCACGCTTGGCGTTTTGTCGCCTTCGGTTTCCTGTGCGCGACTAATCCGCAAACGCCTGCTCGTTGAAAGAGGATTACGCTTTCCCGATCGCTTACCTCACGAAGATCTGTTTTTTACATACAAGTTGATGCGTAATGCCCGTCACGCATCGATTGACACCTATATCTATCGCTGGCGTCAACGCGCATCGTCGTTATCAAAGTCATTTACGCGCGCACATGTAGACGCGTGGCTGGCGATGAGAGACGATACTGAACGATTTCTCAACACTGTCGACGCGACCCAACGCGAATACGCATTTGCCGCACGACGTAACCTTATCATCCTGGAAAACTTCGACAGAAAAGCCGCGTCTGCGCCGGAAGATGTACGCAAATATTTTGAACAGACGATTATCAAGCGTAAAAATCTGATCGGGTCAGATATTGGCCTGATCGAACAATCTGAAATTTCCCATATATATTACCCAAAAAAACTTGCGGTGAAATTCGGGATAAAAATCCGCGAAACCGACAGGCAAACCAATGGCGGCAGATCAACTTCCACCCGCCCATTCTACGCCGACATCGCTGATAAATTGCGCGCCGCATCGCCGCGACTGTTTTCATACATGCAGCTTTTACGTCGGCTTGTCGCCGCGTTGTGGCGAAGAAAAGCATGGACGGCGCCGCTCGGCGCATTATTCGCTGGCGTACTTGCTTTTTCACTCCTGCCAGCGATTGAACCGTATCGCGGACTTATCTGGGGTTCGTGCGCGTTTGCGATTGCAATATTGGCGACAGCTTATCTGGCGTTGAGAACACGGCAATTGATATCGGTTATTTCAACCCAGCTTTCACTATTAACAGCGAATACAGAAAAAGACCGCAGGCAGACGCGCGCTCAACTGGACGGCGAGCGCGCCGCGCGCATACGTGACTCCCGGCGCGACGCCGAAACGACGAGGAAGCTTGTCGAGAAGACCACAAGAGAGCTTGCGGAGAAGGCATCGCGGGAAATCGGCGACGCAGAAAGCCTGCTCCGGGCCGGAATCGCCAATGCCACGATCATCGCCAGCGTCAATGCGGACGAATTACGACAGCGCATCCATCACGGCGAACTGGCGCTGACAAATCTGTCCAAGACCCAACGAGAGGAGAGCGCCCAACTCGCCGCTTCGGCGAATCAGCTTCAATCTGAATTTCTGGAAGAAAAGAGATCGACAAGGGACCGCCTTAAACAAACGCACGATGACGTTGCGGCGCTGGCAAAACGAAACCTCTCCCGCCAGGTCGATTTACTGCAGAGGCAGATCGACATGCTGAAGAAGACGTCAGTCGCAATCGATACCATTGCGGCGCTGCGCGCGCTTCAGCCCCTGATGTTGCCGGAAAGCGCCGTCAGGACCGGACACGCAGCGAAGGAACATGGGCATTCACTGTTGATGGACGTCCTTGCCGCAGAGGCGGTGGCGCGGCCCGGTACGCTTTCGGGACGATTGCTGATTGAGATCGGCGCCACGCGCGAGCATCACCTGAATCAGAAGTCCACAGAGAAGCTTGCAATTTTCACCGCGTTAACGGGCATGAAGCTGGTCACGGTAGACATGGACCCGGTCAACATCGAGGGCGTTAGCAACGTGTTGCCTTTCCTCAACCCAGAGGCAATTGCAATCGCACAAAAAGGCGAAGATTTTCTAGCCGCCCACGAGGGCGAACTTGATTATGTTTATCTTGATGCATTTGATTTCGACCACGCCCATCATTCAGACGCCCGGCGCAAACGGTATCAGGAGGTTTTGGGAACCGACATCAACGACCAGGAATGCTGGAAAATGCACTATGCCTGTGCTGTCTCTATCGTGGAGAAGATGCGAACAGGCGGCATCGTCGTTTTCGATGATACCTGGGCGGAAGACGCTGGCGGTTATGGCGGAAAGGGCAAAACCGCGATGCCGTTTTTGCTTGAGAATGGCTTTGACATCATCGCATCGACCAAGAATACGATCGCGCTGAAACGCACCACATAAGCTAACATCAGGTACGGCGCGCCAGCCGGAACAGAGACCATACAAGCTGTTCTGCAACTTCGTGTACAGAGATTTTACGCGCCTTTGCAAGCTCACGCCGGTCAAAAGTAAATTCGCCCATCCCGCCATAGCCGTCTCGAAGCGCGCGCAGATATGCCGGCAGGTATCCGCCCGCCGCGGCTTTAAAGCCGAGTGCGATATCGGTCATCATCCGAAATGGCGCCGTCAGCCAATATAAAATCGCCGGGAAATTCTTGTACGTCAGCCAGATGCGGTTCCGGTGGCCGTGATAAACGGTAAAATCGCTATGGCGACCCGTCACGCCCGATCCTTCATGGTGCACGACGGCGGCGCGCACTTGCACGGCCCTTCCCCCCGCAAGTCTCAACCGAAAACCGAGGTCTACATCTTCGCCGTAACAGAAAAACCGCTCGTCAAATCCGCCGAGATTTTCAAAAGTCGTGCGCCGGTACATTGCGGCCGCAGCACACGGAGAAAAGCACTCGCCTTCCGGCGGCAAACGATCAATTTGCTGGCCGTGCAGACAACGGTAGGGCACGCCCAGCACGTGCATCACGTCGCCCGCACCATCGATTAGCAATGGCGCGTCGGCGTCGATCTGCGTCGATCCGAACGCATCGACATGCGGGTATCGGGCTGTCGCAGCGGAAAGCTCTGATAACCATGACGGCTCGGCATAAGCATCCGGGTTCAGGAAAACCAGCCATTCGCTTTTCGATGATTTAGCGGCGAGATTATTGGCGGCGGCAAATCCCAGATTTGCGCCCGCGAGGATATAATTGTGCTGCGGATACTGACTTTTCGCCGCATCAACCGAGCCGTCACTGGACGCGTTATCGACGACCGTCACGGTAAAATCCGTAAACGTTTGCCGGGCAAGACAGGCCAGGCATTTCGTCAGGCGATCACCGGAATTATAATTGATGATAATAACTGTGGCGGCCGCCACGGCGTCATCCCTTCCCGGTGATCAGATCTTTGACCCGAAGCGTCTCCACGAACGCCAGAACAACGTGATACAGCGTCGATGCGGGCATGAGTTTTGCGGCTGGCCGGCCGTCCGCGTCGAAGGCGTCAATCCAGCCGCCGGCAGGTATTTGCACCCCCGCCGATGACGACAGATAGCGCGCGAGCAACAGCCCTGCCGACTGACGCACCATCTCAGCGCCGGTCATATCGCCGCCTTCCAGCAGTACGACGCCGGCTTTTACGCGTTCTGTATTCGGCCAGGTGCGCGAACCGCCATCGAGAATTTCACCCGTGCGCGAGACGCAATTGCGCGCCGCGTGAGAGCGTGGATCGACGCCATGGGCGTTTGCAAATCCGACAAGGGCGTCAATTTCCGTCGAGAAGTCTTCCCCCAGAACGGCGGCGCAACGTCTCAATATCCACGCCCATTCGTAGTGATGGCCCGGCTCGACAATCTCACCGGCTTCGCCAGGCGCGCGCACCCAGTCGTCCTGAAAGAACTCCGTCAACGTCTGATTTTTGCGATCAAAGAACTTCGACCGGAACAGGCCGGCAACCTCGCGTGCGAAATCCCGATACCGGTCCTCGCCGAGGAATTCATAGGCCGCCAGCGACGCCTCAAGCAGGTGCATGTGCGGGTTTTGCTGGCGCCAGCCCTCGGCAGGCGTCTGGTGGTAAAATCCCGGTGTCCCAGGCGCGCGCAAATGCCGCTCTATAGCGTCGGCAGTTTTGCCGGCCCATTGCGCGCACGCCGCCTCGCCTGTCGCGCGATAAGCCCATGCGAAGGCGAAGAGGGCGAAAGCATGCTCATAAAGGTCTATGGTATCGTCAAGCACATCGCCGGCACGCGTGAGGCGCCTTGCGAACGCCTGCTTTTCAGGCATCCATGCGCGCGTCGCCAGATATTCTACGCCGTCTATGATCAGTGGCGCGCCGTCGTCAAACCCCAGAACTTTTGCATGTGAAAACGCATAGACCTGCCGGCAGGGCACGCGAACGCGTTTGAAGTCACGTGCGGCGTCGGCCCCGTCGAGAGTCAAATCCTCGATAAACCCGCCATATTGACGGTCGGGGCCATGCGCCGCCCAGAAAGGCAGGCAGGACCGGAACAGCCATTGTTCAACCTGGTCGAAGAATTTGTCGGATTCCATAGGACACGGCGAGTTGGCTGGCGGCAGGGTCTTTTCGCAGAACACGGTGCGAAAGTGGTTAACGACAGCCTAGCCATATCCGCGCCAAACTCAAACCGCGCAATTGCGCCGTTAATACGCGGCGATCTCGACCGGGTAGCCTTCGTCCTGGAGGTTTTGAATAATACGGTCGAGATGGTCCTGACCCTGTGTGTCGAGCGTGACATCCATGCAGGTCATTTTCGCCGGCAGGTCCGAATAGGTGCGGTGGTGCCCGACATCGATGACATTGCCGTCCTGGCTGGCGATGATCGACGCCACACGCACAAGCTGACCCGGCATATCCAGCAACTGAACCCGCAACCGCGCCAGCCTTCCTGAACGCGCAAGATCGCGCATCAAAATCATCGACAACAGGCGCTGATCGATATTGCCGCCGGTCAGCACCAGCCCGACGGTGCGGCCCTGAAACCGCCCCGGGTCAGCCATGATCGCCGCAAGCCCGGCGGCGCCGGCGCCTTCCACCAGCACTTTTTGCTCGTTCATCATGATGCTTAAAGCGCGCTCTAGCGTGCGCTCGTCAACCAGCAAAATATCATCCACCAGCTTGCGAACGATATCCCGTGTCACGCGCCCCGCTTCTTTCACGGCGATGCCTTCTGCAAGCGTATTGCCGCCGCAAGGCAGGGTGTCACCCGTGACTGCGTTCTTCATCGATGGAAACAACGCCGCCTGAACGCCGATAATTTCGGGCGCGGCCGCCGCCTGTTTCGCCGCGAGCGCCATGCCGGAAATAAGGCCGCCGCCGCCAATCGGCGCCAGCAATGCGTCAAAGGCCGGACCATCGCCAAGCATTTCAAGCGCGACCGTGCCCTGCCCCGCGATCACTGCTGGATCATCAAACGGGTGCACGAAAGTCAGCCCGCGCGATTCCTGTAATTCATTGGCGAATTCATAGGCTTCGTCGAAACTGTCCCCATGCAGAATAACTTCGGCGCCGAGATCGCGGGTCTTGCGAATTTTCACATCCGGCGTCGTCACCGGCATGACGATTACCGCCGTAATGGACAGCGCACGCGCATGATAGGCAAGACCCTGCGCATGATTGCCGGCGGACGCTGCAATGACCCCGCGGGCGCGCTGCGCTTTATCCAGCAATAGCAGCCGGTTGAGCGCGCCGCGTTGTTTATAGGCGCCGGTATATTGAAGGCATTCCAGCTTAAGCCATACATCCGCGCCGGTCAGATCGGATAGCTTTGCAGCGTGCACCAGCGGCGTACGCATGACCTGCCCGGCGATGCGCGCGCGCGCAGCGTTTACATCAAGACGCGGATCGGCCGCGACCATTTCAGTCGCGATCTGCGCTTTTGTTGGGGCGCGGGGCTGCTCCGCCGACTGCGACATCGTCATCCTCCTTGCAAATGCTTTGCGACATTGCGCGCGAAGCCGCTGCACGATTCCTTCCCGCCGATATCAGCCGTGCCGCCGCCGGCGGCCAAGAGCGCCTCAACCGCCGCTTCCACCGAATTCGCGGCGTCTTCAGCGCCAGCACTGTGGCGCAGCAACATCGCCGCGCTGCGGATGGCGCCGACAGGGTTTGCGGCGTCCTGCCCCGCAATGTCCGGCGCCGAACCGTGGATCGGTTCATAAATCGCGGCGCGCCCGCCGCCGAGCGAGGCCGACGGCGCGAGCCCGATCGAGCCTGCGATGACCGAGGCTTCATCGCTTAAAATGTCGCCAAAAAGATTTTCCGTTAAAATGACATCAAAAGATGCAGGCGAGGAAATCAGCTTCATCGACATCGCATCGACGAGAGCATGCTCAAGCTCAACATCGGCGAACTCCGCTGCGTGCAACGCCGTCACGGTTTTGCGCCAGAGCCTGCTGGTGGCGAGCACGTTCGCCTTATCGACTGACGTCACCCTGCCCCGACGCTTGCGTGCAAGATCGAACGCGACGCGGGCGACGCGCACCACTTCCTCTCGCGTGTAGACGCATTCATCCTTCGCACGCTCATCGCCTTCGGTTCGATCACCGAAATAAAGACCGCCCGTCAGTTCGCGCACGAACACCATATCGACGCCGCTGGCCCGGTCTTTCCTCAAGGGCGATAAATCTTCCATGCCGGGCGAGACCTTGACCGGACGCAAATTGGCGAACAGGCCGAGCGACTTGCGCATCGCCAGCAAGCCAGCTTCCGGGCGCGGGCCGCCCTTGTCCCATTTCGGTCCGCCAACCGCACCCAGAAAAATCGCATCGGCGCCGGCGCAGGCCTGTTGCGTCGATGCGGGGAAAGGCTCGCCGGTCAGATCAATCGCTGCGCCGCCGAACCGGTGCTCGTCAAACACCAGATCAAGCGCGAACCGCGCGTCCGCCGCTTCCAGCACCACGCGTGCGGCGGCCGCAACCTCCGACCCGACGCCATCGCCTGGCAACATGACAATGTTGAAGGTCACGCGTGCGCCTCTTCAAAGTTTTCAATGGCGTTCTTGCGGTTGAGCAGGTGACCAAGCGGATCGACGCCGTCGAGCAGGCAGCGGCGCGCGAACGGCTCCACTTTGAACACTGACGACATGCCGCCGCCATGGACGCCGACGACACCATTTTCGAGATCGATAGAGACTTCAGCGCCGGGATGCGACAGGAGATAGCGATGGAAGTCGTCATCCACCTCGACCGGAAGGAGGCCGTTCTTTAACGCATTGCTTTTGAAAATATCGGCGATGTCGGAACTGATCACGGCTTTGAAACCATAGCCCAAAAGCGCCCATGGCGCATGCTCACGCGACGAGCCGCACCCGAAATTGGAGCCGGCCACCAGAATACGAAAATCACCCGGATTTAATCCATTGAATACAGACGAATTTCGCGGTCTGCCGGCTTCGTCGAAACGCCAGTCATAAAACACCGAATCGCCAAGGCCGTCACGCGAGGTGGTGGTTAAAAACCGCGCCGGGATGATCTGGTCGGTATCAACATTTTCCTGCCGCAGCACGATGGTTCGCGACGTCAATGTCGAAAATGGCTCAAACAGCATCTGCCGTCTCCTTTATCAAATATGGTCTTGGGTCGGCGATCACCCCTTCTATCGCGGACGCAGCGGCGGTCGCAGGGCTGGCGAGCACGGTTCTGACGCCCTTGCCCTGACGCCCCATGAAATTGCGATTTGAGGTTGATACGACAAGATCGCCCGGCGCGCCCTGATCGCCATTCATCGCGATGCACATTGAACACCCCGGCTCGCGCCACTGCGCGCCCGCATTGATGAAAATCGCATCTAACCCCTGTGCTTCCGCCTCTTTCTTGATTTTCTCCGATCCGGGAACAATCAGGGCGGTGACGCCCAGTTTGACTTTGCGCCCCGACATCACGGCGGCGGCGGCCTGCAGATCCGACAGGCGCGAATTGGTGCAGCTGCCGATGAAGACGCGGTTGACCGCGACGGAGGAAAGCTTTTGCCCCGGCTCGATCCCCATATAGTCGAACGCCTGACGATCACCGGCGCCGCGCGTTGCGGGCGCGACCTGATCGACGCCGACGCCGGCGTCAGGGGATACGCCGTAGGTAACCATCGGCGCGGCCGTCGCGACATTGATAGGAACGATCTCGTCGAACTGAGCGCCATCATCGCTCGGCAGTGTTTTCCAGTCTGCGACGGCCGCATCCCATGCATCGCCGGACGGTGCATAGGGCCGGTCTTTCAGCCAGGCGAAGGTGGTTTCGTCCGGCGCCACCATGCCAAACCGCGCACCGGCCTCGATTGACATATTGCAAAGCGTCATGCGCCCTTCCATTGACAACGCCTCGACGGCCGGGCCGGCAAATTCTATCGCCGCGCCTTGACCGCCGTCCGCGCCAATCGTGGCGATCATCAGCAAGGCAAGGTCCTTGGCGCTGACGCCGTCAGGCGCGCGGCCGTCAAAGATCACCCGCATGGATCTCGGCTTGCGTTGCAGCACGCATTGCGTCGCCAGAACGTGACCGACTTCCGTTGTGCCGATGCCGAAAGCGAGTGCGCCGAACGCGCCATGAGTAGAGGTATGACTGTCGCCGCAGACAATGGTCTTGCCCGGTTGCGTCAGCCCCAGTTCCGGTCCGATGACATGAACAATCCCGCGCGCCGGATCGCCAAGGCCGAACAGCTTTACCCCGTGGCGTTCGCAATTACGGATCAGCGTGGCGACCTGTTCAGCCGCATCGGCAGTCGCATAGGGCAGCGACCCGTCGGCGCGCGCCGGCAAGGTTGGCGTTGAATGATCGAGCGTTGCAAACGTCCGGTCGGGCCGGCGCACTTTCAACCCGCGCTCGTCAAGAACGGTAAACGCCTGTGGCGACGTCACTTCATGAATGAGATGCAGGTCGATATACAAGACAGCCGGCGCGTCGACCGTTTCCGGCTCGACGATATGACGTTCCCACAATTTTTCAAACAATGATTTTTTTGTCATGACCCTCACCCGTTCGCCGCGATCGCCGGTGCAGAGACCGCACGTTCGGCCGCAGCCTGATTGATTGCGACCACAAACGCCGCCACAGCGGCATCTGCAACATCAACCTCAATGGCGTGTCCGGTGTAGCGCACGTTATCGACCTCAACGACAGCTTCTGCGCGAACAACGCCTTCGCTCGCGACGTGATGCAAATCGAGGATGGCGATGCGGCCGCCAACATCCGAGATCGCACACACGGCCGCAAACGCGGCATCGATCGGCCCTTCACCTTCGCAGGTGACGGTTTCGCGGCGACCGTCATCATGTTCCATCGTGATACGGGCATAGGGCCGTGTGTCGTCGTCGACATCGGCACGCAACTCGACGCGGCGCACGCGCCAAGGGCCAGCACGCCCGTCAGCGGCGGCGTTGCCAGTCAAAAGTTTGACGACATCGGCATCGGTCACTTCGCGACAGGTGTCGGCGATGCGTTTGAAATCCGCAAAGATATCTCCGATTTTCTGTGCACTGACCTCAAACCCCAACGCTTTGACGCGCGCCGCCAGCGCATGCTTGCCAGAATGCTTGCCGAGCACGATTGAATTGGCCGGCATGCCGACCGCCTCAGGGTCCATGATCTCATAGGTGCGGCGATCGGCCAGCACGCCATGCTGGTGGATGCCGGCTTCATGCGCAAAAGCATTTTTGCCGACAACCGCCTTGTTGCGCGGAATCGGGTGATGCGTGACACGGGACAACGCCACCGCCGCAGAATAAAGATTGGTTGTGTCGATCTGGGTGGAGACGCCGAATAAATCGCGCCGCGTTCTCAGCGCCATCACCGCCTCTTCCAGCGAGCAATTGCCCGCGCGCTCGCCGATGCCGTTCAGAGCGCATTCAATCTGACGCGCGCCGCCGCGCACCGCCGACAGGCTGTTCGCCACCGCCA
Organism: Parvularculaceae bacterium; assembly: GCA_041398145.1. Classification (GTDB taxonomy): domain Bacteria; phylum Pseudomonadota; class Alphaproteobacteria; order Caulobacterales; family Parvularculaceae; genus Amphiplicatus. The sequence continues at coordinate 630,613 of JAWKVF010000001.1, read as the reverse complement.
TGCCAAGATCGTCATGGCAATGAACGGAAAACACAATGTGCGGCGCGAACGATGTTTTCTGTTTCAGGAAGGAAAACAGATCGAACATTTCCTCCGGCGTGGAATAGCCGACAGTATCGGGAATATTGATCGTGCCGGCGCCCGCTTCTATCGCCGCAATAACGACTTCCAGCAGATAGTCGCGCTCGGTGCGAATGGCGTCTTCCGCGGAAAATTCAACATCGTCGCAGGCAGATACGGCGAAGCGCACGGTGGATGACACTCGATCAAGAATTTCTTCCTTCGTCAGCTTCAGCTTCGCTTCCCGGTGCGTCGGGCTGGTGCCGATGAAAGTGTGGATGCGCTTATTCCTCGCCTGTTCAAGCGCGCTCGCCGAAGCCATGATGTCAGGCTCGTTAAGACGCGAGAGCGAACAAATCCGCGGCCCTTCAATTTCTTCCGCAATCGCGCGCACCGCCGCTGCATCCCCTGGCGAGGCGGCGGCGAAACCCGCTTCAATGATATCGACATTCAACGCCGCAAGTTCGCGCGCAACTATCAGCTTTGCACTTGTCGACATTGAAAAACCCGGCGCCTGTTCGCCATCACGCAATGTCGTGTCAAAAATTCGTACGTGATCTTCCGTTGGTTCGTTTCGTTCCGTCATCTTCCCATTCCTTTGGTATCCAGCATGCAATTTCTACCGCGCGGCGATTTCACCGCGCGGGGATAAGGAGCAGCCGGAAAATGGGAAGCCGGGAAGAGATCATGATGACAATGCTCTCAATCGCACTCGGCGCCGCGCCGGATTGACAAAACGCCGGTGCGTGAAACTTCAACAAGACCGAGCGGGCGCATCAGGTCGATAAAAGCCGTAATTTTTTCACGCGCACCGGTGATCTCAAAGACAAACGAGTTCAGCGTGGTGTCCAACGCGCGGGCGCGGAAAATGTCGGCAAGGCGCATCGCCTCCACCCGCTCGTCGCCGCTGGAGACAATTTTGACCAGCGCCAGTTCACGCGTCAGCGCATCCGTCGAGCGCGTTACGTCAATGACCCGGCGGACCGGAACGATGCGGCCAAGCTGGGCCTTGATCTGCTCAATCTTCTGCGTCGTGCCGCTGGTGACAACGGTAATGCGCGAGGCATGCTTGGCGACGTCGATTTCGGCGACAGTCAGGCTTTCAATATTATAACCGCGTGCAGAAATCGTCCCGACGACACGAGACAGCACGCCTGGTTCATTGTCGACAATGATGGCGAGCACCGCTTCACAGGCTGCTTCTTCATCGCCGGTCACCGGGTAGACCGACTGGGCTTGGGTGTTTGCGGCCATCAAACCAGCACCTTTCCGCTATCACTGATTTCATCTCCGGTAACGGCGCCGCCGAGCAGCATTTCATTATGCGCCGCGCCCGACGGTATCATCGGGAAGACGTTTTCTTCCTGGGTGACAACACAATCGAAAATGACCGGGCGGTTGACCGTCAGCATTTCCTGTATTTTCTCATCCAGCTCTCCGGGCTTCGTCGCGCGCAGGCCAACGCCACCATACGCCTCGGCCAGTTTGACGAAATCCGGCAGGCTTTCCGAATAGGAATGCGAATACCGCCCGCCGTGCAGCAATTCCTGCCATTGCCGGACCATGCCGAGATAGGCGTTATTCAGAATAAAGATCTTTATCGGCAAATCATGCTGAACAGCCGTCGACATCTCCTGCATGGTCATCTGCACCGACGCATCGCCGGCAATGTCGATGACGAGGGCGTCAGGGTGCGCCGCCTGCACGCCGAGTGCGGCCGGCAGGCCGTAGCCCATCGTGCCAAGCCCGCCTGACGTCATCCACCGGTTCGGTTCATCGAAATGGAGGAATTGCGCCGCCCACATCTGATGCTGACCGACCTCCGTCGTCACGTACAAATTGCGTCCGCGGGTCAGCTCATACAGACGTTGCAATGCGAATTGCGGCTTTATGCTGGCATCGCAGGGCTCATATGAAAAGCATTTACGTGCGCGCCATTCATCAATCTCGCGCCACCATTCCGCCATGCGTTCGCTGGCGACTTTTTCCGCTGTTTCGCGCCGGCGCCATTCGGCCAGCAACCGCGCCAGCACGTCGGCGCAATCACCGATTATGCCGAGATCAACGCGCACGTTCTTGTTGATTGACGACGGGTCAATATCGATATGCACTTTGCGCGAATTCGGCGAGAACGCATCGAGCCGTCCGGTCACCCGGTCGTCAAAACGCGCGCCGGCAGCGATCATCAGATCGCAGCCGTGCATGACGCTGTTGGCCTCAAGACTGCCATGCATGCCGAGCATGCCCAGCCATTGCGGATCGGACGCGGGAAATGCGCCGAGCCCCATCAGCGTCGACGTCACCGGAAAACCGGTCTCGCGCGCAAGCAGGCGCAGCGCGTCGCTCGCCGCATCGCCGGCGTTTATCACGCCGCCGCCGGTATAAAACACCGGGCGGCGGGCGCTGCGCATCATCTCGACACATTGTTCGATCTGCGTGTCGTTGATCGCCGGGCGTGTAATGCAGTTGCGCTTGACCGCCGCATCGCGGGAGACATACTCGCTCGCCTCGAACTGAACATCCTTTGGGATGTCAATCAGGACCGGGCCGGGCCGGCCATTGCGGGCGACATGAAAAGCTTCATGCACGATCGTCGGCAATCGTTCCGCCGAGAGCACCAGGTAATTTTGTTTGGTGCATGAACGGGTGATGCCGATTGTATCGCATTCTTGAAACGCGTCCGTGCCGATCAACGGGCGCGCGACCTGACCGGTAATGCAAACGAGCGGAATTGAATCGAGCAGCGCATCGGCGAGTCCGGTGACCGCGTTGGTTGCGCCCGGCCCCGACGTGACGAGAACAACGCCCGGCTTGCCGGTTGATCGTGCATACCCCTCGGCCGCGTGAACGGCGCCCTGTTCGTGACGCACCAGCACATGGCGGATGGTGTCTCGCTTGAACAGGGCGTCATAAATCGGCAGGACCGCACCGCCGGGATAGCCGAATATCACCTCCACGCCCTGATCCTCCAGCGCATCGAGCAATAGCTCGGCGCCAGACTTTTCGTCAGCGGGCGAAGGGGCGGCGTTTTTCGCTTCAGCGGCGGCGAGCGCGGTCATGGGGCGGATCTCAGTCTTGCTTGGTGTTGGCGCCGGGTTTCAACCAGGACATGCGCGCACGCAGCTCCTTGCCGGTCTTTTCAATCGGATGCTCAAGGTCAGCCGCGAGGTGGCGCTGATATAGCGGCTTGCCGGCCTGATTTTCCAAAATCCAGTCGCGTGCAAAGGCGCCGCTCTGGATGTCGTTCAGAACCTCGCGCATGCGCTGCTTGGTTTCCGCATTGATGACGCGCGGCCCGGAAACGAAGTCGCCATATTTCGCGGTTTCCGAGATAAAGTCGTGCATGCGAGAGATGCCGCCTTCATAGAACAGATCGACGATCAACTTCAGCTCATGCATGCATTCGTAATAGGCGATTTCGGGCTGATAACCGGCCTCAACCAATGTCTCAAACCCGGCGATCACAAGCTCTGACGCGCCGCCGCACAACACCGCCTGTTCGCCGAACAAATCGGTTTCGGTTTCTTCCTTGAACGTTGTTTCAATACCGCCGGCGGTAAGCCCGCCAATCAGGCTGGCATAGGCGAGCGCACGATCCTTGGCTTTGCCAGTGGCGTCTTGATGAACAGCGAACAGGCACGGCACGCCGCGGCCGCGTTCATATTCGCGCCGCACCAGATCGCCCGGTCCTTTTGGCGCGACCATGATGACATCGACATTGTCCGGCGGATTAACGCGCCCATAAAGCACGGTGAAACCGTGGGCGAACAAAAGCGTGTCGCCGTCTTTCAACGCCGGGGCAATCTCTTCACGGAACAATTGCTCATGGGTCATGTCCGGGGTCAAAATGGCGATGAGTTTCGCCGCCGCCGTCGCATCGCCAACGCTGGCGACCTTGAGGCCGTCTTCTTCGGCGCGCTTTGCGCCTGGCCCGCCGGGGCGCACGCCGACAATGACGTCGCAGCCGGAATTTTTTAAATTCAACGCATGGGCGCGCCCCTGGCTGCCATAACCAATCACCGCGACCGGCGCGCTTTTGACCGCCTGCGGATCCGCTTCGTCTTCGGTATAGATATTCATCAGTTCAAATCCCTCTTGGAGTTATTGGAGTTAGTTGTCGGACTGGATCGTGACCGCACCTTTGGCCGCCGACGAAACGAGTCGGGCATATTTGTCGAATACGCCGCCCATACGGTTTTGCGCCCGCGGTGTGAACGCCGCTTTGCGCGCTTGCCAGTCGACGTCGGCGTCGATGCGCCGGCCCTCGACATCGATGGAAATTCTGTCGCCCTCGCGCAGGAGACCGATTGGACCGCCAACAGCGGCCTCCGGGGCGACGTGGCCGATGACGAAACCATGCGAAGCGCCCGAAAACCGTCCGTCGGTAATCAGCGCAACCTTGCCGCCAAGTCCCTGGCCGGCGACGGCGGCGGTGACCGCCAGCATCTCGCGCATGCCCGGTCCGCCCTTTGGACCTTCATAACGAATGACGACGACATCGCCTTCCTTGATGTCGCGCTTCGAAACCGCGTCGAACGCAGCCTCCTCGCCGTCAAACACCCGCGCGCGCCCTTCAAAATGCGCTGGCGCACCGGGCGACATTTTGAACACCGCCCCTTCCGGCGCAAGATCGCCATAGAGAATGCGCAAACCGCCGGATTTTTTCACCGGATCGGCGACCGTGCGCACAACCTGTTGACCGGGTGTTTCCTCGCCGCTGGCGAGTTCCTCAAACAGGTTTTTACCGCTGACGGTCGGCGTGTCGTCTATCAGCCCGGCTTCCATCAACCGCTTGCCAAACAGGCGCATCCCGCCGGCGGCGTACAGATCCTTGGCGAGAAATCGCCCGCTCGGTTTCAGATCGGCAATCACCGGCGTCGTATGCGAAAGATCATCGAACAGATCGATGGAAAACGGCACACCCGCCTCTGCGGCGATCGCCGCCAGATGAAGAACGGCGTTGGTCGACCCGCCAGATGCGATGACCGCGATGGCCGCGTTTTTCAGCGATTTTTCGGTAACGAATTCGCGGGCGTTGCGCCGGGCCGCAGCAAGGCCGGCCATCAGGCGGCCGCATCGTTCCGCTTCTGCGTCTTTTGCCGCATCAACCGCCGGCGGATCACCGGCGCCCATAGGGGCGAGACCAAGAAACGCCAGCGCCATCGCCATGGTGTTGGCGGTGAACTGGCCGCCGCACGCGCCAGCGCCCGGACATGCGGCGCGTTCAATCTCGTCGAGACCGTCATCGTCAATCGTTCCTGCAGAGTGCGCGCCAACCGCCTCGAACACATCCTGAATGGATAAATCCTTGCCGTGGCAATTGCCCGGCATGATCGTACCCCCATAAAGAACAACGCCCGGGATGTTCATGCGCGATAGCGCCATCGCCGCTGCGGGGATGGTTTTATCGCAACCGACAAGAATGACCGCCGCGTCAAGGGCGTGACCGCGCACCACAAGTTCGATGGAATCGGCGATCACTTCACGCGAGATCAGCGAGGCGCGCATCCCCTCGCCGCCCATGGTGATGCCGTCGGAAACGACAATGGTGTTGAAGTCTATCGGCGTCGCCCCGCCCTCGCGCACGCCCGCGCGCACCGGCTCGGCCAGATGCTGAAGGTGCATGTTGCAGGGCGTGACGTTCGACCAGGTGTTCACCACCGCAACGAGCGGCTGGTTGAGCTCCTTGTCGCCAAGGCCAGTCGCGCGCAGCATGGCCCGCGCCGGCGCCTTGGCTGGCCCCTTGGTTATGGCATCAGATCTTTTCGAAGCGTTCTCAGTCATCCGTTCATTCCCGAACGGACCCGCAGAAGTAAAAAATCCCGCATCCCTTCCGGGAGCGGGTTCTGGAGGTCCGTGCTTGCCTTTACGTTAGCGCGCTCGCTCCATCACCGCCCCCATCGAGGGGCTAATAAGAAGCACTACAATAAGGAGAAGCGCAGACGCGAGCACGCCGGGCCGGGCCCAAAAGCCGTCCGCCGCCATCTCAATCGCCATCGCCGAAGCCTGCACTGGCTGTCTCCAGTCCCATTGCGGCGCAACATTTTTGCTCCGCTGAAAGTGGCCTATACCGGCCGGCGGTTATCAATCAAGGAAAAAATGGCGATTTGGCGAGATTATTTTCGCTTAACCGTCAGATTGGCCTCTCCGATTAGCACTTTCTGTCAAAGTGGCGATTGCTGCGACGCGTCACCCTGGCAGCCAAATCTCCCGCAGCCAGCCCTTTCAACCCGGCGCGGGATTTGCTTAACGAAAACCCAATGATGAGGCGTAATGGTGTGCCGGATCCATGGGGGATGAGTTTATCACCAATATTGTCGGCATTTCCGAAATTGCAGGGCGAAAGTGAAGTCCGATCTCAAGAATGAAACCGTTCTATTGGGGGCGATCCTGATCGCGGCGGCGGTGCTGCGCTTGATCCATCTTAATGACGGTCTTTGGTATGACGAGATGGTGACGGTGGTCACCTTTGTGCGACTGCCGGCGGGCGATCTTCTGACCACTTACGGTTCGCTCAACAATCACCTCCTTTACACCTGGCTTTCAAAGGCCGCGACGTTCGTGTTCTCTGAAGCGCCGTGGGCGGTGCGGCTGCCGGCGGCGGCTTTTGGCGTCGCCTCGATCTGGGCCTGCTGGCGCTTGATGCGCGACGCCGGATTTGCCGGGGTGGCGCTGGCGACGGCGGCGCTGCTTGCGGTTTCCTATCATCATGTGTGGTTCAGCCAGAATGCGCGCGGCTATACCGGCATGTTGCTGTTTACGACCCTTTCCGGCGTTTACATGGCGCGCGGCCTCAACCGCAGGTCGGCAAAAGACTGGATGCTTTACGCGGTGTTTGCATCGCTCGCGCTGCTTACCCATCTCACATCAGCGTTCGTGTTGACCGCGCAGGGCCTGACCGCGCTCGGATTTGGCTATCGCGAGGTGTTCATCCGCAAGAACGAGACATTTTTGAACTGGATCAGACAGCCGCTGATCGGCTTTGGCGGCGCTATCATCCTGGCGCTGATCGTTTTTACGCCGCTCATCCCCGGCATGATCGAGACGTTTACCGCCTATCATGCGCCGGTTGAAACCGAAGCCGCCGGCGTTTCCGAGTGGAAAAACCCGCTGTGGACGGCGTTCGAGATCATGCGCAGCTTTGGCGCGGTCGGCGCTGTCATTCCGGTCGCGCTTGTTTTCGCCGGGTTCGGCGCATGGCGAATGGCGAAACGCGCGCCATTGATCGCCATTCCTTATCTCATTCACATCCCGATGACGTTGGTCATCCTCATCGCCGCATCGTTCCGCATCTGGCCGCGCTATTTCTTCGTCGATATCGGCTTCCTGATCGGCTGCGTCGTGATCGGCGCATTCTGGTTCGCTGAAGTTTTCGCCGCGAAAACAGCGTCAAAATTCCGCTTCGGCCTTGACGCCAATGCGCTGAAAATCCTCGGCGCGCTGGCGATGGTCGCCACGTCATTGCCGCTACTGGCGGGAAATTACGCCGCGCCGAAACAGAATTTTCCGGCGGCGCTGGCGCTTGTCGAACAACGCGCCGCCCCAGGCGACACGATCGCTGTCGTCGGCCTCGCAGATTTTCCGTTCAACGCCTATTTCGAGAAAGGCTGGCCGCTTGCGGAAACATCCGAACAGCTCGCGGCACTCGAAGCGGCGCCCGGCGATCTCTGGGTCGTCACCGCCTTCCCCGCACATGTGAGAGGCTCGTTCCCGGAAATCTCAAAAACGCTTTCAGAACATTTCGACTTTATCGAAGATTTCGGCGGCACGCTTTCCGGCGGTGAAATCGTCATTTACCGGTCCCGCCCGCAATGACGTCAAATGCCGAAACCCCTTCGCGAAAATTGCCGATTGGCCGGCTTGTGCGCGACTATATCGTTCTGTCGGGCGGCCAGTTTATTTCGAAGATTCTCGGCTTTGCAATTTTCGCTTATCTCGCGCGCGTATTGACAGTCGCCGAATATGGCGCGGTTGAGACCGTCGTCGGCATGTCGCTGATCGGCTATAAAGTCGTCGAAATGGGCACCGGCTCAATCGCCGTACGCTGGATCACGCAAAATACGTCCAACCTGCGCGACACGCTCGGCGCCGTCATCTCGGCGCGATTTCTCATTGCACTGATTGTCGTTCCCGTTCTCGGCTTCGCCTATTCGACGGCGGCCGGCGCCGACTTGCCGACGCAGCTAGTGTGGCTTTTTGCGCTCAGCCTGTTCGCGGCGCCGTTCGCGCATGAATGGCTGTTTCAGGCGCATGAAAAAATGGCGATAGCGGCGTTCGGGCCGATGTTGCGCATGGTTGTTTTTGTTGGCGCGGTTCTGGCGCTTTCACCTGCGCGCCTTGGCGTCGCCGCCGTAGGGTATGCTGAAATAATCGGCATTGGCGTCGCCGTGATTTACTATTCCGTCGCCGCGCGCGTAACGCTTGGCGCGCGCAACCCCAATTATGGCCTGAAGCCGGCGATCAGACTCGCCTCGCAAAGCACGCCGTTGGGTGTGTCGGCGTTTTTGAATTCTTTCGGGCTTTACGGGCCGGTGCTGATCGTGACGGCGATCGCCGGCGCTGAACAGGCTGGGCTGTTCGGCGCGGCGCACCGGGTTGTCGCCTCGGCGACGACTTTCAGCTTCGTTTATTATTTCAATATCTATCCATTGCTGTCGCGCCTGCTCGCCAGCGACCCGGCCCGTCTGCAGGACCTGCTCAATGCATCGGTTCGCGTAACCGGCTGGGCCGGCGTTACGCTGGCGCTTGGCATGTGGGCGGTTGGCGATCCGGCGATGCGGATCATTTTCGGCAATGACTTCGCCGCTGCAGGGCCGATATTCAGCGTTCTTGGCTGGATGATGGTTTTTGAACTGGTCTCCGGCAATGCGCGCTGGCTTCTCGTCGCGGCCCATCGCCAGACGTCTTTAGCGGTCGCTCAGGCGATCGGCGCGACGCTGGCGATTGTGCTGACTTATGTCATGGCGGGGCAATGGGGCGGCGTTGGGGCGGCGCTGGCCGTGGTGCTCGCCAATGCCGGCATCTGGATCTATGCGCAAATCCGCACCAGGGGCCTGCCGGCGCGCCCGCCGCTCGGGCCGTTGGCCGCGCCGGTGACGGCCGCGGTTATTCTGTATGCGGCGATTTCCGTCTGGGGGCCGAACCCGTTCGTTGCGGGCGTACTTATTACCGTCGTCATGGGCGCTTTGGCATTAATCGACCGCAACTTCGTAGCCGCCGTAAAAATGCTCTCGCACGCGAAGAACGCGTAAATTACTGACTCAGTTTGGCGTAGGATTTCGGCCGCTGTAGCGGCGAGAGGTCTTCCGGCAAAGTATGATAAACGATCTTTGCAAAATGGTTGGCGCGAATGCCGGCGCGATTCCAGCGGTCGCGAAAATCGCGCATCGGATCAGCCTGCAGCATTTCCTCTTCAGTAAGCCCTTCTCGTTTTAACTCGGCGATACGGTTGCGCACCACGTAAAGCATGTCCTGCGACGCTTCGATATCGCTTTTGCGCGCAACGCCGCCATGGCCGGGAACGACAATCGTGTTCTCATCGATCATATCAAGAATGACCGTCTGGGCGGCAATATAACCGTCAATGCTGCCGCCGCCGCCCTGGCTGATGAATGGGAAGCCGTTGTGAACGAACAGATCACCCGTGGCGATGATGTTTGGTTCGGCGAGACGCACCACGACATCGCCCTTGGTGTGCCCGTCGGCGATATAGATCGCCTCAACCCCGGGCGCGAGGGTCAACCGGTCGGTAAAAACCCGTGTGGGCAGATCGTCAGCGCTTGCTTCGGCCCAGCCGTCAGTCTCGATATTTGCGCGCGTTACTTCCTGCGAGATCACTTGCGCGCCCTCGCGGGCGAAATGGCCGTTCCCGCCGCGGTGATCGGCGTGCGAATGGGTGTTAACGACCGTGGTGACGGATCGGCCGGTTGCGGCGTGGACCGCGGCGTCGATGCGCCCCGCCATCTCGGCAAAATCCGTGTCGACGATAATCACCTGCTCCTGAGTGTCGATCACCGTCACATTGCCGCCGGCGCCTCGAAGAACGAACACATTGTCGGCAAGTTTGGTGGTTTCAACGGAAACGGCGCCAAGGTCGGTCGGATAGGCGGACTTGTGCCGCGGCGTCAGCGCCAGCACGCCAGCCATCAGCAAGCCAATGAGAGCGAGGAGTATGACAGCGGTTTTGGTGCGGGGTAAGCCATGCAAACGCATTACTGACGTCCTCGGTGGATTTTGCTGGACGTTGCAATGATTTTACTAACCAGGCGTTTATTCCGCCCCGGCGCAGCGTCGATTTTCCGTGGAGCCATATCGCCGAAGCGTGTTAAACTTTCATTAACAAATCGCTTGTTGCTTGCGTCATCATCTGGAGCCCGAACATGGTCAAACATGCCATCATTTTTGCAGCGGTTTTCCTGGCGGCGTCATGCGCGCGCATCGCCGCACAGGACACCGTGACCATCCACCCGGACAAGACTTATCAGACGATAGATGGCTGGGAATTTACCACCCGCGTATGGGAGATGGACAAGCCCAACAACGCCTATAGCGGCGAATGGCTGAACCGGCGCGACCAGATTGTTGACGGGCTGGTGAACCAGATCGGGTTTAACCGCATCCGCATGGAAGTGCGCAGCGGGTTTGAAAACCCCGTCGATTACTGGAGCCAGTTCGTCGCCGGCGATATCACCTATGAAGAGGTGAAGTCGCATTTCTATGAGAAAATTAACGACAATGACGACCCGAACGTATTGAATGAAGACGGGATTCAGTGGTCATGCCTCGACTATTATGTCGAAAACCTGCTGATTCCGATGCGGGCGAAGCTCGAAGAACGCGGCGAGCGCCTGCATATTGTGCTGAATTATGTCGACTTCAAACGTCCGCCGCTGGCGAGCGATCTTTCCCATTCGAAAAATCCTGAAGAATTCGCCGAACTGATCGCGGCGGCGTTCGACCATCTGAAATCGAAGTACGATATCACGCCCGACGCGTTCGAGGTAATCCTTGAACCTGACAACACGCTCGACTGGACAGGCGAGCGCATCGCCGCCGGCCTTGTTGCGGTCGACGAGCGCCTCTCGCAACAAGGCGTGCGCCCGCAATATATCGCCCCCTCCACCGCCCATGCGAGCCGCGCGCCGAAATATTTCGACGAAATCGCCCGCAACCGGCAAGCGCTCGATTTACTCGATGTCATTTCCTATCACCGATATGACTGGAAACGCGCCAGCGCCGCGATTCCTAAAATCGTCAGCCGCGCACGAGCTTATGACCTCGACACCGCGATGCTGGAATTCGTTCAGGGAAAGCCATGGCAACTGGTAGAGGACCTGACGCAGGGGCAAGTCGTCGCGTGGCAAAAATATGGCGTGCCTTACCGCCCCATCCCGCCGGGCGAACCGGAGCTTCAGCCGATCCCGCATATTCTTGCGCTTGCGCAGGTGTTCACCAATGTGCGCCGCGGCGCCGTGCGCATCGGCGCAGGATCATCATCGAAGCAAACCCGGCCGATGGCGTTTCGCAATAAAGATGGATCCTACGCGATCTTTGTCTATCGCGATGCGCCCGGCGATGTCGTGTTCGCGAACGTACCGGCCGGCAGTTATGTTTTGACCATGGCCAACGCCGAAAAGGTCGTAAACCTTGGCCCGCAGGAAGTACAAACGGGCGAGGAGTTTGCAATCAGCCTTCCCTCGCCGGGGCTGCTCACCCTGCGGCAGCGGTTTCCGGGCTAGGCGCTGCGCGCCACCACAAGACAGCCGGCGACAATCAACAGCGTACCGACAATCCGCACCATCGAAACATGTTCGCCAAGAAAACCGGCGGCGAACAGCATGGTGACGACAAAACCCAGGCTGACAAATGGGTATGCGAGCGAAAGGTCGGCTTGCGACAATACCCACAGCCACAAGACGATGCTGACGCCATAAATCACCAGCGCGCCCCACAGGAACGGCGATGAAATTGCAGCAGTGATTGCAGGCATCAGCCCGGCGGCAATAGCGTCTTTCAGATCGGATTTTTCAACCGCAACCTTTAACGCCGTCTGCCCCACCGCGGACATCAGCACCGCCGTAATGATAAGCGCCAGCAAACCCAAAGGCATTGCGGTCAGCCTTTCCCTTGATGCCGGTTACGACCAGCATTTCCATGGCGGCGCGCCGCTCATCCACAATCTTTCCAGTTCCGTTCGATCACGGATCGTATCCATCGGCTGCCAGAAACCTCGATGACGGAATGCCGCGAGTTGGCCGTCATTGGCAAGCTGCGTGAGCGGCTTCTGCTCCCACACCACCTCGTCGCCACAGGCAAGGTAAGGCGCAACCTTCGGCGAGAGAACAAAAAAACCGCCATTGATCAGACCGCCGTCGCCAGCCGGCTTTTCGACAAAGTCGGAAACCATGTCTGGCGATTTATCATCAAATCGAAGGGCGCCGAAACGCCCCGGCGGCGTCACCGCCGTCAGCGTGGCGATTTTGCCGTGTTGTTTATGGAACGCAAGCAGCGCCTTGATGTCGACGTCGCCGACGCCGTCGCCATAGGTCAGGCAAAATGCGTCGTCGCCTTCGACATAGGGCAAAACCTTGCGAATGCGCGCGCCGGTCATCGCATGCTCGCCGGTATCGACCAGAGTGACGCGCCAGTCTTCACTGTCGCTGCGGTGAATTTTCATCTCGCCGGTGCCCATGTCGAATGTCACATCCGACTGGTGCAGGGCGTAGTTCTGAAAATATTCCTTGATGACAAAGCCGCGATAGCCAAGACAAACGATAAAGTCTGTGACGCCATGAGCGAAATAGATCTTCATGATGTGCCAGAGGATCGGCCGCCCGCCGATTTCAACCATCGGCTTGGGCTTGAGCTGGGTTTCTTCCGATAGTCGCGTGCCGAGCCCGCCCGCCAAAATGACTGCTTTCATTGCGCCCCCCCCCTAATGCTGAACGTCGCCGATGGCGGTGCGATATTCAGCAAGCTGCTTTTTTGTGATTTCCAGCGCCGATTCCGGATCGGCGTAATATGCGCCATACCACTCAGCGGTTATTTGCGCGACTTGCGGCGTCGTCCATGGCGGAACGAAGCTAAGTTCCGCCTTCGCCTTGCTAATATCCAGCCGCAACTGACCGGCCTCTTTCAACGGCGATGACCCGAACTCAACCGAAGGCGCATCCGAATGTCGCGACAACATTGTCACCAGATCGCGCACCGACACCACTTCTGCGTCTGCGGGTCCGATATTCCAGGATTTTTCGAAATCTGCATCCGCGTTCAGGAGATCGCGTGCGATGGCGATATATCCATGACAGGCGGAAAGAACATGCTGCCACGGGCGCACCGCCTCAGGGTTTCGAATACTCAATGCGTCGCCCGCCGCCGCCGCACGATAAAAGTCCGGCACGATGCGGTCTTCGGCCCAATCGCCGCCGCCGATGATGTTGCCGCCGCGTGCAGTCGCAATTTTGACGCCGTTCCCCAGCGCCGACATCGTCTGCTGATAGCTGCGCGCGACAAGTTCAGTACAGGCCTTGGACGCGCTGTAGGGATCTTTGCCGCCAAGCTCGTCGCCCTCGCGATAGGGATGGCGCCATTCGCGGTTTTCATAGACCTTGTCTGTGGTGATGCACACGAATGCGCGCACCCCCGGGGTATTGCGCGCCGCCTCAAGCACATTGGCGGTGCCGACGACATTTGTCGAAATCGTCTCCAGCGGATCGGCGTAAGACCGCCGAACAAGCGGCTGCGCGGCGAGATGGAACACGACCTCAGGTTTTGCCTCGGCCATCGCGGCGGCGAGTGCTGTGTAATCGCGAATATCGCCGACATGATGGCTGGCGAGCGCCGCCTCAACGCCCGCAGCGGTGAACAGGTTCGGGCTGGTGTCGGGCGCCAGCGAATAGCCGGTCACGGCGCAGCCCGCCTCGCTCAGCCAGAGCGACAGCCAGGAGCCGGTAAACCCCGAGTGTCCCGTAATGAACACCCGCTTGCCGGCGATGGCCTGCGAAAGTGCGGTCATGGGCCTTTTCCACCTTCAGGCGAACGAATTTCGCCGTTTCCCCTACGACACATGCTAGGATCACGCCAGTAGCGACCCGGTTAACGCATACGCCTGTCAGACGCCGGCGACGGCGTTATGCCGCGATTTCCGGGCCGGACAATTGCTGAAGGCGGTCCGGTTTCATGATATGAAACTGGCGGGTTTCTTGCACCTTTCCGGCGAAAGTCCGTTCAGGATGGAAACCGCCCGCGACCTTTCGCGATGATGGGGGCCGACTATGTTTACCGAGTTCCGGTTTAGCGACGCCAGCGCCAAGGACACGTCCGATGTGATCGACCGGGCGCTGAAAGGCGAAGTGTTTGTCATTCGCGACGCGCTTCAGCATTTCGGCCTTTTGCAGCCGCTGATCGACGCCGCATATGAGGGCGTCAGGAAGAGCGTCGGCGCGGACGCGGCGACGCGGGCGAAAACCGACGGCTTCAATCACATTCATAAATGGGTTGAGCCGACAAAGATCCCGGCAATGACGGAAGCGGTGTATGACGAAGTGCGCCCGCTCGCTCCGGCTTTCCTGCGCAAATTCGTCGGACAGGCATTCCCCGGCGCCGACACGCTATACTATGAAGAAACGCCGAATGTGCGTTTTCACATCCCGTACGACCTCGCCGCCGCCCACAACGCCGAGTTTCGCGAATTCGCGAAAGACTATGGCGAGGGAAAAATCGCCGCACACGGACCGCACCGTGATTCATGGCTGGATTGTCCTGACAACGGCGTGAACATGTGGTTCGCCGTCGCGCCGATCCGTACCGGCAACGGCCTTACCGTTTACGAGCAGGACTATGGCCGCGACTTCAAACATAAATGGGGCGGCGACGTCGCCGACGGCCAGAAACTGCACAAACCATATACGTTCGACCTCAACCCCGGCGACTGCGTCTTGTTCCACACGGACCAGATGCACGGATCTGAACTGAACCGGACGGACGAGACCCGGTTTGCGATTTCGTTCCGCATGAGTTTCGGAAAACCGAACTTTCCCAACCGTCACTTCCATCGCTATGTGAACGCCAACCTGGCCGAATCGCCGATGCGCGCACTGGCGCACGTCCCGGCGATGGTCCAGCCAAGCTATCCGCGCAGCATGGTGCGGCGCATACGCGAAAAGCTGGGCGGGCCGGCGCCGGCCGACAAACCCGCCGCGGCGCCGGAAATGATTGGCGTGGAACGCGACGGAAAATTCCACGTCGCGCTCGCCGATATCGCCATTGGCGAGGTGCGCGGCGTCAGCCCCGCGCTTTGCGTGGCGCGCTTTGCCGACGGCGAGGTGATCGCGGTCACCCGGCGCTGTCCGCATTCCGGCGGCGATATCGCGAACGGATGGGTTGACGGCGACTCTGTCGTTTGCCCATGGCACAACCTGCCCTTCAGCGGAAAAACCGGCCGTTCGCCCTGCAACAGCCTGCCGGCGTTGCGCCGGGTCAAATGCGAGGTTGTCGGCGGCGAGATCGTGATCGACCCCAAGACGCAACTGACGGCGGAGCCTGAACTCGTCTGAGGGCGGGCGCTAGTCTGCAGGCGGCGCTAACCTGACCACCTTGTAAGCGCCGTATTCATAAAGCGCCGCGTCGGGCCAAGGCGTATCGGCATAGATCACGGCGTAACCCGCGTCGAATGCGGCGGCGCGCGCGCGCAATTCAGCGGCGGACAGCGCACGGTAATTCTTGTCCATCGCGCTAAGCGCCTTGAATCCACCGCCATTGACTTCGCCATAAAGAACACCCATGCGGCGGCGCCATTCACGCATCGCCATCTCGTCGAACGGAATGCTGGTGTAATCGGCGATGACCGCACGCTCGCCGAGAAGCCGGAAACGCTCAAAGTCCGGCGGCGTCGCAAAGATTGCGGCTGACGGCGTATTCCGCTTCACCCACCGCGCGACAACTGCGTCGTCGTCCTTGATATCCGCCCATGAATATTTCGGCAGCAGAATATCGATATCGAGAGCACGCGCGTCCTTGTTCCAGTATCCAATGGCGCCAATCGCGCCGATTCCCACCGCAGCCGCCAGCGGCGCCATCATCAGACGCGCCTGATAAAACAACCAGAAAACGCCAACGCCAAGGAGCGCCCGCGCCATCTCTTCCCTGACGCCAACTTTATAGGCGACGGCGACAGCGAACGCCGCCAGCAATGCGGACAAAACAAAGCCGGCGCGGCGGTCATCGCCGGAAGCGCCAAAAGCGATCAGCGCGCCAATCGCCGCCGCCAGCGCCAGCGGCTGGGCCTCGCCCGTCGCCAATACCGGCGCGAAAACCGCAATCGCAAAAATCAGCTCGCGCCGCTTCAACCATTCGCCCGCCGCCCAACCGAAATACAAAAACCCGATCCACTTCAGGATAAGCAGATCGCGAAAAACCTGCGCCGCAGTAAAGATGCGGTTGTGCATCACATCCACAAGTACATAGCTTGCCGCGCAGGCCGCAATAATCAGCACCATCGCCAGCGCCAGCGTCGTCTCAGCGTTACTCGCCCCGTCATGCCAGCGACGCCGCAAATGCAGGAACGCTGATGACGCAACAAACACTGCCGCAGTGAAATAATGCGCCGCCGGAAAACTTCCTGCGAGATAATGATGCGGCGCGCGAAACGTCGGCAGGATGGCGAAAAACTCCGCATCGGAAATATGCGGTGAGCTGTCGCCCATGGAAGGCGCCGCCCAGACCAAAAGAATAATCACACTGAACATCAGGCCGGCGGGAACAAAGCGCAGCAATGACATGACCGAGCGCCCGCCGAGTAATAACGCACCCGCCGCGCTTGCAAAACCGATCATGGCGGCCTCAACCCCGATCAGCGGATGAAATATCGCCGACGCAGCAAACGCCAGCGCCGCCATGTAAAATCGCTCCGCCGCTATCGCCGACAATCCGCCAAGTGCGAGCGGGATAGCGATATTGGCTGGCTGGAAACTTTCAAACCTGATGAACCCGGCAAGCCCCAGTGAAAAGCTGCTGTTGACGATCACCAGCAGCGCGGCGATTGCGGCGCCCCGACGTGTTGCATGCAAATGGCGCCGCGCCGCGTCAAATGTGATGGTCGCGAGCGCAAAATTCGTCAGAACCGTGAAAAATAAAATGACAAGCGGAAACGGCGCCAGCCGCGTCAGGCCGGAAAGAAACAGCGCATAATAATAACGCGGACCAAAGCCCGACGCGCTGTTCACATAGAAGTCGGCCGGCAGGAACGCGGGATCAAGAAGGCGACGGATAATCGAGAATTGTTCAACCTGATTGCCGAGCCCGAATTGATAGCCGAGCAATGGCAAAACCGCGATCAGCGCCAGAAAAAGCAGGTCGCGGCGGTCGATCAGCGCGCTGTTCACAAGTGCTGTTCCGTTCCGGTTGAAATCATGACAAACACGCTACCTGCATCGGGTTAATCGCCGTCTAATCGGTTTGGCAAGTGTCGCAAGCAATGAAAAGGCTGTTTATCACGGGTTCGGGCGGCTTTGTCGGCGGCGCGCTCGTCAATGCGGCTGGCGCATCCGAGGTGCGCAGGATTTCGCACGCTGCGCCGCTGGCGGCGGCGCTGGCCGGGGCGCGTCACGGCGACGTGCTGATCCATACGGCGTGGCCCGACCTGCCGGGCGCCGCCCTGCCCGCGTCAGCCGGTGATGGCCACGCGAAAAAGTGGCTGGCTTTCGTTGATTGGTCTGAAGTCCTTGCCGCTGAAGCCGCTCGGCTTGGGATGTGGGTGATCGGCATCGGCAGCGGGGTTGAGCGCTATGCTGACGATCCACGCCTTGTCGACCCCTATCGCGGCTATGCGCTGAGAAAGCAGGACTTGCACGATCGCCTCGCGAGGATTTGCGGCGCGCATTTCTCATGGCTGCGCCTGCACTTCCTGTTCGGCCCCGGCGAGCGCGAAAGCCGCATCGTGCCGGCGGCGATCGCTGCTTGCCGCAACGGGCGCGCGTTCTCGTCGGCATCGACGCAACGACGGCGGCGGTGGATGCATATCGCCGACGCCGCCGACCTCATCGTCCGGTTTTCGCAATCGCCGCAGCCGGGAACTTTCGACATAACCGGCTATGTGGATATTTCCTTTGAGCGCCTGTTTGAACTGATCGAACGCGCGACCGGCGAAAATCTGCGCCTTGCCGCGCAAACCAAACCCGCTGCGGATGCGGCGTTAACCGTGATTGCGCCTGAAAACATGGCGCCGATCGTGCCTTCTATGCTGGGCGATGTCGACAATCTGTTGGCGCGGCTGACCGAATACGTCCATTGGTTGGACACTCAGCGCGCCGAGGGAACAAAAGAAGGTTAACCGCACCGCCATGGGACAATCCCGCCGTGTTCACCATTGCCGGCTTTGCCAGGGGCCATTGTCCGATATCGCGTTGTCGCTAGGCGAGCAGCCGATTTCGAACCGTCTTCCGCGCACCGCGGCGGATGCAGTGAACGCCCCGGTTTATCCGCTGGAAGTCGTGGTCTGCACCGAATGCGGCCTGCCGCAACTCGCGCACGATCTGGATGCGTCCGACCATTTCCATGACGATTACACCTATATCTCCGGCGCATCCGCGACCTGGGTCGATCATTGCGGGCGCTATGCGCAATCTCTCATCAACGATTTCAACCTTTCCACCAATGATCTCGTCGTAGAAGCCGGGTCTAATGACGGCACGTTGCTGAAAGAATTCGCCGCCCTTGGGGTGCGTGTGCTGGGCGTCGAGCCGTCGGGCAATGTCGCGCAAATGGCCCGCGACGCCGGCATCGAGTCCGTCACAGCATTCTTCAATACCCGGACGGCTGACGCCGTCGAACAGGGGCATGGCCGTCCGAGGGCGTTTATTGGCAATAATGTTCTCGCTCATGTTCCTGACACACACGGATTTTTATGTGCGGCACGTGATCTGATCGCGGAAGACGGCTTCTTGTGTTTTGAATTCCCGCACTTCACAAGAATGCTCACCCACCGTTATTTCGACACCATCTATCACGAACACTACGCCTATCTTGGCGTCGCGCCGCTCGCACATTGGGCCGAACGCAACGCCATGACGGTCTTTGACGTCAAACGCCAGCCAACCCATGGCGGCTCGCTGCGGGTGTTTTTAAAACGCAGTACCGGCGAGGCGGATATGCCGGCGCATGTTCGCGCCGTCATTGATGAAGAACTCGCCCTTGCCGGCGCCGAACCATGGCGCCAGCTTGGCGACTGGCTGGCTGAATGGCGCACGCGGTTTCGCACCATGATGGCCGAACTGGCCGATAACGGCGAGACCGTCGCTGGCTACGCCGCCGCGTCGAAAGCGACCGTGATTTCAAACTATCTTGGCCTCACCGGCGAGGATGTCGCGTTCTGCAGCGACGCCAGCGCGCTGAAACAGGGTAGGTTCATCCCCGGCGCCGGCATTCCCATCCTCGCGCCGGAAGCGCTCGCCGACCGCAAGCCCGATGCCGTGGTCGCCTATGCGTGGAATATTTTCGACGAAATCGCAAAAGTGGTCGCCGCGCGCGTGCGGCAACCAACAATGCTGATCCGCCCCCTGCCGGACATCGATATTACAGACATCTCGCCCGCGGAAAAAAAATGAAGAAACTCATTTCCATCATTTCGCCGGTCTATAACGAAGGCGATGGCATGCGCACCTATTATGATGAAATGGCCAAAGCCATTTCGTCGGAAAAATTCGCGCCCTATGATGTTGAAGTGATCCTTGTCGATAACGCATCGACCGACGACACCGCAACATACCTTGAAGAGATCGCCGCGAAGGATTCGCGGTTCCGGGTGATTTTCAACGCCCGCAATGTCGGCGTCTTTTTATCGACTTTCAACGCGCTTGAATTCGCCAAAGGCGACGCGGTGTTTCTGCTGGTGCCATCGGACTTGCAAGACCCCCTCTCGCTGATGGACCAGATGATCGAGAAATGGGAAGAAGGATATCTTCTCGTCGCCGGGCGGCGCCTGCAACGCGACGAGCCCCCCTACAAGCGCAAGATGCGCAACGCCTTTTACCGGCTGATGGAGAAGATCGCCGACCAGCGCATGGAGCCGGGTATCGGCGAATACCAGCTCGCCGACCGCCGCGTCGTCGATGAGCTTCTCCAGATTCCCGACGCTGCGCCCTTTGTGCGCGGCATGCTCGCGGAACTGGGCTACAAGCCTTACATTATCGATTACGAATGGCGCCGCCGCCAATGGGGCAAGTCGAACTTTTCGATGACCAAGCTGTTCCGCACCGCCTATGACATGGTGTTTTCGTTCTCGCGCCTTCCGCTGCGGCTGATCATGATCATGGGGTTTATCATCGCCGGGCTTTCCATGTTGTTCGGCCTGTTCCAGCTCGTCATGATCGTGATCGAAGGCAAGGTCGCCGGGCGCGGCATCTCGACCATAATTCTCGCGTTGTTTTTCTTCTCCGGCATCAACGCCGTATTCATGGGGATTATCGGCGAATATGTCGGACGGATATATCATCAGGCGCGCTATGGCCGCCGCGTCGCCGTCTCGCGCATGCTGAATTTTTCAGAACAGGATAAAGACTGAATCAGTCGCGCAGGCGGATATGCCGCGAAAGCTGGTCAACCAGCCATGGCGTCGTCATCTCATCAATGCGCGCAACCTGATCGCCCTTGCCGGCGTCACTCAGCACCGCAGCGACCTTGTCGCGCTTGCCGATGCGATAGTCGATGCCGATCGCGTCAACACCCTGGCTTAACGCGAAGATGGTCGCGTGAAAGCGCATGGTGACCGCGACCGTCATGTTACGGATCAGTTCAAGAACCCCATCAAGGGAGGCGTCGGCCTCCCATACCCGCCAGTCGACGCCCGGTGCGATGTGACGTGAAATCCGCCACACGCTGGTCATGTCGGAAAGGCCGAACTGCACCGCGTTCATGGAGAAGAACACGAACACCGGTTTCGCCTCGGCGCGGCGCGAGACCTCGTTTATCGCGGCGGCAAGGCGCTCTTCAAAACGCTGCTCGATGTCGCGTGTATAAGAGACTTTGTCGCCCGATGCGCCGGCGGTGTACTGGTGATAAATCGGGCGGATATTGACGCCGATCACCGGCCTTTCTTCCGCTCCGTCGAGCAGCGACGCGATTTGCGCGGCCTCGCCAGGCGCAAGACGCGTCAACGCCGCCCCCCGGGTTTCAAGATAGTCGAACGCCGGATCGGTTCCAGTTTCACACTCGACCTCTTCCATCAGCATATCATCGGCGCTCTCGCGCGTTCTGACGGAGATGAAATCGGCGAGCTTCAGCAAGCGCTTTGCGGTGAAGATTGACGGCGCGCGATGAAACGGCCCCGGCCCGATCCCTTCCATCAGGAACGGTTTGCCTTTTTTCCGGGCGAGCGCCGCCGTATAAAGATGGCGCACCAATTGTTTGGGCAAGTCGATCAAAGGCCCGCCGGCGAACACCACCGCATCGACGCTGTCGATCACCGCATCTATTTCACGGTGCAGATATTCACGCACGTCAATCGTCACAGGGGTTTCGATCATCGGCGTTAAATGGCGCGTATGCGCCGGGCGCTGCGTCATCAGGACGGCATTGGAAACGCCATGCTTGCGGTTGATCCGAAACAGAACGCCGCCAAGGATCGCGGCGTCGCCAATATGCTCGCCGCCATAGGCGCCGATCAGCAAGACTTTGGCGTATCGCGCGCCAGCGACTTTTCTGGCGTCGCCCGCCGACGCGCCGAAAGCGGCGAGATGACCGCGCACGCCGTGCAGCAGGACCTCGGCCGCATCCGCGGCGAAAGAAATATTTGTCACCGGCGGCGAACCGAGCCGCCCCAGCAATTGTTCGTAATGGCGCCGATCCTCGCCAGACAGCAGCGCCGCGTCCTCACCGAGAACGCGGTAGCGAAGAAAATCGTCAAGAAAAAGCCGGTCGTTCGGGCTTAACGATGAAACATCGCCGCCACCGATACAGGGTTCAGCGCCCAACGCGCGCGCTTCACTGAAAACCCCTTCGAGGCGATAAATGAACGCCGCCGACAGCGGCGCGATCCAGCGCACGTGCGCGCCCGCCGCAACCGACCGGCGGGTTTCATCGCGCAGTGCGTCCACCGCGCTTCGTTGCGCCGGCGTGAGCGGATAGAGCGTCAGATCCGGGTCGAGCGCGATATCGACGGACGCCGCATTTTCGTGATCAGCCTTCCCCACGCTGGTCATTGGCGTATCAGACTCCTGCAGCGGCGCGCGCCGGTTAGCGAGTGCGCATACGGCCAAGCGCGGGCAGTTTCACCACCGTCGATGCGTTCGTACTTTCACGCACAGCAGCCGCAACTTCAAGCGAGCGCAGGCCCGCATAGCCGTCGGCGAGCGGCACGTTGACGTCGCCGCCTGTCATTTTCAGGAAGTCGTCCAGTTCTTCCTTGAACGAGATCAGCGCGGTGGCTTGCCACGTTTTCAGTTTCTCGCGCACCATGATTTCCGGAAAGAACTTCTGAGTTTTCTTGAATCCGCCATCGTCAGTCTTGACGATCAGCATCGCGTGCATCGGCGCATAGGCGCCGCGCGCCATGCCCTTGTCGCCGTAAACCTCGACGAAAGACTTATAGCCTTTCCACTCGGTCCATGTCGTGTGATAGCTCGCGGCAATTCCGTCGGGATTGCGGAACACCGCCATCGCGTTGTCTTCAGACCCGGGAAGGCCATAAACATTCTCGCTCATCACGCCGCTGACCTCGGTGATCTCGCCGAGGAAATAGCGCGCCAGATCGGTCATGTGGATGCCGATATCCATCATCGCGCCGCCGCCGGATTCCGGCATTTTGTATTGCCAGTCGGCGCTGAAATTGTGCAGGCCGTTGTGGCCGCCAAAGATACGAATGTGATCGACCTTGCCGATGGCGCCGCTGTCGACCGCTTCGCGGACGAAGGTTGCAAACGGGTAATAGCGAAGGTTGAAACCGACAGCGAGCACGCGGTCGGCGGCGATCGCCGCATCGACCATGCGTTTGGCCGCCGCCACCGTATTCGACATCGGCTTTTCGCAGAACACATGCATGCCGCGCTTGAAGGCGCCGATCGCCGCTTCTTCGTGCAGGTGCGGCGGCGTTGAAATAATCACCGCGTCCATCGGCGTATTCAAAAACGCGTCAAGGTCGGTGAGCGCGACCGCCGCCGTGCTGGCGACGGCGGCGTCGGCGAGCGGTTTTGAAATGTCGAAAACGACGGCGAGTTCGGTTTTCGGATTGTCCTTGACGGTCTGAATCCGCATGGCCCCGACCTTGCCGGCTCCGATTACCCCAATGCGCATCAAAATCTCTCCCTCGGCCGGCAAGCGCCGGCGTTGAACGGCAAACGCCGGCAAACAAATGCAACTCGCGCGCCATGGCATTCATTCAAGGCGCGCTTCTAGACTGCGTCGGCGATAGCGGCAATTCGTTAATCATTTACCAGAACGCGCTTTTGCAGAGTGTGATAACGGGCACACCCTTTGCTAAATGGGTGGAAATTATCTAGGTTCCGGGCCGCAATGGGGCGCCGGGCCGCCGTTTGCGCCAAAAGGGGAGCATTAACATTGTCCAGTCCTGACCTGTCCGTCGTCATCCCGTCGGTTAACAGCATCGAGGATCTGCGCGGCTGCCTGGATGCGCTGAAGAGTCAGGACGGTGCGACACTTGAAATTGTCGTTGTCGATCGCCTTGGCGAGGCGGTCCGGAACGCCGTCGCGGAAGAATTTCCCGACGTCATCGTCATCCCGACACCATATGACGCGACCATTCCTGAAATGCGCGCGCTTGGTTTCGACCGCGCCACGGCCGACGCGGTGGCGTGCATTGAAGACCATGTTCTCGTCCCGCCGGACTGGGCCGGCAAATTGCTGAAGGCGCTGGAAGCCGGCGCCGATGTCGCCGGCGGGCCGATTGAAAACGCCGCAGTCGACACCCGGATCGACTGGGCGGCGTTCCTTTGCGAGTATTCAGGCTGCCTGCCGCCGCTTGAAGGCGGCGAGTCGACCTGGCTGCCGGGCAACAATATCGTCTATCGAAAATCCGTCCTGCAAAATTACAAGAGCGTATACGATCAGGGCAAATGGGAGAACCATCTGCACGACGCGATGCGCGCCGACGGCGTCAAACTGTGGATGCTGCCCGACCTCATCGTCGACCACAAAATGCATTACACGTTCAATCTCTATATGTCGCAGCGCTATCTTTACGCGCGCTCATATGCCGGCGCGCGCGTCGCCGACAAATCAGCGCCGGCGAAAGCCGCTTACGGTCTTGCCGCTTTCGCACTGCCGCCGCTGATGTTTTACCGCACGCTGAAACGCATCACCGACAAGGGTCGCCATCTCGACAAGCTGTGGCCTTCCATCCCGATGATCGTCGCGTTCGTTTTCTCGTGGGGCGCGGGCGAAGTCATGGGCTATTGGTTCGGCGCTGGAAAATCGCTTTCAAAGGTCAGATAGTCCGTTTACGTATCTTTTTTCTTCATCGGCGCGCCAAGATAACCGGCAAATTCGCCGAGCGCCCAGAAAAACAGGATAAAGAACATCGCCGGCGTCGCCCTGACGAACCAGCCGACATGACGGCCAAGGCGCAATTGCCGGCGCAGATGGCGCACATAGAGAAACAGCGGCAGGATCGGCGCAGCGAGCAGCCATTTCAGACGCCCGGCGAAGGGAACGCCCTCGGCGCGCACCAGCCCGTACATGCGGCCCCAGTGCAAACGCTCGTGCATCACCTTGCCAAGACGTGCTGGCAGGCGCTGCTGCACGGTCTTCGGCCCGTCATCGAGGCGCAGCCCGCCGGCGCGGTCCCGCACCGCCCAGTTCACTTCCGCCTCGCGATATTGCGTCGCCCACAGCGAACGCGTCGCTTCAACCGCGGCGCGCTTGTAACAGATATTGGTGTCGCTGGCGTAATCGGGACGGGCGCTGTCGAACGGCGCCTGATACCGGCCATAATCGGCGAAAAAGATCGCCCAGTTGAGCGCCGTCGCCGCCGCGCAGTCGATAGCGCCGCCAATCGCGCCGTCGGGATATTTCGCGTGCGCCTCGACCATCTTTCGCGCCCAGTCCGGTTGCGCCCAACCCCTGTCTTCAACAAGCGCAACGAGCGGGCCCGTCGCCGCCGCCAGTCCGCCGGACCGGCGCTTGTCGAACACTACATGCTGTTCAAACGCATCTTTCGGTGCGCCGTCGCATAGCGCGCCAAGATCAGGAAACTCAAACTGGGGGTAACGCACGGCCATGCCGGCGATTTCAGGGATCGTCGCGTCATAAGGCACAATAACCCGCATTGCCGGCGGATTTTTTTGCGTGGCGAGCGCATCGAGGCTGCGCATCAGCACCTCGCCGCCGTCGACGACGGTGACGATGACCGTTAGCTCTGGCGCGCTGGGTGCTGTCTGGGCGATGGTGTCAGTCATGACTGGTCAATCTCTTGCAGGGATCGGCGGCAAACAAGGCGGGCATGGACGAGTGCGGCCAATAAGCTTAATCGGCGCCTGTCACAAGCAATCAACGTTCCATTCGGGAACAGGCGAGTCCAGTTTAACCCTGGACCCGTGCGGGGAGAGTTAACGCAGCGATGAGCAAGCAGCAGATACATGTCGGCGTCGACGCCACGAGCTGGATTAATGACCGCGGTTTCGGGCGCTTCACCCGCGAGCTGATGCTGGCGCTCGCCCGCCGTGACGGGCGGTTTCGCTATACGCTGGTGTTCGACCGCCCGCCGGAAATTGACCTGCCGCCGCAATTCGGGGTCATCGCCGCCGGCGCCACGCGCGATCTTAACGAGGCCGCGGTCGGCGACCAATCGCGCTCGCCCGGCGATCTGTTGAAGATGAGCGCGGCGGTCAGGAAAGCCGATTTCGATATTTTCTTTTACCCGGCGGTCTATTCCTATTTTCCTCTGCTGACGCGCATGCCGTGCATCGTCTGCTATCACGACACCACGGCCGAGCGCATTCCGCATCTGTTGTTCCCGACAAAGATGAACCACCGGCTGTGGCAGGCCAAGACCGCACTGTCGAAACTGCAAATGACGCGGGCGATGACGGTGTCTGAAACGTCGGCCCGCGATCTTGAAAACATCCTGAAAATTCCGCGCGACAAAATCGACGTCGTAACCGAGGGCGCCGATCCGGTGTTCCGCATGATCGACGACAAGTCGCTGTCGCGCGCGGCGCGCGAAAAGTACAACATTCCGCAGGACGCCGATTTGCTGATGTCGGTCGGCGGCATGAACGCCCACAAGAATATTCTCGGCCTGTTGAAGGCCCTGCCCGCCGTCGCGGCAAGACTGCCCAATGTGCATCTTGGCATTGTCGGCGACATTTCCGGCAAGGGCTTCTGGGATAATGTTCCCGAGCTGATGAAATTCGTCGACGGCAACCCGGCCCTGAAAAGCCGCGTGCATTTCACCGGCTATGTGCCCGACGAGGAACTGGTTCACCTGTTCTCCGGCGCGGCGGCGCTGGTCTTCCCGTCGCTGTGGGAAGGGTTCGGCCTGCCCGCGGTCGAGGCGATGGCGTGCGGCCTGCCGGTGCTGGCGTCGAACCGCGGCTCGCTGCCCGAAGTCGTCGGCGAGGCCGGGCTGTTCTATGACCCGGAAGATCTTGGCCAGATCGAAGCGCGCCTGATGCAGTTTTTCACTGACGATGCGCTGCGCGCCGCGCTCACCGCCGCCGCGCCGGTGCGCGCCGCGACCTTTAGCTGGGACAAGGCGGCAGAGCTTGCCGAGGCGAGCTTTGAAAAATGCTACGCCAAGACCCGGCGCTGACGGGCGAAATTCATCCGTAATCTGTTCAGATTGCGCAGGGGGCTGATGGGCACGATTCCCCGTTTCATGCGGGGTGTGGCGTTTTTCTGCGGAGAATGCGTATTTCATTTTTCCCGTGCGCGCTGCGGATGAAGCCGCGCAGTTCGGCCTGGGGTTGCATGCTGCATTCATGGTTTTCATTGCGCGCCTCCTTTCCACTTTTTGACGGCGACACCCCGATCATAGGGCGCCCCGGAGGGAGGGGGATAAGTCGGGGTATAGATAAGGGGATAAGTCGGAATCGCCCCGCGCAAGATGTTGAAATCAGGCGGGTTTCATTTTCCGAAGCGAATACTTCGCGTACAAAGTGTTCGCGCGTTCGGGGAAGAATAAAGGGTTGGGGTTGTGAGATTTGATACTTCTCGACGTCCGCTTATTGCGAGAACTCTTGAGACATGGATCCGGCTTTCATATTTGCCGCCCCTGGCCGAGGGACGCCGGGATCCACGCGCACCGCAACGATGCGCGGCGGAACCGGTGTTTAACGATCCTCAGCGACAGAGGCCTTACCTGACCCGTAAGTCAAACCGTCAGGTAAAGTCGTGGACAAATATGCATCGCGTTCTTCGGGCGAGACGACGGATTCAACCATCGCCGGCGGTTTTACGAAAACTTTGCGAGATTTGTTCCGCCAGTATCGCCGCCAATATTTCAGGCGCTCGAAGATGTTCATGTCTGTCTCCCCGGTTTGAGGGGCATGTGGGCCTCACCGGGCAACTGTTCAAGCACAGACCGGGAAAGTATCTGGCCAGGAAAGTATGTGGCCGGCCTGAATGGGATCCGCATCGGCTTTTCTGTTTGCGCGCCTTCAGGCCCAAACGGTAAAGCCGGGGACCGCGCGTTTCATCCTCAAATGCGCCGGTTCAATGCCGGAAATGCCGCATGCCGGTGAACACCATGGCAAGGCCCGCGGCGTCGGCGGCGGCGATCACCTCGTCGTCGCGCATCGACCCGCCGGGCTGGATGATCGCGGTCGCGCCCGCTTCCGCCGCCGCCAGCAGACCGTCCGCAAACGGAAAGAAGGCGTCTGACGCCACGACCGAGCCCTTGGCGAGCGGTTCGGAAAGGCCGGCGGCGGTCGCTGCGTCGGCGGATTTGTGCGCGGCGATACGGCTTGAATCAACGCGGCTCATCTGGCCGGCGCCGACCCCCACCGTCGCCTCGTTCTTGACGTAGACAATAGCGTTCGATTTCACGTGCTTGGCGACGCGGAAAGCGAAGACAAGATCGCGCATTTCGTCGGCGTCTGGCGCGCGCCGGGTGACGACTTTCAACGCGTGCTCGTCGATGCGGCCGGCGTCGCGCGATTGCAGCAGGAAGCCGCCGGCGATCGGGCGGATGATCATCCCCGCCTCGCCCGCATCGGGGATGCCGCCGGCCGACAACACACGCAAATTCTTTTTCGCCTTCAACACGTCCATCGCGTCGGCTTCGACCGAGGGGGCGATGATGACTTCTGAAAACACTTTGGTGATGCGTTCAGCGGTTGCCCTGTCGAGCGGGCGGTTGAGCGCGATGATGCCGCCGAACGCCGAAACCGGATCACAACGGAACGCCAGCTCATACGCCTCGTTCAGCGTGGCGGCGCGCGCCACGCCGCACGGATTGGCGTGCTTGATGATGGCGACAGCCGGCCTGTCGTCGCCAAGTTCGGCGATCAGTTCGTATGCGGCGTCGGTGTCGTTCAGATTGTTATAGGAAAGCTCCTTGCCCTGAAGCTGCTCGGCGGTGGCGACGCCGAAACGCCTGGCGCCGCTGGCGTAGAACGCTGCGCGCTGGTGCGGGTTCTCGCCATAACGCAGGATCTGGCGGCGCTCGCCGGCGACGGCGTAGCGTTTCGGGAACGTCTCGCCCAGCTCGCCCGCGAACCATGTCGAGATCGCTGCGTCATAGGCGGCGGTGCGCGCGTAAGCGGCGGCGGCGAGGCGCCTTTTCGTCGCCAGCGTCAGCCCGCCCTTTTCCTCGATTTCGCCGGCGACGGTTTCATAATCGTCCGGGTCGGTCACGACGCCGACGCCGCCATGGTTTTTCGCCGCCGCACGAATCATCGCCGGCCCGCCAATGTCAATGTTCTCGACACAGGTCTCATAATCGGCGCCGGCGGCGACGGTTTTTTCAAACGGATAGAGATTGACCACCAAGAGGTCGATCGGCGCGATGTCGTGCGCCTTCATCGCCGCTGCGTGCTCGGCGTTGTCGCGCAGCGCCAGCAGGCCGCCATGCACCTTCGGGTGCAGCGTCTTGACCCGCCCGTCCATCATTTCGGGGAAGCCGGTCAGCTCGGATACGTCGCGCACGGCAAGACCGAGATCGCGCAGCCTGGCGGCGGTGCCGCCGGTCGAGACCAGTTCAACCCCGGCGCCGGCAAGACGGCGGGCGAAGGCTTCAAGCCCTTTCTTGTCGGAAACGGATAGAAGAGCGCGCCGGACGGGCGTCACGTCGGTCATGGAAGGCTCCGGTGATGATTTCGGGCATCGCTTTAGCCTCGCCGGACGCGGCTTACAACCCGCGTGCGGTCGGGGTCTGCCTTGCCGGCTCGGCCGCGCCGTTCGCGGCGGTGAATTCCGGCACCAGGGCGTGGACGGCCTCGTCGAGATCGGATTGCACGGCGTTGCGCGCGCCCTCGATAATGTCGGTAAGGCGCGGGCTCAGCAAAGGCAGGTCGATCATCGCCGGCGAGGCGAGCAATACGCCGTCGGCGCCGGTCTTGATCAGTTTATCCGTATCGAGAAAGATTTCCTCGAACAATTTCTCGCCCGCGCGCAGGCCGGAATATTTAATCTCGATTTCCTTGCCGGGGGTCATGCCGCACGCTTCGATCATCCGCCTGGCGAGATCAATGATTTTCACCGGCTCGCCCATATCGAGCACGAAGATGCGCCCGTCATGGGTGAGGATCGACTTTTGCGCATTATCAAGACTTGCCGCCTGTAGCACCAGTTGCACCGCCTCGCGCGTGGTCATGAAATAACGCTGGATGTCGGGGTGCGTGACCGTCACCGGCCCGCCGCGCGCGATCTGGCGAGCGAACAAAGGCGCCACCGACCCGGTTGAGCCGAACACATTGCCGAAACGCACGGTGACGAAACGCGTGTCGTTCTGGGCGACGTCGAGCGCCTGTGCATACAGTTCGGCGATGCGTTTGGTCGCGCCCATGAAACTGGTCGGGTTGACCGCCTTGTCGGTCGACACAAAGACCACGGTTTCCGCCTTGACGCGGATCGCCTCGTCGAACACCAGTTTCGCGCCGAGCACATTGACAAGGGCGCC
Organism: Parvularculaceae bacterium; assembly: GCA_041398145.1. Classification (GTDB taxonomy): domain Bacteria; phylum Pseudomonadota; class Alphaproteobacteria; order Caulobacterales; family Parvularculaceae; genus Amphiplicatus. The sequence goes on along the minus strand of JAWKVF010000001.1, from coordinate 600,486 downwards.
CGCGCAGCGGTTTTCCTCAACGATCGGCACATGCTTGTAGGCGGCGGCGTGCAGCACAATATCGGGTTTGACGATGTCGAACACGCGGCGCAGGTGCTCGATCCGGCAAACATCCGTCAACGAAGAATACAGCTTGTCGCTATGCCCGCCCTCGCGAAGTTCAAGATCGATCTGGTACAGGTTGAATTCCGACACGTCGATGAGCGCAAGCAGCGACGGGTCGAACGCCGCCGTCTGGCGCGCCAGCTCAGCGCCGATGGTGCCGCCGGCACCGGTGATGAGAACGCGCTTGCCGCAGATCAGCTTGCGCGCGGCGCGCTGGTCGATGCGGCGCTGCGGCCGGTCAAGCAGGGCCGCGATGTCGAACTGGTCAAGCGAAGTGAGCGCAGCGACTTTGGGTTGTCGTCTGGGTTTGGAAAAAAAAGAACTCAGCACTTAAACGCCCCCTTTTGTCGGCGCGGTCGTCGATTATTTTTGTCGCCCGATCAGGCGGGCCGTGTTTGTCCTTCCGGCGCTTCTCGACGCCGCAACCGGCTTTGCGTCAGACCCCTTCCATCCGACGGAAAGCCCATTTGACGACAATATCCCCGCCATCGTCGCCGTCAATGCGGCGATCAATATTACCGGGGCAAATGACGATTTGTTCAGTCGATTGCGGCAGGCGCGATTCCCCGCAATAAACGCTCTTTTCAAGGGAAATATCGGCGGAATTCGACCGGAACCGCCAGCCCTCGCGATTGGGCCCGGCGAGAATGACCGAGCGGCCGTCGCGCGCCAGCGACGCCTTGACGCCAGGATGCAGGTGAAACCGCAACCGCCAGTTGTTCATCAAGGTCCCGGGGACGCCGACAAGGACGTCTTCGCCGCGCAGGTCATGGCCCGCCGCCGACAGGAAGAACCGCCGGATGTGGCGGGCCGCCGCCGGCTCGGCGCTGGCGGCGCGTTCAATTTCGAGAAGCTGGCCGCGCGCATCCTCGGCCCGGCGATGGGTGACGACGCAACTGCGGAACACCGCGGCCGCGGCCGGCGGCTCGCTCGACAGCGCCGAATGCGCCGCCGCCTGGCGCAGCGCCAGCGCCCAGTCGCCCGACAGATGCGCGCCGTTGCCGCAATTGCCGATCAGCCGCGCGCGCCCGGACGAGAAATGGAACGAGCCCCCGCTCTGAAAACCGCCGCTGACGGCGCCGCCGCGCGCCGCACCGGTATCGGCGATCAGCACGGTGCGCGCCGCCTCCAGCCGCTGAAAGCCGGAATGGCGCGCAAAGCCAGTCGGCTCGACGTCTTCTTCGAGCACCTCAAGCGCGGCGGAAAGCGCGCGCGCATCATCCTCATAGCCGCCGTTGAACACCGCAAGACGCCCGTCGCCAGAGCGGAAAAGCTGAACATGCGCCGCCGCGCGACCGATAATGTGGCGCAAAAAGCCGGGCGCGGGCATGCGGCGAAACTCAAGCGCCGACAGAACCATCCGTAAACGGATGACCAGCTCAAGCTGGCGCGAGGGATTACGGCTGACATGGCCGCCATCGGGACGGATCTGCAACCGCAACTCGCGCCGCAACAGCTCAAGCCCCTTTTCGGCGGCGCTCTCGCAACCGGGCAAAGACAGCGCCGCGACGCATAACGACATCGCCGTCATCAGCCGCTCATAGCTGACCGGCGCGCGATGGCCGGACCTCGCAAGATGGCGGGTCTGACGCGCCATCGAGGTCAAAACGCGGCTGCGCCAGAGCGCATCGCCGCCGGAGATCAGCTTTTGCCCGTGGCAGCAAAGATTGATCAGCCGCTCGCCGGTCGTATACGGCTCCCAACTGTCGGGGGACCATTTTTCATGATCGTCGAACCACGCCTGCGCCAGCGCGCGCGCCGGCGCGCGGCCGCGTTCGCCAAGCGCGGAAAGATGGCGCAGCCAGACAAAGCGGTGCAACAGATCGTGCAGCGCGCCGTCGCGACCGGCCAGATCCCACAGCCTTTCGTGTTCGCCCTCGCACTCGACCGTCATCGCGCCGATGGCGATGCGCCCGCGCACGATCGATTCCGCCAGCGCCTTGTCGGGCGTGTACGGATCAACCGGCTGATAGCCAAGCCGGTCCGGCGCCGGGCCTTTCAATTGCGCCTGATAAAACGGGCTCTCGCCCCAGGCGCGCTGCATCCGGTCCACCACGCCGTAGGCGATACCGCGATCACGGGCGGATTTTTTTTGCGAGACGCCCGCCACCGGTTACTCCCCCACCCGAAGCGCGGCGATATTCGCCGCATAGGCGGACGCGCCGCCCTTGAACACCGCCGATCCGGCGACCAGCACGTCGGCGCCGGCGGCGACCACGTCGCGCACCGTCGACGGGTTCACCCCGCCATCAACCTCAAGCATGATCTCGCGGCCGCTGTCGTCGATCATCCGGCGAAGCGTTTCGATCTTTTTCAGTTGCGAGGCGATGAACGCCTGGCCGCCAAAGCCGGGATTGACGCTCATCACCAGAACAAGGTCGACTTCATCGATCACCGGCTCGACGGCCGATACCGGCGTCGCCGGGTTCAGCGCCACGCCGGGCCTGGCGCCGGCGGCGCGAATGGCCTGTAGCGTGCGGTGAAGGTGCGGCCCCGCCTCGGGGTGGACGGTCATGATATCGGCGCCGGCGGCGGCGAATTCCTCGATATAGGGATCGACCGGCGCGATCATCAAATGCACGTCGAACGGCTTTTGCGTCACCTTGCGGAGGGCCTTGACGACGAGCGGGCCAATGGTCAGGTTCGGCACGAAATGCCCGTCCATCACATCGACATGGATGAAATCGGCGCCGGCGGCGTCAATCGCCGCCACCTCTTCACCGAGATGAGCAAAATCCGCTGACAGAATGGATGGGGCGATACGCACAGGTGCCATTCAAGTTGCGTATATCGATGCGCGCATGACGCGCAATAACGCATTCTATAAAAACCGGAAAATCAGCGCTTAAAATGACGACCGCCCGGTTCGTCTGTTGCGGGGGGTGAGAGCGACGAACCGGGCGGCGTTAGGTGCAGGGGCAGTCAGAGGGCTGTCAGAAGCCAGTTATGAAGGTGCGCCCCGAATGGGGCGAAAATGCGGCCAGCGCCATCTTAAATATCTTTAATGCATTGATTTTATTGATTAATTATCTATCACCGCAATCGCTCAAATTGCCGGCATCCGCCCGCAAGCGGACCGGGGAAAGCGCGCCGCGCACCCGCGCCGCGCCATACCACGCCATCGCCGTCAACACGCCGCCGATGATCATGCCGCCAACCCATTCGACATCGAAGAGACCGATGCCGGTAAACGCGACGAGGGCCAGCGACGCCATGGCGAGACCAAAACGCACAGGCGCGCTCGCAGACTTTGCGATATAGCGCACGGCGGCCACAGGCGCTTTCGCGGTGGCGACCGCCGCCCTGGCGACCGCCGGGCCGGCCGCACGCGCGGCGCGGGCGATGTTCTTGAAGCCGACGAGGTGAACCAGCGCGCCAAGCACGCCGGCCGCCGCCGCCCAAAGACCGAGGCGCTTGACTTGCGACGGCGCGGCCTTGTCGGCGTCGCCATGGTCGGGTGCGACGTAAGCCTGCTCAATCGCCGCCGGCGTGTAATGATGGCTCGGCGCGGCGTGGGCCGCGTGAACCGCCCCGGCGGCGGAAATCGACGCCGCCGCCATGAGCGCGGCTTTCAACTTTCGCGAGTGTTTCATCTATCCTCCAGAATGCCCATCCGGCCGGTCCGGCCGGCTTTACCAACATTGAGATGGGAATTGGCGCCGCCGCCATCAAGGTTTTGCGGATCGCGCCAACGCTGGCGAGCGCGCCAGCACCAGCCCGGCGAGGATGAAATAAGGCGCGAAATTGATCTGGGTGAAGGCGGCGTGGATCTGCGAATGGTTCGAGAACACCTCAAGCCACAACAGCGGCGCGGCGGCGATGGCCAACACCACCGACCGCTCCTGAAACAGCCCCGCCCAGCTTGCGCGCCGGTCACGCGTGACAAAAGGCAGGATGAAAAAGGCGATGACGGCGACCGGCCCCCACACCGATTTCAGCGACGCGATGTTGGCGACCAGCGCCGCGCCGGGGATGAACCCGTCAACATGCTCGCTTTGCCCGCGCAATCGAAACAACGCCGCGTCGGTGAAATCGCCCCAGACGTCGAGATCGAGAAAATGCGCCGCGAGGATAATTTTGACCAGCACGAACCCGGCCCAGCCGACCGACCAGAACACGCCGCTGGCGAGGAATTGCCGCCATGACGGAAACGCCCCCTCGCCGCCGGCCGCATAGATCGCCCAGACCAGCGCCGCCATCGCGAAGATAAACGCCGGCGCGGTCAAAAAATCGAAAAAAGCGGTGAGCGCGCCGAGGGCGAAAAACGCCAGCACCGGCGCTTCGGCGGCTTTGCGCCGGCTGAAGACGATCGCCGCGCCGATGGCGAGCAGCCATGTCGTCGCCTTGGTCGCCACCACCCATAGCCCGAGCGCGTTGAGGATGACGAACGGCGCGGCGAAGGCGAGCGCTGTCGCCGGTCCGAAATCGGCGCCGACCCGCCAGCACAGCCAGCCGAGCAGCACCGCGCTTAACGTGAACAAAAACCCGCGCATGTCATTATAAGGCATCACCGCCAGCATTGGCCGCATCACCAGCGTCGCACCGTGCCAATATCTGAAATAATCGCGATGGGCGCCCGCCTCGCCGTCAGCGATCCAGCGCTGCAACGGCGCGCAGCCGTAAAGGCTTTCGGCGTTGACCGCGCGGCGCACCAGCCCTTGCGGCGGCGCATCGCTTTCATAAAGGCCGATGCTGAGCCCGATACATTCCGTATCCGCATCAATGACCCGGCCGTTATTGGCGCGTCGCTCGTAAATCAGTTCGGGCCGGTCCGTCAGATTGACGAGAATCGCCGCATTCGGGACGGAAAACGCCGCAACCACGCCGGCGAGAAACAACGCGGCGATCAGCGGCGTCGCCGCAAGCGCAATCAGCGCCTTTCGCACCAGCGTATTCACGCCGCATCGTCCGGCAACGGGGCTGGCGATGGGGGCGCAATTCGCAGATAGGCAAGTCGCTTGGTCTCGGCAAAGTGCTGGGCCTGCGCGTCGAGAATGGCGCCGGCGAAAAACAGCATGACGCCGGTGACCATCACCGAAACCGACACGATCAGCGTCGGGAGCCGCCGCACTTCGCTTGTGACCATGAACTCCGCAACGATGGGCGTGAAAAAAATAAATCCGACGCCGGCCACCAGAATGCCGGCGACGCCGTATACAAATCGCGGGCGGTAAAGCCGCAGGAACCGGAACATGCGCCGCATAATGGCCGCGCCGTCGAGCCAGGTGTTCAGCTTGCTTTCGCCGCCCTCGGGCCGTGCGCTGTAACTCGTCGGCGCCTCGCGCGTCGGCAGGCGCAACAGCGCCGCATGGGTCGACATTTCAAGCTCGATTTCAAAACCCTTCGCGCGCGAGGGGAAACTTTTCACAAACCGCCGCGACAACACCCGATAGCCGCTCAGAATATCGGTGAAGTCGGAACGGAACAGCGCGCGGAAAACAAGGCTGAACACGCGGTTGCCAAACACGTGTCCGCGCCGGTAAGCGCCGTCGCCGTGATCTGCGCGCACCCCGACCACCATGTCGAGCGTGTCGGCGCGCATCATCGCAATCATGTCGGCGGCGCGCGCCGCCTCATAGGTGCCGTCGCCGTCGGCGATAACGTAGATATCAGCGTCGACATCGGCAAAAGCGCGACTGACGGCGGCGCCCTTGCCTTTTTCCGGCTCGAAACGCACCACCGCCCCGGCGGCCCGTGCGACAGCGGCCGTATCGTCCGTAGACGCATTATCATAGACGTATATGATCGCCGCCGGCAGCGCCTTGCGAAACGACGCCACGACATCGCCAATCGCCGCCGCCTCGTTATAGCAGGGCAGGATAACGGCGACTGCGGGCGCGCTCATCGCTCAGATATCCGGCGCGTCGAGACCGCGCCGGCGTGCGGCGGCGAGAACGGTATTTTTCAGCAGGCAGGCGATTGTCATCGGCCCGACCCCGCCGGGCACTGGCGTGATCGCCCGCGCGCGCTGCGCTGCGGCGTCAAACTCGACATCGCCGATCAGGCGCGCCTTACCACCCTCCTCCACCCGGTTGATGCCGACGTCGAGCACGATCGCGCCTTCCTTCACCCAGTCGCCCTTGACCAGCTCGGCGCGCCCGACGGCGGCGCAGAGAATATCGGCGGCGCGGCACACCTCAGCGAGATCCCTGGTGCGCGAATGCGCCATGGTGACGGTGCAGTTTTCCGCCAGCAGCAACATCGACAGCGGCTTGCCGACGAGAATGGAGCGCCCGACCACCACCGCGTTGAGCCCTGAAAGCTTCGGCTCGACGGTTTTGGCGAGGATGACGCAACCCTGCGGCGTGCACGGCTCTAACCCGGTCTTGCCAAGCATCAGCCGGCCGGCGTTCACTTCAGTCAGGCCGTCAACATCCTTGTCCGGATCAATCTCGTTGATCACCTTGTGCGCGTCGATCTGATCCGGCAACGGCATCTGCACGAGAACGCCGTCGACGCTGTCATCGGCGTTCAGCGCCCGCACCAATGCAATCACCTCTTCCTCGCGCGCATCGGCGGGCAGCCGGTGCTCAATCGAACGCATGCCGGCTTTCCTGGTGGCGAGGCCCTTGTTGCGCACATAGACATGGCTGGCGGGATCATCGCCGACCAGTACGACGGCCAGCCCCGGCGTCAGCGCGTGATGCGCCTGCAACACCGCGACAGCGCCGCCAATGCGGTCGCGAAGGTCGGCGGCGACAGCCTTACCGTCAATCAACTGCGCAGTCATGGTCACTTATCCCACAGGTGTTCAAGGCGGGCGGTCACGTTCGCCGCATCTGCTTCGAGCCGCAAGGTTTTCAGGCGGTCCTTGTCGCCTGCGGTAATCGACACGGCCGATTTCGGCAAGCCAAAGGCTTTCGCCACCGCCGCCGTCACCGCCTTGTTGGCCTTGCCCTTGTCCGGCGGCGCGCTGACCCGCACGACGAGGCGCCTTTCCCCGTCCGGCCCCTGCCATAAGCCGCCGACCACGGTCCGCGAGGCGCCGGGGTTGACGCGGATACGGATGTCGGCGCCAGCCATCGGCGCCGGTCAGGCGAGGCCGATCTTGCCCGCCAGCCACCAGTTCATCTGGCGCAGGAAGAAAACCCCCAGCAGCAAGATCACCGGTGAGATATCGACACCGCCAAGATTGGGCATCATGCGCCGGACCGGACCCAGCGCCGGCTCGGTCAGCGCCATCACCGTGCGCCAGACCGCATCGACGAACTGGTTGTGACGGTTGATGACGTTGAACGACAACAGCCACGACATGATGACCATGATGAAGACGACAAGGCTGTAGAGTTGCAGGATGGCGTCGATCAGCTGGAAGATTGGCAAAGGGATCACGGCGGTCGCTCCTCGCGGCGGCGGTTGATGGGTGCACGGCTTGGCGACCCTGACTTGTAACGGGATTTATGACGCGTCGGGCCTGTGTGCAACCGCGCCCCGGCCTTCGCCCTCCCCCGCTTACGCTGGCCTCTAACCTTGTCCGCGCACGCCGCGCACGCACAGCACCGGCGTCGCAAGGCCCGCGGCGCGCACGAAGCCGACGCCCTCCCCGGAAACGATCATCAGGCTGACATCGGCGCCCGCCGCGCCGGGATCGGTCGAAAGCTGCGCCGTCGAGAACGCCAGATCGTCGCCGGCCCAGACCAGACGCCCGTTGACGCGGGCGAACGCCGCCTTGCCTTCCCAGCAACCGGTATAGGCGCACACCGAAATTTCGCCGTCGTCGGACGCCCAGATATCCATCGGCGTGAACTCCTCAGGCCGCGACGCGGCGCAGCCGTCGGCGGCGCACCACACCTCGACCTGGTTGCGGCAGTTCCACGCCTCGGGCGGAACCTCGTCGCGGGATGCGGCGGCGAGCGCGAGCGCGGCGAACATTTCAATCATGGCGGCCTCCTGATGGCGGAAAATGACCGTTTCACGATGCCCGCGCGATTGACAGTTCGCAAGAGCGAGCCTAGATCAGCGGTCCCATTCGTCGCCTCAACGCCAATGCGCGCGGGGCGGCTGGTTCGGGGCTGTAGCTCAGTTGGGAGAGCGCGTCGTTCGCAATGACGAGGCCAGCGGTTCGATTCCGCTCAGCTCCACCATTTTCCATATCTCGCGGCAATGCGCTTCGCGCATGCCTCCGATGGGGCGGCCTTTCGCAAAAAACTGCTGCAACAGGCACATACAAAAACGGGGGCGCTTTCGCGCCCCCGCCGGGTATTGTGCTGTCGCATCAGGCTTAGGTAAAGATGAAGTCCGACGAGTGCAGGTCGCCGACATCAACATTGATCAGCGTGATCGAGTTGCCGCCGCCGAAATCAATGACCGTGTTCGCGCCGACCTGGCTCGCCGCGGCGATAACCTCGGCGAAGGTGTTAAAGGCGCCGCCGAGACCGGAGATCTCGATCTCGTCGAGCGTGCTGACCGATCCGGCGACAAAGTCGTTGATGGTGTCGGCGCCGCCGCCAGCTTCGTAAACGAACCGGTCGTCGCCGCCGCCGCCGTCGATATTGTCGTTGCCGAGGCCGCCGTAAATGACGTCGTCGCCCTGGTCGCCTTTGAGGCGGTCATCGCCGCCGTCGCCAAACAGCGTGTCGGATTGCTGATTGCCGATCAGCGTATCATTGCCGCCCTCGCCATGCAGTTCATCATCGCCGGAAACGCCGCGGATGATATCCCCGGACGTGCCGCCCCACACGGTGTCGTCGCCGCCCGAAGCGCGCAGATCGTCAGCGCCGTTGTCGCCATAGATGAGGTCGCTGCCGCCATCGCCGATGATAAAGTCGGCGCCGCCATTGCCGTGAATGGTGTCCCATCCGCCGTCGCCGTCGAGCGTGTCATTGCCACCCTCGCCGTTCAGGACGTCGGCGCTGCCGCCGCCGCCGATATTGTCGTCGCCGTCGCCGCCATTGACGGTGTCGGCCCCGCCGGAGGAGCGGATGACGTCGATACCGCTGGACCCGGTGATCATCTCGGCATCGGTGTCGCCATCGATATCGATCAGATCCTGCTCAGACCCCTGCCAGTCCGCGAACGTAACGCCGGAGAGATCGACCGTGGTCGCCGCGCCCATGATGATCTGCAACACATCTACGGTGCTGCTGAAATTGCCGTCGATGAGACCGGTGGCCAAACCGCTCGCCATGAAGTCGGCGGCGTCGAACACGATTGTCTTGTCAAATCCCGACCCGGAGCCGTCAGCAGAAAACTCAAGCTCTTCGAGATTGGCGAACGTGCCGGCCTGCACATTGATAACGCCGTTGCCCGAGACGAGGAGCGTGTCTTGATCCGCACCGCCGTCGATCGACTCGCCGCTGACGACGTCGCCGGCAGACACATGGATCCGGTCATTACCGAGGCCGCCATTGATGATGTCGGCGCCGCCGCCGCCATCAAGGTAATCACTGTCATCACCGCCATTCATCGTGTCAGCGCCCAATGCGCCGTACAACGAGTCAAAACCGGCGTCGCCATTCATCAGGTCGCCAACGCCAGACCCGTCAATGCTGGCGGCGGTATGCGCATACAGCCGGTCGGAGCCGTCGCCGCCATTGAGCGTATCCCCGTCAAGCCCGCCTTCAAGCGTGTCATTGCCGTTCTGGCCGTTCAGCGAATCATTGCCGTTACCGCCAAACAGCGAATCGTTGCCGAACGCCGAATTGAAAATATTCGTGTTGTCGCCCCACAATGTATCGGCGCCGTTCCCGCCGAGTATCGTGTCATTGCCGCCCATGCCCTTGAGGTCGTCTCCAAAAGCGCTGCCGGTTACCGAATCATTGGTGCTATCCAGCATCTCGTTATAAAAGCCGCCGACATTGCCGGAGGAGCCGCCATTCGTCATCGTGACCAGGCTGCCTGAAAAGCCGGAAAATATCACGTCCTGTTCAGGCGAAAGATCATTACCAAGATCAATCCAGCCATTGGTGACCGTGCCGCCCGTGGGGTTATTACCGCTATAGGTAAACCCGGAGCCTTGCAGCACGATATCGTGCCCGTCGGCGGACAAAAAAGAATATTGACCAGTTCCAAGACTGCCGTCCAGAGCGGCCCAGTCTATGGCTGTCGTGGATGACATGTTATATCCAACAGTAGCGTTGGATGCATCAATAGTCGCCATGCGGTGTTCTCCCCATCGCAGGTTGCAAACGCGCGCAAGCACACCCTGCGCGCCTTTGAGCATCTTACTTCATGCGCACGCAATCGTCACTTGCTAAGTGCGATTTTGCCTCTCGCCTTCCGATTTTTTCACAATTGTTTTGACTCAAATTTTCAACGACTCTGCACGACAGAAAAGCGCGATGGAATAAGCAGATTCTGAAAACGCACACGGAAGATTAGCGTTCGCTAAATTAGCGATGGCTTCTACAACGGTGCGCATGTGATCGTACGCGCGGCGAAAGCATCCGGCATTCTGGTGGTCAATTCCGCCGCCGGATCAGTATTTTTGCGCACTGCGAGTAAGGCGCCAAAGATTGTGGACAAGGCTTTCGCCATTCCGCAAAGTCGGGCCGTTGGCGCGGCGCGGCCCCCTCCCCGATACGCGCCATGCAATCGGAGGTTTTCAATGCCTGACACCGCACGCACGCCCGAAACCAACACCGCCGCCCTGGCCCTTGACCGCATGCTGGCTGCGCAAAAGCGCGCCTTCGACGCCGAGCGATACCCCTCGCGCACCGTCCGGGCCGCCCGCCTTGACCGCTTGATCGACGCGGTTGCGGCGAACGAGCAGAAGATGGTCGACGCGATCTCCGCCGATTTCGGCAATCGTTCGCGCCATGAAACGATCATCGCCGAAGTGGTGGTCAGTCTTGGCGCGGCGCGTCACGCAAAGCGCCATCTCGACAAGTGGATGCGCCATCGCGCCGTCAAAACGCCGCTGACGCTGGCGCCCGGCAAAAGCCGGATCGAAGCGCAGCCGCTGGGCGTCATCGGCGTCATCTCGCCGTGGAATTACCCTGCGCAACTGGCGCTGTCGCCTTTGTCGGCGGCGCTCGCCGCCGGCAATCGCGTCATGATCAAACCAAGCGAACTGACGCCGGCGACAGCGCAAATGCTGGCCGAGATGTTGAGCGGCGCGTTTGACGAGGACGAAGTCGCCGTCGTTACCGGCGGCGTTGAAATCGGCCAGGCGTTTTCGGCCCTGCCCTTCGACCATCTGCTGTTCACCGGCTCGACCTCGATCGGCCGGCACGTTTACATGGCGGCGGCGGCGAACCTGACGCCGGTGACGCTTGAACTCGGCGGCAAGTCGCCGGCGATCATCGACGTCAGCGCCGATATTGGCGCGGCCGCCGCCTCTATCGCCCGCGGCAAGATGCTGAACGCCGGTCAGACCTGCGTCGCACCGGACTATGTACTGGCGCCGCATGCCAGACTTGACGCCACGGTCGAGGCCATCGCCGCGGCGGGGCGCAAATTCTATCCCGAGATCGACACGACCGACGATTACACCTCGATTATATCCGACCGGCATTTCGCGCGCCTGAAATCAATGGTTGACGAGGCGCGCGACGCCGGCGCGAGAATCGTCGAAGTCGGCTCATCCAACGCGCTCGACCCGCAACGCAAACTGCCGCTGACAATTGTTGTTGATCCGCCTGCTGATATTGCGCTGATGAAGGAAGAGATTTTTGGCCCCGTCCTGCCGGTGCTGGGAAGCGCCGGCGCCGACGATGCGATCGCCCATGTCAACGCCGGCGAACGTCCGCTTGCGCTGTACTGGTACGGAACCGACAACACCGCGCGCGACAGGATGCTGCGCGAGACAATCGCCGGCGGCGTTACCGTCAACGACACGATCTGGCATGTGGCGCAGGAAAACCTGCCCTTTGGCGGCGTCGGCAAGAGCGGCATCGGCGCCTATCATGGCGACAAGGGTTTTGAGACATTCTCGCATATGAAGCCGGTATTTTACCAAAGCCGCTTCGCCAGCTCGGCGCTGAACCCGCCCTATGGCGCAAAGACCGACAAAATTCTCAACTTCGTCAAGAAAATAATCTGATAACGGACGATCAATGACGACCCCCCGGAGCGGCGACGAAGAATTCGATTACATCATCATCGGCGCCGGCTCTGCCGGCTGCGTGCTCGCCAATCGGTTGAGCGAAAACCCCCTGACCAGCGTCTGCGTCCTTGAGGCCGGGCCCGAAGACAAAAGCGCGCTCATTCATACGCCGATGGGGTTTGCGTTTTTTCCCAAGGGCACGGTTTATAACTGGTCTTTCGACACCGTCCCGCAAAAACACATGCTCGGCGCCGTCAAGCACCAGCCGCGCGGGCGCACGCTTGGCGGGTCAAGCTCGATCAACGCGATGATCTATATTCGCGGCAGCCGCGCCGATTATGACGGCTGGGCCGCCGCCGGCGCCGATGGCTGGTCATATGACGAGGTGCTGCCCTATTTCAAAAAGGCGGAAGACCAGCAACACGGCAAGGATGACTATCACGGCGTCGGCGGGCCGCTTTCCGTCTGCGATCTGCGCTATAAGAATCCGTTGAGCGAAATTTTCCTGGAAGCGACGCGCGAATTGCAGATGCCGCAAAACGCCGATTTCAACGGTGCGCGCCAGGAAGGCATGGGGTTTTACCAAGTCACCCAGCGCGACGGCAAACGCTGCTCGGCGGCGGTTGCTTATCTCAACCCTGCGCGTGAGCGCGCCAATGTCGAGATCAAACCCGACAGCCGCTGCGAAAAAGTGCTGATCGAAAACGGCCGCGCCACCGGCGTCGCGTATCAACATGGCGGCGCGTCGAAAACCATCCGGGCGCGCCGCGAGGTCATTGTCGCTGCTGGCACGTTCCAGTCGCCGCAGGTGCTGATGCTGTCGGGCGTCGGCCCGGCGGCGCATTTGAAAGAACTCGGCGTGAAGGTGGTGCATGACGCGCCGCAGGTCGGCAAGAACCTGCAGGACCATCTCGACTATACTGTCCTGCGCAAGACCAGAGCGAACGGCGCAATCGGCCTGTCGCTTGATTTTCTGCTCGGACTTCCAAGGGCGTTCTCCGACTATCGCAAGCACAAGACCGGCGTGTTGACGTCAAACCTCGCCGAAGTTGGCGGGTTCTTGAAAACCGATCCGTCGCTCGACGAGCCCGACATTCAACTCCACTTCCTGCCGGCGCTGGTGGACGATCATGGCCGCAAGAAACATCTCGGCGGCGGGTTTTCCTGTCATGCGTGCGTGTTGCGGCCGAAAAGCCGCGGCGAAGTCCTGCTCGCCAGCGCCGACCCGATGGCGGCCCCGGCGATCGACCTGAATTTCCTCAGCGACGAGGACGATCTGAACCGGCTCATCAAGGGCGCGCGCATTATTTATCGGCTCTTCGATGCGCCGGCGTTCCGCGACGCGGCGGGCGAGCAACTCTATTGCGGGCCGGCGGCGAGCGAGGAAGAGCTGATCCATGATATCCGCACCCGCGGCGACACCATCTATCACCCGGTCGGCGCCTGCCGCATGGGCGGGGCCGACGCCGTGCTTGACCCTTACTTGCGGGTGCGCGGGATTGACGGGCTGCGCGTCGTCGACGCCTCGGTGATGCCGAACCTCGTTTCCGGCAACACCAACGCGCCCACGATCATGATCGCGGAAAAAGCCGCGGACATGATCAAAGCCGCCGCCTGAGCGCCGGGTGGAACAACGGGCGGCCCGGATGGTGGTTCGCGTCCGATCCGCCGACCAAACGCGGCGCGAATACAGGAAAACCAGATCATCACACGACTCTGGCATGGCGCGCGATGATCCGGGCGCCTGAAATTCGCCGAAACCTATCTTCATTAACCGCCCGGTACCGGTGGCGGCGCATACTTGCTATGTAGGGGCCGCGGCCAATGCTGCGCTGCGGGAGAAGTCTATTATGTGTGGAATTATCGGCATTCTGGGCAAAACCGACGTCGCGCCGTCGATTGTCGAGGGCTTAAAGCGCCTGGAATACCGCGGCTATGATTCGGCCGGCGTCGCGACCGTCGACCACGGCCGGCTCGACCGCCGCCGCGCCTGCGGCAAGCTTGGCGTGCTGGCCGAGCGGCTTGCGGCCGAGCCGCTGCCCGGCGCGACCGGCATCGGCCACACCCGCTGGGCGACCCATGGCGCGGCGACCGACATCAACGCCCATCCCCACGCGACCGAACGCCTGGCGCTGGTGCATAACGGCATTATCGAGAACTTCGCCGAACTGCGCGACGAGCTGAAAGCCGCCGGCTACACGTTTTCCTCGCAGACCGATTCCGAAGTTTGCGCGCAGTTGATCACTTATTACCTCGCCAGTGAAAACCTGCCGCCGAAGGACGCAGTGAAAATGGCGCTCGACCGGATGCGCGGCGCGTTCGCGTTCGCCATTGTGTTCGCCGGCGAAGATGATCTGCTGATTGCGGCGCGGCGCGGCAGCCCGCTCGCGATCGGCCGCGGCGACGGCGAAATGTTCATCGGCTCCGACGCTTATGCGCTGGCGCCGTTCACCAATCGCGTCACCTATCTGGAGGAAGGCGACTTCGCCGTCATCACCCGCGCCGGATCGGCCGTATACGATCAGGCCGGCATGGAAGTGCAACGTACCGAGACGATTTCATCGGCGGTCGACGCCATGGTCGACAAGGACGGGTATCGCCATTTCATGGCGAAAGAGATTTTCGAGCAGCCAGAAGTCATCGCGCATACGCTTTCACGCTATATTGATGCGGCGACCGGCGCTGTCTCGCTTCCCAAGTCCGCGTTCGATTTTGCAAGGCTCGACCGGCTGACGATTTCCGCCTGCGGCACTGCGTATTACGCCGGGCTGATCGCGAAATACTGGTTCGAGACATGGGCGCGGCTGCCGGTTGAAATCGACATCGCGTCGGAGCTTCGTTATCGCGACGTGCCTTACGCGAAAAACGGCGGCGCGCTGTTCGTCTCGCAATCCGGCGAAACCGCCGACACGCTGGCGGCGTTGCGCGACGCACGCGCCAACGGCCAGATGATCGCCGCCGTCGTCAACGTCCCGGAATCGTCCATCGCGCGCGAGGCCGATGTCATCTTCCCGATGGCGGCCGGGCCCGAGATTGGCGTCGCCTCGACCAAGGCGTTCACCTGCCAGCTAGCCGCGCTCGCCTGTGTCGCCGCCGCCGCCGGGCGCGCGCGCGGCGTGTTGAGCGATGCAGAAGAGCAAGACATCGTAAAAGCGCTGTTGCAGACGCCGCGCCTTGTCGGCGAAGCGCTGAAGCAGCATGACGCCATAGAAAACGTCGCGCGCGAAATCGCGAAAGCCAGCGACATCCTCTATGTCGGGCGCGGCGTCTCCTTCCCGCTGGCGATGGAAGGCGCGCTGAAACTGAAAGAGATTTCCTACATCCACGCCGAAGGCTACGCCGCCGGCGAGTTGAAACACGGGCCGATTGCGCTGATTGATGAAAACATGCCCGTCGTCGTCATCGCGCCAAGCGACCGGCATTTTGAAAAAACCGTCTCCAACATGCAGGAGATGATGGCGCGCGAGGGCAAGGCGCTGCTGATCTCAGACGCTGAGGGGCTGGCCCGCGCCGGCGGCGATGCGTGGATCAGCATCGAGGCGCCGGCGACGCATCCTTTATTGGCGCCCATCGTTTACGCCGCGCCGATACAATTGCTCGCCTATTACACCGCAACGACGAAAGGCACCGATGTCGACCAGCCGCGCAATCTTGCAAAATCGGTGACCGTGGAATGAGCGCTGCAGGCATCACCATCCAGCCGGTCATCATGTCCGGCGGCGCCGGCACGCGGCTGTGGCCGATGTCGCGCGCCGCGCACCCAAAGCAATTCCTGCCGCTGGTGTCGGACAAATCGCTGTTTCAGGAAACGATTGCGCGCGTCGCCGAGGCGCCGGACGGCGTGAGCTTCCGGGCGCCGCTGGTCATTTGCGGCGACGCCCATGCCGGGCTGATCGCCGCGCAACTGGCGCAATGCGGCGCCGCGGCCGCGGCGATCATCACCGAGCCGATGCCGCGCAACACCGCCGCTGTCGCCGCCGTCGCCGCCGGCTGGACGGCGCGCCACGCGCCCGGCGCACTGGTATTGCTGATGCCGGCCGACCACCACATCGCCGACGCCGACAGCTTCCGCCGCGCCGTTAAAAAAGGCGCAGCCGCCGCGGCGCGCGGCGCCATCGTCACCCTCGGCGTCAAGCCGAGCGAACCGCACACCGGCTTTGGCTATATCGAAGCGGGCGCAGCCATAGCCGACGGCGTCAGCGAGGTCGCCGCCTTCCGCGAGAAGCCCGATCTTGAAACCGCAAAGTCCTATCTCGCCGGCGGCCGGCACTTCTGGAACGCCGGGATATTCCTGTATTCGCCCGACGCGATGATCGACGAATTGCACGCCTTCGCCCCGGCGATCCGCAAGGCGGCGTGCGCCGCGCTTGAACATGGCGCAGCGCGCGATGGCGTGATCCGTCTCGATGCGGATGAATTCGCCGACTGCCCGTCGGATTCAATCGATTACGCGGTGATGGAAAAAACCTCACGCGCCGCCGTCGTCGGCCCGGTCGATGCGGGCTGGAGCGATATCGGCTCGTGGACGGCGCTGGCGCATGATAGCGGCGACGCCAATATCGCCGAGATCGACAGCGATAACCTGCTGATCCGCACGGACGGCCCGTTCGTCGGCGCCGTCGGCGTCAAGGATCTCATCATCATCGCCACCGGCGACGCGGTGCTCGTTTTACCTCGCGAACGCGCGCAGGATGTCAAAGCGATCATCGAGGAATTGAAGGCGCGCGGTCGCGCCGATCTGTTATAGGACTTGAGCCATGGCTGAACGCATCATTGTCGCCGGCGGCGCGGGCTATATCGGCAGCCATGTCTGCGTGGAGCTGTTAAACGCCGGGCGCGAAGTTCTGGTGATCGACAATTTCGCCAATTCCAGCCCGAAATCGCTTCAGCGCATCGCCGAAATCACCGGCGCCGGCGCGCAATTGTTAGAGGCCGACCTCGCCGACCCCGAAGACGCAAAGCGCATCATCGCGGCGGTAAAAGCGTTCCGGGCCGACGGCGCGGTGCACCTTGCCGGGCTGAAAGCGGTCGGCGAAAGCGTTGAACAACCGGTGCGCTATTACGCCGTCAACCTGCCCGCGACGTTCACGCTGATCCGTGCGCTGGAAGAAGCCGGCGCGCGCACGCTGGTGTTTTCATCGTCGGCCACCGTCTATGGCGATCTGAACGCCAGCCCGGTCGACGAGACCGGCGCCACCGGGCCGACAAACCCTTACGGGCGCACCAAGCTGTTCATCGAGGAAATGCTGAAAGACCTCGCGCGCGCCGACGCCCGCTGGAAGGTTTGCAATCTTCGCTATTTCAATCCGGTCGGCGCGCATCCGTCGGGCCTCATCGGCGAAGACCCCAACGGCATCCCCAACAATCTGTTTCCGTTCATCGCCCAGGTCGCCGTCGGCCGGCGCGAAAAACTGAGCATTTTCGGCGACGATTACCCGACCCGTGACGGCACCGGCGTGCGCGACTATATCCATGTCTGCGATCTCGCCGCCGGCCACCTCGCCGCGCTTGATTACCTCGCCGCCAGCGAGGCGCCCGGCGCGCTCGACGTGAATCTCGGCGCCGGCAACGGCATCTCGGTGCTGGAAGCGGTCGCCGCGTTCAAACGCGCATCGAACCGCGACATCCCTTACGCGATTGCGCCGCGCCGCGACGGCGACATCGCCGAGATTTACGCAAATGCGGACAAGGCGCGCGACCTGCTCGGCTGGCGGGCGGAAAAATCCCTCGACGAAATGTGCGCCGATCACTGGCGCTGGCAGTCAAACAACCCGAACGGCTTCGCCGATTAACGAGGGGTGCATGGCGCGCGCGCCCTGAAACACCGCTCATCACGGCGGGGCGGCATACACAAAACAATGACCAAACTTTCCGCTCACCCTGACGACAAGTCGGGGGGCATAACTGCGGCTGAAAAATGGATTCCGATCTTCGGATTTGTCGGCCATCGCCTCCGGCCGGACTACATACCGACCAGCCGCAGAGGGATTTCGGCCTTCGCCGGAAAGAGCAAGAGTTGTCGCAACGGCACGAGCGGGGCTTCGCCGTATAAATTCGCGGGACTGCGCGCTCAGGCGAGTTTTTCCGTAAACTGACCATATTTGCGGAAACGCACCATATAGCCCGGCAGAACCGCCTCAAGCGTTTCGGTGCGCACGCCAAGGTCTTCAATACGCCCGATGTCGCCGCCGGCGTCGCCCTTGGCGCCGACAATGTTGTCATGCTTGAGCAGCTTGATCTGATCGCGCGTGATCGGCGGGTCGAACATCGGCAGCGCGCCGATCACTTCGCCGGCAAAGCCCATCACCGGCGCCAGCGCGAACGGCACCGGCGCCAGCATGCGGCGATGGCCGGTTTCGGCCAGCATCAGCTCCAGCAATTCGCGGAACGTATAAATGCGCGGCCCGCCAAGCTCATACGTCCTTCCCGCCGCCTCCGGGCGGGCCAGGGCCGCGCACACTGCATCGGCGACGTCGTCGACATAAACCGGCTGGAATTTCGCCTTGCCGCCGCCGATCAGCAAAGGCAGCGGCACGAAGGCCGGCGTCATCGTCGCCATCGTTGCGAACTTGTTGAAGAAGTCGTCTTCCTGGCCAAATACAATCGACGGGCGCACGATGGTCGCCGTCGGAATAGCAGCGCGCACGGCGCGCTCCGCCTCGCCCTTGGTGCGCGCATACAAGCTGTCGCTTTGCGCATCGGCGCCGATCGCCGACATCTGCACAAACCGGGTCACGCCGGCCTTCGCCGCAAGCTCGGCGACGCCCGCCGCGCCCGCCGCCTGCACTGTTGAGAATTTCTGCGCGCCGGACTGGAACAACAACCCGACCAGATTGACGACCGCATCGGCGCCGATCAGCGCCTGCTCGACCGAGGGGCGATGGCGGACATTGGCCTGCACAAGCTGGATCTGGCCGACGACGCCAAGCGGGCGAAGGTATTGCGCCTGATGGGGCCGGCGCACCGCGACGCGCACCCGCCAGCCGCGCTTGGCCAGCTCTCGCACCACATTGCGGCCGATAAAGCCGGACCCGCCGAAAACCACCGCCAGTTTGCCGTCGCCGCTCACCGTCATCATCATTCCCTGAAGGCCAAAAATCCCAATATCTCAATACCCAACGGGCCAACACCTCGCCGGCCCGGCCCGGGCCGAACGCGTAGCGGAATTCCGCACCGGAGACAACGCAGCCGATGCCGCCGTGCACCGTGAAACCGGCCCGCCGCTCACGCCGAACCCGGCCAGAAACCTCACAAGAAACCTCGCCAGAAATCTCGCCGCTGGCCGCCGATCCGGATTGACAAGGAACGCCCCTTCACCCTACACGAGCGCCCCTACCCCGTGCCCAGATGGCGGAATTGGTAGACGCGCCAGCTTCAGGTGCTGGTGTCCGTACGGACGTGGAGGTTCGAGTCCTCTTCTGGGCACCAAATCATCATCCAGGAAAATCCGAAAATGACAAATAAGCGCTGAAAAACAGCGCATTATAGGCATTTTGGGCGGTTATTTGGTGCTGCAAAGTCCGGCCCGGTTTGTTGGTATCCTAGAAATTTGTTGGTATTTTTGTTGGTATTCGAGACTCGGAGTCCCCAGCTATAGGTGACGGTACCAACAGAAATACCAACAATGGCCCTTACAGACATCCAAATTCGCCGCCTAAAGCCCCAAAACAAGGCGTTTCGCAAAAGCGACGGCGGTGGCCTCTTCGTGGAAGTGAGGCCCAACGGCTCGAAACTCTGGCGAATGGCCTTTCGCCACGAGGGAAAACAGAAGCTTCTATCCTTTGGAGCCTATCCCGATACGTCGCTCGCCAGCGCCCGCACCAAGCGACAGGAGGCGAAGACGCTAATGGCGGACGGAGTCGATCCAATGGAGAGCGCCAAAGCCGAGCGCCAACGCGTTGAGGCCGCAAGTGAGCATTCATTCGGTAAGATCGCCGACGAGCTGATCGCCAAAGGCAAAAAGGATGGATTGGCTACGCGCACAATTGAGAAGAAATTCTGGCTTTTGAGCCTCGCCCGCACCGATCTCGAAAACCTGCCAATTAGCTCGATCACCGCGGTCCAAATCCTCGACACGCTTCGCAAGGTGGAGGCCAAGGGCAATTACGAGACCGCCAAACGCATGCGGTCGGTTATCGGCCAGGTGTTCCGATATGCAATCGCCACCGCGCGTACCTCTGACGATCCAACATTCGGGCTTCGCGGCGCGTTGATTACGCCAACGACCGTTCACCGCTCCGCCTTCACAGATTGGGAGGGCTTTTCCGGCCTCGTCAGAGCGATCTGGAATTACGACTCGGGAAGCCCAGAGACACGAACCGCATTGAAACTCATGGCGCTATTGTATCCGCGACCGGGCGAACTCCGCCAAGCTAAATGGGGTGAGTTTGATCTGGATGCCGCGACCTGGACGATCCCGAAGGAGCGCATGAAAATGCGGCGCTCCCATACAAAACCGCTTCCCACTCAAGCGGTCGAATTACTTCAAGAACTGCGGCGACTGAACCCAGACGAAGAATTGATCTTACCATCAGCGCTTTCTCGCGGAAAGCCGATCAGCGAAAACACAATGAATACGGCACTCCGCAGAATGGGCTTCACCAAGGAAGAATGCACGTCGCACGGCTTCCGGGCGAGCGCTTCCAGCCTATTGAATGAAAGCGGAAAATGGTCGCCTGACGCGATTGAAGCCGAGCTTGCCCATGTCGGCGCCGACGAAATTCGCCGCGCCTACCACCGCGCCGCCTATTGGGAAGAGCGGACGAAAATGGCCCAGTGGTGGGCGGATAAGGTCTTTAAATTTCAAGAATAATGGCCTTTTTCACACTTTAGTGTGGAAAGAGCATTGTTTTCGAATCATTGGTCGCTCTTCATATTTGTCCAATAAGGTATGGATAAATATGACATCAGACGAAGAGAAGCGGTGGGAACTTTGGCTGCATTGGGCGCGAATGCCCGCGTGGTCACACCATGAAGCGAGCGCGCTCATCGCGGGTATCATTCCCTCGGAAAAATGGTCTTATGACGGCCTTTATCGGAAGCATTATTCTTTCGGCGAGGAACTCAACACCCGATACTTCCGCATCAGGGACTTGTTACTAAGAGAAGAAACCACGTACAGGGTAAGCTTTCCCATCGAACTTCCCGAGCTTCTGTCATGGGCGAAAAGAGCGCGCATAGATATTTCAGACAAATTCGTTATCGCGCTCTGTGAAATGAAGCGATTGCCAGTGGCAGATGAAGAGCCCGTTGAACCGGACTCGGCCTCAACCTGTCAGGAAGCTCAAGACCTTGGTGCCCGCGAACGAGATACGCTCTTGTATTTGATCGGATCGATGGCCGTTTCCAAATACGGCTTCACCCCTAAAAAGCGTAACGGCGCCGCAACAGCGATTCTTAAGGACATGACTTCAATCGGACTAGAAGCATTGAGCGTGGAAACCATCAGAAACAAGTTGAAAGACGCCAGCGATCTCATTCCTCAGTCATATTTCTCGGAAAAGAAATAAGGACGAAAACCAAATTAGCCTTCTCTAAAGCCAAATTTGGCTTGCGCCTTCAACAAACAACTTAGGTCCGCCTCGTACGAAGCAAAACGAGGCGAATCAATGACGCACCACTCAACCTTCCCAAAGACTGGATTTGTCCGCCTGAAACAAATCCTCGCCCCTCGCGGGCCTATTCCAATCTCGAAATCGACATGGTGGGCTGGCGTAAAGGACGGACGCTTTCCCAAACCCATGAAACTTGGCGCACGCACGACGGTTTGGCGGGCGGAAGACATCCAGTCGCTGATCGAAAACGGCGTCGCTGGCAATGGCGCGTAGAATGAGTGGCCGTTCGATCAGCATTCACCGATGCTATTCGGTCAGCGAAATCGCTGACGCTTTCGGCGTCCACCGCGGCACAGTCTTGCGGTGGATTCGCGAGCGAAAATTGGCGCCGATCGATCACTCGAAACCCTTCCTGATAAACGGCGGGGAGGTTCAAGACTTCATTAATCGGCGTAAGCCGAAGAAGCAAAAATGCGCCCTCGATGAATGGTTCTGTTTTCGGTGCAAGAAACCGCAACATGCGGCTTTCGCCGACGCTGAAATCATCTCTGCGAACGCAAAAACCTGCAACACGCGAGCGCTCTGCACCGAATGCACGGCGATCGTTCACAAACGCATCGCGATTGGAAGCCTTGCCCAGCTTCGCCAAAGCGTCAGCCTTTCAGCACCGCTGCACCTCAAACACCTAATTGAGTGAGAACACCCCTGCCTAAATGTTCACTTGAATGAGGAGCTCCAGATCATGGCAAAAATCAACGCAAAAAATGACCGCATTAAGCGAAAATATCTGACCTGGCTCGAAGACGCGCGGCGCAAGGATGTGAAAACGACCAACCAGGTTGCAGCGGCGCTCTCACTCTTTGAGGCCTCGACCGGTGGCCGTGATTTTGGCGCATTCCACTATGAGCAGGCCCGGAAGTTCAAGCGTGACCTTGAGCAGGCGACCAACGAAACGACCGGAAATCCGTTATCAGAGACGACGATCCGTTCACGCCTGCAAATGGTCAAAGCCTTCTTCGAATGGCTGTCAGACCAACCCCGATACAAAAGCAAGGTGGATTTCACTGACGCCGCCTATTTCAGCCCTTCAGGTCGTCAAGACCGAATTGCCGCGGCTTCCCGCGTGACGCCCATCCCGACCATTGATCAAATCCGCCATGTCGTCGCCTGCGCGCCTAGCAATACGGCGGTGGAAAAACGGGACCGTGCGTTAATCGCCTTCACCATTCTCACTGGCATACGCGATGCGGCCCTTGCATCCTTACCCATAGGCAAGGTGAACCCCGCCAAGCGCGAGGTTTTTCAGGACGCCCGTGTCGTCAGGACGAAAAACTCCAAGAGCATGACAACGTTCTTTTTCCCTATCGGTGAAGACTTCGTGGAAATCGTCGAAGAGTGGATTTCTTACCTGAAGTCCGACCTGCTATTCGCCGAGACCGACCCACTCTTCCCGAAAACCGAAATCGGCCTCAATGAGGAAGGCGGATTCGCGCCTGTGGGACTATTGCGGGAATTCTGGGCTGACGCATCCGCGATCCGCCGGATATTCCGCGAACGATTCGAAGCTGCCGGGCTTCCCTACTTCCACCCGCATAGCTTCCGCAAAACACTGGCCCACCTAGCCTATGATTTGAATTTGAGCCTGAGAGAAGCAAAAGCTTGGAGCCAGAACCTAGGCCATGAAAAGCCAATGACGACATGGACGAGTTACGGAAAGATCGATGATTTCCAAACCGCCGAGATCATGGCGGGGCTGGCGCGAAAATCCCCGCACCGAGACGAATCAGTGCCGCCCGAAGCCGTCGCCTGGCTGAGACGTCAGGTCGAAATGAACTCGTGACCCCGCATGAATTGCCTAACCCTGCGCACCGACATAGCATCCGATTGGGGAGTCAGAGCTAATTTCTGAAATTGCGTCCGGCCCGGCCCGCTCCGCCAAGTGGATAACGTACCATAATGAACGCCGTCGAGATTGAAGAGGCCATTTCCAAACTCGCTGAACAGCCGTTCGACGCGGAAGAGTTTCCCTTCGCGTTCCTTGAGGCGTTCGGCAACAAGGCCACAACGATCAAGCGTTTGCGTTCCGGCGCGTCCAACAAGTCCGATGTTGGCGGTGTTCTTCAAACCAATAACATCCACCTCAAGGTCACTGAAGACGGCGCGGTCGCGGAAGCTCTTGCGGCTCTCAAGGCCAGCCCGGCGACGACAAAGACGAAAGCAAAATTCATCCTCGCCACCGATGGGAAGGACTTTCAGGCGGAAGACCTGAACAGCGGCGAGGTCATCGTCTGTGACTACCCCGATTTTCCTGATCATTTCGGATTTTTTCTTCCGCTCGCGGGCATCAGTACCGTCAAGCAAATCCGCGAAAGCGCCTTCGACATCAAGGCGACGGGACGCCTAAACCGTCTCTATATTGAGCTGTTAAAGGATAACCCCGATTGGGGCACAGCGGATCGCCGCCACGACATGAACCATTTCATGGCGCGGCTGATCTTTCTGTTTTTCGCCGAGGATACCGACATCCTGAACGGTGAGGGTCTGTTCACAGCCACGATCAGCCAGATGAGCGCGAGCGATTCATCGAATACGCATGAGGTGATTGCCGATCTCTTCCGAGCGATGAACACGCCGATAAAGGATCGCGCCGCGGCAAAACTGCCGCGCTGGGCGGATGTGTTTCCCTATGTGAACGGCGGCCTTTTTTCCGGTTCGGCCGACGTGCCGCGCTTCAGCCGCATCGCCCGTTCCTACCTGCTGCATATCGGCAGTCTCGACTGGAAGAAGATCAACCCGGACATTTTCGGGTCGATGATCCAGGCCGTGGCGGATGATGACGAGCGCGGCGCGCTCGGCATGCACTACACCAGCGTGCCGAACATCCTCAAAGTTCTGAACCCGCTCTTCCTCGACGATCTGCGCGAGAAGCTGGAAGAGGCTGGCGACAACGGGCGCATGTTGCTGAACCTGCGCAAGCGCATGTCGAAGATTCGGGTGTTCGACCCGGCCTGCGGCTCGGGCAATTTCCTCGTCATCGCCTACAAGGAAATGCGGGCCATCGAGGCGGCGATCAACAGGCGCCGCGACGAGGCCGACCGGCGCACGGAAATCCCGCTGACGAATTTTCGCGGCATCGAGCTGCGCGACTTCCCAGCCGAGATCGCGCGCCTGGCGCTCATTATCGCCGAATATCAGTGCGACGTGCTCTATCGCGGTCAAAAAGAGGCGCTGCGCGACTTCCTGCCGCTCGACGCGCAGAACTGGATCACCTGCGGTAACGCTCTGCGCCTCGATTGGCTCAGCATCTGCCCGCCGACCGGAACGGGTGTGAAACACCACGCCGACGATCTGTTTCATACACCGCTCAATCAGGCACAAATAGATTTCGAAAACGAAGGTGGCGAGACATACATTTGTGGCAACCCGCCTTACCTTGGATCGACTTGGCAAAGCACCGAGCAGAAGGAGGATTTGCAGCGCATCTTTGATGGGCGCACCAAAAGCTGGAAGTCGCTCGACTATGTGTCAGGTTGGTTCATGAAGGCGACGGACTTCGGGATGCACACAAAAAGCAGTGCGGCTTTCGTTTCGACGAATTCGATCTGCCAAGGGCAACAGGTGCCGATCCTCTGGCCGCTGATTTTCCAGACCGGGCATGAGATCAGCTTTGCCCACACCAGTTTCAAATGGGCCAACCTTGCTAGCCACAACGCGGGCGTTACCGTCGCGATTATTGGTATCTCGAACCATATTGGGCAGGTCCGGCAGCTTTTCTCGCTGAATGAAACCGGTGAGACAGTTTTGAAAGAAGCCGAGAATATCAACGCCTACCTTGCGGTTGCGCCGGATGTGATTGTCACCAAGGCCAGCAAGCCCCTGACCAGTGTGGCTGATATGAGCTTTGGCAATAAGCCCGTGGACGGGGGCAATCTGCTGCTGAGTGCCGACGAAGTGATGGCGCTAGGGTTGAGCGACGAGCAACGCGCCCGCTTCATCCGCCGCATCTATGGATCGGCTGAGTTTATTCGCGGGCAGGAAAGGTATGTGCTCTGGATTGAGGATAGGCACCTCGATGAGGCAATGAACATCTCTGCACTCAGGAGACGCGTTGAGGGCGTGCGCGCTATGCGACTCGCGAGCCGTGACAAGAGTGCCAATGAGATGGCGAAGAGGGCGCACCAGATGCGTGAGATGAATATTGGCCAAATGCATACCGTTGCGATGCCTTGTGTGTCCTCAGAGAACCGAAACTTTCTGCCTGTCGGGTTAATCGACAGCAAATCTACCATCACGAACCTTTGCTTCGCCTTGTATGACGCACCGCTATGGAACATGGCGCTGATCGCCTCGAAGCTGCATCTAGTCTGGATCGCCACGGTCTGTGGTAAGCTGAAAACCGATTTCCGCTATTCCAATACCCTCGGCTGGAATACCTTTCCCGTTCCGACCCTGACCGAAAAAAATAAGGCCGACTTGACCCGCTGCGCCGAGGACATCCTGCTGGCGCGCGAGGCGCATTTCCCCGCGACCATCGCCGATC
Organism: Parvularculaceae bacterium; assembly: GCA_041398145.1. Lineage (GTDB taxonomy): Bacteria > Pseudomonadota > Alphaproteobacteria > Caulobacterales > Parvularculaceae > Amphiplicatus. The sequence goes on along the minus strand of JAWKVF010000001.1, from coordinate 574,301 downwards.
TCTACGATCCAAATAAGTTACCCGACGACCTTCGTGCTGCGCACGACCGCAACGATGAAGTGCTCGAACGCATCTACATCGGTCGCCGCTTCAAGAATGACACGGAACGATTGGAAAAGCTGTTCGAACTCTACACCAAGATGACAGATCCCAAAAACAAGAAGGCCGCACAATGAAAGACTGGTCAGGCCTCGAATCGCCGATCTATTTCTGCGCGGGTGATGAACCTGGCCCGTTTCAGGAAACTTCCGCAGTGATCGCGTTTCGCCTCTCCTGCCTTGAGCAACTATCTAAAGACCCCACGAATGACATCGCTTCATACCAGGCATGGCTCGCCGAGACAGAACTGAAGGACCGTGCGAAATGCTGGTCGATGTTGACCGAAAAATCACTCTTGCAGTCGTCATTAGACGGTCGATATTCGTCCGAGCCGACGCCCTCCGGGCATGGCGCTAAACGCCACCCGAAAAACGGAGCGTGAAGGTGCCCGATACAAACCTATCCAAAGGCCCGCCAAATATCACAGAGCTTGAAAACCTTTTCATAAACAATGACGCACTCGAAAAAATTGAATCCTTTTTAGAGCGTTTCAATCCGATCAGGGTCATGCGCATGGAGAACATGGAGATTCGCCATTCGGCGATTCTCGCTTGGCTTCTTGACCCAAATGAATCACATGGACTGAACGACATTTTTCTGAAGTCCTTTCTGGCGGCTGCATTGAAAGGCACGGACCATTCTCCACCCACTGCGCTAGAAATCATCCAAGCCGACCTTGGCGACGCACAAATAAGCCGCGAGCGGCACAACATCGATATATTTATCTATTGTCCCCGCAATGCGTGGTCGTTTGTCATTGAGAACAAATATCATTCCAGCCAGAACGACGGACAATTGCAACGATACCGGGAACGCGCAGAAAAAGACGCGGAAGACTCTGGGAAAGTTCTGCATAGCCGGGGAATCTTTCTCACCTTACACGAGGAAGAGCCCAAGGATGATTCTTATGCGACCATTCGATATAGGGACGTCACCGAAATTCTATCTTCCCATATCAAATTGCGCGGTGACAATTTGAGCGCCGAAGTGTGTCTGTTTCTCAAACATTATCTTGAAATTATCGAAGAGGCGGCGGGAATGAGCAAACCAAAAGAAAACATGCAGGCACTCGCCAAACAACTATATCGTACCCATCGGCGAGTAATCGATTTTATTGTAGAGCACGGGGCGAGTACAGAGTTTGCGTTCGCCGCTGAGACGCTTATTGGCCAGGATATGCAATATGGAAAACCATTCTCTGTTGACGAGATAGAACTTGTATTTTTCGCACAGAACAAATTCCAGTTGAGTTTTTTACCGACATTATGGCGGGAGGCGCTGGATACGGAGAGCCAAAAATCGCCGTGGGCCGGGTGTGAAGGTTGGTGGGCGGGGTACCCAATGATTTGTTGGTTTCAACTCAACACGTCCGACACCGAAAAAGGAAAGATCTTTTTATACGCCGAGGTTGGACCCCTCGAAAATTATCAACTGCGGAAAGCGCTGATCGAAGGCCTAAGCAATCTGGATTCTCAGAAGATTCAATTTCGCGCTGATGCAACGCGTGATGGTGCGTTATACTCAAAGTTTTTCAAAGGCAATTCAAAGTCGGTGTCCGATGTGAATGACAGCGAGCAAATTTCGAGCGCAATGCGAAAACTGTTAGATGAATTTTCTGATGAATTTGAGCGCATTGGAAAATTTCTGAGTGACTTCCGTAAGAGCATTGAGGCTTAGGATATGGGCGCTATCAATGAAATCCCTTCCGTTTCCGTCACCTATTCCCAGACCGGAGCATCGACCAAGTCTAACGAGCTTGGCATGCGCGCCATGCAGGAACGCGCCTATAACAAGCGCGGTGAGCAATATTTGCTGATCAAGTCCCCGCCAGCATCGGGCAAGAGCCGCGCACTGATGTTTATCGCGCTCGACAAGCTGCACAATCAGGGCTTGCGCAAGGCCATCATCACGGTTCCGGAAAAATCCATCGGGTCGAGCTTCGCCGACGGGCCGCTATCGAAATTCGGTTTCTGGGCTGACTGGCATGTCGAGCCGAAATGGAATCTCTGCAACGCGCCTGGCGGCGATGAAGGCAAGGTGGGCGCCGTTTCAAAGTTCCTTGAAAGCGAGGATCGCATTCTGGTCGCGACCCACGCCACTTTTCGCTTCGCCGTTGAGAGGTATGGAATCGAGGTTTTCGACGATTGTTTGGTCGCTATCGACGAGTTTCATCATGTTTCCGCCAATCCCGAAAACAAACTCGGAAGCCAGCTCGCAGAGCTTATCGCGCGCGACAAGGTGCATGTCGTCGCGATGACGGGCTCATATTTTCGCGGTGACGCCGAACCAGTACTCATGCCGCAGGACGAAGCAAAGTTCGATACGGTCACCTATACCTATTATGAGCAACTGAACGGCTACAAACATCTCAAATCACTCGACATCGGCTATTTCTTCTACTCCGGCGCGTACGCGGATGACATCCTCAAGGTTCTCGACCCGAACGAGAAGACCATCATCCACATCCCGAGTGTCAATTCCCGCGAGAGCACCAAGGACAAGCATCGGGAAGTCGAGCACATCATCGATGAGTTGGGCGACTGGCAAGGCACGGACCCCGCGACCGGCTTTCAACTGGTCAAGACATCGGACGGACGCATTCTGCGGATTGCCGATCTGGTCGATGACGAAGCCGCCAAACGCGACAAGGTTTCGGCGGCGCTGAAAGACCCGCGCGAGAAGAACAACCGCGACCACGTAGACATCATCATCGCTCTTGGCATGGCCAAAGAGGGTTTCGATTGGGTCTGGTGCGAACATGCGTTGACGGTGGGCTATCGCGCCAGCCTGACCGAAATCGTTCAGATCATCGGGCGGGCGACACGTGATGCGCCGGGCAAGAGCCGCGCCCGCTTTACAAACCTGATTGCCGAACCGGATGCCTCCGAAGATGCAGTCACCGAGGCCGTCAACGATACACTAAAGGCCATCGCCGCCAGCCTGTTGATGGAACAGGTTCTCGCGCCTCGTTTCAACTTCACCCCGAAGCGCCCTGACAGTGGTCCTGTCGAGGGCTTCGACTATGGCGAAGGCGGCTACAAGGAAGGCGAATGCAATGTCGGCTTCAACGAAGAGAGCGGCCAATTCCAGATCGAGATCAAAGGTCTGATTGAGCCAAAGAGCGAGGAAGCGACACGCATCTGTAAGGAAGACCTGAACGAAGTAATTGCCGCGTTCGTGCAGGACAAACCTACGGTGGAGCGCGGCATGTTCGACGAAGAGCTTGTCCCCGAAGAGCTGACACAGGTTCGGATGGGCAAGATCATCAAGGATAAATACCCTGAGCTGGACAATGAAGATCAGGAAGCCGTGCGCCAGCACGCCATCGCCGCTCTCAATCTGACCCAGAAGGCCAAAGAGGCGGCGCTCAGGGGCGATGACGGCGAGGACAAAGCCAACACGGCTCTGATCGATGGTGTACGGAAGTTCGCAATGGATGTTCGCGAACTCGACATCGACCTGATCGACCGCATCAATCCGTTCAGTGAAGCCTATGCGATCCTCGCCAAGACGATGAGTGAGGAAAGCCTGAAACAGGTTGCCGCTATCATTTCTGCGAAGAAGGTGCAGCTCACGCCCGAAGAAGCGCGCGACCTGGCCAAGCGAGCGCTGAAATTCAAACAAGAGCGCGGCAGGCTGCCGTCGATCACCTCTCCCGATGCATGGGAAAAGCGCATGGCGGAGGGCGTCGCCTATCTGGCCCGCATGAAGGCCGAGGCCCGTGATGGCTAAGCAATTCACCGACGAGGATGATGCGCTGCTTGCTGAACTCGGGGTCGAGGTCGAGACCAAGAAGGCTTCTGCGAGAACGCCTCAGGAAGAACGGGTCGTCGCGGGGTTCGAGGAAATCCAACGCTTCGTCGAGGAGAAGGGTCGTCCACCGCAGCACGGCGAAGACAAGGACATCTTTGAACGCCTTTACGCGGTGCGCCTTGATCGATTGCGGGAGCTTTTAGAGTTCAGACCTCTTCTCGAACCGATCGACCAAGGCGGTTTGCTTGGCGCGGGCGGTCCGGTTGCGGCGTCGATTGATGACGATATAAATGACGACGCGTTACTAGCCGAACTTGGTGTCGAGGTTGAAAAAACGGACCTCGCCGAACTTCGCCATGTACGCTCAAGCGCTGAAAAGAAGGCTGCGGAAGAGATCGCCAATCGGCAAAAGTGCGAAGACTTTGAGCGGTTCAAGCCGCTGTTCGAACAAGTTCAGAATGAATTGGACTCTGGCTTGCGCGAAACCCGCCCGTTCAAGCGCGACGCGGAGATTCTGCCCGGTCAGTTTTTCATTCTTGGCGGGCAGAAGGCATATGTTCAGGGATTTGGCAAAGAGTTCGAGACGACTGAAGGGCGCATCAACCGCCGCATGCGCGTCATCTTCGATAACGGCACGGAAATCAGCTCCCTCCTCCGCTCTTTCCAGCGCGCACTTTACAAGCCTGAAAACCACGGGCGACGCATCACCGACCCGGCCGCTGGACCTTTGTTTTCCAGCGAGGCTTCCGACGGCGATGAGGCCAGCGGAACGATATACGTCCTACGAAGCAAATCTGACCTGCCAATCGTGAAGGAACACCGCGAAGTGCTTCACAAGATCGGCGTGACAAGCGGCAAGGTGGATCGCCGAATCGCCAATGCAAAAATCGACGCGACGTTCTTGCTTGCAGATGTTGAGGTGGTCGCGACCTATGAGCTCTACAACACCAACCGCACGAAACTGGAAAATCTGATCCATCGCATTTTCGACCCCGCTCGCCTCGACATCGAAATCAAGGACCGCTTCGGAAATCCGGTCGCCCCGCGCGAGTGGTTCCTGGTCCCCTTCGCCGCCATCGACGAGGCCGTCGCGCGGATAAAGGATGGTTCGATTTCAAATTTTCGCTATGATCCCAAAGTAGCGAAGTTGGCGCCCCGCTGATCGAGACAAATAATTTTGGTGACGAAGTTATTTGTTGGTACTTTTGTTGGTACCGTCAAAAATTGACTGAATTTTTCCTAGTAATTTCAAACCTTTAGAGCGCAATTTCGACGCCTCTTCTGGCACCATTCAACACGGCTGTTTTGACAGGTAAAACAGCGAGTTGGCGCTTCAGAAAATGTCTACTGTTTGCCGGGCGAAGCGACGGGCGCGTCATCCGGTTGCAGACGTCAGACCTCAGCGCGCCTTGGCGCCGCTGCGAGTTCCTCAGCCAGCCGGCTCGCCTCGCTCGCGCGCGGCCTGGCGAAGCGCGCCAGCGCAAGGAACGTCACCGGCGTGAGGAACAACGTGAACAACGTTGCAAAGCCCAACCCGCCAAACACCACCCAGCCGAGCGCGGCGCGCGATTCCGCGCCGGCGCCGGACCCTAATATCAGCGGCAAGCCGCCCAGCAGGGTCGAGATCGCGGTCATCAGAACCGGCCGCAGGCGTGTCATCGACGCGTCGAGAACGGCGTCTTTGACGCTCATCCCCTCGTCGCGCCGCTTGTTGGCGAACTCGACAATCAAAATGCCGTTCTTCGCCATAATGCCGATCAGCAGGACCAATCCGATCTGGCTGTAATAATTGAGCGATCCGCCGGTCAACTGGATTGCGAAGACGGCGGCGGCGAGACCAAACGGCACTGTCAGCATAATGACGAAAGCTGAAATAAAACTCTCGAATTGCGCTGCGAGCACAAGAAGCACGATCAATCCGGCAAACGCGAATACGATCAGGGTGGAATCTGTCGATTGCTGAAGAATTTTCGCTTCACCAAGCAAAACCGTCGACATTGATCCATCAAGAGATGAGGCTGCGGTGGTACGCATCGCAGCAACGGCGTCGCCAAGGCGCACACCATCCGCCAGCGTCGCCGTGACAGGGACGGCGCGGCGGCGCTGTTCGCGCGACAGTGTCGACGCGATCGGGGATTCGGTCACGGTCGCGATTGAGGTCAACGGAACAAAAACGCCCGTGCGCGTCTTTACAAACAAGTTTGACAGATCTGTCGGATCGTTGACCGGTTCTCCGCCGGCCGTGAGATAGACATTGATAATGTTGTCGCCGACGAAAATTTCCGCCGCGCGAAATTCATCTGACATCGCCGCAAGAGTCGTGGTCACCGCGGCGACCGGCACGCCGAGCAAGGCCGCGGCCTCCCTGTCGACCGCGACCGTGATTTGCGGCCGGGAAAAGCGGAAATTCGACCGCACATCGGTGAACAGCGGATTGTTCTGAAGCTCGCCGGCGAGCTTTTCCGCCGCATCGGCCGTAAGCGCATAATCATCGCCGAGCACGGCAAACTGCAACCCCTGCCCGCCGCCGCGGATGCCGAGACTGTTGCCGCTTCGTATTATCGCCGTCACGCCGGGGATCTTTGAGAGCATCGGCCTTATCTGCGATTCAATCTGCTGCTGGGTCACCTTCCTGTCGTCCCAGTCTTTCAACTGAACAAGAACAAATGCGCGATTTCCGCCGCCAAGGCCGTTGATCGAAATCACTCGTTCGCTGACACCCTGCTCAACGAGGCCTTCGAGCGTCTCTTCGACAATCCGGACCTTGTCATCGACGAAAGCGAACGTCGCGCCTTCCTGTCCGCTCACCATCATGAAAACGCGGCCGCGATCTTCTGTCGGCGTCAATTCCCGCGGCAGGTTCTGGTAAGCCGCCCATCCGCCGAGAGCGAATAAAACCGAGGCGACGGCCGGAATGATCGGGCGCGTCAACAGAAATGACAAAAACCGTCGATACAACCTCGCGGCGGCGGACCGCGGAGCGGCGGAAGAGCTGGCCGCGCTTGCCGGCGGCGCCTCCCGTCCGAACCGGATCGACAAGACGGGGCACAGTGTCAGCGCAACCAGCGACGACGCCAGGACGGCAAAAGCGAGAACAAAACCAAACTCAGAGAACAACTGCCCCGCCTGACCCGGCAGGAACGAAATCGGCACGAACACCGCCGCCAGCGTCGCCGTCGTCGCCAGCACCGCAAACACGATTTCCTGTGTGCCAAGAACTGCGGCGGCCCGCTTGCCGGCGCCCCGCGATTTCCAGCGTTCAATATTCTCGGTAACGACGATCGCATCATCGACGACCAGCCCCGTCGCCATGACAAGGGCGAGCAAGGTCAGAAGGTTTATCGAAAACCCGGCAAGATATATTGCGGCGACAGTGCCGAACAGAGAGACCGGAATAGACACCGCCGGAATAATCGTCGCCCGCCAGGATCGCAGGAACAGAAAAATCACAATGATGACGATTACCGTGGCGGCGCCGAGGCTGCCGACCACCTCTTCGATCGAACGCTCGATAAATATTGAATCGTCGCTCGTCACGCTGACAGTCACGCCCACGGGCAGGCTGCGATTAAGATCCTCTACCGCCTTGCGCACGCCTTGCGACACCGCAACCGTATTGGACTGGGCCTGTCGCAAGATTCCGATGCCGACGCCCGGGTCGCCGTCGACACGCGCCGATGTCGTATCGTCTTCGTACGACCATTCGACGAGCGCGACATCAGCGAGCCGCGTCTTGTCATCAAGGCGCAAGGCGCCAATTTCCTCAGGGCTGGTCGCTGGTGTTTCGGCGCGTATCAGGATTTCCTGTGACGCGTTTCGCAACCGCCCGGCGGACGCTGTTGTCGACGCTGTGGCGACAAGGCCCGCGACGTCATCTACGGAGAACCCGCGCGCCGCAAGCGACGTCGGCATGATTCGCACCCGGATCGCGCGTTTGCGGTCGCCATAGACTTGCGCTTCAGCAACGCCTTCAACAGCCTGCAACCGCGGCGCAATGACGTCTTCCACGAGGTCGGCGAGATCGGCCGGCGAGAGTTCGCGCGCCGCAACAGAAAGGCGCATGATGGGCGAAGCATCGTTATCAGCCTTCACGACTGTCGGATCCTCCACATCGTCCGGCAGGCGGCGCGAAACTGACGATACCGCGTTTTTCACATCGGTCGCGGCGATATTGATATCAACACGCGGCGAGAATTCCGCAACGATTCTGCTACGGTCGCGCGTCGATGAGGAGGATATCGAGGTGACGCCATCGACCTGTGCGACAGCGCTTTCAATGACCGAAGTGACTTCCGCATCAATCGATTCCGGCGTGGCGCCGGGATAGCGCGTATCAATCGTCACGACGGGCGTATCAACATCGGGCAGTTCCCGTACTTCCACGCCGAACAGAGCCGCCGCGCCGGCGATCACGACAAGCAGATTCACAACGGTGGACAGGATCGGCCGACGGATGAACGCAGCGACAAAGCCGCCGCGCGCAACAGGACCGCCGTCATTCGTGTGATCGTGCGGGGCGGCCATGGCTATTGCATGCCCGCGCTGACCGAAGCGACCCCGCTGGCGCTGACGCCCGTCGGCGGAAAGCTCATGCCGGGACGAATCCTGTCTGCGCCCTCGACAATCACGATGTCGCCGGCGGCCAGATCGCCGGAGACGAGCGCGGTTTCGTCGCGCCGCTGCAACACCGTAACGCCGACGCGAACGGCGGCGCCGTCTGGCTGAATTTTCCAGACGAATGCGCCGGTCCTGTCCCATTGAACCGTTAGCCCAGGCACTGACAGCGCCGCCGAGCCGGCATTTGTCGTCGAAACGGCATAGGTCGCGCCCGGAATGAGCGCGCCGCCGTGATTTTCGAACGTGGCTTCGATCCTCAACGTTCGGGAGGCAAGATCAACGCGACTGTCAATTGCGCTGACCGCGCCCTCCATTCGCTTTCCAGAACCGCCCGCAAGAGTCGCCGTCACCGGCTGTCCGATTTCCACATCAGCAGCTTCTTCCTGTGGAACGGCGAATTCGATAATCAGCGAAGACAAATCGTCAATCGTCGTCACAATATCGCCGGCGCGAACGTAATCGCCAGCCTCGATATCCGTTAAGCCGACAACGCCGTCAAAGGGCGCACGAATGGTCCGTTGCTTCAGCGCGAACTCGGCGCTTTTCAGATCAGCTTCCGCCGCCTTGTATTGATTGAACGCCGTATCAGCTTCCAGGCGGGACGCGGATTCGTCTTTGAACAGCGCGGCGAAGCTATCCCAATTCGCTTTGGCGATAGGGTATTGTGCGCGCGTTCTTGCGACCGCGATTTTTTGTTCGGCGTCGTCAAGCTTCAAGATGACATCGCCGGCCCTGACGGCCTCGCCGGCCCTTGGCGCGACGTCTTCAACAAGGCCCGTGGCTTCGGAAACAAGGGTGACGCTTTTTACCGCGCGCCCCGAGCCGACCGCATCAATCGTGCGGCCGATTGTTGCTTCCTCTACCGCCGCGGTCGTCACCGCCGGCGTCATCGCGCCACGAGAAAAGCCGGCGGCGCCCCCTGCGCCTTGCGCGCGCATCTTGCTTCCGGCGTCTGAACCGCCGGACGACAGCCATACCGCCGCCCCGCCGAGGAGAAGGCCGAGAACAGCGCCGGCGACGAACACGCGTGGGAAAGCCATTAATAATTCCTAATACCTGTACAAAATGACTGGCGACGCCGCCCCGATAGCGCGCCCGGAAGGCGAGTTTACGGGCCAGACATACCCGTCGCCACATTAAACGCCAAACCACTTACGATTCCGTCGCCAAACCGAGTTCACGAAGGCGCGATATGGCGCCGCATGGCGCAGAACGCCGCCGCCAAACGTAAAATCGAAACCAGCAGACCGCGATACCGTAAAGGATTAGCGGATCGCCGCCGGCGTCAAAGAAAGCTCGACAGCGGCGTTTTGAATGGCGCGCCGGGAATTTCCTTTACAAACCTCGGCATGAGGTAACCGGGCAGATTTTTTCTGAGTGCAGCCTCTAGCGTCGCGGCGATGTTTGTCGGCACGTCAAAATGACCGGCGCCGTCGACCGGATCGAGCAGGTGCACGTAATAGGGCGCTACCCCCGCATCGAACAGGCGCCAGCAATGATGTTCGAGAACCGAGCTGTCATCATTAACGCCGCGCAACAACACCGCCTGGTTGAGCAACACGGCGCCCGCAGACTTTACCGCGCCGAGTGCACGCCGCACCCCGTCATCGATCTCATTTGGATGGTTCGTGTGGGTCACAATGACAATTTTCTTGGCCTCGGCGCGTATACGATCGAGCAGCTTTGCGGTGACTCTCGACGGTACGGTCGTTATTGTGCGGGTATGAATGCGGATGATCGCGATATGGGGAATTTCCTCCACGCGTGCGATGATTTCACCAAGCTTCTCGTCGGAAAGTGAAAGCGGGTCCCCGCCGCTGAGGATAAGCTCGCGCACCGTGTCGTCACCCGATAAAACGTCGAACGCGGCCGACAAGGCGGGCGCCGAAATCGCCTGATTTTCCTCGTAGTCGTAATGCCGGCGAAAACAATAGCGGCAGTGAACGGCGCAAACGCCAGTTGTGACCAACAATGCGCGACCGGCGTATTTTTGCAATAATCCTGTGCTGCGATACTTGCCGGCCTCCTCCACCGGGTCGCCGACAAAGCCGGGTGCGGCATCGCGCTCCACGAGGCGCGAGAGGACCTGAAGCAATAGCGGGTCGTTTGGGTTTCCCTTTTCCATCAGCGAGACGAAATGCGGCGGCGCCTTGAGCGGAAATGGCGATTGCGCGTCGATGCGGTACGGCAAGTCTTCAGGCTTTAGTTCCAGCCTGTGAAGCAGTTTTTCAGGCGTAATGACGGCGGCGCGATAGTCGTCGCGCCAATCGCCGGATGGTGGCATGGATGGGGGGCGTTTACTGGTGGTCACGTCGGCCCTCGCCGGAATATTTGTTACTCACTGCCAGATCAGGAAAGCAAAGTTTTCAAGTCGACATTGGTATCGGCAAGCTGTTGCCTGTCGATTGCGGACGAGCCGATCAACCGCTTGGAAAAGGCGAACGCCGCCGGGTCATTGATCGCATCGACCGCCAGCAACCGGCCGTCGCCAAAATACCAGATTGAAAATTTATGATCGGACGGGGCGCCGCGCACGACGGTTTCATTCGCGCCTTGCGATACCCCGACGGTCTGGAGTTTTACGTCATACTGATCCGACCAGAACCACGGAACGGCGTCATAGACTTTGTCGTCGCCAGCCATGTTGGCGCCGGCGACCTTGGCCTGTTCGATGGCGTTTGGCACCGATTCCAGACGGATGCGCCGTCCATACAATTGCGACGGATGGCTGGCGCAGTCGCCCGCCGCCCAGATGAACGGATCGCTCGTGCGCGCGAACTCGTCCGCCCACACACCATTATCAATATCAAGGCCGGCGACCTCAGCCAATGAAATCGCCGGCGCGGCGCCGATGCCGACGAGCACGGCCTTGCAGGCGATTTTCTCTCCGGAAGTCAACACCGCCGCGGCGACCGCCCCCTCACCCTCGAAATGATCCAGCGCGGCGCCAAGGCGCAAATCAACGCCGTGGGCGCGATGCAGGCCGTCAAAGAAGGCTGATATCTCCTCGCCGGCAACGCGCGCCAGCACCCGGTCGGCCATCTCCAGCACGGTGACGTCGAGCCCGGCCTTGCGCGCAGAGGCCGCCACCTCAAGCCCGATATAGCCGGCGCCGACGATGACAATCCTGCCGCCGTCCGCAAGCACGGGGCGCAGCGCATCACTGTCAGCGCAGGTGCGCAGATAATGCACGCCGGCAAGCTCAGCGCCGGCCACCGTCAATCGACGCGGCGGCGCGCCGGTCGCAAGCAGCAGCTTGTCGTAAGAGATCACATCGCCAGTTTCCGTCGTCACCGTTTTCGCGCGGCGGTCGATCGCCGTGACGCGAACATTCAGCCGCAAATCGATGGCCTGTTTTTCGTAAAACGCCGGTGGTTTCAGATACAGCCGTTCGGCGGCAAGCTCGCCCTGAAGATAGGCCTTGGATAATGGCGGGCGCTGATAGGGCGGCGCGGCCTCATCGCCGAACATGATGATACGACCGTCATACCCGGCCTGACGCAGGCTCTGCACCGCCTGCACACCGGCCTGGCCGGCCCCGATAATCACCATTGTCGTCGTCTCGCCCACTGCGCTCATCACCCTCTTACCGCCTAGGAAAGGGTGTCTTAGCCGTTTAGGCGCGACGGATGAAGCCTTTCGCCGCCGGACGGGAACCGTTCACCGGCTGGCGGCCGGGGTTGCACGTTCTAAAGCTCGTCCTTGATCAGCTTCATCACGCCGGAAAAGTCGAGATCATCCTTCCCCGACGCCTCCATCAATGCGTAGAGCGCTTCGGCCTGCGCCCCGAGCGGCGTCGCGGCGCGCGCCGAATGGGCCGCGTCCTGCGCAAGACGCATGTCTTTTAGCATCATCGCCGCCGTGAAGCCCGGCGCATACGCCTTGTTGGACGGCGCAGCCGGCACCGGCCCCGGCGCCGGGCAATAGCTGGTCATCGACCATGACTGGCCGGACGCCGTTGAGGAAATGTCGAAAAACGTCTGCGCGTCGAGGCCCAGTTTCTCCGCAAGGTTGAACGCTTCGCAGGTGGCGATCATCGTCACGCCGAGCAGCATGTTGTTGGCGATCTTGGCGACCTGGCCATTGCCGGCGGCGCCAGCGTGGAAAATGTTCTTGCCCATCTTTTCAAGGATCGGCCGCGCGCGCGCAAACGCCGCCGGCGCCCCGCCGACCATGAACGTCAGCGTGCCGGCGCTCGCGCCGCCGACGCCGCCGGAAACCGGCGCATCGAGCATGTCGAACCCGCGCTCGGCGGCGGCTTTTGAAACATCGCGAGTAGTGGCGACGTCGATGGTGGAGGAATCGATCAGCAACGCGCCCCTGGCGGCGTTTGCGATCACCCCGTCATCGCCCAGATACACCGCCTTGACGTGCTCGCCCGCGGGCAGCATCGTCACAACGATCTCTGCGTCGCGAACCGCGTCCGCAATGCCCGGCGCCAATTTACAGCCCGCCGCAACCGCCTTCTTGCCGGCGGCGGCGGATAGATCGAACGCCGTCACCTCGTGACTTGCTTTGGCGAGGTTCGCCGCCATTGGCCCGCCCATATTGCCAAGGCCGATAAAGGCGATTTTCGGCATGGCGAAACCTCCTTTCGCGTACGCGATGCGATCTCTCGCTCAACGCCCTGCTATTTCATTGTCGGGATGACGAATTCAGCACCCTGAACATCTTCCGGCCAGCGTTGCGTGACGGTCTTGACCTTTGTCCAGAACCTTACGCCCTCGGGTCCGTGCTGATTGGTGTCGCCAAAACCTGACCGCTTCCAGCCGCCAAAGGTATGATAAGAGACCGGCACCGGTATCGGCACGTTGACGCCGACCATGCCGACATTGACTTTTTGCGCAAACTCCCGCGCCGCCGCACCGTTACGGGTGAAAATCGCAACGCCATTGCCGTATTGATGCTGCGACGGTAACGCCACCGCCTCTTCAAAGTTGTCCGCGCGCATGATCTGAAGTACAGGTCCGAATATTTCATCCTTGCACGACTTATGCTCAGGTTTTGCATGGTCGAGTAGCGTGCCGCCAAGGAAAAACCCGCTTTCATAACCCTGCAATTTGAAATCGCGACCATCGACGATAAGCTTTTGCCCCTCATCGACAGCCATCTGGACATAGTCCGCAACCCGCGCGCGATGCGCCGCCGACACCAGCGGGCCAAGATCTGAATCTTCCGACATTGACGGGCCGATGCGCAGCGATTCCACCCGGGGCTTCAGCATTTCAATCAGCGTCTGGGCGGTTTTCTCGCCAACCGGAACGGCCACCGGCGTCGCCATGCAGCGTTCGCCCGCCGAGCCGTAAGCAGACCCGATCAGATTGTTGACGACGTTCTCCATATCCGCATCGGGCAGGATGACAATGTGGTTTTTCGCGCCGCCAAACGCCTGCACGCGTTTGCCGCGGGCTGCGCCGTTTGCGTATATATATTCGGCGATATCCGACGAACCGACAAAGCTGATCGCTTTGATGCGCGGATCTTCGATGATGGCGTCCACCGCCTGCTTGTCGCCATTGACGACATTGAGCACGCCATCCGGCGCGCCGGCCTCCATCATCAGTTCCGCAAGGCGCAACGGCGCCGACGGGTCTTTTTCCGACGGCTTGTTGATGAACGTGTTGCCGCACGCGATCGCGACCGCATACATCCACATCGGTATCATTGCGGGGAAATTGAACGGCGTGACGCCGGCGACGACGCCCAGCGGCTGGCGCATCGAATAGACGTCGATCCCCGGCCCGGCGGCTTCGGTGTATTCGCCCTTTTGCAGATGCGGGATGCCGCAGGCGAATTCAACAACCTCAAGCCCGCGCTGCACGTCGCCTCGCGCATCAGGCAGGGTTTTACCGTGCTCTGACGAAATCATCTTCGCCAGATTTTCCATATCCTTTTCGACGAGTTCCTTGAAACGGAACATCACCCGCGCGCGGCGCTGGGGGTTTGTCGCCGCCCAGCCGGGGAACGCCTTTTCCGCCGCATCGACGGCCGCAGTCATCTCCGCAACGCTCGCCAGCGCAACCTTGCCCTGAACCTCGCCGGTGGTGGGATTGTAAATATCGCCAAACCGGCCGGAGGTTCCTGCTACGTATTTTGCGTTGATGAAATGCCCGTGCTCGATCACCATCGGTTTCCTCGCTATTGTGTTCATTGACCTTGCTTGAATACTGCACCCGTTTCGGCGAGGCGTGAATTGCATTTTGCAGAGCCTGTTTGGAAGAGCGCCATTGCGGGAGATCGGGTACACCGATGCCGCAATGTGTGGATACGCCGGGCGAAGAATTCGTCCGTGCACATTTTGTGCTGACTGTCGTCACGCCGTTCGCACCGCAAGGCGCTCGTCATGATTGTGAGCCGTAAATGGTGGGCGGTGACGGGTTCGAACCGCCGACCTACTGGGTGTAAACCAGCCGCTCTACCAGCTGAGCTAACCGCCCTTCGGAGCCGAATACGCTGCGCGCGATTTAATCGTCGGCTCGTAAAACTTGCCGGAACCCATTGCGAACCGGAAAACCGGCGAGCCACTTTTCCTGCAACAGGCTCTGGAAGGCGCGTTTGGTAGCGGTTGCGCGCGCCCGCGGCAAGGCCGCCGAGGATGAAAATTGGGGCCGTGATTAATGAGGCCGGTAAAATAAAAAAGGCCCCGCGCTTGCGTACGGGGCCCCTTGATTCTCATGGAGTTGAGAAATCCTAGTTCAGGGCGTCTTTCAGGCCCTTGCCGGCGGTGAATTTGGGATGAATCGACGCCGGGATGGTGATGGTCTCGCCCGTGCGCGGATTGCGCCCTTCCCGCTGCTTGCGCTGCGACGCGCTGAACGTGCCGAAGCCCACAAGGCGCACATCGTCGCCACGCTTGAGCGCGGATGTGATGGCGTCAAAAACAGCGTCAACGGCTCTGGTCGATTCCGCTTTGCTCATCCCGGCGAGATCGGCGACGCGATCTACGAATTCATTCTTGTTCATACCTCCACCCTTTCCTTTGGTGTCCCGGATATTTCGACTGAAATACTGGCGCGAGTATCGCGCGCCACGCGGCGCCCGGCAAAGGAAAACCCGCGAAAAGTAAGGGATTTGCCTGATTCGAGCGCGTTAAGACCTTGAATCTAAAGGTTTATTATTTTTCGTTTTGATTATGAAACAACCGCCATTTTTCATGCTCATGCTCGATGCACCGGTCGATCAATTCGCGCCAGACCGGCTCGGCGATTCGTTTTGACAGCCCCGCCGCCTCGCACGTGGCCAGCACTTTGGCCACCACATCCTCGATACGCCATTCAAGCCGCACCTCGTCCTGGCGGGGTTTGATGCGCGCGGCCGCCTCGATATAGCCCTGCCGCTCGGCCAGGAGGCGCACCAGCATCCGGTCGAGACGGTCGATTTCGTGGCGGACCTCCTCCATCCGGCGGCAATCCTCGGCGGCGGTCACAACGGTCTCGTTTGGCGGTGTCATATTCGGGTTTTAGGCAAAGACTTTTGTGAAGGTAAGCCCCCTGGAACAGCCGCAGCGCCGCAGGTGAAAACCGGTGTTTCCAATTGTTAACAGACTGATTCCATGGTCGTAATTTTATTTTGCGCACCCCTTGCGCTTGCGCAATATTTGCGCTATATGACATATCAATGACAGTTTTGTCACACGCGGGTGACAAACAGCGGATGACAGTCGATGGCGTAACGCCTGAGGCCAAGTCCCCAAAAGTTGGGAGCGTACATTATGGCCACGATCACCTTTTCCCGGCCCCAAAGCGCCGATCACGGCTTTGACATGGCGACGGTCAAATCCATCGCTTTCTATGTCGCGGTTTCAGCACTCGCCATCGCCATCGCCGTACCGGCGGCGATCGTCACGATGAGCTGACGCAATAAGCCGGCGCCGGATCACCGGCGATCATAACCGAAACGAAAAACGGCGCCCCTTGGGGCGCCGTTTTCATTTTAATGGGTGACGACAGGTTCGCTCTTGTCAGCGCCTGTCGCCGGCGGGGTCGCCGCCGGCTCCTCCCACACAATCGGCGAGAGCTTGCGCGTCAAGGCGTGAGACAACACGTCTTCAACCCTTGAAACCGGGATGATCTTCAGTCCCGATTTTACGTTGTCGGGGATCTCCGCCAGGTCTTTTTCATTCTCCTGCGGGATCAACACGGTCTTGATGCCGGCGCGCAGCGCCGCCAGCAGCTTTTCTTTCAGCCCGCCAATCGCAAGCACTCGCCCGCGCAGCGAGATTTCGCCGGTCATGGCGATATCTTTATGCACCGGCACGCCGGTCAGCACCGAGACGATCGCAGTCGCCATGGCGACGCCAGCGGACGGGCCGTCTTTCGGCGTCGCGCCTTCCGGCACGTGGATGTGAATGTCGGTCTTTTCAAAGACCGGCGGCTCGATGCCGAACTCGGTGGCGCGGCTGCGCACATAGGACGAGGCCGCGGATACCGATTCCTTCATGACGTCTTTCAGATTGCCTGTCGGCGTCATGCGGCCCTTGCCGGGCATCTTCACCGCTTCGATGGTGAGGATGTCGCCGCCGACCGACGTCCAGGCAAGGCCGGTTACGATGCCGATCTGGTCTTCGCCCTCGACCTCGCCATAGCGATATTTCGGCACGCCGGCGAAGTCGGCAAGGTTTTTGGCCGTAATCTTGACCGACTTGGTCTTGCCGGTTTCAAGCTCGCGGACCGCCTTGCGCGCAAGGCGCGCCAGCTCTCGCTCAAGGTTTCGCACGCCCGCCTCGCGGGTATAGCGGCGAATAAGCTCGGTCAGGCCGTCTTCGGTGACGATCCATTCCTTGTCAGTAAGACCGTGGTCTTTCTTCTGTTTCGGAATGAGGTGACGCAAGGCGATTTCACGCTTTTCATCCTCGGTATATCCGGGGATGCGAATAATCTCCATGCGGTCCAGCAAGGGCTGGGGCATGTTGAGGCTGTTCGCCGTGGTGATGAACATCACGTCGGAAAGGTCGTAATCGACTTCAAGATAATGATCCGCGAAGGTCGAGTTCTGTTCCGGGTCCAGCACCTCAAGCAGCGCCGATGACGGGTCGCCGCGGAAATCCTGGCCCATCTTGTCGATCTCATCGAGAAGGAACAAGGGGTTCGACTTCTTGGCCTTTTTCATCGACTGGATGATCTTGCCGGGCATCGAGCCAATGTAAGTGCGCCGGTGGCCGCGAATTTCGGCTTCGTCGCGCACGCCGCCAAGCGACACGCGAACGAACTCGCGCCCGGTTGCATTGGCGATGGACTTGCCGAGCGAGGTTTTGCCGACGCCGGGCGGGCCGACGAGGCAAAGGATCGGCCCTTTCATCGTGCCCATGCGTTTTTGCACGGCAAGATATTCAAGGATGCG
Organism: Parvularculaceae bacterium; assembly: GCA_041398145.1. GTDB lineage: Bacteria > Pseudomonadota > Alphaproteobacteria > Caulobacterales > Parvularculaceae > Amphiplicatus. The sequence goes on along the minus strand of JAWKVF010000001.1, from coordinate 556,493 downwards.
CTCCTTGACTTTCTCAAGGCCGTAATGATCAGTATCGAGAATATCCTGCGCCTTGTCGAGATCGTTCTTGGTTTTTGAGCGATTGCTCCACGGGATCGACAACAGCCAGTCGAGATAATTGCGCACGACGGTCGATTCCGCCGACATCGGCGACATCTGGCGCAGCTTTTTCAGCTCCGCATCGGCCTTGGTTCGCGCTTCTTTCGACAGCTTGGTTTTCTTGATCTTGTCTTCCAGTTCGGAAAGCTCGTCGCGCCCGTCATCGGACTCGCCAAGCTCCTTCTGGATCGCTTTCATCTGCTCGTTGAGGTAATATTCGCGCTGGGTCTTTTCCATCTGCCGCTTGACGCGGTTGCGGATTTTTTTCTCGACCTGCAAAACGCTCATCTCGCCTTCCATCAGCGCGTAAACACGCTCAAGGCGATCACCGACGTCAAAAATCTCAAGCAGTTCCTGCTTTTCCGAAATCTTGATGTTGAGGTGCGAGGCGACGGTGTCGGCAAGCTGTGCGGCGTCGTCGATGGAGTTGATCGAAACGATCACTTCCGGCGGCACGCGCTTGTTGAGCTTCACGTAAGATTCAAACTGCGAAATCACCGAGCGCGACAACGCTTCCAGCTCGGCGTCGGCCGCTTCGGTTTCCTCCGCGATTGTGGCTTCGGCTTCGAAATAATCGTCAAGCCTGGTGAACCGCACCAGCCTGGCGCGCTCTTCGCCTTCGACCAGCACTTTCACCGTGCCGTCAGGTAATTTCAGCAATTGCAAGACCGACGCGATGACGCCGACATCGTAGATCGCCTCTGCCGGCGGATCATTGTCGCTGGCGTCTTTCTGCGCGACGAGCAGGATTTTCTTGTCGTTCTCCATCACATGCTCAAGCGCGCGAACGGATTTTTCGCGGCCGACGAACAGCGGTATCACCATGTTCGGAAACACGACGATATCCCGCAACGGAAGAACCGGATATTTGGCGATCTCAGTCATCAACATTCCTTACACTCGGGCCTTTAACAGCACCCTTAAGCGTCCGCCCCTTCTTGGCCGGGCCCAATGCGCGACGCGGCGGCGAGACGTTAATAATGTGGCGTTCCGCCGCCCGCTTTCAACCCGCAATGTCGCGACAGGCGAGAACCGGGGAAAACCAACGAAAAACGCCGCCCGAGACCGGGCGGCGTTGATCAATCCTTAATTCTCGCGCTCGGCAATCAGGCGCTGGCGTCGACTTCAGCCAGATCCTTGCCCGGGCGGTCTTCATAGATATGCAGCGGCGCGGCGCGGCCCTCGACGACTTCGCCATTGACGACGACCTCGGCGACCCCCTCAAGCGAGGGCAGCTCGAACATCGAATCCAGGAGAATGCCCTCCATGATCGAGCGCAGTCCGCGGGCGCCGGTCTTGCGGGCGATGGCCTTTTTCGCGATCGCCGCCTTGGCGTCGTCGGTGAAGGTCAACTTGACGTCTTCCATCTCGAACAGGCGCTGGTACTGCTTGATCAGCGCATTTTTCGGGCTGGTCAGGATCTGCACCAGGGCGTCCTCGTCGAGATCTTCAAGCGTCGCGATCACCGGCAGACGACCGACGAATTCAGGGATCAGGCCGAATTTCAGAAGATCTTCCGGTTCGACCTCGCTGAGGATTTCGCCGACACGGCGATCATCAGGGCTTTTCACTTCGGCGCCGAAGCCGATCGACGAGCCCTGACCGCGATTGGCGATGACTTTTTCAAGACCGGCGAACGCGCCGCCGACGATGAACAGGATATTGGTGGTGTCGACCTGCAGGAATTCCTGCTGCGGATGCTTGCGCCCGCCCTGCGGCGGCACGGAGGCGACGGTGCCTTCCATGATTTTCAACAGCGCCTGCTGAACGCCTTCGCCCGACACGTCGCGGGTGATCGACGGGTTGTCGGACTTGCGCGAAATCTTGTCGACTTCGTCAATGTAGACGATGCCGCGCTGCGCGCGCTCGACGTTATAGTCAGCCGATTGCAGCAGCTTCAAAATGATGTTTTCAACGTCTTCGCCGACATAGCCCGCTTCGGTGAGCGTCGTCGCATCGGCCATGGTGAACGGCACGTCGAGAATACGCGCCAGCGTCTGCGCCAGAAGCGTCTTGCCCGAACCGGTTGGCCCGATCAGCAGGATGTTCGACTTGGCGAGTTCGACGTCGTTATTCTTGGTCGCGTGATTAAGGCGCTTGTAGTGGTTATGCACCGCCACCGACAAAACACGCTTGGCGTATTTCTGGCCGATCACATAGTCGTCGAGAACTTTTTGAATGTGCTGCGGGCTCGGAACGCCTTCGCCGGCTTTCACCAGCGAGGACTTGGATTCCTCGCGAATGATGTCCATGCACAATTCGACGCATTCATCGCAGATGAAAACCGTCGGGCCCGCAATCAGCTTGCGGACTTCGTGCTGACTCTTCCCGCAAAACGAGCAGTAAAGGGTGTTCTTGCCTTCACCGCCGCTTTTTCCGCCAACCTTGCTCACGCTATACTACTCCCTTGAGGAGCCCCGGTTCCCCGAGACGCCGGCCTGGCGCAGGCCTTGCCCTGGGCAAATATTTCACCCGATGACCCGAACGCTGCACGATTTGCGCCAGCCTCCGCGATTTTAACCCTGCAAATCGTATTTGTATCATTCGATCACAACCGCAATAAGGCAATCAAGCCGCTATTTCCATGGCGGCAAAGGCTTTTTTTGGTTAACTCTCGGCGCCCGCCCGGTTCTCAAGAACCTTGTCGATCAGCCCGAACTCCACCCCTTCCTCTGGCGACATGAAATGGTCGCGATCAAGGGTTTTTTCAATGACTTCATAGGGTTGGCCGGTTTGTTCGACGTAAATCTCGTTCAGGCGGCGCTTCATCTTGATGATATCCTGGGCGTGGCGCTCGATATCGGACGCCTGTCCCTGAAAACCGCCTGATGGCTGGTGGACCATGATCCGCGAATTCGGCAGCGAATAGCGCATGCCCTTTTCGCCGGCGGTTAACAACAGCGAACCCATTGACGCCGCCATGCCGATGCACATCGTCGACACCGCCGGACGGATGTAGCGCATGGTGTCATACATCGCGAGGCCGGCGGAAACCGACCCGCCCGGCGAGTTGATATAGAAGGAAATCTCTTTTTTCGGGTTTTCGGCCTCAAGGAACAGCAATTGCGCCACAATCAGGGTCGAAACCTGATCGTGCACCGGCCCTGAGAGGAAAATGATCCGCTCCTTCAAGAGTCGCGAATAGATGTCATAGGCCCGCTCGCCGCGGCTCGATTGCTCGACGACCATCGGCACCAGGGTATTCATGAATATGTCGTGGGGGTCTTTCATCTATCTCTCTTGTCTTTCAGGGCGTCTTCCTGGTGGACATCCGGCCCGCGAGTGGTCTTGGCGTTCGCCCGTTGTCGAGCGAATTCGGTTAATATGGTGTTGCCGTCACCGGCATAAAACCCGCCGGAAACGACGCTGCGATCACATTAATGCGCAGCATTTAAGCGAGGGTTATTTCCCTGAAAAAGCAAGGGCGGACGCCGATTACGCCCGCCCCCGCCAGAATTCATTGCCGGGCAAGGCCCGTTTCGGCGCCGGCCTGGCGCCCGATCTCAGGCCTCAGCGCCCAAATCCTCGTCAGGGTCCTTCTCAAGGTCCTCTTTTGAGACTTTCTTGTCGGTGATTTCAGCCTTTTCGAGGATGAAATCGACCACACGCTCCTCAAACAGCGGGGCGCGGATCTGAGCCACCGCATTCGGGTTCTGCTGATAGAATTTCAAAATTTCCTGCGGCGAGACGTTCTGGCCCTGCATCGCCATCATCTGCGCGTCACGCATCGCCTGTTCCTGGATGGCGCGCTGCAATTGCTCGTTGGGGACTTTCACATCGGCGCGGCGGCCAATCTCCGCCAGCACGAGACCAAGGCGGACGCGGCGTTCGGCGATCTTGCGATAGTCTTCCTTCAACTCCTCGTCCGACTTGTCCTTGTCTTCTTCATCGCGTTCGGCGTTTTCGACCTGCGCCCAGATCTGATTGAATTCCTGATCGACCATGGACTTGGGCAATTCAAACGAATGCTTGTCGTCGAGCTTGTCGAGCAGCGCGCGTTTGACGTGATTGCGCGACAATTGTTTGTAGTCGGATTCAAAACGCTCCTTAAGACGCGTCTTCAGATCCTCAAGGCTTTCAAGGCCGAGCTTCTTGGCGAGTTCATCGTCAATGGCGGTCTCGCCCGGCGCCTTCACCTCATGCACATGCACGGCGAACACGGCGTCCTTGCCGGCAAGCTCTGCGGTGTAGCCTTCAGGGAACGTTACTTTGACGTCGATATCGGCGCCGGACTTGGCGCCGACAAGCTGGTCTTCAAAACCCGGAATGAACGAATTCGATCCGAGCACGAGCTGATGGCCCTCGCCCTTGCCGCCGTCGAATTCGACATCGTCAATCCGGCCGACGAAATCGATGACGACCATGTCGCCTTCCACGGCCTTTTCCGATTTCTTGCGCGCTTCATATTCGCGGTTCTGATCGGCGATACGCTTGAGCGCTTCGTCGATTTCGCTGTCGGCGACGTCGGCGACCGGGCGCGTGAGCTTCAGCCCCGCGGTGTCCATCGGTTCGAATTCCGGGAGGATTTCGGCATGGACGTCATATTCAAGGTCCGCGTCGCCGTCGATCACCTTGTCCATGTCGCCATGGAAATGCGGATGCGGCTGAGTCGCCGGCTTGAGGTCGCGATCAGTGAACGCCTTGAACGAGGTTTCATTGATCACTTCCTGAACGATCTCGCTCATGATTCCTTTGCCGTACATCTTCTTCAGGAAGGACAACGGCGCCTTGCCCTTGCGGAACCCTTTCAGGTTCACCTTTCCCTTGATGTCAGCGAGACGCTCGTCGAGCTTGGCGCTCAATTCCGCCGCCGGCACTTTGACCGTGAACTTGCGCTCAAGCCCTTCGGCGGTCTGTTCAGTTACTTCCATGATCGTTCCAAGCCTTTGTCTCGCTTAATATAATGCCGTCTCGCCTTTTCCAGCGGTAAAACTGGCCCAGCGGTGAAACTGGTGCGGATGGAGGGAGTCGAACCCCCACGGGTCGCCCCACTGGAACCTAAATCCAGCGCGTCTACCAGTTCCGCCACATCCGCGCGCAAAAAGGCGCCGGCCGCGGATGACGCCCCGGCCGGAAGCGCGCTTCTATAGCAGACAAAGCCGCTGCGTCCAGCGGTTCAGCAGGGTTTTTCCAGCCCTGTCGCACCCCCCGTCGCCCCCCCGTCGCACCGATGGGGCGGCGGAATTTGCGCCCGGCCGCTTCGCGGCTGAAAACATGGGAAAAACCCAAAGGCCGGCCAAGCCCGGATCGGCTCAGGACAGGTGGCCAGACATGTGGGCCAGCCATGCGCCAAAGTCAGGCCGGAAGCGCCTACGCGCTCCCCGCCTTCTGCTTCGGCGGCGTCAGCAGAGCGCGCAGCACCTGCGGCAATATTTCCGGCAGGTCCTCGGCGATCAGGCCAGGGCCCGCCGCCTGCCCACAGGCGCCGTGCAGCCATACGCCAGCGGCGGCGGCCTCAAAGCCCGGCATCTTCTGCGCGCGCAAGCCCGCGATAAATCCGGCCAGCACGTCGCCGGCGCCGGCCGTCGCCAGATCGGCGGGCGCATTGGAGTTGATCGCGGCGCGCCCGTCCGGACCGGCGATGATGGTGTCGGCGCCCTTCAGCACGACGACGGCGCCGGCGGCCTTCGCCGCCGCTCGGGCCGCCGTCAGACGCCCCGCGGCGAGATCGATATCGGCGAACACCTTCGCAAACTCACCCTCATGCGGCGTTAAAACATCTTCGGCGCGCAGCGCCTCGAATAATGCACCCGCCCGCCCCGCGAAGACAGTCAGCGCATCAGCGTCAAGCACTGCCGCCGCTGTTGATTTCAATATCTTCAGTACACAATCTTTTGTGCTGTCGCTGACCCCGGCGCCGGGGCCGATCAGCGCGGCGGTGAAGCGCGGATCCGACAGCGCTCCCCCCAGCGCCCACGCGCCGTCCAGCTCGCGCAGCATGATCGCGGTCAGATGCGCGGCGTTTTCATCCACCGCGTCCGGCGGCGAGAACACCGTCACCACACCGGCGCCGGCCCGCAGCGCCCCGCGCGCCGCCAGCCTCGCCGCCCCGGTACGAGAGCGCGGGCCGGAGACAATTCCAGCATGGCCGCGCGAATATTTGTGCGATTGCGCGGTCGGCCGCGGCCAGTACGCGCCCCACAGTCCGGGATGGTTTTCATAGGTTTTAGGCTTTTGCCGCGCGACAAGACCGCTATCGACGCCGATATCGGCAAGTTGCATCGATCCGCAATAGGCGCGGCCCGGAAACAGGACATGGCCAGGCTTCCTGGCGATGAACGTCACCGTCGCCGACGCTTTAATTGCTGTTCCCATGACCACCCCGGTGTCCGCATTAACGCCGGATGGAATGTCGACCGCGATGCTCGGCGCGCCTGACGCATTGGCGGCGTCAATCAACGCCGCCGCAGCGCCGTCGATTTGACGTGCAAGGCCGGTTCCGAACAGCGCATCGACGATGACGCCAGCGGCGTTCAGGCTCGACGGCGTCGCGGGCGCGATCTCGTCAGTCCACAACGACGCCATCAGCGCCGCATCGCCCTTCAACTCGGCGACTGGCGCCAATGAACAGACGCTGACCGGCCACCCGGCCTCTTTCAGCTTGCGCGCCACGACAAACCCGTCGCCGCCATTGTTGCCCGGTCCGCACAGCACGACCGCTGGCCGCAGCGGTAAACTCCGCATAATGAAAGATGCAACCGCGTCGCCCGCCGCCTCCATCATCGCTGCGCCGGAAAGCCCGCCGTCGATCGCGGCGCGCTCGACCTCCCGCGTCTCGGCGGCGTCAAGCAGGATAAAAGGGGGGGTGAGTTGACTCATCTCGTCGGTCTCGTTGATGCTTACGGGCGAAGTCATTAATGTAGCGACTCGCCATGAAGAAAATCGAAGCCATCATAAAGCCCTTCAAGCTCGACGACGTAAAGGAGGCGCTGCACGAAATCGGGTTGCAGGGCATGACCGTCACCGATGTGCGCGGCTTTGGCCGCCAGAAGGGCCACACGGAGCTCTATCGCGGCGCGGAATATGTCGTCGATTTTTTGCCGAAGGTGAAAATCGAGATCGTCGTGCCGGACGCAATGGCCACCGGCGCGGTCGAGGCGATCGCCCAGGCCGCCCAGTCAGGCCGAATCGGCGACGGCAAGATTTTCGTCTCGACCATTGAGGACGCTGTGAGAATTCGCACTGGCGAGACAAGCGACGCAGCACTCTAGCTGCACAACGGCCTCTGGTTAGAGCTATATGCTAATATTTTAGCAGATTCTGGCTAAATAGCCCTGCTTATGCTGCAATGCAAAATTAGCTGTTGATTTCGCCGCGCCGACATTCATCATTCTTTCATATTCTGGAACGGCCCGTTGGCGGGCTCCTCACCCGCAGCGGGCTGAATTGATCATTCAGCCGAGGAAGGAGCCTCCCCAAATGTCAGCTGACGCCGTCCTGAAGCGTATCAAAGATGAAAATATCCGCTTCGTCGATCTGAGGTTCACTGACACGCGCGGCAAGTGGCAGCATGTCACTTTCGAGCAGTCGATGATCGACGCGGACCTGTTTGAAGAAGGCACAATGTTCGACGGCTCGTCGATCGCCGGCTGGAAAGCGATCAATGAGAGCGACATGATCTTGATGCCGGACCCATCGACCGCGTTTGAAGATCCGTTTTTCGCGCAGCCCACCTTGTCGATCACCTGCGATATTCTCGATCCGGCGACTGGCCAACCTTATGGCCGCGACCCGCGCACGACGGCGAAAGCCGCTGAAGCTTATCTCGCCTCATCCGGCATCGGCGACAGCGCCTATTTTGGTCCGGAAGCGGAGTTTTTTGTATTTGACGACGTGCGCTGGTCGGTTGATCAGAACAATATGGGGTTTGCCCTCGACAGCACCGAAGGCCCGTACAATTCGGGCACGTCTTATGAAGGCGGCAACCTCGCTCACCGCCCCGGTCCGAAGGGCGGCTATTTTCCGGTGCCGCCGGTCGACAGCGCGCAGGACATGCGCACCGAAATGCTCGCGGTCATGGCCGATCTTGGCCTCAACCCTGAAAAGCATCACCACGAAGTGGCGCCGTCGCAGCACGAGCTTGGCATGAAGTTCGCCACGTTGACGACCATGGCCGACCGCATGCAGCTCTATAAATACATCGTGCATCAGGTCGCCGCCGCCTATGGCAAGACCGCAACCTTCATGCCGAAGCCGATTTATGGCGACAACGGTTCGGGCATGCACGTTCACCAGTCGATCTGGAAAGACGGCAAGCCGTCATTCGCCGGCGACCGTTATGCCGACCTGTCGGAGACCTGCCTGCATTATATCGGCGGCATCATCAAACACGCCCGCGCGATCAACGCTTTCGCCAATCCGACCACGAATTCCTACAAGCGTCTTGTGCCGGGATTTGAGGCGCCGGTCCTGCTCGCCTATTCGGCGCGCAACCGTTCGGCGTCGATCCGTATTCCGTGGGTGCCGTCGCCGAAAGGAAAGCGCATTGAAACCCGCTTCCCCGACCCGGCCGGCAACCCTTACCTCACTTTTGCGGCGCTGCTAATGGCTGGCCTCGACGGTATCGAGAACCGGATCAATCCGGGCGATCCGATGGACAAGGACCTTTATGACCTTCCGCCTGCTGAGTTAAAGGACATCCCGACGGTGTGCGCCAGCCTGCGCGATGCGCTTGGCAGCCTCGATCAGGACCGCGCCTTCCTGAAAAAGGGCAACGTCTTCAATGACGACCAGATCGACGCCTATATCGATTTAAAGATGGCCGAAGTGACGCGTTTTGAAACGACGCCGCACCCGGTGGAATTCGCGATGTATTATTCAAGCTGATCCGCGATTTTCCTCCCGCGGAACAGACAAGGCCGGGCGAAAGCCCGGCCTTTTTCGTATCACTGACACGAAAGGTTATGCGACGGTTAACCAATTTTCACGAGACTGTCGCCGCAACGGGGGCGTTACCGATAAGGCCCGAAATTCATTGGCGGAGCCGGCAGGCGCCTGTAGGAAGCAACAGCGGCAAGCGGTGATCGCCGAGCGGCGATTTGTGAGATGGCAATAAACGAACCGACAAATCAACGCGTCCAGCGCCCGCTCTATGTCGATCTCGACGGCACCCTGATCGAAGGCGACACGCTGTGGGAGAGCGCCGCGGCGCTTGCCGGCCGCAACATTCTTTCCTTCGCCGCCGCCTCGCTGCGCCTTTCCGGCGGCCGCGCCGCGTTCAAGGCCGCCATCGCCGAGCGAATCGAGCTTTACGCCGACGATCTGAAATACAATGACGCGGTGCTGGCTTTTATCGAGGCCGAAGCCGAAAGCCGCCCGGTCGTGCTCGCCACCGCCGCGCATGAAAAAATCGCCGCCAGCGTCACTGAAAAATTCCCGTTCTTTTCGGACCGGCTGTCGACCACCGCCAGCGACAATATGAAAGGCGCGCGCAAGCTCGACGCCGTTCGCGCCCATGCCGCGCAACACGGCTGGGGCGCAGCTTTCGATTACGTCGGCGACAGCCGCGCCGACGCGCCGCTGTTCGACGCCGCCGACAACGCCTATGTCGTCGCGCCGACCGCCGCGCGGGCGCGCGAGCTTGCTGGCGGCAAATCGCCGGCCACGCATTTCACCTCCGTCAAGGCGAGCGCGCGCGATTACATCAAGGCGATGCGCGTGCACCAATGGGTGAAAAACGTGCTGATCTTCCTGCCGCTCATTCTCGCGCATAAAATTTTCGACGCGCCGGCGGCGATTGCAGCGATCGTCACCTTCATTGCGTTCAGCCTGTGCGCGAGCGCCACTTATATTCTCAACGATCTCGTCGACATTCGCGCCGACCGCCGTCACCCGACCAAACGCGAGCGCCCGTTCGCCTCAGGCCGGCTGAAGATACCAGAAGGTCTTGCATTCGCAGGGTTTTTGTTTGCGGTCAGCTTCGCCCTGGCCGCCAGTATCGACATCGTCATCGTCGGCGGATTGCTGATCGGCTATATTATCGCGACGCTCAGCTATTCGCTGGTGTTCAAGGAAAAGCTGCTGGTCGACGTGATCATGCTCGCGCTGCTTTACGGCTATCGTATCATTGTCGGCGGCGTCGCTACCGGCATACCCGTATCGGACTGGCTGATCGCGTTCTCGATCTTCTTCTTTCTCGGCCTTGCCTTCGTCAAACGCTATTCGGAAATTTCAACCAAGACGCCCGGCCCCGACGGCAAGATTTCAGGGCGCGGATATTACACCGAGGATCGCGAAATCGTGGGTGTACTTGGCGTTTCAACGAGCTTGATCTCGTTATTGGTGTTTTCATTCTACACCACCTCGCCGGAAGTCGTGGCGCTTTACAGCCGGCCGCAATTGTTATGGCTTGTCTGCATTGGCATGCTCTACTGGGTGTCGCGGGTGTGGGTTCTCGCCCATCGCGGCCACATGCCCGACGACCCGATCGTTTTCGCCATCAAGGACCGCAACAGCCTGATTGTCGGCGCTCTCGCCGCCGTTATCGTCGCCGCCGCGATCTAGGAAGCCTTCATGACCGTTTTCAAACGCCTTTCCGCCCTTTCTGACGACGCCGCGCGTATTTTGAGCGATGGATTAAGCCGCGCGTTGAGCGACAAGCCGTTTTCCGGCGCAGGGGCCGCGCGCCTGATCGTATTCACCGCCATAACCATCGGCGTCGTCAGCCGGCTTTCTCCGCTGACGGACTTTGACAACCGTCTGATGTGGCAGTGGATGACCGAAGACGGTTATCTGATGCAAACGGTCGCGCGCAACATCGCCATCGGCAACGGCCTTTCGACCGCCGCCGGCACGATCCCGACCAATGGCGTGCAGCCGCTGGCGACATTCCTGTTCGCCGCGTTATTCGCGCTCGTCGGCGGTTCCAAAACCGGCGGCGTCGCGCTGGTGACGGGGTTCTCCGCCATTGTCGCCGCAGCGGCGGCGTTCCTGCTCTATCGCATCGCGCGGCGTTATTACGCGCCGATGTTCGCCGATAGTGTCACACCCGCAGCGACTGCGCTGGCGGCGGGAACCGCGGCGATGTGGTTTGTCGCGCCGCAGATCACAAGCCATTCGATGAACGGACTTGAAACCGGCGTTTATTATCTCGCGATCCTTGGCGCGCTCGGCTTCTACCTGTCGTTCACGGCGATGTCGTCGCCGGCGAGTTGGCCGACGCGCCTCGTGTTCGGCGTGATGCTGGGTCTTGTATTTCTTGCGCGCAATGACGGGGTGTTCTTCATCGCTGCATTGCTGCTGTCGCACCTCTTGCTCGGCGAACGCACCAAGGCCGCGATGACAACGCGGCTGACCGATTGCATCGCCGCCGGCGTCACCTCCATCGTCGTCGCCTCGCCCTGGTTGATCTTCAACTACAATTTGTTCGGCACAATCATGCCGATCAGCGGCATCGCCGAATCCCATCGCGCGCATCTTGGTTACAATCTCGACGCATTGCCGGCGAACCTATTCGAGGCGACGACCCTGTTTGCGCCGATCCCACGCGCACTCGAAACCAATCCGGCCGTGATGATCGTCGCGGTTCTCGCCCCCGTCGCCATCGCCGTCGCTGGCTGGTTCGCGGTCGGGCGCCGCTCATTGGCGAGCCGGCGCATCTATATGACCACCATCATCTTCACTGCGGCGATCGCCCTTTATTATTCGCTGTTTTTCGGCGCGAAGCATTTCGTGCCGCGGTATTATTCAGCCTTTTCACCCCTGATGTGGATGCTGACTGTCGCCGTCGGCGCGCAGCTTGTCGCCGCGACCCTCAGTAACGCGAAGACAACACAGATCGCCGTGACGGCGCTCGTCGCCGCATTCACGCTATTCGGCGCAAACGCCGCCATGAAGCGCTACGCCAACGGTCAGTATCACCAGCACCGCCAGGTCGTTGACTGGGTCGAAACCCATGCCAGCGAAGACGACTGGGTCGGCGCCGTCCAGACCGGCACGCTCGGCTTTTTTCATGACCGCACGATCAATCTCGACGGCAAGGTCAACCCCTATGCGCTGGAGGAAAAACTCGCGAAGGGGCACGTGCTCGACTATGTCGAGGCGTCGGACATCAAATATCTCGCCGACTGGTCCGCGATCGCCGGCTGGGTCGACAGTGATAACGCTGCGAAGTCGTTCTCGAAAACCTTTACCGTCGTCGTCAGGGACGAGAAGAAAAATCTCGGCGTTCTGCAACGCGCCGAAACCGGAGATGAAAAATAAATGCCGCAATGGGCGACAACTGAAACCACCGGCTGGGGCCGCCTTGGCGCGGCGCCTTGCGAAGCCGCGCGCCCGGAACGCCCGCGCGACGTGACTTCGGCGATGGCGGCGCGCGACGCCAAATCGCTCATCGCTGTCGGCGCCATGCGCAGCTATGGCGACGCCGCGATGAACACGGACGGGCGCGCTGTGTTGATGACGCGCATGAACCGCATCATTGAGCTTGACCGTGACAGCGCCGTCGCAATCGTGGAATCCGGCGTCACCTTCCGTGAGCTGATCGATACAGTGTTGCCGCACGGACTGATGGTTCCCGTTGCACCCGGCACCGGATATGCAACGCTGGGGGGCGGTCTCGCCAATGACGTCCACGGCAAGAACCAGCACCGTGCCGGTTGCATTGGCGATCATGTCGACTGGTTCGATCTCATTACGCCGGACGGGAAAACCCGCCGCGTCAGCGCGGATGCCGACGCCGAGCTGTTCGCGGCGACCATAGGCGGCGTCGGCCTGACCGGCGTTATCGACCGCATCTGTCTGCGCCTTGCAAAGGTTCCTTCAAACGCAGTCGAAATTGCAAAAACCCGCATCGATGATCTCGACGACTTTATTGCGCAACTGCGCGCCGCCAATGATCGCAGCGACTATGTCGTCGGCTGGATCGATGCGCTGGCCAGGGGACGAAAGCTCGGCCGCGGCGTTCTGGAAGAGGCAAGCCCGTCGCAAAACGGCGCGGACTTTACTGATAAGAAAAAACCGGGGCCGCCGATTGATTTTCCGTCCTTCGCTCTCAACCCGCTGTCGATCCGCGCATTTAACGACCTTTATTACGCGCAAACGCCAAAGGCGGGTGCGCGCGCGCATCTTGATTATCGTCAATTCATGTTCCCGCTCGACGCGGTCGCCAACTGGAACCGGATTTACGGCAAGCGCGGGTTCCGCCAGTTCCAGTGCGTCATCCCGTTCGACACCGCGCCGGATGCGTTGCGCGCCATGCTGGAAAAAACCGGCAAGGCCGGGCGCGGCTCGTTCCTGGCGGTGCTAAAGTCGATGGGCCCGGCTGGCGCCGGCTATTTGTCATTCGCGATGGAAGGTTTCACGCTGGCGCTCGATTTCCCGAATGGACCGGGGGCGGATGAATTCATCCGCGATCTGGAACGCATGGCGCTCGACGCCGGCGGGCGCACCTATCTCGCCAAGGATTCGACCCTTTCGCCTGACACTTTCGCCGCGATGTACCCCAAGCTCTCGCGGCTGCGCGAGGTGCTGGGCCGCATCGATCCGGCAGGCGCGATGAATTCCGACATGGCGCGCCGTCTCGACATCAGGGGGCGGGCATGAACGATTTGTGGATCATCATCGGCGCGTCGTCGTCAATGGCGCGTGCGTTCGCCCATGAGGCGGCGCAAGCCGGCGGCGCCATCCTCCTCGCCGGACGCGATATCGACGACATGGACCGCACGAGCGCCGACATCGCCGTGCGCCATGGCGTATCGGCGGGCGCGGTTTATTGCGATGTCGGCGACGCGCAAAGCCGCGCGGATCTCGCTGCATTCGATACAAAAGGCGCGCGCGTCAACGTCATGCTCGCCGCCGGCTCGATGCCGGAACAGGAAGACATGGAAAACGACGAGACGCTGCTGAACTCGATGATCGCCGCCACCTATTCCGGCCCGGTGGCGCTCATCAACGCCTTCGCGCCAAAATTTGAAGCGCAACAGGGCGGCGCGCTGGTCGTCATCGGTTCAGTCGCCGGGGATCGCGGGCGCAAGAAAAACCACATATACGGCTCGGCGAAAGCCGGCCTTGCGACCTATGCCGAGGGGTTGCGCGCTCGCCTGTTCCCCGCAGGCGCCAGCGTCACCATCGTCAAGCCGGGCTTTGTCGACACGGCGATGACATGGGGCCTGCCGGGTTTGTTCCTGGTATCGACGCCGCAGGCCGCCGCCAAGGCGATCTTCAAGGCGGCGCAGTCCGGCAAGCCGGAGCTGTATCACCCATTCTTCTGGCGCTGGATCATGCTGATAATCCGCTTCGTGCCGTCAGCGATTATGAAACGCCTTAATTTTTAGATGAGAACCTCTACGGATAACTGACCGGCCGCAATCCGCAGCCGGTCGATTGTAACCCGCGGCCCCTATTCGGTCTTTGGCAATCCGGAAAGACCCGCCGCCTCGCGCAGGGCCTCGCCGTCAAGCAGCATGCCAGCCTGCATGACGGTGTCGACCTGGCGCAGCGCGCCGATAGATTTCGACACGTCGCCGTCGACCAGCAACAAATCCGCCGTCTGGCCTGGCGCGATGGAACCGACCGTGTTGTCGACGCCGAACACGCGCGCAGCGCCGTCGGTTGCGGTCTCCAGCGCTTCACCTATGCTCATACCCGCACGGACATATAACTCCATTTCGCGGATAAGATCGGACGGATAGCCGTCGGTGCCGGCGACAATCGGCACACCATTTTCATGCAGCACACGGACGGTCTCGATTAGCTTTTCAAAGCTTGCGCGCATGTCGGCGCGGGTTGCGTCATAACCTTCGGGCGCGACAAGCCCGCCGGACTTGAACTGACGCTCGACCTGCGGCGGCGCAACGCCGATATACGGCGCATAGGCGGGCGCGATTTCGCCGGCGTCTGGAACGAACAAGGACTCATACACCGCCAGCGTCGGGTCGATGACGGTCTTCTTTTCCGCCAGGGTCGCAATGAAATCGGCCATTGGCGGTTTGTCGAGTTCCATGGACTGGGCGTATTTGCCCGGCCCGAAGAAGCGGTTGAGCCCGTTGTCTGTTTCCACCACGTCGTCAGGCATCGCCTCCATGACGACGAAATTGATGTGGTTGACGCCGTCATAGCCGGCGGCGACCGCCGCTGACGGACGCATGCCGGCAGGGATGTGGCCCTGCACGCTCATGTCGTTGGCGTGCGCTTCGGCCGCCAGCGGCGCCACCCAATCGGGCTCGATCGTGCCGTAGAGCTTGATTCCAAGGAAGCCCTCGTCGTGAGCGGCGCGGATCGCGGCGACCCCTTCGTCGACCGAGTGTATGCGCACGAAACCCTGCGCCGACAGCGGGCCGTCGCCGTCCATGCCGAGAATCGGATAGGTGGTCGGCCCCAGCAATTCGCCATCCTTCATGCGCTCAAGACGCGCCAGCAGCGTGTCTTTATCATTGCCGATGTCACGCACCGAGGTAACGCCCTGCGATAGCGCCAGCACTCCGGCGCCGTCGCCGCCGGTGTGATAATGCATATCCCACAGGCCGGGGGTAAGCGTCTTGCCCTTGCCGTCGATGACGACCGCGCCATCGGGCGCCTTGACGTCGCCTTTCTTGCCCACTTCGGCAATCGTCGCACCATCAACCAGCACCGACATGGCTTTCTTGAAACCGTTCGTGTCCGCATCATAGATACGCACATTCTTGAACAGCACCGGCGCGCCGGGGTCTTTCAGCAACGCCGCCCGCACGACCGGCGCCCGCGCCGCGAGCGCTGTTTCTTCGGCATCCATCAATTGCTCGCGCACGCTCTCCCACCCGGTTGGCAGCCATGACAGCCAACCGGTGGAGGCGAAATACTTGCCCGCCTCGTCGATCCAGACGACGACCGGGTCGAAACTGAGGCCGTCAATCGCCATCGCCCTCAGTTGTTTCGTCTCGCCATTCGCCGCAACCTCGACACTCGTCAGTTCACTGATTTTCGCCGCGCCGCCGGGCAACGCGTCGAGACGCCCGTCATCATCGGCAAGCAGCGCCTCGGCCAGAACGCCCAGCGCCGATTGCGCGCCGCCAAACGGCACATAGATGAGATTGTCGCGCCACGGCGCCTCGCCGGAATCGGCAGGCGTCGTCCAGCTCGCGATGTCGTTTTCGATGGCGAACGTCTCGCCGGCGTCGCCTGACGGCGTGACGCCGCGAATGGTGATGCGCGTCGGCACGCCCTTGTCGTTGCGCACCATCGCCTGATCGAGATCGTATGTGAGGCCGCGCAGCACGATATTCAGACGCGACCACTCGGCGCCGTCTTCGTCGGTCCACACCTGCTCCTGCCCGTGCTGGCCGCCGGCGGAAAGGATCGACCACGTGCGCGCATCGCCCGGCGCCTGCGCCAGCTCATCGGCGAGCGCGAGCGCCGACAGGCTGACGCTTGCCGCAAGCCCCGCCGCCATGGCGGTCAACGACCGCCGCAAGTTGTTTTTCTGCATGGAATAGCCCTCCTGAGCGGCGTCTCTTCCCAACGCCATGATATGATGAAATCGGTCAATCGGAAGAACAAGCCGGCGCCGACTCGCCGCCAAAGTCCACAACCGGCGGACCCCGCCCGCAACCGGCCGAACGCGGCGAAAACCGGCGGCGTTTCCGCCCGGCGGGGTTTTGCGCTAGGCTGTCCCTTGGGGAATGTTGAGGGGAGGTGCTGAGGGGATTATGGCCGGGCCGGAAGATCTGTCCGAAACCGGGGCTGACGCGGGGATCGCCCGCGATTTCGGCGATGATGTGCGCTTGCCGGCAGCGGCGCATCCGTCACGGCGCGCCGGCGGGGTAATCGCCCGGCTGAGCGGGATGTTTTCACCGTTTTCGCGCCGCCACGCTGCGGCTGAGGATAGGCCGCAGTTCGACCTGCAATCGCCGTTGAAATCGCTTTTCGCCTTGCATGAAACGGGCAATGACGGGGGCGAATTCTCGCTTGGGCATTTATTGCAGCAGGCGGCGCGCCAGATCGAGAAGGGCAAGGCGGCGTTATCGGCGCAGGCGCATGACCTCGTCGACGCGATTTCCGCCCGTAAGAGCGGCGAAATCTCGCTGGTCGCTCATTCCCTGCGGCTGCTGATCGCGCTTGCCTGGGCGGTTTTCGCCTTTCGCCTCGACCGCGCGGTTCTGACCGCCCTGGCTGAAGAGCGGATGGTGATCGTGACAATGCTCGGGACCATGCCGATCACCGACGCGCAAATTCTTGCCCGCGTGTTCATGCTGCTGGCCGGCGCCGGCGTTGTGGCGGCGTTTCTCGGCAGTTGGCTGGTGATGGCGACGGGTGGCGCCGGCAATGAAAGGCTGCGGGCGAAATCCGCCGCCTTCGGCGCCGAGGCCGCAGACCTCGCCAAGGCGTTCGACGCCGATCTCAACCGGTTGCGCGACCAGATGGAGCGCCGTCCCTTAAGCTCGCCCGATGCGGCGGAGGATCTGTCGCGGATGCACCTGACGGCGCTGGAAGCCGCGGTGTTCTTTCACAACATCCAGTTCCTCACCACTCAAGACAGTGAGGAGGCGCGGCTGAAATTTCGCGGCTATCTCAACGCCAACACCGCGCCGCCGCGCGCGCTTGGTCTGATCGACATCGCGCCGGCGCTGATTTTGTTTTTCCTGTTCGGGCTTGGCTATGGCTACCACATTTGGGCCCCGACACCGGAGCCGACCGGCGCGCCGGTGACGTCATTGCTTAAATACCCCATGGCGTTTCTCGCCGTCCTTGGCCTCGCCCTCGTTTATCTCGGGGTCGGTCTTGCGCTCGACCAGATGCGCGGGCTGATCACCGGGCGCGCCGCCGGGCAGGCCCGCGCCGAGGCGCTCGATGCGGTGCGCAGCGGTTTCGTCGCCGGGAACGCGCCGCAAATCGACTCAATCATCCGCCGTATCGAAGACGCGCTCGCAGTGTTCAAGGCGCGGCTTTCCGGCGCCCGAGCGCCGGGAGTAACGCAAGGGGCGGCCGCAGTCAGCCGGCCCGCCGATGACGACGGCGATCTGCCCTGGCGAAAGGCGCCTGAGGGGCCGCGATTCGCGACTCAAACTTTCCTCTCGGCGCCGGGATCTTTCGTCGCCGAAGATAAAAACACGGGTGCGACAAAATTTTTTTCGCGCACCAGGCGCGCCGATACCGAGCCGAAACAAAGCTTCTCTTCGGCGAAAAAGCCTCCGTGGCTTAACGATTGAGGCGCACAATGTGCGATAGCTTAAGACTCTCTTAACTAAAAAATCCTGACCTGTTGGTAACTTCATATTGACGGTCCGGGCAGGCTCCATCACTATATGTTGTGTCGATGGCGGCGCGAGCACTTCAAACGGCGAACGCCCCCGGCGATGCTGCTTTTGGCGGCGGATTTACGGAAAAATTCAACGACGCCGACAGCCGGCGCGGCCCCTCGGGGCAAACCGGCAGAGGCGTCGTGCGCCCGAAAATCAGGATTTTCGTCCTGCGGGCGGTGGTTGAAGAAGAGAGGGACGGGGCATCAAATGTCGGCAGTGAGTGAAACGGCGAAAGTCATCCGCAATGACGCAGACGCGCGCCCCCTGGACGCTGGTCAGGACGCCGCCCAAGGCGCTGCGAAGGCGGAGAAAAAACGCCCGGAACTGAAGGTCGTGCGCGAAATTGTGGTCGACCGTTCGCGCGACGCCCTGCTCACCGATTTCGGCAAGAAGACCCTTGATGACCGCTATCTGCTTGAGGGCGAGTCGTATCAGGACATGTTCGCCCGCGTCGCACGCACCTATGGCGACGACGCCGACCACGCCCAGCGCATTTACGACTATATCTCGCAGTTGTGGTTCATGCCGGCGACGCCGGTGCTGTCGAATGGCGGCGCGGCGCGCGGCCTGCCGATCTCGTGTTTCCTGAACGGCGTCGGCGACAGCCTCG
Source organism: Parvularculaceae bacterium (assembly GCA_041398145.1). Taxonomy (GTDB): domain Bacteria; phylum Pseudomonadota; class Alphaproteobacteria; order Caulobacterales; family Parvularculaceae; genus Amphiplicatus. Next base: position 537,569 of record JAWKVF010000001.1, on the reverse strand, counting down.
ACGATATTGTCGGCACCTGGAACGAGAACGTCGCGCTCGCCTCGAATGGCGGCGGCATCGGCACCTATTGGGGCGGCGTGCGCTCGATCGGCGAAAAGGTCAAAGGCTCGGGCGCGACCTCAGGCATCATTCCGTTCATCCGCGTGATGGATTCGCTGACGCTGGCGATCAGCCAGGGCTCGCTGCGCCGCGGCTCGGCCGCGTGCTATCTCGACGTGCACCACCCGGAGATCGAAGAGTTCCTAGAAATCCGCAAACCGTCGGGCGACTTCAACCGCAAATCGCTGAACCTTCACCACGGCATCAACATCACCGACGAGTTCATGCACGCGGTTGCGGCGGATGAGGAGTTCGGCCTGCGCTCGCCAAAGAACAACGAAGTGCTGCGCACCGTCAGCGCCCGCAAACTGTGGCAGAAGATCCTCGAGATCCGGCTGCAAACCGGCGAGCCGTATCTGTTGTTTTCCGACACCGTGAACCGCCAGATGGCCAAGCACCAGCGCGATCTTGGCCTCAAGGTCTCGACCTCGAACCTGTGCTCGGAAATCATGCTGCACACCGGCAAGGATCACCTCGGCGAAGAGCGCACGGCGGTTTGCTGCCTGTCGTCGATCAACGCCGAAAAATATGTCGAGTGGAAAGACGAGCCGCAATTCATCGAAGACGTCATGCGCTTCCTCGACAATGTGCTTGAAGACTTCATCACCCGCGCCCCGGCGTCGATGGCGAAAGCCGTTTATTCCGCGAAGCGCGAACGCTCGGTCGGCCTCGGCCTGATGGGCTTTCACTCCTTCCTGCAGCAGATGAACGTGCCGTTTGAAAGCGCCATGGCCAAGGTGTGGAACACCCGCCTGTTCAAGCATATCCGCATGGGCGCGGATGCGGCGTCGGTCACCCTCGCCGAAGAGCGCGGCCCCTGCCCCGATGCGGAAGAGCGCGGCGTCAAACAGCGCTTCAGCCACAAGATGGCGATTGCGCCGACCGCTTCGATCTCGATTATTTGCGGCGGCTGCAGCCCGTGCATCGAGCCGATCCCGGCGAATGTCTACACCCACAAGACGCTGTCAGGCTCGTTCACGGTGAAGAACGCGGCGCTGCAAAAGCTGCTCGCGGAAAAAGGCGCGGACACGGACGATGTGTGGACATCCATCATCGAGCATGAAGGCTCGGTCCTGCACCTCGACGCCCTGACCGACGAGGAAAAGGACGTCTTCAAAACCGCGTTCGAAATCGACCAGCGCTGGGTCATCGAGCTTGCCGCCGACCGCACGCCGTTTATCTGTCAGGGCCAGTCGGTAAACGTGTTCATCCCCGGCGACGTCGACAAATGGGATTTGCACATGCTGCACTGGTCGGCATGGGAAAAGGGCGTCAAGTCGCTCTATTACTGCCGCTCAAAGTCTGTGCAACGCGCTGGTTTCGCCAATGGCAAGGCGTCGAAAAAAGCTCTCGACGAAGCGGCGGACCTGCGTGACGCGGCGACCGAACCGGGCATGGAAAATGTCGGTGAAATGACCATCGCCCGGACGGACTATGACGAGTGCCTTGCTTGTCAGTGAGCAACCCGGACAAAAGTTGAAAGCGACTCTGTGGTGCGACGCACTGCGTACGCAATGACGGCACAAGCGGGCAGCGCAAACCACCGACGACGTTTGGACTCCGGGGTCGATGCAAAGCATCGCCCCGGAGAGACAAGGTGGCGGGCGCGCGCCGGAGAGACAAAATCAGACATCGAATCAATCGCCGCAACGCCTGTCGCGGCGCTTACGCCGGCAGCTTGTAGCCCTTGAACGTCTTGCGCAGTTCGGTTTTCAGCACTTTGCCGGTGGCGCCCAGCGGCAGGGAGTCGACAAACTCCACCGCGTCGGGCCAGGCGATCTTGTCGAGCTTGCCTTTCAGGAATTCCTTGATGTCTTCGGCGCTGGGGTGTTGGCCGGGCCGCCTGACGACGATCAGCAGCGGGCGCTCCTGCCATTTGGGATGATGCACGCCAATCACCGCGGCGTTGGCGACGCCGGGATGCATCAGCGCGGCGTTTTCGATATCAATCGACGACACCCATTCACCACCGGTCTTGATGACGTCTTTTGCGCGGTCGGTGATCTGCAAAAATCCGTCTTCATCAATGGTGGCGACATCGCCGGTGTCGAACCAGCCGTCCGCCGTCAGCGTCGGCGCCGTCGCCTTGTAATACGCGCTGACGATTGACGGCCCGCGCACCTGAAGATTGCCTTCGGTCTCGCCGTCATTGGCCAGCACCTTGCCGTCGTTACAGACGATGCGCATATCGACGAAGGGCAAAGCGCGCCCGGCCTTTAGCTGGTATTTGATACGCTCATCCTGCGGCAGCACGCGCAGTTGAGGCGGCAGGACGTTGACCGTACCGATCGGGCTCATCTCGGTCATGCCCCAGCCCTGTTGCAGCTCGATACCGTGTTTTTCAAATCCGCGGATCAGCGCTTCGGGCAATGCCGAACCGCCGCTAAGGCCTTTTTTCAGGTAGGGTAATTCCTTGCCATTTTCCTCCATATACTGAAGAAGACCCAGCCACACCGTCGGCACGCCGAGGGAGTAGTTGACCTTTTCATTCGCCAGCATTTCATAAAGACCTTCGCCGTCAAGGCGCGGGCCCGGAAACACCTGTTTAATGCCGACCATCATCGCCGAATAGGGCGTGTTCCACGCATTGACGTGAAACATCGGCACCACCGGAAGCAAGATGTCACCTTCGGTGCAGCCAAGCGCCGTCGGAAGGCAACTGCCGAATGTCTGCACCACGCAGGAACGGTGCGTATAGACGACGCCTTTGGGGTCGCCGGTCGTTCCAGACGTGTAGCACATCGCGACGGCGGTGTTCTCGTCAAAATCAGGCCAGTCAAAACTCTCCGCTTCGCCGGCGACGAGGCTTTCATAATCGCCATCGCCGGTTCCCGCCGCGCTTGCGTGCTCGGCGTCGGTCAGCATGACATAATGTTTGACGGTTTTCAGATGCCCGCGCAGCGCCGCCACCAGCGGCGCAAACGTCGTGTCGTAGAACATGTAGCTGTCTTCGGCGTGGTTGATCACGAACGCGGCGTTCTCAACGCCGAGCCGCGGATTGATCGTGTGCAGCACGGCGCCGATGCCGCCGACAGCGTAATACATTTCAAACTGGCGGTAGGTGTTCCAGCCAATGACGCCGACGCGGTCGCCTTTCTTGACGCCAAGTTTGACCAGCGCATTGGCGAGCTGGCAGATGCGCTTGTAAGAGTCCGCCACGGTGTAACGATGGATCGGCCCCTCGACCGTGCGCGTGACAATCTCGGTATGTCTGAAGTTGCGCGCAGCGTGTTTCAGGATTTCCGTTGTCAGCAACGGACGGTCCATCATCAGACCCTTCATCGGCGTCTCCTGTGTTGTTATTGGTTCACGTGTTTTAGGAATTATCGGGTTTCGGCGCGGCGGGGTCAAATGGTCTGGGCGCCACACGACCGGCGCCGACGCTTGCGCAACCGCGTGCGGCGGCTATGGTCGCGCCATGACGAAAAGCGCCCCAGAAAGCCATCCTGAAAACCATCCCGGCGGCGCCCTTGCGGGGGTGCGCGTGCTCGATCTGTCCCGCGTGCTCGCCGGGCCATGGGCGAGCCAGCTTCTCGGCGATCTTGGCGCCGAGGTCATCAAGATCGAACGCCCCGGCGTCGGCGACGACACCCGCGGCTGGGGGCCGCCGTTCCTGACCGACGCTGACGGGCGCGCCACAGACGCCGCCTATTTTCTCGCCGCCAACCGCAACAAGAAATCCGTCGCCATTGATATCGCCGAGCCGGCGGGCGCCGAGCTGGTGCGCCAAATCGCGAAAACGTCGGACATCCTGGTCGAGAATTTCAAGGTCGGCGGGCTCGCGAAATACGGCCTCGACTATGGGGTGATCTCGAAGGTCAACCGCAAGCTGGTTTATTGCTCGATCACCGGGTTCGGACAAACCGGCCCCTACGCCAGCCGCGCCGGCTATGACTATATGATTCAGGCGATGGGCGGGTTGATGTCGATCACCGGCCAGCCAGACGGCGCGCCGGGCGGCGAACCGCTCAAGGCCGGCGTCGCCGTCGCCGATCTGTTCTCGGGCATGTACGCCTCGACGTCGATCCTGGCGGCGCTGCGCCATGCCGAACGCACCGGCGAGGGACAGCACCTCGACGTCGCGCTGTTCGATTGCCAGATCGCGATGCTCGCCAATCAGGCGATGAATTACCTCGTCTCCGGCGCCGCGCCGGTTCGGATCGGCAATGCCCACCCCAACATCGCGCCCTATCAGGTTTTTAAGACCATCGATGGCCACATGGTGATCGCTGTCGGCAATGACGGTCAGTTCAGGGCGTTCACCGCCGCGATCGGCCTTGCTGAAATCGGCGATGACGTGCGCTTTAAAACCAACCGCGCGCGCGTCGCCAATCGCGAGGCGCTGATCGGCCTCATCGCCCCAAGGCTATGCGAGCGCACCACTGCGCAATGGCTTCACGCGATGGAGGCCGCGAAAGTCCCCGCTGGCCCGATCAACTCGATTGATGCGGTGTTCGCCGATGCGCAGGCGAAAGCGCGTAACATGACAGCGCCGATGGACCGGGCCGACGCCGGCGGCGCGCGCATGGTGCCGCACCCGGTAAAATACTCGAAGACACCGGCGCGCGAGGGCCATGCCCCGCCCCCGCTTGGCGTGCATACGGACGATGTGCTGAGCGAATTTACCAGTGACAGCGAGCTTGCCTCGCTGCGCGCGCGCGGCGTGATTGGTTAGAACGGCGGGCGAAAAAGCGGGCTCTCGATTTGTCGCCTGGCGCCCGATAATTCAAGAACTCAGGAAACCGCCTTGATCTCGGCGCCGCCCGCCGCATCAATCACCCCAAGCTCTGCAAGCTTTTCCTCAATCGAGTTACGGTCAAAAGGCTTGAGGATGTGATGCGCGGCGCCGGCCGCCTTCGCCAGCGTGAATTGCTGCGGATCGTTTTCGGTCGCACAAAGAATAATGGTCGGGCGCTGATCGGCCTCAAGCTCGCCAATCCCGCGCAGGAAATCGAGCGCGCCCATCGACGGCAGATCCCAGTCCAGGAAGACCGCATCGGGCTTTTGCGCCTGACAGAATTGCACGCCGTCATGGGCGTTGTGCGCTTCTTTTGCATCGAGCTGCAGCTCGCGCAGAATACGCACGGCGATCTCGCGGATCACGGAAGAATCTTCAACAATCAGACAGGTTTTCATAAGCGAAGCCGGCAAGTTGAATGCCCGCAAAGCTTCGCCGTTTTAGGTTAGCTGGCGGTTAACACGCCGGGTTCAGTCTGGCTGGAAGCGGCGAAAAATCGCAAATTTATCGTCATTTCCTGCTCGGTCTGCACCAGGTCAACGCCGCCGCCGGTCTGGCGCGCCATCACGCCGGCAAGGTAATGCGGCGTAAACTTCGCCTTAATGTCTTCGACATCGCCGCTGAGCGCGCTGGCGAAATCTTCCTGCACGATCAGGCGCGCGCCGGAAACGCGGATCGTATAGGTGCCGGCGGCGCCGTCAACGACAACTTCGCCGCCGCGCGGCACGCAATCGGCCGCGGCATAGGCAAGAATTAACAGCGCCCGCACCTCGTCCTTGGGCGCCTGGCCCGGCGCAAGCCGCCAGTCGAGGCTCGCCTTGGTCCATTTGAAAATCCCGTCGAGAACGTGGCGCGCCTCTTCCAGCGGCAGTTCGGCGCCGAGACCGCCCGACGCGCCATAGGCAAGGCGGGCGTATTTCAACAGCGCCACCGATTTGCCCGCGCTCTTCTCGATCAGGTCGATGGCCGCTTCCTTCATGCCCTCGTCCATGCCGGGATCGGCCAGCACTTCCAGACCAGAAGAAAGCGCGCCCACGGGATTAATGAGGTCATGACAAATGCGCGAGGACATCAGGGCGGAAAGCGCGATGGCGTCGAGATCGGCGGCTTTGCTGGACATGAAAAGGAGACCCCTTGGCTGTTTCGGAGTCTCCGTTATGGGTGATTCGCGGTGAGAAGTCGGCGCGCCGACGCAGGCCGGCGTTATTTCTTGACCCATTCCCCGCCGGGCATCCTGACGCACTGGCCGGCGGGGGCGGTATTCAGAAGCTTTTCGGCGGTCAGCGCGGCGGCGGATTCTATCGACACGCCGTTTCGCGCCGCCAGATCGGCATAAGCCGCCTTGCGCTGGAGATTGATCGATTTGACCTCGCGGCGCAGCGACTCATCAACGCCGCCGGCCTCGACAATGCCGAGATAGCCGTCGGCCTGCTCGCCGATCAGGCACTGGTTTTTCGCCGCCTCGACAGCCGGCGACGCAGCAAGGGCCGACGCCGTAAGGGCGAGTGAGGCCGCCGCTGCGGCGAGAATTGATTTCATGGTTTTATGTGTCATCGGTTCCACCCGTGAATGCCGTCGCATCGCGTTGCGCATTAGAAAATGTTGGGATTGTTCGCGATCAGATCCTCGACTTCCTTATCCATCTTGATCCGCACTTCCTGATCGATCTTGACGTTGAGATTGATTTCAATCGGCTTGTCCGGCGCCTGCACTTTCACCGTGGCGCAGGCGGCGACGGAAAAAAGAATGATCGCCGCATTCAGCGGCGCCAAGCGCGAAACCCTGCCCCGATCCATCATGCTTTCGTTCACTTCCTTCAGTAGATTCCTGACACTCCTACCATAGTCCGGCCTGGTGTCGAAATAGGGGCGAAACCGCCATTTCGCCGCCTTAATTCGGCTCTGCTTCATCATTCGCCCGCCCGGCGGCGGCCTGATCCTGCGCCTTTTTTATCTGCAGGCGCACATTGGTCGAGGTAATCGCCTGGTCGATGAGGCGCATCAGCGGCGCGTCGATGCTGATCCGGTATCGCACCGGGCTGTCGATGCGCTGGGTCTTGCCGCCGGCGACGATGGGAATATTGCCCGTGCCCTCAATGAAAATCTTGAAGCTGAGCTCGCCGTCAAGCGCGCCGTCAATGGTCGCCACCAGCGAGGTGAACCGCAATTCGCGCAACACCTCGAACGCCAGTTGCGCCTGCTGGTTCGCACCCGCCGCCTGGTCCGTCATCTTGCCCTGATAGCGGATCACGCCGGGACCGTTCGCCGACAACACACCTTCATTGATACGCGCTTTGCCGTTGTCGACCGACAGCGGCAACAAGCCCTCGACACGGCCCTCGCCGGAAAGGCCTTCGATTTTGAAATAGGAAAGCAGATCATCGAGACTGACGTCGGAGATTTGCAGCTTTAACTCCGCCGCGCCGCCGGAAAGCGGCGCTACCGCGTCATACGCGCCAATCGCGCCGCCGAACCACGGAAACTCCGCGACGACGACATGCAGCGTCTCGTCGCCGGGAAGTTCAAACTGCATCCGGCCGTCTTCGAGTTTAAGGGCGTCGAGATCGACCTTGCCGATCATGATGTTTTGCGGGCCGTCGGTTTTTACCGGCGACAGATTGGTGAAGTCGACCCGGCCGCTGACGCCCTCGGTGCGGGTGACCGCAACCGTCGGGCCGCCAAACGACAGATCCGCGACCTCGATGTCAGCGGCGGAATTGACGACGCCCGGCGCCCATGAAAACCGCGCCTCGCCGACGCCGACGCCGCTCGCATCGAAAATTACCCCGAGCAGGACCGGCATCAGCGTTTGCGGCTGAAGTCCGCCGCGCGCAAATACGACGTCTTCGGATGAAAAAATCGCCTCCCCCTTGCCGGACCTTACTTCATGGGCGCCGGCGCCATGGCCAAGCGCCGCGCCGGAAGGGGTTTTGACGTCGAAGTCAAAATTGACGACGTCGTTTTCAAGACGCGCCGCGCCGTTTACCGCCACCGGCGCCACAAACTCGACGTCTCGCGCCTGGGCGACGCGCATGCGTTCAATCTGGGCGTCGAATGTCAGCGCCTCACCGACAAGCCCGCCGCGAAACGCGCCGTCGGACCGCGACAGGTTGAGCGCGTCATTCAGCAAGATGGCGCCGCCGTCGAAACCTCCCGTGATAATCGTCGTATGGGTTTCGTGTTCGTGCGTCGCCGTGAAGCGGACATTTGGCGGCGCGCCCGCCATGGTGGTCTTGCCGATGCGCAGCCGGCCGTCTTTCGCGGAAAGCACGCCGGCGACATCGGCGACAACTTCGTCCGACCAGGAGATGACCGCGAACGGCGCATCCGCCGCGCACAGGCTGGCGCCGGACAGGCGCGCCTCAAGATCCTGGCCGGTCAGCGACAAATCGGCGCTCGGCGCTGCAAGGCAGTTCTCGTCAATGGCGGAAATCGTCATCTCGCGCGCGGCGATATCAACCCCCAGCGCGACGCGGCCCGACACTGGAAGGTTATTCACCCCCAGCCGTCCGACATCAGCCTTGCGCACCAGCGCACTGACATCGGCGACGCCGTCGATCTTGCCGTCGCGATATTCACCCTCGCTCGCCGCCGTGACCTCCCCGAACGAAAATCCGGATACGGACGGTTCGCTGAGATGGCCGGTCAGGGCGTAGGACCATGCGCCATCGCCTCCGCTTGCAGCGTCAATCACCGCCGCGCCGCGATAAGCGCCGCCGGCAAGTTCTGCTTGCGCGGATACGCTCATTCGCCCGTCGCGCCACGAGGCGAACGGCGCATCGCGCGGCGACACCAGAAGATCGCCGCCGCCGCGCAATCCGGTAACGCGCACCGGCGCGCCGTCGAGACGAAGATCGACGCCGTCTTGCGAAAACCCGACGCTGAAATCGCCGCTGACGCCAAGGCTGCGCGCGCCGTCTTCGTCGATGAGACCGGAAAGCCCGGAAGCCAGCGCGTCCTCGTCGCCGGCGTCGATCGACGAGGACCGCAACGCAATGTCAATCACGCCCGACAAGGGCGCGGCGCGCCAGTCGCGCAGCACGCCGTCAAACTCCATCGCCGCGCCATGCACGGCGCCGACCGGCGTCGCGAGATCGGCGACAATATCGCCGGCGGCGGTGAACGAGCCGTCGTCGTTGAACGCCAGCCCGATGTCGCCGGTCACGCGTTCCGCGAACGCGGCGTCAAAACCGGCGGCGTCGGCGGAAAACGCCGCCTTGATCGCGCCGCCATGGGCAAGATCGAAACGACCGTTCAGCGTCGCGGTCAGCGGGCCTTTGGGCGTTTCCACGCGCAAGCGGAACGCATCGAGCGTCACCGCATCAAACGGCGCGCCGCCGCCGGGCTCGCCGGACGGCGCATACGTAAACCCGCGAACCGCAACCGTCTTGTCGGCGCCGAACGTCGCCGCGGCCTCGCCGGCGCCGATTTTGACGGCGCGCGCGCGCCGGTCGAAGACGAGTTCACGCAGGTCGAATTCCAGTTCGACATCGCTCAGGCGGATCGCCTCGTCGGCCGCGGTGATCTCGCCATAGCGCAGCCGCGACACCGACACGTCGCGCAAATGCGCGTCGGGGCGCTCGAACCCGGCGCCGGCCAGAATGGTCTCGCTGACGCTTTCAATCAGCGGCCGATGGAAAAAGTAAACGCCGGCCGCAGCATTCGCGACCAGCAGGAAAACGCCGATGATCAAGCGGGCAAAAAACTTCATGCCGGAACTCGCCTGCATCTCCCGGCGCACAAATCCCGGGCGTTACGCGAAAGTTTGCCGATTTTGGCCCGTTTTCGGGCCCGGCGGCTTGTAAAAACCCTGCCAGCATGGCGAAAATTGCACCGAAAAGCGAGGCGCCCGATTAAATCCTTGTTGACATAGTGATGACCGCGCTGCGCCGCGATTGACAGCAAAGCCGGCGTCAACGACAGATACGCGGCGCGATGAAAGCGCCCCAATAACGCGAACTGGCGAAAACTGCGGGAAATCGGGCCGCAGGAAATCGGGTTGCGGGAAAAAGGTTGATGACACACTACGCAGCCGCAGGAGACAGCAAAGCCGGCGCCCGCGCCGACAGCCGCGCGCCCTGGGCGATCGCCGCCTCGATGGGCGTCATGGTCGGCGGCGCCATTTTCCTCGCCTACGCCATGGGGCTTTCGACCGCCCGCCAGCACGCCTTGCCGCCGCAAACGCCGGGACTTTCTGCAAGCGCCAGCGAACGCCCGGCCGGGCCCGCCCCTGTGCGGCCGGATGCGGCCCAGCCAGATGCAGCCGAGCAAGTCACGGCCAAGCCGGCGCCGGATCTGCAAATAACGCCAGCCAGGAGCGAAAGCGAAAACAGCGGCGATGACGCGAACACGATTGATGATGCGGTTGTGATCGCATTCGGCACGCCGCCGCGGCTGAACCCCGCCGCCGCCGCGATTGTCGCCGACGCCGACGGCGCGCTGACGCCGCGATTGAAGCCAACCGTTGAAAACGAACCGGCGCCGAGCGCGAGCGCCGGCCCCGCGCCGCAAATCGTTCGCCTTGCCGCGACCCAGCTGGCGAGCGATGACGACGGCCCGCCGCCGGTGTTTTTCACGGCCGATCTTGTCGCCGACCGCACCCCGCCGCCGCCGCCGGCGCTCGCCTATCAGGGCGATATGGCCGGCGCGCCGCACGAGGTGACGGTCTCGCTCGCCAAGGGCGAGACTTTTGTCGACGCCCTGAAGCGCGCGCAGATCAGCGCGCAGGACCGCAACGCCGCCGCCTATGCTTTTGGCGATCACTACAATCTGCGCACGTTGCGGCCGGGACAGGCGTTCGCCCTGACCGTCGCCGAACCGAACCGGACGCTGTTCCAGCTTGTTTCCAGCGACGACAAGCAAAGCATGCAATTGCTGGCGCTCGACTTTCGCATCGACGCGGAAAACCGCATCAGCCTGAAACGCGACGCAGACGGATCGTTCATCGGCGAGAAGCACACCGCGCCGCTGACCACCCGTCTCGCCGCCATCGAGGGGCGCATTGACGGCAGTCTTTATCTGTCCGCCAAACGTCAGGGCGCGCCCGACGAGGTGATCGCCGGTCTTGCCGACATGTTCGCCTATGACATTGACTTTCAGCGCGAGATTTTCGGCGGCGACGAATTCGAAGCGATCTTCGAGGTTCGCTATGACGAATCCGGCCGCATGGCCGGGGCCGGCGACATTCTTTACGGCCGCATGAAATGGCGCGGCCGCGCCCGGGAGAAGGGCTATTACCGGTTCGCCTCGGCGGAAAATGGCGGACGCGCCGATTATTTCGACGCCAAGGGCGAAAGCGCGCGGCGGTTGCTGATGAAAACGCCGATTGACGGCGCGCGGCTTTCTTCCGGCTTCGGCACGCGGCGCCATCCGATCCTCGGCTACAAGAAAGCGCACAAAGGCGTCGATTTCGCCGCCCCGCGCGGCACGCCGATCAAGGCCGCCGGCGACGGCGTCGTCGAACGCGCCGGGCCCTATGGCAGTTTCGGCAATTACATCCGCATACGTCACGCCAACAATTACAAGACTGCTTACGCACACCTGCACGCGATTAAAAAGGGCGTGCGCGCCGGCAAGCGCGTGCGTCAGGGCGATATCATCGGCTATGTCGGCACCACCGGCCGCTCGACCGGGCCGCACCTGCATTACGAGGTTCACCTTGGCGGCAAGCAGGTCAATCCGCAGAATTTGAAAATCGCCACCGGGGTCGAACTCAAAGGCGCCGATCTCGCCAATTTCAGGCTCACGCGCGACCGCATTGACGCGATGCGCACGCCGCATGTCGAGGCCGAAGCGCCGGCCAATCTGCTCGCCGAGCGCAGCGCGAACAGCGACTCTCTTTAAGCTGCGGCCGAATTCCAGTACGGTTGCGCCGAACACGCTGAAACAGGCGCGCGAATGGGATTTTACGGCGAACATATCGAACCGGCGCTGGTCAGCTTTGCCTGTGGTTTGAAGCCGATCGCCCGGCAACGCGAAAAGATCACCCCGCGCGCCCATGGCGAGGTGCTGGAGGTGGGTTTCGGCGCCGGGCTTAACCTGCCCTATTACGACGCCGGCAAAGTCACGAAACTCTATGCGCTTGAACCCTCCGCCGCGATGCGAAAGCGCGCCGCCGGGCGGCTTGCGCAATCGCCGCTGCCGGTTGAACTGCTCGACCTGCCGGGGGAGGAAATCCCGCTCGCCGATCAATCCGTCGACTGCATTCTAGTCACCTACACCATGTGCACGATCCCCGATGTCGCGGCGGCGCTTGGCGAAATGCGCCGGGTGATGCGCCCCGGCGCGCAGATGTATTTTTGCGAGCACGGGCGCGCCCCCGACCCCGCCGTGGTGAAATGGCAAAACCGCCTGAACGGCGTATGGGGCCGCCTTGGCGGCGGCTGCAATCTTAACCGCGACATACCGGCGATCCTCGCCGCCGCCGGCTTCGCGCTCGACGGCGTTGAAGAGATGTACCTGCCGGGGACGCCGAAATTCGCCGGCTATCATTACTGGGGCGCGGCGACAATCGCGGGTTGAGGCGCGCGCCCGCGCGAGGCGGAATTCTCCGTAATATCTGTGAAGATCCGGTTCGCCTTTTTGTCCACGAATCCCCGTTTCATGCGGTGTGCAGCGTTTTTTTCCGTATTTTGCGTATTTCAGAAATTCGCGCGCTGCGTGTGCTGAAGATTTTGCACCTGCATACATGAAACGCGCCGCGCGCATGGTTACGCCCTTTCCTTGCCGCCGGCCGTTCGTCAACGGACGAATATCGGCCGGCAAATTACCGACCGGACACTATAGGGCGCCCGCAAGGGGCGGGGATAAGTTTTTATTTGTCAATAAAAACAAGGCGCTAAAATCGCGTCAAGGTTAACGGGCCGGTTTCGCCCGCCGCGTTATCTGGTCAGCACCAGTTCCTGAAGATTAAGGGCGATAGCGCCAAAGGCGTCCATCAGTTCCGAGGCGTCGGCGGCGTCGTAGAAATCGCCAGGCGATGTCGCGCAATCCCGTAAATCATCCTTGATGGCGTTGTCAGTGACTTCAAACGCTACGGTATAGATGCGGATGTCGTCGTCCTTGACCTTGTCGCATTGCTCAGCCAGCAGATCATCGGCGAGCGATCTGTTATAGCCGCCATGCCCCGGATAGGTGACCGAGCGGTAATTGATGCCGTCGGTCATCACCACCATCGCCTTGGTGCCGAAATTGGCGTGCATGGTCTCGTAGCTGACGCCCTCATCGAACGGAATTTCGGGCGATAGCACACGGTATCCCCAGACGACGCCGGGCTGGATGAAAGTGTCGCCGGACGCCGTCAGTTCCGAGATTTTATCTTTCACAGCATCCTTGTCGTCGGTCAGCGGCAACAGTTCCTTGGCGCAGGAAACATCGAGAATGCCGGGCGATTGGTAGTGGGAGAATTCGCCCGAAGCCAGATTGCGCGGGTAATCGCGCGAGCCGACGCAGCCGCGCCAGGTATGATTGGCCACCGCAGGCGTCACCACAGGCTCGCCATAATCGTATGTGCATTGCGACCGCGTGCAAGGCGTCGTAATGCCGTCGCTCGTGCATGTCGTCTCGACATCATGGCATTCGATCAGCGTACGGTCCGGATAGGTGGTGCGGTTGTAATTGCTCTGGTAATCGGCGGGAATATCAGCCCATGGTTCGTAACGGCGCGACATGCCGATATTGACATATTGCGCGAAGGGCACAACGGCGACCTTGGTCGGGCTGTCGTCCGTCGGCATGACCGCATCGACAAGCGCATTCGCAGAATCCTTCAGCGCGGATAATTTCGCGCCGCTCATGGATCGGGTCGTATCAAGAACAAGTGCGATTTCCAGCGAGCGTGGCGCGCCCTTTCGGGCTTCGCTGACGGCGACGACCGTCATTTCGTGGCGGCCGATGACCTGTAACAGGGTCGTCCTGACCGCGCCCTCGATTTCCGTGTGAAAGGTTTTCGTCGCCGGATCGTAGGTAACTTTTACAGCCTCGATCGAGCTCATATCACTGGATTTGAAATTGTTGTCGAAAGCTTTCTGGGCGATCGCTTCCAATTGCGCGGTTGTGAGGCTGTCATTGGTCAGCTTGGCGCGCGCAACCGCCAGAACGGCGGCGTCAGACGCCTGCTCCATCGCGGCGGCGGCGTTCCGGTGCCGCAAGAAATCAATCGCAATACCGCCCGCAGCCAGCAGCGGAATCATCAAAATTGCGAACATCATCGCAACATTGCCATTTCTTGCGTTCAGAAATGGGCCCACCCATCGTTTCAGCGCCACAACACTTCCCCTTGCCGATGCGGGCGTAGTTGTAAGGGTGAAGTCTTGTTAACAAGTGAATGGATGACGCTCGCCGCTGCAAAAACGCGCCAGCGCGCCGGAAATTACCCAAAGGTTAATTTATCTCGACCGGGAAGCGCGTTCTTTCAGCGCCTCGTCGATCAGCCGGTCGAGGTCGACATCGCCCTTCACCTGGTCTTTCAGGCGCGCCCGGATGTGATGCGGCAGGGCCGCCGGGTCGAGGGATCCGGCGGCGTTGATGGTTTCGCGGATGAGCGCTTTGAGCGCTGCGTCCTTGTCCGGTTTCCACGTCATCGCCTGTTTCCTTTTCCTGCCGCCCGGCGCTTCAGTTCAACATCGTTCCGGCGGGCGGGGCGTCCGCGCCGCCAAAGAACGCCGCTCGCGCATGGGCCGCGGGCTCGCCATTGATGGTGAGCCCGTCGGCGCCGGCGGAGATTTCCAGCGTGTCGCCGTCGCGCACCTTGCCGGCGAGGATAAGCTCGGCCAGCGGGTCTTGCAGCGATTTCTGGATGACCCGTTTCAGCGGCCGCGCGCCATAGATCGGGTCATAGCCGGCGTCGCCCAGCCAGTCGCGGGCCTTGCCGTCAAGCGCGATCTCGATCTTGCGGTCGGCAAGCAGCTTTTCAAGCCGCGCCATCTGGATGTCGACAATCGCGTCCATATTCGCGCGGCTGAGCCGGTGGAACAGGATGATCTCGTCGAGACGGTTCAAAAACTCCGGGCGGAACCTTGCCCGCACAGCCTCCATCACCTGCGGGCGCACCGCTTCGCTGTCCTGGCCTTCGGGCTGGTTGGCGAGATATTCCGCCCCCAGATTAGACGTCAGGATGATCAGCGTGTTCTTGAAGTCGACAGTGCGGCCCTGTCCGTCGGTCAGGCGGCCATCGTCGAGCACCTGCAACAGCACGTTGAAGACATCCGGGTGCGCCTTTTCGACCTCGTCGAACAAGATCACCTGATAGGGCCGGCGACGCACGGTTTCGGTCAGCACCCCGCCCTCTTCATAACCGACATAGCCGGGAGGCGCGCCGATCAGTCTGGCGACGGAATGCTTCTCCATGAATTCCGACATGTCGATGCGCGCAATGGCGGTATCGTCGTCGAACAGGAAGGCGGCAAGCGCCTTGGTCAGCTCGGTCTTGCCGACGCCGGTCGGCCCGAGAAACAGGAACGAGCCGATCGGCTTGTTGGGATCGGAAAGCCCGGCCCGCGCCCGGCGCACGGCGCTCGACACCGCCTCGACCGCTTCGCGCTGGCCGACGACGCGCCGGCCCAGCGCCTCCTCCATGCGCAACAGCTTATCGCGCTCGCCTTCGAGCATCTTGTCGACCGGCACGCCGGTCCAGCGCGACACCACGCTGGCGATGTTTTCCGCGTCGACCACTTCCTGCACCAGGGTGGCGCGGTCTTCGCGCGCTTCGGCCTCGGCCATTTTCTTTTCAAGGCCGGGAATGACGCCGTATTTCAACTCGGATGCGCGGCCAAGATCGCCGCGCCGTTCCGCCTCGGCAAGGTGCTGGCGGGCCTGGTCAAGCTCTTCCTTGATGCGCGTCGCCGAGGCGAGGTTTTCTTTCTCCGCCCGCCATTGCGCCGTTAGCGCGTTGGATTTTTCCTCAAGGCCGGAAAGCTCCGCCTCCAGCTTTGCCAGCCGGTCGCGCGAGGCCGCATCGTCTTCTTTCTTCAGCGCTTCCCGCTCGATCTTCATCTGGATGATGCGCCGGTCAAGCTCGTCGAGTTCTTCCGGTTTTGAATCGACCTCCATGCGCAAGCGCGAGGCCGCCTCGTCGACAAGGTCAATCGCCTTGTCGGGCAGGAAACGGTCGGTGATATAACGGTTCGACAAGGTCGCGGCGGCGACGATGGCGCTGTCGGAAATGCGCACGCCATGGTGCAGCTCGTATTTTTCCTTCAGCCCGCGCAGGATCGAAATCGTATCCTCAACCGTCGGCTCGTTGACGAAAACCGCCTGGAAACGCCGCGCCAGCGCCGCGTCTTTCTCGACATATTTGCGGTATTCGTTAAGCGTCGTCGCGCCGATGCAGTGCAGTTCGCCGCGCGCCAGCGCCGGTTTCAAAAGGTTCGATGCATCCATTGCACCGTCAGATTTGCCGGCGCCGACCAGCGTGTGCATCTCGTCGATGAACAAGATGATCTCGCCATTGGCGGAGGTGACTTCCGACAACACCGATTTCAGGCGCTCTTCAAACTCGCCGCGATATTTCGCGCCGGCGATCAGCGCGCCCATGTCGAGCGCAAGAAGCTTTTTGTCTTTCAGGCTTTCCGGCACGTCGCCATTGATGATGCGCAGGGCAAGCCCTTCGGCGATGGCGGTCTTGCCGACGCCTGGCTCGCCGATCAGCACCGGATTGTTCTTGGTACGGCGCGACAGCACCTGCATGGCGCGGCGGATTTCTTCATCGCGTCCGATAACCGGGTCAAGCTTGCCCTCGCGCGCCGCTTCGGTGAGGTCGCGCGCATAGCGCTTCAACGCGTCATAGCCCTGCTCCGCCGAGGCGGTGTCGGCGGTGCGGCCCTTGCGGATGTCGTTGATGGCGGCGTTGATCGACTGCGCCGTTGCGCCGGCTTTTTTGAGGATCTTTGCGCTTTCCGCCTCCTGCGTGATCGCCAGGGCGACCAGCAGCCGTTCTGCGGGCACAAAGCTGTCGCCAGCCTTTTTCGCCTGCTCCTCGGCCGAGGCGAACACCCGCGCCAGCGCCGGCGCCAGATAGACCTGGCCCGATCCGCCGTCGACCCTGGGCAGTTTGGCCAGCGCGGCGTCGGTTTCGGCGAGCGCCACTTCCGGCTTCGCCCCGGCGGCGCGCAACAGATTGGCCGCCAGGCCTTCCTGATCGTCGAGCAGCGCCTTTAACAGATGCTCCGGCGTGAATTGCTGGTGATTGTCGCGGATCGCAATCGCCTGCGCCGCCTGAATGAGACCGCGGGCGCGATCCGTGTAGTTTTCAAATTGCATATCCGACCTCGGTTGAGCGTCAATTTACCGTAACAGCGCCCCCGAAGGCGACGCCACTCCTGCTCAATAGATGGGGGCGGATCGCCCGGTTGCAAGGCCGGAACCAGAGCGAACACTCCGCCGGCGGTCGGCATGCGCCGCGACTCGCCATCGCCATCGCCATCGCCATCGCCATCCGGCCTGGCGCAATACACCTGAATCTGCATTTTGCGATGAATTCTTGATGAGTCGCGTGACTTTACAAAAAACCGGTTCCCACTTTTTTGCGTCACGCTCCCAGCACGCAAAACCAGCCCGATACTTAACAAGCCCATCTGATGATCACAAAAAGGGCCCCGCAAAAGCGGGGCCCGATCATCACGCGTACTGTCGCCAAGGCGGTTATTCTTCGGTTTCAGCGGCGTCTTCCACCGCATCGGCTGCGTCTTCCGCCGCTTCGGCTGCATTATCCGCCGCGTCTTCAGCCGCGTCGGCCTTGCCCTTCATCATGCCCTCATGCTTGGCTTTCATTTCTTCCATCATGGCCATGTGATGGGTCTTCAACTCATCGAGCGTCAGTTCGCTGTCGTCGCCAGCGGCGGTGGCGAATTTCGCTTTCGCCTTGGCGACGGCGAAGGCGATAAATTCGTCCTCGGAAACAACGCCGTTTTTGTCGGCGTCCATCTCGGTGAAATGCGTCTCCACCATCGAGGCCGTCATGTCGCCCTTCATTTTGCCTTTCATGGCGTCGCCGTCAGGGCCGGCGACCGCCGCCGCGCCAACGCTCAGAACCAGCGCCGAGCCTGCCATTATCGTCAATGTACGGATCATTTGATTACCCTTCCTCCGATGTGCGGCCGCATGATGTGGCCGCCAGTTACGACGCAGAACGCGCCGCCCGCCCGGTATTTTGAGCGTTGCGGCGGCGGATTCGACTTAACGTTCCGTAATCACGGTATTGTTAAGCGCGTGGGTGAAATTAAAGGCCGCCAAGACCAATGGTTGTGCCGCCGTCGATGATGATCGACTGGCCGGTCATCCACGCCGCGGCGGGCGAGGCGAGAAACACCGCCGCGCCGGCGATATCGTCAGGCGCGCCAAACCGGCGCAGCGGCAATTGTTTGGTCATCATCGCCTCGACCTTGGGGTCTTTCCACAACGCCTCGGCGAAATAGGTTTTCACCACGCCGGGGCAAATGCAGTTCGCGCGGATGGCGTCGGGCCCGTATTCAACCGAGAGGTTGCGCGCAAGCTGGATGTCCGCCGCCTTGGAGATGTTATAGGCGCCGATACTGGCGCTGCCGATAAACGCGCCGATCGACGAAATGATGATGATCGAGCCGCCGCCGCGCTGTTTCATCCTGGGCGCGGCCAGTTGCGACAGCCAGTGCGAGGCTTTGACATTGCAGGTCATGATCTTGTCGAACTGTTCGTCCGACATGCCGGCCGACGGACCGTAATACGGGTTCACCGCCGCGTTCGACACCAGAATATCAACGCCGCCGAATTCCGCCGCAGTAAACTCGATCAGGCGCTCAAGGTCTTCCTTGCGGGAGATATTGCAGGCCGTGGCTTTCGCCGCCTCGCGCCCGGCGTCCTCGTTGATCGCCGCCGCGACTGTCTGGCAGGCGTCTATTTTGCGGCTGGAGACGACGACATTGGCGCCGTGCTGGGCGAGACGGCGCGCAATCGCTTCGCCAATCCCACGCGACGCGCCGGTGACAACCGCGGTCTTGCCGTGAAGATCAAAAAGAGTGGTGTCGAACGCCAAAGCCGCCTCCCGTCATGGCCGCGCGAACGTCATGGGCCGCGCGAAGTCTCAATCGCCCATGGCGCCGCTGGTGTTACGACGCGGCGGCGGGTTCGTTGTCGGCGTCGGCATCCTCGCGCGGCTGTCGGCGCGGACGGCGCCGGCGCGGCTTGCGCGGCTCTTCCTCGCCGCCGGCCGCCGATTGTTCGTCGTTTTCAGCCTCGTCCCTGGCCGCGCCGCTTTTGGCGGCCCCGCCCTTCGCCTGTCCGCTCTTTCGGCTGGCAGGGGCATCGTCGTCTGTGGCGCCTTTCGCAGCCGTATCGTCTGCTGCAGCGTCATCGCCATCATCAGCCGCACTGTTTGACTTGCGGCCGCCGCGCCCGTCACGACCTTCGCCAAGCGAGGGCTGATCGCCGTCGGCGTCGATGTCGGACGCATTTTCCTGCTGCGGCGTCTGGCTTGGCTGCATCGCCCGCAACACGCGGAAATAGTGCTCTGCGTGCTGAAGATAGTTTTCAGCCTTGACGCGATCACCGCTGGACGTCGCATCCCGCGCGAGCGTGAGATATTTGTCGTAAATCTGCTGGGCGGTGCCGCGAATGCGCACTTCCGGCCCGTTCGAGTCCAATGCGCGATTTGGATTTACGCCCTGGCGGCGGCGTTGATTGCGCCCTCGCTTCATGATCTTACCTGTCTTCCGTATTGGTTGTTTGATCGGTCAAACTCATGCCCGCGGGCGGCGCGACACGCGCTTTGCGATGTCGTCTCCTCTGCCCGGTTTGTGGCTTCGTGTGGCGTTGCCTTTGTTTTGTCGTTTACCCCGCAGCGAGACTATCGCTGATCGTGCATCGTCCCGGTGGTGTCCCGAATAATCAGGTGTCTCGTTGGAATTAACCCTAGGCGGTGCGTTGAAATTGCCGTCGCACTCAGCCTGTGATTTGTATATTACCCGCCGCCGCAGGTATTACAATGGTTATTTTTCGCCAATGCGCGCGGATCGCCAGCTCATTTTTGGGCGAAATCGAGCATTAACCCTCTTGGCCGCCCGCCAAGGTCGCAGCGAATCACTGGCGGGATTTGGGGAAATGCCGCCCGCGCCAGCGCATCAAGGCCCGCCGCCTGCCCGTCGCCGATCTCCAGCACGACAAGCCCGTCAGGCGCGACACGATCTGGCGCGACGGCAAGAATATCGCGGTAAGCGTCCAGCCCGTCGGGGCCGGCGAACAATGCGCGCGGATCTTCAAACTCGCGCACATCCACCGGCAGCGTGTCGCGCGCGCCGTCGGGAATATAAGGCGGGTTCGAAATCACTACGTCGAACAGCCCGGCAAGCGGCGCGCGCCAGGCGCCGACGATGACCGACGCGCGGGCGTCAAAGCCAAGGCGCGCAAGATTGCGCTGCGTCAGCGCCGCCGCGAGCGGATTGATGTCGACGCCGACGCCGATGGCGCGCGGAAAGTCGGATAACAGCGCGCACAACAACGCCCCCGACCCGCAGCCGAGATCGAGAATGCGCAGTGGCGCGTTTTTGTCGCGCAAACCGATCACCGCCTCGATCAGCGTCTCGGAATCGCTGCGCGGCACCAGCACGCCCGGCGCAACCTCAAGATCGAGACTCCAGAACTCGCGCCGCCCAACGATATAAGCAACCGGCTCGCCGGCGGCGCGCCGCGCAATCGCCGCCTCGAACGCGGCGAGCAGCGCGGGTTCGATGATGCGGTGTTCATCCGTAATCAGATCAATATCATTGACATCGAACACCGCCCTGGCGATCACCCGCGCATCAAGCTGCGCCGTCGGCGACGGTTTCAGGCGCGCTGCGCCCGCGCGCACCGCCGCACCCAGCGTCAGCGGCGATGGCGGGTTACGCACTTTCCTGCATCGCCGCCAGACGGTCGGCGCGGTCCTGCGTCACCAGCGCGTCGATGACATCGCCCAGCGCGTCGCCGCGAATAACGTCGTCGAGATTGTACAGCGTCAGGTTGATGCGGTGATCGGTAACGCGGCTTTGCGGGAAGTTATAGGTGCGGATGCGCTCTGACCGGTCGCCGGAGCCGACCATGCCCTTGCGCTCCGCCGCGCGTACGGCGTCGGCGCGCGCACGCTCCGCCTCGTAAAGGCGCGCGCGCAACACCTGCATCGCCTTGGCGCGGTTCTTGTGCTGCGATTTTTCATCCTGCTGGCTGACCACGACACCGGTCGGAATGTGGGTGATGCGCACCGCCGAGTCGGTGGTGTTGACCGACTGCCCGCCCGGCCCTGACGCGCGAAACACATCAATGCGCAGGTCCGCGTCCTTGATGTCGATATCAACTTCTTCCGGCTCAGGCAGCACCGCCACCGTCGCCGCCGAGGTGTGAACGCGCCCCTGGGTTTCGGTTTCGGGAACGCGCTGCACCCGGTGCACGCCGGATTCGAACTTCATCTTCGCGAACACCGCGTCGCCGGAAATGCTCGCCTGGATTTCCTTATAGCCGCCCATCTCGGCCTCCGACGCCGACAGGATCTCGACTTTCCATCCCTGCAACTGAGCGTAACGCTGATACATGCGGAACAGATCGCCGGCGAAAATGCCCGCCTCGTCGCCGCCGGTGCCGGCGCGCACTTCCAAAATGACGCTGCTGTCATCGGCCTTGTCTTTTGGCAGCAGCATGATCTGAAGCTCGTATTCAACCTCCGGCGCGCGCTCTTTCAAATCCTGCAACTCGTCATAGGCCATCTCGGCCATGTCCTTGTCGTCGCTCTCGCTCAGCTCTTTCAGTTCGTCGATCTGCTTGCGGACGGCGGAAAGCTCGCGCGCTTTTTCAACGACATCGCGCATCTCGCCATGCTCTTTCGACAGGCGGATGATCTCGTCCGACGCGGTGACCGTCGACATCTGCGCCTCGAGCTTTTCGAACTTGGCGATCAGCGCGTCAATCTTGGATTGGGGGATCAACAGAAAATTCCTTGTGTCAGAATTTGGGTACGAAATGGGGCGTAAAACAGTGGGGAGAAACAAAAAGCGCGCGAATACACTTCGCGCGCTCTGACAGGCATATGAGCGTCGCTATTCCGCCGCGACGTTTTCCTGTTCCTCGCGGGCCTTGATCTCGGCGGCGCGCTTTTCAACCAGCTCAACCAAATGGTCGACCAGTTTGTCATTGTCGAGCCGATGATCAGGCGAGCCGTCGAGATAGATCTGGCCGAAATCCTTGCCGGCGCCGCCGCCGGTGAACCCGATATCGGTTTCGCGCGCTTCGCCGGGGCCGTTGACGACGCAGCCGATAACGGACAGCGACATCGGCGTGGTGATATGCGCCAGACGCTTTTCAAGCTTTTCAACAGTCTCAATGACCTGGAAGCCCTGACGCGCGCAGGACGGGCACGAGATGACGTTGACGCCGCGATGGCGCAGGCCGAGTGATTTCAAAATGTCAAAGCCAACCTTGATTTCCTCAACCGGGTCGGCCGACAGCGAGACGCGAATGGTGTCGCCGATGCCGGCCCACAAAAGATTGCCGAGCCCGATCGCCGATTTCACCGAGCCGGTGCGCAAGCCGCCGGCTTCGGTCACGCCGAGGTGCAGCGGGCAGTCAATCGCTTCGGCGAGCGCGTGATAGGCGGCGACGGTCAGGAACACGTCCGACGCCTTCACGGAAATCTTGAACTCGTGAAAGTCATTGTCCTGAAGAATTTTCGCGTGATCGAGCGCGCTTTCGACCATAGCGTCCGGGCACGGCTCGCCGTATTTTTCCAGCAGGTCTTTTTCAAGACTGCCGCCATTGACGCCGATACGCATCGAGCAGCCATGGTCTTTGGCCGCCTTGATCACCTCGCGCACGCGTTCTTCCGAACCGATATTGCCAGGATTAATGCGCAAACACGCAGCGCCCGCTTTCGCCGCCTCGATGCCGCGTTTGTAGTGGAAATGAATGTCGGCGACGATCGGCACCGGCACATTGGCGCAAATCTCTTTCAGCGCCGCCGTCGATTCAACGTCAGGGCACGACACGCGCACGATATCGGCGCCGGCTTCGGCGATCTCGTTCACCTGGCGGATGGTAGCCTGCGCATCGGACGTCAGCGTATTCGTCATCGACTGAACGGCGATTGGCGCATCGCCGCCGACCGGCACGGTCCCGACCATGATCTGACGGCTTTTACGGCGCTCAATGTCGCGCCACGGACGTAACGACATGCTTGCGTTTCCCTTGGACTACAGCGGCTATTGGTCTGGGGCCAAGATTACCGCGCGGGCGCGGAAGTCAAGTCCGGCCGGCGCAAATCAGCGCCAGCGCGCTTTTGCCGCCCCTGAAGCCAGCGCGCTTTTGCCGCCCCTGAAGCCAGCGCGCCTTGCGCCTCTCAGGACGGCCGGTCGAACCGGAATGTGGCGCTTTGCTCGAACGCCGGGCGCGGCGCGCCGTCAATAGTGCGCGGCGAAAACCGCCAGCGTTTGACGGCGTTCAGCGCCGCACGGTCAAAGCACCCGTTAGACGAGGCGCCGACGCGTTCGCTGACGACGCCGCCGTCAGGCGCGATGGTGAAGACGATTTCGACGGTTTCCTGCGGCGCCGCCGAG
This sequence comes from Parvularculaceae bacterium, assembly GCA_041398145.1. Taxonomy (GTDB): domain Bacteria; phylum Pseudomonadota; class Alphaproteobacteria; order Caulobacterales; family Parvularculaceae; genus Amphiplicatus. The sequence continues at coordinate 514,185 of JAWKVF010000001.1, read as the reverse complement.
GCCTCACAGATCGGCGGATAGACCGGCTCGACCCGCTCGACGATTCGCGCCTCGATCACTTCGGGGGCGCTCGGCGCGGCCGCGGGACGATAACCGGCGGGCGGCGCGGCCGCCGGGTCCAGTTCGGCCTGGGCGGCCGGCGGCGTCGCCGCGGCGGGGGTCACATTAAATTTCAGCGGCGTGCGCACCGCATCGGCGCCCGGATGGGTGATCTGGAAAAAGCACCAGACCATGAACATCACGATGACCGCCACCGCCAGCAAAGACAGGTTCGACCGCTCGTCGATCTGCGCCGGCGCCGCGGCGGCGCGCGCTGGCGCGTGACGTTCCGCCGGCGCCGCCCCGGCGCCGTCAGATCCATGCGCCGCGCCATATCCGGCCTCGTCCTTGAAGCGCTCGACGATCGGGCCGGGCTCAAGCCCCAGAGCCTCGGCGTAAACCTTCACGAAACCGATGGCGAACGGCTTTGACGGCAATTCGTCGATCGACATGGTCTCGATCGCCTCAAGATAAGGCGTCTTGATGTGGGTGCGTTCCGAAACGGTTGAAAGCGCCAGCAACTGGGCGACGCGCACCGCTTCGAGATAGGGGCCGACAGCGAGGAAATTCGCCGGGTCGACTTCGGGTGAGCGCCACCGCGCGCGCGCGTTATCAAGCTCGTAAATCTCAGCCGATCCGTCTTTGACAGTCACCGTACTCACACCCTGTCTGAACCCGTTCATAAATCTAGCGCAACCGGAACGCGAATGTCACCGGCGCAGCCGACGATTTTCGCCCGCAAGGGAAAATTCCCGCCGCGCGCGCGAAATGACGCTTTCCAGACCAAGCATTATCCGCGCCAATACCTAAAATTTCGCTGACCGCGCGCCGGTCAATTCACGATCACGCCGGAAACCCGCAGCATATCTGACAATTCGGTGCGCAGGCTGCCGCCGGAAGGGCGCGTCAGGCGGGCGCGCAGCCAGGTTTCGACCTCGCCGGCGTTCATGCTGCGGATGAGGCGGCGTAAAGGCCCGATGGCCGTCGCCGGCGCAGAGAACCGCCGCACGCCGACGCCGATCAGCGCCGCCGTCATCAGCCGGTCGGCCGATTGCTCGCCGCAAAAGGTTAACGGCTTTCCGGCGGCGCGGGCGTGTTCGACGACCCGCGCGAGGAAGCTGAGGAAGCCCGGCTCCAACGGATCGAAACGCCGCTGGATGAGTTCCGATTCGCGATCAGAGGCGAAATAGAACTGGATGAGGTCATTGCCGCCGACCGACAGGAAATCGACCCGCGCGGCGATATCGGCGATTCGCCACGCCGCCGACGGGGTTTCGATCATCGCGCCAAGCCGTATCGAGGCGGGCAGCGGGCGTTTGCGCTTTTCGCGGAATTCGATCTCGCGATTGATCAGCGCGCGCGCAGTCTCGATCTCCTTCGCCACGGTGATCATCGGGAACAAGATATTCAATTCGCGCCCGGCGGCGGCGGCCAGCAGCGCGCGCAATTGCGGCCGGAACAGACCCGGCCGGTCAATCGCCATGCGCATGCCGCGCCAGCCCATCGCCGGATTCGGCTCGTCGCGGTGCTTCATGTAGGAGGCCGCCTTGTCGCCGCCGAGATCGGCGGTGCGGAACACCACCGGCTTGCCGTCCGCTATATTCAGAATTTCCGTATACAGCTTTTGCTGGGCGGTCATGCGCGGCAGTTGCGCGCCGATGAGGAATTGCAGTTCGGTGCGAAACAGGCCGACGCCCTTGGCGCCGGTTGTTTCAAGATGCGTCATGTCGAGCGGAATGCCGGCGTTCATCAACAGGTCAATGTCGACATTGTCGACGGTCACCGTCGGCAGGTCGCGCTCAGCCGCATAGGACGCCTGACGCTCAGACAATAACGCACGCTTTTCGCGATAGGCGGCGATGATGTCGTTGCTGGGGCGGATGTGCACTTCGCCGGCGTCGCCGTCGACGATGATTTCATCGCCCTGCTCTACCAGCCCGATGGCGGAATTGACCCCGGCGACGAGCGCAATCCCCAGCGCGCGCGCCACGATCGCGACATGCGAGGTTTCCGAGGCTTCCGCGAGCACGATGCCGCGCAGCTTGGCGCGGTCATATTCGAGCAGCTCCGCCGGGCCCATACTGCGCGCGACGATCACTGCGTCGCTGGGCAGATCGATCAGTTCAACGCCGCCTTCGCCCGACAGATGCCTGAGCAGCCGGTTGGAAAGATCGTCGAGATCGTGCAGGCGCTCGCGAAGATAAGGGTCCTTGATCTGCGACATGCGCGAGCGATTTTCCGCCTGCACCTGTTCAACCGCCGACTCCGCCGTGAGCCCCGAGAACACCGCCGCGCGCAGGCGTTCTTTCCAGCCGCGGTCATAGGCGAACAACCGATAGGTTTCGAGCACGTCGCGCGGCGCGCCGCCCAGCGCCTGGCTGGTCAGCATGTCGTCGACAAACTTGCGCAATTCGTCGAGCGCCTCTTCAAGGCGCTCGGCCTCGGCGCCGACATCACGGGCGAACACCTTGTGTTTCGGCGTCGGCGGTTCGTGGAAGGCGGCGCGGCCGAACGCAACGCCGGGCACAAGGCCGGTTCCGGTCAGACGTTCGGGCCGGTGGAACATCTGGCCGACCTGTTCGGTGGTGCGCTGGTCGAACAATTCGCCCGAGGCGGCGATTTCCGCAAGCAGCGTAGCGACCGCTTGCGCCGCCTCAACCTCATCATCCGTATACCGACGGCTCGCCTTGTTCTGGAGCACCAGGACGCCGAGCGACTTGCCCGATCGGATCAGCGGCACGCCAAGGAAGGAATGCAGCGGGTCTTCGCCGGTTTCCGGCCGGTAGGCGAAGTTGGGATGCAGCGGCGCCTCGGCGGTGACCAGCGGCCGCTTGGTCGCGGCGACAAGACCGACGAGACCTTCGCCAAAGGTCAGCCGCGTGTGGTGAACGGCTTCGCGGTTGAGGCCCTGCGTCGAGTAGAGTTCAAGCTCGTCACTGGGCAGGCGCAGATAAATCGAGCAGACATCGGCGACGACATGGCCGGCGATGATGCGGGTCAACTCGTCCAGCCGCTCCTGCGCCGTGGTCGCGGCGGCGACAGCGTCATGCATGTGGCGCAACAACACGGTGATGCCGCGTTCGCCATGGCCGCCATAGGCGGGGCGTGTCTTTTCAATGCTCATTTCGTTCGCAGTCCGCGGCGTCAGCCGCTGCGGTCTAAGCCGTAAGCCTGATGAAGCGCGCGCACCGCCAGCTCTGCATAGTCGGCGGCGATGAGAACGCTGATTTTAATCTCTGACGTCGAGATGTTCTGGATGTTGATGTTCTTTTCCGCAAGGGTCTTGAACATTGTCGAGGCGACGCCGGTGTGCGAGCGCATGCCGACGCCAATCACCGAAACCTTGACGACGCTGCGGTCCGACTGCATCTGCGCATAGCCAATGTCGTCCTTGTTGGTCTCAAGAACTTCAATAGCGCGCGACAGATCGCCCTCGCCCATGGTGAAAGAAATGTTCGCGCCCGACTGACGCGACGGGCTTTGCACGATCATGTCGATGTTGACGCCGCCATCGGCGAGCAGACGGAAAATCATCGCCGCGCGGCCCGGTTCGTCCGGCACCGACAACAGGCTGATTTTTGCTTCGTCTTTCGACAGCGTTACGGCGCTGACTATTTGCTTTTCCACAATTTCATCCTCGTCGCAGATGATGGTGCCCGGCCCCGGCGCATCGGGCGGGTCGAAACTGGAAAGAACCCGCACTTTCACCTTATAGGCCATTGCAAGCTCGACGGAACGCGTCTGCAGGACTTTCGCCCCCAGCGACGCCATTTCAAGCATTTCCTCATAGGCGATCTTGTCGATGCGCTGCGCCTGTTTGCTGATGCGCGGATCGGTCGTGTAAACGCCGTCGACATCAGTGTAGATATCGCAGCGCTCGGCGCCGAGCGCCGCCGCAAGCGCGACCGCCGTGGTGTCGGAGCCCCCGCGGCCGAGCGTCGCGATGCGGTTATCGGGCGCGATCCCCTGAAACCCGGCGATCACCGCGATCTCGCCATTGTCGATGGCCTCGCCCAGCGTTTGCGGCGGAATATCCATGATCCGCGCCCGGCCATGGGCGAGATCGGTGCGGATCGGCGCCTGCCAGCCCTGCCATGAGCGCGCGCGATAGCCCATATGCTGGAGGACGAGCGCCAACAGCCCCGACGTCACCTGCTCGCCGCTGGCGACGACCGCGTCATATTCGACATTCCTGACGTCGAGCGCGGGATCGGGCGCGCCGGCGTCGGCGCACAGGGCGACGAGACGGTTGGTCTCGCCCGCCATCGCCGATACCGCGACCACTACCGAATGCCCGGCGTCAGCCTCGCGTTTCACGAACGCGGCGACGCGCCTGATCCGGTCGAGATCAGCGACCGACGTGCCGCCAAATTTCATCACTATTCGCGCCATGCGCCGGATCGCCGCCTTCTTTCCTGCCGTCGTGCCTTGCGCGCATCCCTCGCCTGCCGTCACGGGGGAACGCTGTCTCTTGGCGCCCTGTCTATAGGGCGGGTTTGCGCTTGCGCAAGCGCCGCGATAAAGCCTTGCGTGAAGAAATTCTGATGAGGCCCCGCCCGATGGACGCCGCCGCCGCCACGATCGACCCGAGCGAGATTGAAAAATTCTCTGCCATCGCCGACGAATGGTGGGACCCGTTCGGTAAATTTCGCCCGCTGCACCGTTTCAACCCCACCCGCCTCTTGTTCATCAAGAACGCCGTGTGCGCGCATTTTGGCCGCGACGCCGGCGCGCGCGAGCCGCTGCAAGGGTTGCGCATTCTCGATGTCGGCTGCGGCGGCGGGCTGGTCGCTGAACCGATGGCCCGCCTTGGCGCCGGGGTGACGGCGATCGACGCGTCAGAACGCAACATCAAGACCGCGATGGTTCACGCCGCCGACAGCGGCCTTGAAATCGACTATCGCGCAACCTCGGTTGAAGATCTGGTCGCCGCGGGGGGAGCCGCGTTCGATGTCGTCCTCAATCTGGAAGTGGTCGAGCATGTCGCCGACGTGAACGCATTTCTCGCCCATTCGGCGGCGCTGGTGAAACCGGACGGCATGATGATCGTGGCGACGATAAACCGTACGCTGAAGGCGTTTGCGCTCGCCAAGGTCGCCGCCGAATACATTCTTGGCTGGCTGCCGCGCGGCGCCCACGATCCGCGAAAATTCCTGCGCCCCGACGAGATCGCCGCCTCGCTTGAGCGCGCCGGCATGAGCGTGAAGGCGTTCACCGGCGTCAGCTATAATCCGCTGATGGACCAATGGCGGACCAGCACCGACACAGCCGTCAATTACATGGCGACGGCGGTCAAAACCGCTCAATCATCGGCGCCGTAGATTTTCATAAAAATTTCGACCGCCCTCGCCGCGCGCTCGGCCGGGGCCAGCGGCGGCGGCTGGACGCCAAGCAGCAAGCCCAGATGATCGCCGCCCTTGACGAGCCCGAGAAACATCGACGCCGCGTCGTGCGCATCAATAATTGACAAGCGCCCGCGCGCGTTCTGGCGTTCAAGATAATGGGCGAGCCAGTTGCGCACGTAATAGGCGCCCCCCTCGAAATACCGCCGCGCGAGATCTGGAAACTGCGCCGCCTGGCCGATCATCAGGCGCATCATCGCCACCCGTTCCGGGTCGAACAACAAATCGCTATACCGGGCGGCGAATTCGTTCAACACGATGCGCGGCGCCTTGTCGGCGTCAGCCACCAGCAGCGGTCCGACCAGTTCGTCGGCGGTCTGGCGCACAACGTCGCTGAACAGATCCTCCTTGCTGGAGTAGCGGGTGTAAACAGTCTGTTTTGAGACGCCCGCCGCCGCCGCAATGTCGTCGATGGACGCGTTATAACCACGCGCTCGGAACAGCGCGCCCGCGGCGGCGAGAATCGCCTCGTCCTTTAAGGGATCGGGCTGGCGGCCCTTTTTCTTCGCAACGCTCATCAGTGCGCTCCTTTTGGCGCCGTTTGTGAAGTCGGGCGCACGAGAAAAAGCGAAAAGATCGCAACCACGCAAACAACTGTAACAAGCAAGATAGCGTCGGCAAACGCCATCGTCATCGCTTCGCGTTCAACAATCTGCGACAAAATCTTAATGGCTCCCGCTTGCGGCTCGGCGACGCCCTGTCCGTGCAACAGCGCGGTCAAGCCCGACAGACGCTCAGCCATCGCAGGACGCGATGGATCGAGATTATCAGAAAGAACGCGCATGTGAAACGCCGTGCGGTCCGTGAGGACGGTGTTGATGATCGCAAGGCCCGCCGCGCCGCCGAGATTGCGCATCAAATTATAAAGACCGGCGGCGCCGCCCATCTGGCTCACCGGCAAGGTGCCGAGCGCGATGACGTTGAGCGAGGCCATCGTCCACATCAGGCCCACGCCGCGCCCGACCTGCGGCCAGAACAGGTCCCAATACCCCCACTCCGACGTCAGCGTCGCCATTTGCCAGGTGCTGACCGCCAGCAGGGCGAGGCCGGCGCCGGCGACCAGTCGCGGGTCGTATTTGCGCGCGCCGATGCCGGCGAGCGGCGCCGCAGCAAACATCGCCGCGCCGGTAACGAACAGCGTTTCGCCGATCTGTAACGAATTCAGCCCTTCGACGCGCGCCAGAAACAGCGGCAACAAATAGACAAGGCCGAACAACGCCACACCCATACTGAGCGCGATCAGGCACCCCATGGTGAAGTTGACATTCCGAAACGCGCGCAGCTCGACAAGCGGCCGATCACTGCGGATGGTGCGAAAAACAAACGCCGCGCCGGCGACGGCCGAAACCATCGTCAGTATCGTGATCGTGCGGCTTTCAAACCAGTCGTCGCTGGGGCCCTCCTCCAGAATGTACTCCCCAAGGCCAAGCCACACCGCCAGAAAAACAAACGCCGTCACGTCAAACCGTTTCAACATGCCGGGTTCGGGTTCATCGAAATCGGCGTAGAGAAACACGGCGACGGTGATCAACATCCCCGGAATGATGTTGACGAGAAACAGCCAGTGCCATGACAGGTGTTCCGAGATTGCGCCGCCCAGCGTCGGACCGATCGTCGGCGCCAGCGTGACGATCAATCCGATCCCCGCCGACAAAGGCCCGGCTTTCGAGCGCGGAAACGCCGAGAACGCCGTTGCAAATACAGTCGGTATCATGGCCCCGCCGACAAAACCCTGCACCGCGCGCATGACAATCAGCGATTCCATGTTCCACGACATCGCACAGCCGAAACTCGCCAGGGTAAAGCCGCCGGCCGACAGCGCGAAAAGAATACGTGTCGACAGCGCCCGCGCCAGATATCCCGAAATCGGGATCATCATGACTTCGGCGATGAGGTAGGAGGTCTGCACCCAACTGACCTGTTCAGGACTGGCGGCAAGGCCCGCCTGAATCTGGGGCAGCGACGCGGCGACGATCTGGATATCGAGGATCGCCATGAACATGCCGAAGGTCATCACGCAAAAAACCGCCAGCTTGGCGCGGTCGATGGGCTCTTCGTCCGGCAGCGTCGCGGCCTGCGCCGTGGCGGCAGTCACGTATCGTCTCGACCGGCGCGCACGATACACGCCGGCATTTACTGGCCGCCGCGCGCCAGTGCGGCGTCGGTCTCAACGCGCGGCGCGAACAATGCGGTCGGAATTTCCTCGCCGCCGCGGGTGTCGACTTCCGCCGTCACCGACAGGCCGGGAAGCAGCACCGCGGTTGGCGGCGCATGTGTAATCCGTATACGGACCGGCATGCGCTGGACGATCTTGGTGAAATTGCCGGTGGCGTTTTCCGGCGGCAACAGGCTAAATTCCGCGCCGCTGGCCGGCGCCAGATTGTCAACCTCACCGTCGATGCGCAGGCCCGGATAGGCGTCGATTTTCAGCTCGACCTTGTCGCCGGGATTGATCCGCCTGATCTGGGTCTCCTTGAAATTGGCGACCACGTAAACGTCTTCAATCGGCACGATCGAGACGAGACGCTGGCCCGGCGTGACATACTGGCCCTTGCGCCCGGCGAGATTGCCGGCGACGCCGTTGGCGCTGGCGCGAATGACGGTGTTTTCAAGATTGATGCGCGCAAGATCGAGCGCCGCTTCGGCCTTGGCCAGCATGGCGACCGCTTCTTCCTCCTGCGCAGCGATCACCCCCGCGGAGGCTTTCGCGGCGTCAAGGCCGGCGGTCGCGCTTTGATAGCGGCCCGACCAGTCCGTCACGGACGCGGTCGCCTGATCGAGGGTGCGGCGGGTGGCGAAATTTTCCCGCGCAAGATCGGCGGCGCGTTGCAATTCCAGTTGCTGCAAGGACAATGTCGCCTTGGCCGACTTGATCGAGCCTTCCGCGTCTGTGACGCGCGCATCCGCCAGCAGGATCTGCATCTGGATGGAGTGCAGTGCGGCGCGGCGGGCGGCGGCTTCGGCCTCGGCCTGACGCACCTGCGCGGCGTAGTCGGATGATTCCAGCCTGAACACCGGGTCGCCGGCTTTTACCAGCGCATTTTCCTCGACCAGCACCGCCTCGATACGCCCCGGTATCTTGGCGGAAATGTTCACCGTGTCCGCCTTGATATAGGCGTTGTCGGTATGCTGGATGAAGCGGCCGTGCGCCACCCAGCGCACGCCGAAATAAAGCGCGCCGGTCAAAACCGCCGCCGCCGCCGCCGTCAGAATAATCCGTCTTGTCGTCGCCATTTTCGAATCCAGTGATCGGGCCCATATATCATACTGAACCGATTAGTATGAAATAAATTTATCCACCTACCCTAGAATTTTTATTAGCCAGTGATTTCAAGTGGTTACATCTGATCTGGCGCGACAATGGGCGTCAGGAGGCCCCAATTCGCGTCAATCTCCCTGATCGCGGCCGCATAGCCGTCGGCGACGGCGAGATCGTAAAGCTTCCAGTCGCGCAGCTCGACGCCGGGCACGTCAGGCGCGATCAGCAGATCCGGCGGGCTGTCGGCGTGGCGCAGCTCCTGGCGCGCGGTCGCCGTGCGCATCAGCAGCGACACGATCGGCGGCGCGGTCGAAAAGCCGTGCCGGGCGACCCAGGTGAAAAAGCCAGGCGGATCGACAAACGCATCCGGCGTGATCGTGCCGGCCCGCGCGACATCGACGCCGATGGTGACGCCGCGATGCATGTTGGTCATGAGATCCGTCGGAAAATTGTTCATCACCGCGCCGTCGACCAGCAAATCGCCGCCGCGCACGACCGGCGGTAAAATCCCCGGTATGGCGATGGTGGCGCGCAAGGCGTCGCGTAAGAGGCCGCGCCGGTGCACGACCGGCGCGCCGCGCGTCAGTTCCGAGGAGACGCAGAAAAACGGAATCGCCAGATCCTCGATCAGCGTATCGCCGAAATGGCGCTTCAGGCGCTCCTCCACCCGCTCGCCGCCGGTCAGCGCCACCACCGGCAGGACATGATCGCCAAGCGGGTTGGACGCGACAAAAGCGTCGCGGATGCGCGCTTCAATTTCCTCGTCGTCCCAGCCCATCGCGACACAGGCGGCGATGATCGCCCCCATTGACGCGCCGGAGACGAAATCAACCGGCACGGCGCGTTCGCGCAGCGCCCTCACCGCGCCGATATGGGCATAAGCGCGCGCGCCGCCGCCCGACAGCACCAGCGCCACCGTGCGCCCGGCGATGGCGCGGCCCAGACGTTGCTGCGTATACGGACCGCTGATGCGAAAAACCCGGTGGGCGTCAACCGCCTCCACCCAATCCGCAATGCTTCCCGTCGGCGCCCCCTCTTCCAGCACGACAATATCGACGAGGCGAAACTTGCGCGCCGGCGAGTCCTCGTCAGGACTTAACGGGAACGGCCGCGGCGGACGCGCATCGCGCCGCGCAAACACGAAAATCCTGTCAGCGTGGCGCAACACGAAACGATACCCGTCGCTCTCTCCGACCCGCGCCGTCAAAATGACGACGTCGTGCGCCGCCTCCAGGGCTTCGAAGGCGTCTTCGCTCAACGTCTCAGGCGTCGTCAGCACGGCGACGCTTTTGCCGTGCCGCGTGATGGTCGCGCGCAGTTCTTTCGCATAGGCCTCGATATCAATCGACGGCGACGACGAGATCAGCGCGAAGACCCGCGGGCTCGACGACATGAAACTGGCGTTGGGATGGCGCGCACGCGTCGCGACAGCCTTCGCCAGCGCCGCCGAAAAGCACGGGCATTGCGCCATCAGGCGTTCAGCTTCGGCGCGGTTGACGCCGAGCAGCTGCGCATCGCGCAGGGCGAATACCGAGGCCGAATGCGGCTCGCCGATCAGGACGGATTGTTCGCCGACCGGCTCGCCCGAGCGGACATAGCCGACGACCTCCTGTCCGGAGTCGCTTTCGCGCACGACGATCAGCCGCCCGGTGAGCACGAAATACAGGCTCTCGGCATCGGCGCCCTGATGAAAAAGTTCCGAACCGCCGTCGAGGGAAAACCAATCGCCGCGCTCGGCGAGCAATTCAAGCGATTCCGGAAGGAAGGACTTGAAGAATGGCAGATCGCCCAGCCGGTCGGTCAGTTCGCTCATGACCAGTCTTTTTTTCGCCGCCCGTCGCAGGCGGCAGCGTCAGTTGAGTTTTTTCTTGTCCACGCCGACGGGGACCGCCGCCTCAGACGCTGGCGCGATTGAAGGCGCGGGCGACGGTATCGGCGCAATCGGCACGCCTTCATCGACCAGTTCCTTGACTTCCCTGCCGGTCGCTTCGCCATAAATCGCACGCGGCTTTTCTCCATTGTAATGGATACGCCGGGCTTCCTCGGGAAATTTGTCGCCGACATAGTCGAAGTTCTTCTCGACATAGTCGCGGGCGCGTTTTGCAGCCTCGGCGAACGACGCCTGAATCTCGGCGAGACGCTCGGCGCTGCGAGGGGCGCTGCGGGTCGCGCCGCCGCGCATGATCGCCGGGGCCATGATGGCGCGTTCAATTTCGCGCGAGCCACACGCCGGACATTCCAATTGCTCGTCAGCGGCCTGACGGTCAAAATCATCGCTGGAGCGGAACCAGCCCTCGAACGTGCACCCGCTGGCGCATTTCAACTCATACTTGATCATGCTTCTAAATTGACGACTTTCACCGGCGTTTCAAGGGCGAGACTGGGAATTTGCCGGCGCGCGCCAGCGACTTTCCCCGGATCAATGGTTGCAAGAATGACGCCCGGGGCGTCGTCGCGGGCCTCGGCGAGAACCTCGCCCCATGGGCTGATGATCAGCGAATGGCCATAGGTTTGCCGGCCGTCTTCATGATCGCCGCCCTGGCCCGGCGCGATGACGAAGGCGCCGCATTCGATGGCGCGCGCGCTCAGCAAGGTCTTCCAGTGCGCCTTGCCGGTGGTTCTGGTGAACGCCGCCGGCACGCACAGAACTTCGGCGCCGGCCTGCGCCATCGCTCGATAAAGATAAGGAAACCGCACGTCGTAACAGATCGAGAGCCCGAACCGCGCCAGCGGCGTCTCGACCACCACCGCTTCGCCGCCGGGCCGATAGACGCGCGATTCCATCCAGCTCTCGCCGGTCGACAACGTGACGTCGAACATGTGCACCTTGTCATAGCGCGACGCGATGGAGCCGTCCGGCGCAAACAGGAACGACCGGTTCGCCGCCTTGCCGCCGCCGAGATTGATCGCCATCGACCCGACCAGCAGCCACACGCCATGGTCTTGCGCCGCCGCCGCCATCGCCGCGACCTCTTCGATATCCTCGCCCTCGGGCAAGGCGCCGAGCATGCGCTTTGCGTCGCGGTCGACGACATTCGTCATCTCGGGCGTGGCGATGAAATGCGCGCCCTTGTCTGACGCCTGCGCAATCAGCTCGCGAGCGTCGGCGATGTTTCTCGCGCGATCAATCCCTGATCGCATCTGCACGCAGGCGGCGCGAAACGGCGTGCGCTCATATTCGTCTGCGTTATCCATTCAGCAAGCCGTCGAGCTTGCCGTCGCGTTCCAGCGCCAGCAATTCGTCGCAGCCGCCGACATGAACATCGCCGATAAATATTTGCGGATAGGTCGTGCGCCCGTTTGATCGCGCCAGCATCTCTTCGCGCTTTTCGCGGTCGAACGCTGCGGAAATCTCCTCAACTTCCGCGCCCTTCTTTTGCAACAGGGTCAGCGCCCGGACGCAATACGGGCAAAGAGGACGCGTGTAGACTGTGGCCTTGTTCATTCCCGATCCTATCAAGACAGCGCCGCAAGCATGGGTCAATTTCGCCTCGACGCAAAGTGCGCCAGCGAAATTTTTACCTGCCCGGACGTTCTCGTCGTCCCGGCGGGCGTCACCCCAGAGTCGGACCGCCGCGCATGACGCGGGCGATCACCAGCGCGTCCACCCTTGCCGCGCCGGCGCGGCGCCGCGTGCGCGCGCACGCCGACAAGGTCGCGCCGGTGGTCAAGACGTCGTCAATCAGGATGACATGGGCGCCGGCGACAGCATCAGCAAACGGCGCGCCGACCGCGAATGCGCCGGCGACATTGCGCCGGCGCGCATCGGCGGACAATTCCTTCTGCGGCGGCGTGGCGCGCACACGGGTCAAAAGGCCGGGCGCGAACGCCAGCCCGGCGTCGCGCGCCAGCAAGCCCGCCAGCATCGCCGCCTGATTATAACGCCGCGCAAACAGGCGCCGGCGATGCAGCGGCGCCGGGGCGACCATCGCGTCCGCCGAGAACAGGCCGGCCCCGGCGCGGCGGAGCCAGCCGGCGAACATCGGCGCGAGGTCCGTCCGGTCGGCGTGCTTGAAAGAAACGATCAGGCCGTGGCTGGCGTCATCATACGCCACCGCGGCGCGGGCGCGGTCGAAATCCGGCGGGCTGGCGATGCACGCGGCGCATTCGGCATCAGCGCCGAAATCGTGGGCGAACGGCGCGCCGCAGCGCACGCACAGCGGATCATCGAGAAAATGCAGCCGCCCCCACCCGGCGGCGCTGAGCCCACCGGGGGCGCCAATGCGCTCATCCGTTAACGGACAAAGTGGCGGGATCAGGGCGTCAATCGAACGACGTCCAGAAATCGATAGAATTTTAATAAAACTCTTCATGCGCGCACCGGGTGTAGGCCGGCAGGAATCGCCTTCGTCGACAGATTTGTCAGCATTGTAGTCAGCTTCAGTTAACCAACTTCCCTAATGATCCTTTAATTATCGACACGTAACACTTCACGCTCGTTAATGGAATCGCGCAGGGATAGTCCCTGAGCATTTAACCCCGCCATGACGAGCAAAAGGGGAGTTACCGTGAAGCTGCAAACCCTTATTCAATCGCCCCGCTCTTTTCATAAGAGTCGTGACGGCAACATCGCGATCATGTTCGCATTCTTGTTTGTCCTGTTGATGCTCTTCACCGGCGGCGCCGTCGACTTCACGCGCTACAATGCGGTCAGGGCCGATCTCATCGAATCCATGGACGCATCCGGCCTCGCTATCGCACAACTTGACGCGATGAACGGGCCAGAAATCAAAAATCTCAGCCCGACGGCGCGCGAAGCGTACCTGAAAGATTATGGCCGACGCTTCTTCCTGGAAAATTTCACTCATGAAGATCTCGTTGACGACCTGACGATAGATTTCGACATTTCATCCGCCACCATCACGCCCCGCGCCGAAGGAAATATCAAGACGCTTTTTCTGCATATCGCGTCCGATCTGCTTGGCAATCAGTCCGGAAGCTTTCAACAACTTTCTCTTTCTACAGACACGGAGATCACACGCCGCGGCTCGGGCAAAATCGAACTGGCGCTGGTGCTCGACGTTACAGGGTCGATGCGCAACCGCCCCTCAGGCGGCGGCGACAAGAAAATCGTAAGCCTGCGCAACGCCGTCGATAATTTGCTGGACGTGATGTATGGCACGAATTCGTATGATGACAACATCAAGATTGGCGTTGTGCCGTTCAACGCGCACGTAAACCCCGCTGGCGCAGCCACCTGGTCAAGCACCTGGACCGACGAAAGCGCATTGGCGCCCTATCACGGCGCACGCTTTTTCCATGTCGACGAGAACGGCGATGTCGACATGACAAAAAAGGTGAATCACCTCGACCTGTTTAATTCCGTGACCGGCGCGAGCTGGATGGGCTGCGTTGAAGCGCGCCCGTACCCGCTTGACGAACTGGATACCGTTCCAGGTGTCAGCGTGCAGGAATCGTATGTGACGACGGCGAACGCCAGCCTTACATCAACGGAAGAGCCGGATGCGCGAATGCGCACAGCATTCCTGCGCGCACCGCAATTGTCGCTTTCCTCGTCTGTCATAGCATCATCTGACGCATCGCGCTGGGTGCCGATGTTCCGCGCTGATGAACCCGACTGCAGAAGTTCCGGAAGCAATTGCGAAGGGAACTACACGAAAACCGAGAGTTATACGCTCGGCGGCGTGCCGGTCAGCGTCTCTTATTACGGCTACTGGTTCGATAATCCGGATGACGACAATAATAGCACGAGCAGTTATTCGAACCGCAACTTCATCGACGACAAGCAATATATCTACTACGGTCAGGGTGAAGCGACGCCGCGTTATGCATCAATCGTTGAAAAATACCGCACGGCGATGAATGCGCCAGGGAACACCGACCCGTTCGAAATCTTCCTGCGCGCGCAGGGCGCTGACGATGAAACCAAAGATGAATACATCCTGCGCAACGCCTATGTCGGCTGGTGGGACCCGCTGACAAATACCTACAAGTACAAGTACGATCTGTCGCCGTCGATCGACGAAACGATCAGCGACACCAGTAGTTCAATGCTCGGCCCGAACGAGGATTGCCCTGCCGCGATCCTGCCGCTGACGGCGGACCGGACCAAGATCGAGGACAAGGTCGCCGATCTTTTCCCGAATGGAAACACCAACTCAGCCAATGGCGCGGTCTGGGGCTGGCGTGTGTTGTCCAACGCGGCGCCGTTCACCGAAGGGGAGCCGAGCACCAATATGGAATGGCAAAAAGCGGTCGTCATCATGACCGACGGTCAGAACACCATTGGCAATTACGACACCCATCGCAAGTCAGGCATTTCCGCGTATGGCTACGCGCCGGAGGAGCGCATGGGTGAGGATGTGAACAGGGGTGATCGCAGACGTTCGGCCTTTGATACGGACGACATGCGTGATCATCTCGACGAGAAACTGTTGCGCATCTGCCGCCGCATGAAGAAAGACGGCATCCTGGTCTATACGATCCTGTTCGATCTCAATGACACCGACACAGAAGAAGTGTTCAGATCGTGCGCGACAAGCCCGACCGAACCTTACTTCTTCGTCGCGCCGGACGGCGATGATCTTGAGAGAGCCTTTGGCGACATCGCGCAGGATCTCGTTAACTTGCATGTCAGCCGGTAAAGCGAGCAATGGACATGTTGAAACTGCTTAAAAACACGGCAGGATCCGCAGCGGTAGAATTCGCGCTGGTTCTGCCGGCCTTCCTTGTGATGATGTTCTCAACCTTCGAGGTAGGCTGGTTTTATTTCGCCAACTCGCAAGTCGATGCGGCGACGGTTGAAGCATCACGCTTTATCCGCACCGGCAGGGCGCAGAAACAGGGCTATGACAAAGATGCGTTCTTTGATGCCGTATGCCCGTCTTTGGAGCTCTTCGGCGATTGCCAAGATCGTTTGACCGTCGAGGTCCAGACATTTGCGAGCTTCGCCGATCTTGCGGCCGATAACACGCCGGTGACATGCCGCAATGACGATCCGCAGGACGTTCTCGACATTCCCTACGAGCCCGGCCTCGACAACCAGATCGTGCGGCTGCGCCTGTGCCTGATCTACAACACCATCAATCCGACCATTGGCGTCAATGTCTCCGACACCGCCGGCGGCCAGCGTCGGTTATATGGTTCTTACCTTTTCAGGAACGAACCCTTTTCTCGCAACCAGGCCGTCTGAGGAGGAGAGCGATGAAAATTCCGCAAGTTTGCATTGCACGGCGCTGCAGCTTCATCCGCGCTCGCGAAGGCGTCGCCGCAACCGAATTCGCGATGGTTTTGCCGCTGATGGCGCTGTTGTTTTTCGGCATGCTCGAAGCGTCGGACCTGCTGACCGTCAAACGCCGGATCGCAAACGCCTCCAACTCGCTCGTCGATCTGGTCGCACAGGAGCCGACCATCACCGTCGATCAGCTCAACGACGCGATCATCGGCGTTGTCCGCATGCTGGAACCGACAGATACGTCGACCATGTCCGTGAATGTATTGAGCCTGGTCAAGGGCCCCAATCCTGGCGACCCGGTCAAAGTGCACTGGAGCCGGGATGATCAAGGCGCCACGCCATATGCGGCTGGCGATGTTTATGCCGGGCTT
Source organism: Parvularculaceae bacterium (assembly GCA_041398145.1). Taxonomy (GTDB): domain Bacteria; phylum Pseudomonadota; class Alphaproteobacteria; order Caulobacterales; family Parvularculaceae; genus Amphiplicatus. Next base: position 497,919 of record JAWKVF010000001.1, on the reverse strand, counting down.
GAAGACGACACCGCGCTAAACGCGGCCGCGTCATTACTCGTTGTTGAAGTCGATTACGAATACGATTCCGGATATGCCGGACGCGTGTTCACCACGCCGTACGATTTCAAGCAGAAAGCCAAACGCTGGCCGAGAAAATCAACCCGCGTACAATTGTGCCAAACAACGCAAATGTCGTCCTGCACCAATTAACGGCCAGCTTGCACCCCGCCGCCGGCGGGCTTAACAAGCCGGCCATGAGCGAACGCCCGCCGCCCGCCATATTCGACCGAAAGCTATACGCGGTTCGGCGCGCCCGCGCCGCGCCGGCGTTTGGCGCGTTCGATTTCCTTCACCGCCGGGCGACGAGCGATATCGTTCAGCGTCTTGAAATCGTTAAACGCGACTTTCCCCGCGCGCTTTTCTATGGCGCGGGCGAGCTGACGTCGCTGATCAGCGAGACCTGCGGGGTGGGCGATGTCATACATGCCGATTTAAGTCGCCAGCGGCTGACGGGCGCAGGTACAAGACTAGTCTATGACGAAGAATTCGCACCATTCGCGCCGCACAGTTTCGACCTGATCGTCAGTGTTCTTACTTTACACCACGTCAACGATCTCGTTGGCGCGCTAGCGCAGATGCGTCACGCGCTGAAGCCTGACGGATTGATGCTGGCGGTGATGTTCGGCGAGGAAACGCTGGCCGCACTGCGTCAGGCGCTCTATGCGGCGGAAACGGAAATTTCCGGCGGTGTCAGCGCCCGAATCGCACCATTCGCCGCCGTGAGCGATCTCGGCGCCGCCTTGCAACGGGCCGGCTTTGCGCTGCCGGTGGCCGATGTTGATCGCGTTGAAATCGCCTATCGCGACCCGGCCCGGCTGTTCGCGGACCTGCGCGGCATGGGCGAGACCAACGTGCTTGCACGGCGCGCAAAAAGCCTGCGGCGGGCAGTATTGGGCCGCGCCGCCCAGCGCCTTGCGGACGGGCCGCCGGTGCGGTTCGACCTGGTCACATTGACCGGCTGGGCGCCGCACGAAAGCCAGCAAAAACCGGCCAGGCGAGGTTCGGCGACGCATTCACTCGCCGCCGCCATCGCCGGCGAGATCAACAAACCGGATTGAAAAAACGACAAGCCGATTGCGGCTTGCGCCATTCAGCAATCGGCTTCAAATTTTTGGGAGAGCCTGTCGCGAAGCGGTGTCGATGGATGGGAACCCTCAACCGGTTCCCACTTTTTCACCCGGCGAGACTGCTCTGAATGTTGGAGTACATATCATTTGACCTGGTCGCAAATGCGTTGACGCCCGTCAGGATGGCAAGGAAAATCAACGCGACGATCAAACCGTATTCGATTGCGGTCGCACCGTCTTCATCCGCCCAAAACGCCTTGAACGAGGGCGCGTTCCAAGAGTTTTTCCCGCATTTAATCATAACATGTCCCTCAACTGCGACGCCAGCGGTCTGTCCGCAGGCGGCATCTCGTATTTCGTAAACTCGTTCGGCCTAACCCACGCGATTTCGTCCGCTTCGATGGCGCGGGCGACACCTTTCCACTTCCTGCAGACGAAAAGTGGCATCAAAAGATGAAGGTCGGCTGAACTCCCCAGACCGTCATCGCCCAAGGTGTTTTCTGAGGAGTTTTCTGACGAACTCCCCGTCGCCTTCTGCGATGCAAAGGCGATCGGTGCGAGACACGCCGTCTCGACGTCGATCCCCAATTCTTCCCGCAACTCTCTCACCAGCGCCTCCTCCGGCGTTTCGCTGTCCTCCAGCTTGCCGCCCGGAAACTCCCACAAACCCGCCATGGCCTTGCCTGCCGGCCGTTTGGCGAGGAGCACCCGCCCATCGCCGTCTATCAGCGCCGCCGCAGCGACGATCAGCAGTCTCGCCATGTTTTCGCCTTAATTGTTATCCGCTGCGCGTTACCGCAAGTTTTCATTGATTGCTAAAATTTTATGCGTCGCCCGGCGCACCGCCCACGGTCGTCATTTGGCGCTGGCCGCCCGCTCGCCCGCCGGCGGATAATAGACGACGTCTTCGCCCTCGCTGAGGTCGTCAAGCGCCTCGCTGATCTCGCGCAGGGTCAAAAACCGTCTGATATTGTCTGACACCGCCTCGAACCCGACGCCCTGGCTGGCGCGACGGTCCTCGACCTCAAGCACGTGCCAGCCGAATTCGGTAAAAAACGGCGGGGCGATCTCGCCCTTGAGGGTGGAAAACGCCGCCCGTGACAGGATCGGCGTCATCATGTCCTTGGTGAACCAGCCGATTTCACCCCCCAGCGGCGCGGTTGAGCGGTCGAGCGAGCGCGCCCGCGCGATTGAGGCGAAATCGCCATCCGTCTTCAATTCTTCGATGATCGCGCTGGCTTCTTCCTCGGTCGCAACGACAATGTGGCGCGCCCGCACCTCGTCGCCGAGACGGGTGACGTCGGCCTGGCTCTCATAGAGGCGCTCGACCTTGTCGGGCGTCGTCGCCGCCGCGATCCGCGATTCCATATAGGCGGCGCCCAAAATCCGGTCGCGCGCCGCCGACAGCCGCCGCGCCACCGCCGGATCGCGCTGCAACCCGTCATCAATCGCCGCTTTGGCGAGCAGACGCTGCTCGACATAGGTTTTCACCAGCTCGCGCGAAAACGCCGCGTCGATGGTGAGGTTTTCGCCCGGACGCAACTGCCCGGCGGCGCGGGCGGCGGCCTCGACCTCGCTGAGATGGATATAGCGCGCATCCATGCGCGCCACGATCGGGTCTTCATCGTCGACCGGGGGCCTGAAAAACTGGTCGAAGGCGGTGGTTTCTCTCTCGGCGTTGCGGATTTCATCGGCGACCCAGAGCCCGGCGATGATCAGCCACACCGCACTGCCGGCGGTATAGGCGCGCCCCCACCGCGACGGCAGCCAGTGAAAAAGGTCGGAAAACGCCGCAATGGCGGCGCGCCCGGTCGCCGCCATGAACGAGCCGATCATCGTGAGGCTAAGCTTGAACCCGCGCCACAGCGCGCTGTCGAGCGCCTCGGCAAGCCGCCAGATGGTCAAAATCAGCTTGCCAAACCCGCGCCCGATGGCGACCACCACCGCCGAGACGCCGCGCCAGACCTGACGCGTCAGCCACATCGTCGCGCGGCCGATCGCGCCGGCGGCCTTTCCGGCCGGGTTAGACTGCTGAAATTGCCGGCCGTCCGGCGTCTTGACCGGATCGGCGTCGCCGCGCTCCGCGTTTTCACCCATCACGCGCGGCCTCTCGTTCGTTGACAGTCAAAACGCCGCTCACTATCTCTCGCACGCCCGTACCGACGGCCCCTCCCACAGGCCCGATTGCGGATCGAAGCACGACGGCGCGCGCGGCATGGGCCCCGCAGGCCGGTGTCCCTATTTCTGAAGGTGGCTTCTCTCATGGCGCTTATCGGCCTCGCGAAAAAGATTTTCGGCTCATCCAACGACAGGCGTCTCAAGCCATTATGGCGCCGCGTCGAGGCGATCAATGCGCTCGAAGATGAGATTTCAAAGTTAACGGACGATGGAATTGTCGCCAGAACCGCAGAGTTGAAAGACCGCTACAAAAACGGCGCAACGCTTGACGATCTGCTGGAGGATGCGTTCGCCACGGTGCGCGAGGCGGCCAAGCGCGCCCTCGCCCAGCGCCATTACGACGTTCAGATGCTCGGCGGCATCATCCTGCACGAGGGCAATATCGCCGAAATGAAGACCGGCGAAGGCAAAACCCTGGTCGCCACATTGCCGGTTTATCTCAACGCCCTCGCCGGGCGCGGCGTGCATGTCGTCACCGTGAACGACTATCTCGCCTCGCGCGACGCCGAATGGATGGGGCGCGTTTATGAGCGCCTTGGCCTGACCACCGGCTGCATCGTCCACGGCCTGTCCGACGCCGAACGCCGTCAGGCCTATGCCTGCGACATCACTTACGGCACCAATAACGAATACGGTTTTGATTATCTCCGCGACAATATGAAAGCGACGCGCGAGGAAATGGTCCAGCGCGGCCACCACTTCGCCATCGTCGACGAGGTCGACTCGATCCTGATCGACGAATCGCGCACGCCGCTGATTATTTCCGGACCGACCGACGACAAGTCCGAACTCTACATCACCATCGACGGCTTCATGCCGTCGCTGTCGGACGAAGATTTCGAGGTTGACGAAAAACAGCGCTCGGTGACGTTTACCGAGGAAGGCAATGAAAAGGTCGAAACCCTGTTGCGCGACGCCGGCCTGTTGCAGGGCGACAGCCTTTATGACGCGATCAACATTTCCGTCGTGCACCACGTCAACCAGGCGCTCAAGGCGCACAAGATTTTCCAGCGCGACAAGGATTACATCGTCCGCGACGACAAGGTCGTCATCATCGACGAGTTTACCGGCCGCATGATGGAAGGCCGGCGCTGGTCGGAGGGGCTGCATCAGGCGGTGGAAGCCAAGGAGAAAGTGTCGATCCAGCCGGAAAACCAGACGCTGGCTTCGATCACCTTCCAGAACTATTTCCGTCTTTACGACAAGCTTGCCGGGATGACCGGCACGGCGCTCACCGAAGAAGCCGAATTCGCCGATATCTATAAACTCAACGTCGTTGAAGTACCGACCAACAAGCCGATCGCCCGTGATGACATGGACGACGAACTGTACATGACAGCGACGGAGAAAAACAAGGCGATCGCGGTGCAGATCGCGGACTGCCAACGCAAAGGGCAGCCGGTGCTCGTCGGCACCGTGTCGATTGAAAAGTCCGAACAACTGTCTGAGCTGTTGAGCAACAAGCCGTTCTGGCGCGACGTGGCAAAATCGCTGCGTGCGCACGCCGAGGCGCTCAAGGACAAGGAGGCCGACCTCAAAGCGAAAATCGAGGATCAGGCAAGCTATATTGATGAACTGGCGATCCGGAAAACGCCGGTGCCTCACCAGGTGCTCAACGCCCGCTTCCACGAGCAGGAAGCCGATATCGTCGCCGACGCCGGCAAGCCGGGCGCGGTGACAATCGCCACCAATATGGCCGGCCGCGGCACCGACATCCAGCTTGGCGGGTCGGTCGACAAACAGATTCTCGACAGCCTTGAAGAAGGCGACGACGAGGAAACCATCGCGCGCAAGCGCGCCGAGGCCGAAGCCCAGGTGGCGGAAGACAAGCGCAAGGTGCTCGAATCGGGCGGACTTTATATTCTGGGCACGGAGCGTCACGAAAGCCGGCGCATCGACAACCAGCTTCGCGGCCGCGCCGGCCGTCAGGGCGACCCCGGCGCCACGAAATTCTTCCTGTCGCTGGAAGACGATCTGATGCGCATCTTCGGCGCAGGCATGGAAAAAATGCTCAAGCGCTTTGGCATCCAGCAGGATGAATCGATCGAACATCCGTGGTTCACCAAGGCGGTCGAAACTGCGCAGAAAAAAGTCGAGCAACGCAATTACGACATCCGCAAGAACCTGTTGAAATTCGATGACGTCATCAACGACCAGCGCAAGGCGATCTATGAGCAGCGCAAGGAATTCATGGCCGCAAGCGAGGTCGACGATATCGTCGCCGACATGCGAGACCAGCTCGTCAATGATCTCGTCGCCGAGCACATTCCGCCCAAGTCCTATTCCGAACAATGGGACGTTGAAGGCCTCGATAAAGCACTCGAACAATTGTTCGGGCGCACTTTCCCGGTCGCCGACTGGGCGAAGGAAGAAGGCGTCGCCGACACCGAGATTATTGAAAAACTGTCCTCGGCGACCGGCGACTACGCCGCCAAGCGCGCCAGCGACATCGGGCCGGAGGTCATGCGCCGCGTTGAAAAATCAATCCTGCTGCATGTGCTCGACACCAATTGGCGCGAGCATCTGCAAATGCTCGATCATCTGCGCTCGGTTGTGTGGATGCGCGGTCATGCCCAGCGCGACCCGGTCAATGAATTCAAGACCGAAGCCTTCGCACTGTTCGAAGCGTTGATCGACGGCCTGCGCCGCGACGTGACGCGCATGCTGATGCATGTTCAGGTGCAGCGCCCCGAAGAGTCCGCGCCGGCGCCGCGCTCGCCGGCCCGCATGGTCGAAAGCCATATCGACCCGCATACCGGCGAAAACGAAATGGCTGACGCGGGCGGACCGACGCAGCGTCTGCGCCGCGGCGCATCGGCGGGGATCGGCACCATGTCCGGCTACACCCGCGCGAAGGGCGTCAATATCGAAGACCCCAGCACCTGGGGCCGCGTGCCGCGCAACGCGCCCTGCCCGTGCGGGTCGGGCCAGAAATACAAACACTGCCACGGCGCGATCTGAGGTGCTGGCGCGCAACACGAACCGGCGTCAGCGACGGCGAAAACGGCCTCCGCCGCAGCGACGTCGAGCGATGTTCTCTACATCGTTCTGACGAATTTCAAGGGCAAAGCCTTTGACCGCAAGATCGCGGCGGCGGGCGGCACGATCGTTCGCGAAATGCCGCAGGTCGGCATCGCGATCGTCACATCGGCAAGCTCGACTTTCGCGGTTGACGCCAAGGGCATCCCCGGCGTTTCAGACGCCGGCCCGGTCGGCGCCTGGTCGCTGCCGGACAGCGGCATCGCGTCGGTTCCCGAAGCGTCAGCGCCGACGGCCACCAATTCAATCAGACGCAAACACGCTGCTTTGTGGAAACCGGGGCCCTTACGGGCCCCGGTTTTTTGTGCGTTCAATATCAGTTGCGGCGTTGATCAATTTATTGGTTGAACGCTTTTTCTAATGACGAACCAATTCCCACTTCGTCTGAAAATGCTCCGGGCACGCGCGAGCCTCGCATGAGGGGCGTCAACACGATCGGCGAATTTGTAGAGTGGGAGCAGCCGTTAGTCGAGCGCGTCGCGCTTGACGAATGTCACCGCGAATAGCGGGTCGCCGTCGAACAGATCAGCGGGCGGCTTTGCGCCGTCGATCATCTTGAAGGTGCGCGGGGTGATCGACCCCTCCATCCGATAGCCCTTTTCGGCCATCTTGCCGCGATGAAATTCAAGCGCGGCGGCGGTGAATTCACGGGCGAGGATGGTGATGCGTTCAGGATCGTTCGACATGAAAAGGCTTTCCGGTTTTTGCGCCGATGACCGGCTGTTCTTGCGGCGCAATATGGCGGTTTGCGCGGCGCATGTCCAATGCCTTCTATGTCGCGGCGCAAGAACCGCGACGGGTTATTAATGTGCCGGCGTCATGAAATAGCGCACCCGCGCGATATCGCCGTCGGTGTCGGCCGGGGCGACGCCCAGGATCTCGGCGATGATGCCGTACACCTCGACATTGTCGAAGGGTTCGACCACCGCCCTGTCGGCGAAACGCGGCCCGTCGGCGATGAATGTCGCCGCCATTGACGGCAAATGCCGGTCATAGCCATGCACGCCGCCGAGCGGCGATGCGGGATATTTCGCGGTCAACGCCCGCGCGAACAATTGCCAGCTTTCGTCGGCGAGGACGACAATATCGCCGGTGCGGTCGGCGTTATCGAGACGCCAGCGCGCCGGCAGATGTTCGCGGCGATAGACCGAAAACGGCCCCTTGACCGCCGCCGCGGCCAGCTCATCGTAAACCCCGTCAACATCGCCATTTTCAACAAAAACGTGCGCCATCGGCGTCCGGTTCGACCCGTCCGGCCCTTCAAAGGCCGGAATAAACACGTCGTCGAGCGAGATGTAATCGTCGAGATAGACAATATTCTCCGCCGGCGCGTTCGCCATGCCGTGATCGGAAACGACGATGAAATTCGTTTTGTCCGCCAGCCCCAGCGCGGCGACGCCGGCGACCAGCGCGCCAACCTGTTCGTCAACCTCGGCGATGGCGGCGCGCTCTTCCTCCGAGCCGACGCCGTAAATGTGTTCGGCGGTGTCGACGGCGTGGAAATAGATCGTCGCCAGACGCGGGCGTTCGGCGGGCGGCGCCGACAGCCATCGCAGCACCTCGCCCGTGCGTTCGGCGAACGGTTTCATATGCTCGTAAGGAGACCAATATGTCGGGCGCGCGCCGGCGATTTCCGCCTCGGAGCCGAGCCAGAACATCGTGCCGGTTTTTACACCCTGCTTTTCGGCGGTCGCCCAGATCGGTTCGCCGCCCCACCATACCGATTGCGAATGCTCCGTGCGCGCCATGACGCGCGCCTGTTCGCGGCTATAGGTGTAATTGGAAACGACGCCAGTGCGGTCGGCGTAGAGACCCGTCGCAAGGGAATAGAAATTCACGAATGTGACGCTCGGCATCACCGGGACCATGGCTTCGGCGCGCACGCCACGCGCCGCCATCGCCCGCAGATTGGGCGCCGCATCGGGAAAGCGGTCAATCGCGTCCGCCCGCAGCCCGTCAAGGCCGATCAGGATGACATATTGATCATCCGCGGCCGGATTTTCCTTTGCAGGGATTGCCGACGGCGCGCGCGAAGCCGTGGCGGCGCACGCCGCGAGCAAGCTGGCGGCAAGCACCGCAGCAGCGCTCCGGAACAGCGCCCGCCGCGCAATTTCAAATAGGTTTTTCATCTGGCCCCAATCCGCACCATCGCAATCGGGGGAACTATTGCGAATACCCGCAAGCACATCAAGCGCTCATCAAGCGTCAAGCGCACGTCGGCCCCAGTCTGGAAAGCGGAATTGCGCCATCGGTTTACGTGGCCGCATTTTCTTGGCGCGAATCTCTTCCCGCTTCGCCGGAAAATGCTCAGGGCATCAGGCGTTGGCGACCTCTTTACGCTTTTCCATCATCGAATCGAAATTCGCCCAGACGCCTTCATCGCCGTGCCATTCGCCGCGCGTCGCCGCCTTGGAGTATTCCGTCGCCCGCGCCTCGAAGAAATTGGCGTGCTCGACGCCGTTCAAAATCTCGGTCAGCCACGGCAGGGGATGCTTTTCAACGCCGTAAATTTTCGGCAGGTCAAGCTGGTCGAGGCGCCAGTCGGCGATATAGCGAATGTAGTGCTTGATATCGGCGGCGGTCATGCCCTCGACCGGGCCCATTTCGAACGCGAGGTCGATAAATTTGTCCTCAAGGCCGACCACCGTCTTGCAGCAATCGACGATATCATCGGCGACGGCCTTGGTGACGCACCCGGTCTCGCGCGCGAAGGCGTGATAGAGCCGCACCATGCCCTCGCAGTGCAGGCTTTCATCGCGGATCGACCAGGTGATGATCTGGCCCATGCCCTTCATCTTGTTGAAGCGCGGGAAGTTCATCAGCATCGCAAACGACGCGAATAGTTGAAGCCCTTCGGTGAACGCGCCGAACATCGCCAGCGTGCGCGCGATGTCTTCGTTCGAGCCGACGCCGAAGCGCTGCATGTAATCGTGCTTGTCGGCCATTTCCTTGTATTCAAGAAACGCCGTGAACTCAGACTCCGGCATGCCAATGGTTTCGAGCAGCAGCGCGTAAGCAGCGATGTGGATCGTCTCCATATTGGAGAACGCCGACAGCATCATCTTCACTTCCGTCGGTTTGAAGACGCGGCTGTAGCGCTCCATGTAATTGTCGTTCACCTCGACGTCCGACTGGGTGAAGAAACGGAAAATCTGCGTCAGCAGATTTCGCTCCGCGTCGGTGAGCTTGTTCGCCCAGTCCTTGCAGTCCTCGCCCAGCGGCACCTCTTCCGGCATCCAGTGGACCTGCTGCTGCTTCTTCCAGAAGTCATACGCCCAAGGGTAACGAAAGGGCTTGTAAGCATAGGAAGGGGTCAACAGGCCGGGCAGAACGGGCGTTTCACTCACCGAAGCGGCTCCTCTTGGCGGATGCGGAATTGATGACGGCGGGCGACCGCGAGTCGGCGCGCCCATACCAGCCGGACACTATATCTTGCGGTTGCAGGTGGCAAGGCGCCCACGGTATTGTGGATAACAAGTCGCAGGCGCGCGCGGATCAGTCCTCGCCCCTCAGTCTTCCCGCAGGGCGTTGCCGGAGATTTCGGCCAGCGGCTTCAGCAGATACGCCATGACCGTGCGCTTGCCGTTCAGGACGTCTACCTGGGCGGCCATACCCGGCATGATCGGCAGCGCCCGGTCGCGGGCGCGAAACGACGCGTCATTGGTGCGCACGGTGATGAGGAAATGGCGCTGGCCGTTGCTCGGGTCCTCGATGGCGTCGGCGCTGATGGTCTCGATCACCCCCGGCAGGGCGCCGAAAACCGAGCTGTCATAGGCGGTGATCTTGACCCGCGCCGACTGCCCGACATGCAGGAAGCCGATATCGGCGGGCTTGATCTTCGCCTCGATCAGCGGAGTCTCCCCCTCCGGCACGATTTCAACAATCGTCTGGCCCGGCTGGACGACGCCGCCAAGGGTGGCGATCAGGACGCGGTTGACGATTCCGTTGATCGGCGCGCGCACGTCGGTGCGATCAACCTTGTCGCGCAGCGCCGGCAACTGGCCGGAAACGCCGGCCATTTCGGTGCGCGCTTTCGCCAGTTCGTCGGCGGCCTGGGCGCGGCGCGTCTTTTCAATGCGTTCAAGTTCGCTCTGCGCGCCTTCAACCGCGATTTCGGCGCGCTGCTTTTCGCCTTCGGCGCTCGCCATGCGCTGGCGCGCGCGCACCAGTTCGATTTCCGGCTCGATGCCTTTGTCGACCAGCGGCTTGATCATCGAATATTCCTGCGACGCCAGCGAATGGGCGCGCGTTGCGTAATCGAACGTTGCGCGCGCATCGGCGAGCTTGCCCTCCTCGACCGCTCTTGCGGCGAGATATTCCTGCAGGCGTGCATTATAAAACGCACGTTCATCGGCCAGAACCTGCGGCGCGACAGCAACGCGTTCGGGAAAAACAAGGTCTTCGCCGGATGCTTCCGCCTCAAGGCGCGCGATCCGTGCGGCGAGAATTTGATAACCGTCCTGACCCTGACTGAATTGCGCGTTCATCTGGGTCGGGTCGAGCCGCACCAGAACGTCGCCCTTGACCACTTTCTGGCCGGGTTTGACGAGAATTTCGTTGACGATCCCGCCTTCGAGATATTGCACTTCCTGCAAATGGTTTGACGGCACGACGCGCCCCTCGCCGCGCGTGACGCGATCAAGCTTTGCCACCGCGGCCCACACCAGCGTGGTCACGACCAGCGCAGCGATGACGTAAAGCAGGTACTGCGCCGCTTTCGCCGGTTCAAGCGGCAATTCATTGTCGATATCGGCGTCGTGACCGCTCATCACGCCACCCGCTTGCGGCGTCTGGGCGCCGGCAGTTTTTCAACCTGCGCGCTGCCGCCCTGCACGCCAGCACCCTGTGATCCGGCGCGATGATCGAGCGCCGTTTGCGCCGGCGTCGTCATCGACCGGATGATGTCGTCGCGCTGGCCGTCGAGAACGACGCGCCCGCGGTCGAGAACGATGATCCGGTCAACCAGTTTCAGCATCGACAGGCGGTGCGTCACCAGAAGCAGCGTTTTGCCTGTGGTGGCGCGTTTTAACCGCGCGATCAGCTCCGCTTCGGCCTGGCTGTCGAGCGCGCTTGACGGCTCGTCGAGCAGGATGACCGAGGGCTGCGGCGCCAGTGCGCGCGCCAGCGCAATCGCCTGACGCTGGCCGCCGGACAACCCTTCGCCGCGCTCTTCAAGCCGCTGGTCGTAACCGGCTTCGGTTTCGCCGACAAATTTGTGCACGCCGGCGACCTTCGCGGCGAGCAGCACGTCTTCATCGCGAACGCCGTCGAGACCGAGCGCGATATTTTCCTTGATCGTGCCGCTGAACAGGCAAACATCCTGCAGCACCGCACCGATATTCGCACGCAGATCGCTCGGATGGATTTGCCGAAGATCGGTTTCGTCAATGAGAACCTGCCCCTGCGTCGGCTCAAACACGCCGAGCGACAGTCGCACAATCGTGCTTTTGCCCGAGCCGTTACGGCCGAGCACCGCGACGCGCTCGCCCGGCTCGATAGAGAACGAGACCTCTTCAAGCGCGCGTGTTTTTTGTCCGGGATAGGAAAAACTGACCTCTCGAAATTCGATGCGGCCTTGCAGATCGGGGCGCTTTAAATATTCGCGCGAGGGGTCGGTTTCCGAACGCGTCGACATCAACTCGTCCAGCGCCTTGTATGACGACAACGCGCCGCTGGTGCGCCCAAGAAGGCCGGCGACCTGCGCCAGCGGCGCCATGGCGCGGCCCGTCAGGATGACGCAGGCGATCAACCCGCCCATGGTCAATTCCTGCGCACCGACGAGGAGAACCCCCAGCACGACGACGCCGACCTGCGTCGCCTGTTGCGCAAGCCCGGCGAAATTCACCGCCGCCTGATTGATGAAGCGGCCGATGGTCGATGTCTTCGCGTGCTTTAAAACCCCGGTGCGCCAGCGCTGGCGCATCATCTCGCCGGCGGCGACGCTTTTCACCGTCTCAAGCCCGGCCAGCGTTTCAATCAACACCGAATGCTTGGCGTGGCCTTCTTTCATCGCGGTCCTGGTGTGGCGCATGATCAGCGGCTGGGTGATCAGCCCGACGATCAGCGTCGCCAGCACGCCGATAGCCGGGACAATTGCAATCGGCCCGCCGATCAGCGCAATCGCGCCGACGAACACCAGAATGAACGGCATGTCGACAATCGCGACCAGGGTCGCCGAGCTGAAAAAGTCGCGCAGATTGTCAAACTCCTTGACGAGGCCCGCCGTCGCGCCGACGCTAGCGCGCCGCGAATCCATGCGCATCGCGATCAGTTTTTCAAACACCGTCGCGCCGACGCTCGCGTCAAGCCTTTGCCCGGCGACATCAATGAAATAACCGCGCAGGGATTTCAGGATAAAATCGAATCCGTGGGCGGCGATCACGCCAACCGTCAGCACAATGAGAGAATCTGTTGCGTTGTTCGGGATGACGCGGTCATAAACCGTCATGATAAAAAATGACGAGATCAGGCCGAGCACGTTCACCAGAAACGCCGCCAATATCGTCTGGCTGTAAATCCTGCTGTTGGCGAGCAGCGGCCCCGCCAGCCAGTGAGATGTCCTGGTGATATCGCGAAACAGCGAGGAACGTTCAGCCATCGGCCGCAACCTCGCCGGCATATTCAGGTTGCGGCGAGAAAAACCGCAGCAAATCGCCGGTAAACTCCATCATCTGGTAGTTCGTCATGTCGCGCTCGGCAAGCGCCGTCAGAAACGCAACGCCAGCGTCAAACCAGTCGTTTTCCGCCTGTAACAAGTCCAGCAAATCGCCGCGCGCCACGCGGAAACGTTCGGCGACAAGATCGCGCGCCTGATCATTGGAGATGACGGCTTCGGTCATGATCGCAAGGCGCGCATCGGCGGATTTCTTCTGCTCGAAAGCGATCGCCGCTTCGCGCCCGATTTCCTGACGGACCTGTTCTTCTTCAAACCTTTGCCGTTCGGCTTCGCTGCGCGCGCTTGAAATCTCAGCGCCGCGCGCACCGCCGGCGAAAATGTCGTAATTCATCGTGACGCCGGCGCGCACGTCATAATCGCCGCCGCCGTCGATCACGTCAAACTTGGTGCCGCTGACATTTGCGCGCAACTCAGGGATGCGGCTTGCCTTGGCCGCCTTGTAGTCTGCGCGTGCGCCGTCCGCACGCGCCACCGCGGCGGCTAACACAGGATTTCTTGACGTCGCCATCGCAATCGCTTCTTCCTGCGAGCCGACGGCGAGCGAGTCGAAAGACGGAAAATTAAGCCTACCCGGCTCGGTGGAAAAAAACTCCGTATAGCGAATTTCCGCAATTTGTGCGCTTTCCTCAATTTGCGAGATGCGCCCGCGCGCGGCGGCAAGGCGCGCCGTGGCGCGCAAGACATCCGCTTTCGTACCCGATCCCAGCCGCTCGCGCTCTTTCACGTCGGCCAGCAGTTTTTCGTGATGGGCGATATATTCGCGGCCCATTGTCAGGATCGCCTGATGCACTGCGAGGTCGTGATAGGCGGACAGCGCCGACAGCGCGAGTTCGTTGACGCGGGCGTCGAGCGAGAGCGCATTTTCACGCCGGCGCGCCTTGGCGCTGCGGATTTTCGCAAAGGTCGCCCCACCGTCGAAAATCAACTGGCTGACGCTGGCGCCGGCATTGATCTGACCATCCGGCCGCAGCGATTCAACGACATTGTCGGTCGCCGCGCCAAAACGCCTCGCAATGACGTAATCGCCGTTGATATTCGCTGAAATTCGCGGATAGAGCGCCGCGCGCGCGGCCCTGGTCTCGGCGCGCGCCTGCGCCGCGAGCGACGCCTGGACATGGAAATTCGGGTGCGCCGCAATCGCCATATTGACGGCGCGGCGAAACGCCTCGTCCTGGCCGATATCGTTCAGCACATAGGCGGCCCCGCCCAGCGCGGCGGACAGCTCGTCATTTTCGCCCAGCGTCGCCTGCGGATACAGCGAGCCTTCGCCCGCGACGGCGGCTGTTCCGACAGCGGACGCGGCAACGCCCGCGGCGGCCATCGCACTGAAGAGCATCCGTCTTGCTGTAAACGCCATAATACGCACCCGGGCTCGCCCGCGCACGCCGTCCGGCGCGTCAGGCCGCTTGTTAACCAATTAAGGACTAGGCCGAGATTGTAGACAAAGAATTAACCGCGCCCGCGGCGAGCGCGCGCAATCCCGCCTGGCAGCGGTTTTTGCATTAATAATCCTTCAGAACGCCGGCCGGTCATGAAGGCCGGCGCGCATATTGGCGCAGGTGCGGCGGCAGATTGCCGCTCGGCGGTTTCTTCTGCCGGCTCGGCGGACCGTCGACGGCGCGCGCCTCCCCGGTTGGCGGCGCGGCCTCGGCCGGTTTCGGGGCCTTCGCCTCCTCCCGCACAAGAGCCACCGAGCGCGCCACGCCGACGCTGATGCCGCACATCAGCCAGATCACCTCTTGCATCTGGGCGACCACGCTGGATGTCGTGGCGATCACCACCAGCGTACTCAACAGCGCCGCGAAATAGCCCTGACAAAACGCCCCCAGATCGACAGAGATTTTCCGCGCCGGACCGATGGTGCGATAAAGCGACAACAGCGCAAAAAACTGCGTCGCCACGAACAGGCCCATGCCGACAAGGCCATAATCGAGGGCGAATTGAAGATAGGTGTTGACGATGTCGATAATGCCCTGGCCCTGTATGAGCGTCTGCATTGCCGGCGTGTTGAGATAATATTCAGACCCGAACAACGGATTTTGCATCACGACCTGCCAGCCGATGGTCGCAAGATCCTGCCGGTAGTCGATGGTCGATGTTTCAGCGGTGCCGATAAACGGAAGAAGTTCGATGATTTTTGCACCCAGCGGGGTCATCGCAACTATCGGAAATAACGCCAGCGCACCGAAACCGAGCCGCGTCAGATTTGACACCGGCCGCCGGGTCGTGGCCGCCTGAATGAGCACCGACAGCGCCGCCGCCATCCATGGGCCGCGGGACATTGATGAAATCAGCCCGGCGACGAGCGTCGCGAGCCCCCCGCGCGCCAGAAACTTTTTCTTCGCGACCCCGATCAGGGCCGGCGTCACGCTGACCGCAATCATTAGATAAACGCCAAACGCGATTGGCCCGATCACCGACGCATAGGCGCGCAACATGCCTGACCGTTGAAGATACCGACCCAGAAAGCGCACGTTCCAGTTGTCGACAGCGGCGTTGTAGACATGCCAGTGCAGGACGACTTCCACCACGCCAATCGCCGACAAGGCGATCAACGGCGCCACCAATGCGGCGGTCGCAACCTTCAGCCGATCAAGTGTCCAGTGAATGCGGCTGAACACCAGATAGGGCGGCAGCGCAGTCAGGAAATAATCTGTCGAACGGCGAATTCCGTCGGTCATGGTGGTGTCGCGAAACGCAAGAGCGACCACCAAAAGGCTGAATGACGCAAAGCAAAAGTCCGCCATGTTGAAGTTGATTTTTTTCAGCTTGATTTGCGTACCGCCAATCATCACCGGCGCAAGAAGCAGCAGCGCCAGGATGTTGAAAGGATAAACGCGAAGAAAATTGTTGATGCCGGCAAATCCCGGCACGCTTGCGTCGGCCGCCGGCAAGGCGAACAGCAACAAAAGATACAACGCCGGCTTGAACGGTTCCGACCGACCCATCACCAGCACGGCGATGGTCATGAACAACAACATCAGCCAGAAATTCGGCGTCAAAAATCCGATGGTGGTGATCACCATGAAAATGTTGCGCCATTGCGCAAAGCGGCGGCGATCAACGCTGTCGACGAAAGCCAGCGCCGAGAAATGGAACGCCACAGCGGAAACCGCCAACACCACGATCAACGGTTTTATAAAGTAAAGCATCAACGCCTTCCGTCGGACGTAACGTCAAAACCCGTCACAATTGAACGCCCCATTCTCGCGCGCAGTCAAATCCGTAATCGTCACGCAACCGCACAAGATCGGGCGTCAATTGTGCAATGATGTGCGCCTCTTCCGCCGCAGTCAGCTTAAAGCGTCCCTCAACACTGGTCTGCGGGCGCGTTTTCAGGCGCAACCGGTCGCGAAATCCCGCCGGCGTTATCGCCCTCGCCGCCGCCTTGAGCGGCCCGATGGACGAGGCGAACCGCCACAGCGGATGAATCTCACGGGCGCGCCATTTCTGGTCGCCGGCATTCCGCTGCGTCACTTCGGCCGGGAGCAGGGCGGGATCAAGGTCGAGAAACAGGCAAATATCACCCAAAACCGTGCTCGGGTCGGCGGCAAGACGTTCCGTCGACGTTAAGAACACCGCGCCACGGTCGAAATAGTCGCGGTATTGGTCAATTTGGCTGGCGTAACGGCAGATATCCATGGAAATTTGCGACACCCCGGCGTCGAGGCTGTGATCGGGCCGGTCGGAGTCAATCCGGCCAAGCTCGCGCCGTTTGTGCTGCACGTGCAAGGCGTGAGATTCGATCCGGCGCAATGGATTGCGCATCGAGTAAATCAGGCGAAATTCACCGCCAAAGGCGGCAAGGCGCGCCGGCACGCCCGCCGCATGCGGCGACTTGGAATAATCGGTGCTGGCGTCAAGCGCCCAGCGGTGAGCGCCATCGTCAAAGGCGAACAAGCCCTCATACCAGCCGCGCCCGCGCGCAAAAACCTCGTCAAAGGCGAAAAAACCCGGCTCTTTGGGGTGACACCCGCAAATATGCGGATGCTGGGCGAGATGATCGAACATCGTCGTCGTCCCAGCCTTCATCGCGCCGATAATCAGGGCGAAACGTTGTATCATCGGTCTCTTTCAGCGTCCCCGGCGCGCGCACCCGCGCGAACCTTCAAGTTTCAAGCCAGACGCCCCGATGGCGAGCGCCGGTCAGATAGCATTTGCATCATTCCGCAGAACGGCACAAACCTTGCGCTGCGCCGCAGCACGCCCGCTCAGGAATCATGACCCCTCACCCCGCCAGAAAGTCGTTAAAAAAGCGCGCCTTTAAAGGCGGGTTTGTCGCGCTGGCCGGATTCGGCGCGGCGCAGGGCATCAGGCTCGCCTCAAATCTGGTGATGACCCGGCTTCTGGCGCCGGACGCGTTCGGCCTGATGGGTATTACGCTGGCGATCCAGATCTGGCTCAACATGATGAGCGATCTTGGCCTTGACGCCAGCATCATTCGCAGCAAGCACGGCGAGGACCCGAAATTCCTCGCGACCGCCCGCTCGCTCCAGCTTGCCCGCAACACCCTTATTGCCAGCGTGCTGGTGATCGCCGCGGTCGCGCTGGGCCCGCTGCAAAGCGCCGGCGCGGTCAAGGAGGGGTCCGTCTACGCCGACCCCCGGCTGCCGACATTCATCGCCTGCGCCGCGCTGGGTGTATTCATCAATGGCTTTAACGCCATGCGCATCGCGCTTCACAATCGCCACCTGAACCTTGTGCCGGTGATCAGGCTGGAACTCAGCTCACAGATCATCTCAATTGCAGCCATGGTCGCCGGCGCGATGAACGGCCTGGGCGTCTATTCGCTGGCGCTTGGCGCCGTGGTATCAGCCATCGCCAAATGCGTAGGTTCGTTCTGGCTCCTCTCCGGCCCGCCAGCCCGTTTTGAATTTCACCGCGAATATTTCGACGAAATTTTCCATTACGGCAAATGGCTGCTTATTGCCTCGACGTTCGGATATCTTGCGTCGCGTGGCGACCAGTTGATTTTCGGCTGGCTGTTCCCGATTGAATCGTTTGCGTTTTATTCCATCGCCACGATCTGGATCGTCGCCTGCCGCACCATTATCGAAACCATACAACGGCGCGTCACCTATCCGGTATTCTCAGAACTCCACCGCGAACGCCCGCACGATCTCACGCGCGTCTACCGACAGATGCGTTTTGCCTATGAAGCCGGCTGCCTGGTGCTGTTTACCGGCGTTTACCTTACCGCCGATTTCGTCATCCAGATCCTTTATACCGACGCCTATCACGACGTCAGCCGGTATATGAAACTGCTCGCGGTGATGCTATTGCTGATGCCGTACAGGCTGTTGTCTTCGATTGTGCTGACAAGCGGCGACAGCCGGCGTTTTACGATCGTGACGGTCGTGCCGGGGTTTGTGTTGTTCACGGTTACGCCCGTTGTGTTTCACGTCTATGGTGAAACGGCGGCGGTGGTGTTTGCGGCGCTGACCGGTGCGTTGTCGATTCCGTTCAACTGGGCTTACGCGCGCAAATTCGTCAAAATCGATTATCTCCGCGAATCGGTGATGGCGGTTGTCGCCCTTGTCGTTGCCGCCTTGATTGTTTTTGCCTAACAATATCCGGGGGAGATGAATGAACGCCATGCTGAACGTTGAACCGCTTGGAATTCCCCAAGTCTTGCTGGTGACGCCAAAGCGCTTTTCCGATGATCGCGGTTTTTTTGTCGAAACCTATAACGCCGAACGCTTTCGCGCCGCCGGCATTGAGTACGACTTCGTGCAGGATAACCATTCGCTGTCGATAGAGGCAGGTACGGTCCGCGGGCTGCACTTTCAGGCCCCGCCGCGCGCGCAGACCAAACTCGTGCGCGTGCTGCGCGGCGCCATTACCGACGTCGTTGTCGACGCCCGCAAGGGATCGCCGACATTCGGCCGGCATGTCAGCGCCTTACTGTCGGCGGAAAACGGCGTGCAACTGCTTGCCCCGGCCGGATTTTTACACGGCTTTGCCACGCTGGAGCCGAATACCGAGGTCGCATACAAAGTGACGGACTTTTATTCCGCCGACCATGACGGCGGCGTCATCTGGAATGATCCCGATCTCGGTATTGACTGGGGGATTGACGTCGCGACCGCCTCGCTTTCAGCGAAAGACGCCGCCGCGCCGCGGTGGAAAGATTTTAAGTCGCCGTTCTGACATCCGTGCTCAAACCGCTTCGCGCAACATCGCCGCCGCGCCGATTAACGCCGCGCCGGGCTTGACGATCATGCTGACCGGAACCGGCTCGACGAATGCGCGCATGCGCCCCTTGTCGACAAAACCGTCGACAAACCCGCTCGCAAGAAGACTCTCGCGGATCTTCGGCGCAATGCCGCCGCCCAGCACGACGCCGCCGCGCGCGCCGGCGGACAAAACCGCGTCGCCGGCGAGGCGGCCAAGAAACAGGCAGAAAAGCTCGACCGCGCGCACCGCCGCCGGATCGGTTTGCGCCAACGCAGCCGCGGTGATTTGTTCCGCAGACATATTATCTCCGCGCGCCGCGTTTTGCGCGCACACCGCCGCATAAAGGTTTTCAAGCCCCGGCCCGGACACGATCCGCTCAGCGGAAACGCGGCCGAACCTGCGAGCGATTTGCTGGACGATCCCAAACTCTTCGGCGGTACGGGCCGCAAACCCGACATGGCCGCCTTCGGTCGCCACAACCCGCCTGGCGCCCCCGCCCCCGCATGGCACGATCAGCGCCTGGCCAAGCCCCGTGCCCGGCCCGATGACGACAACCGGCGCATCTAGCACGCCCCGCCCGGCCTTGACGGGAACGATAAAATCCGCCGGCAGATGAGCAACACTTGAGCCCAGCGCGAAGAAATCGTTGACGACGATCAATTGGTCGAGCCTCAAAGCGCGCTTCAGGGACGAAATTTCAAATCGCCAGTCGGAATTCACAAACGCAACTTCATCGCTGTTGACGCCGGCGCCGACAGGTGCGGCGACGGCGAAGCAGGCGCGCAGAGGCCGCACGCCAACACGGCCAAGATAAGCGCGCGCAGCGGCTTCGACGCAGGGGTGATCGTCCGCCCTTAGCACCTGCGCCGATGAGATCACGCCCGAGCCCGCATCGGCGAGAGCGAACCGCGCATTGGTGCCGCCAATATCTGCGACCAGCAATTGCCCTTTCATATGCGTCTCCAGCGCCAGCGGCCCGTCCGTTTCGCGAAAACGGCGCACTCACGATAATACGAGCTTTACGGGAACGCGATTCCCCCGATATCCTAAAACCGATATCTTAATTCCTCGGCTCAACCCGTAACAGCAAGGTCCGGCTTTGTCCGAAAACGACGATAACGCTCCGTGGTGGCGCGGCGCGGTGATCTATCAGATCTATCCGCGCAGCTTTCGCGATTCAAATGGCGACGGCGTTGGCGATTTGCGCGGAATCATTGACGGGCTCGGTTATATCGCGGGCATCGGCGTAGACGCGATCTGGATCTCGCCGTTTTTCACCTCGCCCATGGACGATTTTGGCTATGACGTCGCCGACTATTGCAATGTGGACCCGATCTTCGGCGCCCTTTCTGACTTTGACGCGCTGGTTGAACAAGCGCACCGACTGGGCCTGAAAGTCATCATCGACCAGATCTATTCGCATACGTCGGATCGACACAACTGGTTTGCCGAAAGCCGGTGTGATCATACGAACGCAAAAGCCGACTGGTATGTCTGGGCTGACGCCAAACCTGACGGTGCGCCGCCGAACAACTGGCAATCGGTATTCGGCGGCCCGGCCTGGTCGTGGGACGCGCGACGTCGCCAATATTACCTGCACAATTTCCTGACGTCGCAGCCTGATCTGAACCTGCATAATCGCGATGTGCAGGATGCGATCTTGACTGTCGCGAGGTTCTGGCTTGATCGCGGCGTTGACGGGTTTCGCCTCGACGCGCTCAATTTCGCCATGCACGATCCGCAATTGCGCGACAACCCGGTTGCGGCCTATGGCGACAGGTCGCCAGCGCGCACGTTTGACTATCAGCAGCACACTTACAATCAGTCGCATCCCGATATCGCCGGATTTCTTGAGCGTATCCGCACGGTGACGGACGGGTATTCAGACATATTCACAGTCGCGGAGGTGGTCGGCGAAAACCCGCTTGCCGAGATGAAAGCGTTTACACGCCCGGCGCGGCTTGGCTCGGCCTATAATTTCGACTTTCTGTATGCGAACAAGGTTTCCGCGCGTCAGGTGAAGGCGTCGGTCAGTGCGTGGGGCGGCGACGCACGCGAAGGATGGCCGTCCTGGGCGTTTTCTAATCACGACGCGCCGCGCGAGCCGTCGCGCTGGGCGCCGGCGGCGTTACGCGAACAGGCGGCGAAGCTTTATCTCATGGTGCTGGCGTCGTTACGCGGCGACGCGTTCATCTATCAGGGTGAGGAACTGGGCCTCCCGCAGGCGGATGTGCCATTTGAAGCGCTGAAAGACCCCGAAGCGATCGCCAACTGGCCCCACACCCTTGGCCGCGACGGCGCACGCACGCCGATCCCGTGGCGCTCCGGCGCCCCTCAAAGCGGATTCTCATCCGCGCCGCCATGGCTGCCAGTTGATCCGCGCCACGACGCGCTGGCGATTGACGTGCAGGACGCCGATCCCGATTCCGTTTTGAACTTCACACGCAAATTGCTGCGCATAAGACGCGCCTCCGCCGCGCTGCGCCTTGGCGATATCAGCTTTGACGACGCGGCGGAGATTCTCGCCTTCACCCGGCGCCATGGCGATGAACGCCGGCTTTGCGTGTTCAACCTGACGGATGCGCCGCACCCCATTCCGCGCGGCCTGGCGGCGAACGCTCAGCCTTTGATCGCCGTCGGGAAACAGGCCGGCGACACTCTTGCGCCATTTTCAGGCTTCATTGCGCAGCCGGGGTGAACACCCCGGCGGGTTTTCAGTGCGCATAACGAATACCAAATGCAAAAGTGCGCGTCTCGCCGGGGAAATACCGATCCTCGCCAAATGCGAAATCTGCGCGCTCTGCGTATAAGGCGTTCGTTACATTTCGGACACTGATGAAAGTCGCAAACGAGCTGGTAAGGGCGGCCTGCGCCCGCAAATTCAGCAGGTTGTGCCCGCCATATTCATGCGCGTTGGCGGCGTCTGTGTAATAGCGCCCGACCGAAACCCACTCCGCCTCTGCGGTCAACGCGTCGACCGGGCGCCAGGCAAGACGCGTATTCGCCAGCACGCGCGGCGCGGTGTCGACATCATCGCCGCTGGTGATCGTCTCGCTCGCTGACCCGGTTATACGGCCAAAGCGATAGCTGTGCACCGCATAGGTGAGTGCGCTGGAAAGCGTCAGCGTGTCGTGAAGCGCAATGCGAATATCGGCTTCAACACCGACATGGCGGGTCTTGCCGTCTGAGACGTTGAACCCGTCAGAGTCGCGAAAGAAGAAGTTGTTCTTGTTCATGTAAAAGCCTGCAAGCGACATGCTCAGCCGGTCGCCGGCGCGAACGCGCGTGCTGATTTCAAAGGCGTCGATTGTTTCAGGACGCGCCCGCGCTCCTGTTTGATTGATCTGCAACCGGTATAAATCGGTGGTCTGGGGCGGGCGTGCGCCGCGGGCATAGCTTGCATGCAACGTCACGTTCTCGCGGGGCTCATACCGGACCGAAAATTTAGGGCTTGCCGTAACAAAACTGTCGGTCTGGTCGTCCGGCCGGAGAAACCTGCCGACCACGCCGCTATCGGTGCGGTTATGGTAATCGTATATGGCCCCGTCCACACGCACCGCGCCGGAAAGTGTAATCCCATCGCCGGCTTTGATATCGGCGCCGACAAATCCTGACGCGTTGATCGCATCCACCTCATAATCGTAATGCAGCCCCTGCGTGTAAGAAAAAATTGTCGGCTGCGATTGAAACTCCCGAAGCCAGCCGCTGGTGTATTCGGCGTCGACGCCGCCATATACCGACACGCCGGCTAGCTCGCGATAGGCAAGGCTTTGAACGCCGACGCTCCAGTGACCGTTTTCCTCCAACGCGTTTGACGGTAGAAAATGCTGGGGAAATTCAAGCCGGTTCCATCGCGCATAAGGCGTGACTTTCACTTCGGTCCCGTTGGCGAGATCAAGCGTCAATGTCGATTGCAGGCGCGCGGACTTGCCGTCGCGATACGCCATGGGATAGGCGTTATCCTTGCGGCGCTCGCGGTCATGCAAAACGTCGGCGCCAAAGATGAAGCCTGCGGTTTCCTGTTCGAGATTGTCGAACGAAAAAATCGTATCAAGCGCGACGCCATCGCCATCTACGACATGACGTAGCGTGAGTTTTTGCTGGTCGAGGCCGGCGTCGCGGCGATACCCCGCCTCCGACACCGCCGAGGCGCCGACAAAAAAGCCCTGCCCGTCGCGCACGCCGGAAGCCGTGCCTTTCCACTTGTAACGGTCCTGAGTGTCGCCCGACATCTCGAACAGCCGCGACGGGTCTTCGCTCGGCTTCGGCGTCAGCACGTTGATAACGCCATGGATTGCGTTCGCCCCGTAAACCGCGCCGGACGGCCCGCGCACGATCTCGATTGCGTTGGCGATCTCATAATGGGAATCGAACAAGCCGTTAATGTTGGCGAAACCCGCGCTGCGTAACGCCACGCCGTTTTCCAAATACAGGAACGACCCCGCCCCCGCCCCCGCCGTCAGCACCGGCGAGCGGATCGCCGTTAACTGCTCGGCGCCGGAGCCGCGCTGAAGGCCGACGCCCGGCGCGCGATTTATCGCTTCGGCGATGTGGTCGGCGGAGATCGCGATCAACTCCGCCCCGTCGATGACCGCGATATTGCCGGCCGTGGATTGCAACGGCACGGCGCGCCGCTGGGTCGTCACCACCAGCGTGTCGACCACTTCAGCAGCCTGCACCTCACCCGTCTGCGCCAGAAAACATATTGCCCCCGCCGCTGCGCAGGCTGCCGTGAGAGAGCTGTTTGAAAAAAAGCCGTGCATCGTGATTTTTGGAGCCCCTTCAGCGTCCGGCGACTGTCGGCAATGAAGTCACCGCATACAAGGGAAAATCCGCCTGAACGCTGCACTCTACGCGACGACCGTCGAAGCGCGCCCTGCCAGAAACGGCCGCTTGCCGCCATTTCGCCGCAATTTTACCCCGGAAACACCACGCCGCGAACGACGGATCGCCCGGCGTAAACCCGTTTATTATTGAAGTGGTTTGGCGCGATGCGGCCAGACGGCGCGCGAATCGGCAAAACGGGAACAGGCACAATGGCGCTAAATTGGATTCAAAAGACGGGCCGGCGCGGAGCGGCTGTCGTCGTCCTGGCGGCGGCGGGTTTGGGGTATTTCCTGTTCGCTAACCATGAAAAGGCGCCCGATTACCAGACGGCGGCGATAACCCGCGGCGACATTGAGGTCGCTATTTCCGCCTCGGGCAAAATTCAGCCGAAAAATTATGTCGATGTCGGCGCTCAGGTTTCAGGCCAGCTCAAGGCGTTCTTCTATGAAGTCGGCGACACGGTTCGCGAAGGCGATCTTCTCGCGCAGATTGACGAGACTCTCGCCGCCGCGAAAGTCGAAGCGGACCGCGCGCAACTGAAAGAACTTCAGGCGTCGTTCGCCCAGCAGCAGGCGACGCTGGAACTCTCAAAGGCGAATGCCTCGCGCGCCGACATGCTGCACAAGGCCGATGCAATTTCCGAGGCGGAGCATCAGGCCGCGATGGCCGACAGAAAAATCGCCTCTGCGCGCCTCGATCAACTTACCGCGCAGATTGAACGCCAGAACTCAACGCTGGAAGCCGATCTGGCGACGCTGGAATTCACCAAAATCTACGCCCCGATGTCGGGAACCATCGTTTCGCAATCCGCCGTGGTTGGCCAGACCCTGAACGCCAACCAGACGACGCCGACCATTTTGCGCATCGCCGACTTATCGGTGATGACGGTCGAGGCGGATGTTTCCGAAGCCGACGTTTTGCGCGTTGAAAAGGGGCAGGACGCTTATTTCACCACGCTCGGCGGCGGCGGCAAATGGACGACCGCGGTGCGTCAGGTCTTGCCCCAGCCGGAAGTGCTGAACGACGTTGTTCTCTACAAGGTGCTGCTTGACGTTGAAAACAAGGAAGAAAAGCTGAAGCCTGAAATGACGGCGCAAGTATTCTTCGTCACTGGCGCGGCGAAGGATGCGGTATTGGCGCCGGTCGCCGCCCTGCGCGACGCTGAGCGCCGGGCCGGCGCCGCAAACCGCAACAACCGCCGCAGCGGCGTCATGGCCGCGCAGGCGAGCGAAACCGACACAGATGATCCGCGTGCGTCGCGCCGCGACGCCATGCACGCCGCCATGGAGGCGAACCCCGACGCCGCGCGCAAGATGGCGACGGTCCTCGTCGATGGCGAGTTGCGCCCGCGGCCGGTGCTGGTCGGCTTGGAAACCCGCACCGAGGCGCAAATCCTTTACGGACTTGAACCCGGCGACGTCGTTGTCACCGGCCAGACGTTCACAGCGCCCGCCAATGCGCAATCGCAACAACGCACGCAGCGGCCGCCCGGCATGGGCCGGCGCGGTCCACGGTAAGGCGCACCATGACAACGCTCATAGAAATCGAGAATGTCAGCCGTATCTATGGCGAAGGCGAAGCGAGCATACACGCGCTTGACGGCGTGTCGCTGAAAATCGGCGCCGGGGAATTCGTGGCGATTGTCGGCCAGTCGGGTTCCGGCAAATCGACTCTGATGAACATTCTCGGCTGCCTCGACCGGCCAAGCGCCGGCTCGTATCGCATTCGCGGCAAGGATGTCTCGACGCTGGCGCCGGACGACCTTGCGGCGCTGCGCCGGAACACCTTCGGATTTGTGTTCCAGCGTTATAACCTGCTCGCCAGCGCGACCGCGTCGGAAAATGTCGAGATGCCCGCGATCTACGCTGGCGGCGCACTCGCTGATCGGCGCGCACGCGCGCACGACCTGCTTGAAAAACTTGGCATCGGCGATCGCGGCGAACACCGGCCCAACCAGCTCTCGGGCGGGCAGCAGCAGCGCGTCGCCGTTGCGCGCGCCTTGATGAACGACGCCGAAGTCATCCTCGCGGATGAGCCGACGGGCGCGCTCGACTCGCATTCGGGGACGGAACTGCTGGATTTGCTTGAAGGCCTGCACAAATCCGGAAGGACCATCATCCTGATTACGCACGACCAGAACGTCGCCGCGCGAGCGCACCGCGTGATCGAAATCGCTGACGGAAAAATCATTTCGGACACCGGTTCGCCGGCCAGAGATGACGCCAACGCGTCATTTGAAAATTCCCATGAGTCGCCGTCGCTGCCCGATCAGGCGAGAGAGGCGGTTAAAACCGCGTTCCGCTCGCTGCGCGCCAATCTGTTTCGCACCTCGCTGACGCTGCTTGGCGTCGTTATCGGCGTCGCCGCCGTCGTCGCCATGCTGGCGATCGGCGAGGGCAGCCAGAAACAGGTCGTCGCCAGCATCGAGACCATGGGGTCGAACCTTCTCTTCGTGCGGCCCGGCGCGCCGGGCACGCGCATGCGCGGATCGGCCATCGCCACATTGACGATGGATGATGCCGCGCGCCTTGCCGAGCTCGACAATATCATGGCGGCCATACCGACGCGCTCAGGGCGCGAGACGCTGCGGGTCGGCGACGCCGATTACCAGACGTCCATCGACGGCGTGTCCGCTGACTGGCCGCTCGCGCAGAACTGGGACGTCGCTTACGGCTCGTTCTTCACGCATGATGATCAGTTGCGCCGCAGCGCCGTCGTTGTGCTCGGTTATACCGTAGCGACAAACCTGTTCGATAATGTTTCATCCGCAATCGGACAATATGTGTTTATCGGCGGCGCGCCGTTTGAAGTCGCCGGCGTTCTGGCGCCGCGCGGCGCCACTGCGTGGGGCCAGGACATGGACGATGTCGCGCTGGCGCCGATCACCACCGGGATGATGCGCCTGTTCGGCCAGAATTATCTTTCCTCAATCACCATCGCCGTTGAAGATTCCAAACACATCGAAGAAACCGAGGAAGCCGCGCACGCTTTGCTGCTCGCCCGCCACGGAAGCGAAGACTTTCAGCTTCGCAATACCGCGTCGATCCTTGAATCGGTTGAAGAAACGCAACAGGCGTTTTCGCTTCTTCTCGGTTCCGTCGCCGCAATATCGCTGATCGTCGGCGGCATCGGTGTCATGAATATCATGCTGGTCAGCGTGTCGGAGCGGACGCGCGAAATCGGCGTGCGCATGGCGACCGGCGCACGCCGCTCAGACATCATGATGCAATTCAATACCGAAGCGCTGGTGGTTGGCGCGCTCGGCGGAATCATCGGCGTGCTGTTGGGGCTGGGCGTGTCGCTCGGCCTTGGCGCCACCGGCATGTCGATTGCGATTACGCCGGCGCCGGCGGCGCTCGCCTTCGTTTCCGCCCTCGCCATCGGCCTCATCTTCGGGTTCATGCCAGCGCGAAAAGCCGCGCGGCTCGACCCGGTTGTCGCCCTGTCAACGCAATAACAACGCGAAACAAGAACACCATGAAGCATGTCGTCATCGCCGCCGCCCTCGTCTCGCTCGCCGCGTGCGCCACCGTGTCGCCGCCGGTTGCCGAATTGACGCCGCTGCCAGCGGCTTTCGACCATGCCGGCCAAAACGCCAATGCCGCAAAAACCGATGAAGACTGGTGGCGATCGTTCAACGATGCCGCGCTCGATGCGCTGGTCGAGGAAGCGCAATCGGCAAACCAGGACATCGCCGCCGGCGTCGCCGCACTGCGCGCCGCCCGCGCGTCGGTGCGCATCGCCAACGCCTCGCTGTTCCCGCAACTATCCGCCGGCGCGTCGGCGTCATCATCGACGCAAGGCGGGGGGCTGGATGATGTATCGGCGTCGGCGCGCGGCTCGGCCTCTTACCAGCTTGACCTGTTCGGGCAGAACGCCGCGAACCGTCGCGCCGTGCGCGCAAATTACGACGCGCAGGCGTTTAATCAGCGTTCGCTTGAACTCACCGTCCAGTCGGATGTGGCGTTCACCTATTTCTCCGTACTCGCCGCTCGTGAGCGCCTGGGCGTCGCCCGCTCCAATCTGGAAATTTCCGAACGCATCTTCGATATCGTCAAGGCGCGTTATGAAGCCGGAGATGTTTCGGGCTTCGACTTCAAAAGCCAGGAAGCCTCGCTGGCGAATGCGCGCGCGCGCCTGCCGCAAATCGAGCAACAACTTGTCAGCCTTGATACCGCCCTCTCCGTTCTGATCGGCCGAACGCCGCAAGGCGCGAGCGCGCCGGCCGGCGACATCCTTGCGCTGACCCCGCCGGCGATCAATCCGGGCATGCCGTCAGAATTACTCCTGCGCCGGCCCGATTTGTTGAGCGCCGAAGCGCAACTTCGCGCCGCTGACGCCGATGTCGCCGCCGCCGAGCGCGCATTTTTTCCCTCAATTGATTTAAGCTCCGGCGTCAGCGCAGGTCTTACCGGCGCAACCAGCGTCGTCGGCTCTCTCGCCGCCTCGCTCGCCGCGCCGATCTTCACCGGCGGCCGGCTGGAAGGACAGCTCGGGTCTGCAAAAGCCCGCGTCGACCAGCAGATTGCGCGCTATCGGCAAGCAGCGCTCAATGCGCTGCGCGATGTCGACGTCAGCCTATCGGCGCTGGCGACAGCGGAAAAGCGCGAGGAACAACTTGTAATCGCGCGCGACGCATCCGGACAATCGCTCGACCGGGCAGAGGTTCGTTATCGTTCGGGTACTGATGATCTTACCAGCCTGCTGAATGCGCAGTCCGCCTATTTCAGCGCGTCCGACAGCCTGGTTCAGGGACGGCTCGACCGGCTTGCCGCGGCTGTTGATTTGTTCGCGGCCATCGGCGGCGGCTGGTGACGGCTATCGGGGCCCGCCAGAACCCGCAAATCCGTTGTTTGAAATCAGAGCCTTAATGGTACCGCCTGCTGGTCTCGAACCAGCGACCTCTAGATCCACAATCTAGCGCTCTAACCAACTGAGCTAAGGCGGCACGGCGGCGCGGTGGCGCGCCTGAATGAGGCGCGGAACCTAGTCTCGCGCCTCGTCGATTGCAACCGCGAAATCGGCAGGCCGCCCCTTTTCGCGGCGCTATTTCAGCAGGGCGATTTCCCGCTTCAACTGGGCGATCCTGGTTTGGTCCGAGGGGTGGGTTGACATGAATTCCGGCGGCGCGCCGGACTTGCTGGACGCCATCTTGTTCCAGAATTTCAGCGCTTCGTTGGGGTCGTATCCGGCGCGATGCATATAGCGCAGGCCGAATTTGTCGGCTTCCAGCTCATGCTTGCGCGAATACGGAAGGATCACCCCGAGCGAGGCGCCAGCGCCGAGAACGCCGAGGATCTGGTTCTGGTACTGACTGCCGGAAACCGCGACCTGGGCCACTGACAGCCCGGTCTGGGCCAGGGTCGACTGGCTGTATCGTTCTCCGGAGTGATTGTAATTCACGTGCGCCACCTCGTGGCCCATCACCGTCGCAATCTGGTCGTCATTTTCCATGATGTCGAGGATGCCGGTGTAAAACCCGATCTTGCCGCCGGGCAACGCGAAGGCGTTGAGATCCTTGGAATCGAACACCACCACTTCCCATTGGGAGGGGTTGCCGCCGGCGGCCGTGATGATGCGCGGCGCGACACGGCGCACCCGATCAACATAACGCGGATCGTTGGAGATTTTTTCCTGCTTTTTCAGATCCGACCATGCCGATGTCGCAAGCTGCGCCATCTGGCCGGAGGAAACGAACAACAACTGGTTGCGGCCGAGATCGGCGTTATAAGCGCAGCCCGCCGCAAGCACGACGACGCTGCCGGACGCCAGCCCGCGGATGATGTCGCGGCGCGACATCGTTACAACCGGCACGCCTTCCTTGACGGTCACTTCATGGTGTTGGTTACACATTGTTCCCTCCTTCGGGCCTGCCCCCGCACGCGCCGCCCAATCCAGCACATAAGTCTAGAACACGCGCGCCGCCAGCACAAATGCGAACCCGGGCCGTCAGGGCTCAAGTTCGCTATCCCAGTACAGAAAGTCCTGCCAGCTTTCGTGCAGGTAATTCGGCGGAAAGGCGCGCCCGCGCTCATTCAGTTCGAACATGGTCGGGCGCACGGGCCTCCGCGCCGGATGCATGCGCGCCTGATCGGGCATGCGCCCGCCCTTGCGCAAATTGCACGGGCTGCAGGCGGCGACAATATTCTCCCATGTGGTGCGTCCGCCCCGCGAGCGGGGAATGACATGGTCGAATGTCAATTGGTCGCGATCAGGCGAGCCGCAATACTGGCAGGCGAAACCATCGCGAAGAAACACGTTGAAGCGGGTAAAGGCCGGCGAGCGCGCATGATTGACGTAAGTGCGCAGCGACACCACCGACGGCAGTTTCATCTGGAAACTGGCGCTGCGCACAATGGTGTCGTATTCCGCGACGACATCGACGCGATCAAGGAATACCGCTTTCAGCGTGTCCTGCCATGACCACAATGACAACGGAAAATAGCTGAGCGGGCGGAAGTCAGCGTTCAGGACCAGCGCCGGACAGCTTTCCGGCGAACGGCTCGCCAAATTCATCGCCGCCCCCCGAACCTGAGGTCGGCGCACATCAGCCGGAGGGCCGAAGACACAAACTGAAATTCGCTACGACGCTTGAAAGCCCGTCTCCTTCCATGTTGACGAGCATACACGATGCGCCGCCCCATGAGGAAAAACTCTACCCGATTCTGTGTGACAGGTTTTCAACGAAATACAAAAAAATCAACCGTTGCGCGTCCTAGATTGGGACACGCCCGCGAATATACGCGTAATAGGTCCATAAAATGTGCGCTGCAACGCCGCGATACGGCGCCCAGTCGGCCGCCGCCGCATCAAGCGCCGCCTGCTCCACCGTCGCACCCGAAGCCGCGCCATAGGCATGTTTCAACGCCACATCGCGAGTCGGCCAGATATCGATCCGCCCCTCGCAAAACAGCAAATAAATCGCCGCACTCCACGGGCCGACGCCTTTCAGTTCGATCAGCCGGGCCATCGCGGCTTCATCGTCCAGCGCTGATAAGGCGGCAAAGTCGAAGGCGCCTTCCTCCAGCGCTTGCGCCAGACCCGCGACATAGCGGGCTTTCCGGCCGGTAAGGCCAAGGCCGCGCAAGCCATCGACGCCAAGGCGCGCCACCGCACGGCGGGACGAAACATCTACCGCCGCCTCGCAGCGCGCCCAGATCGCCTTCGCACTGGGCACCGAGACCTGTTGCTCGATGATGATCCGGAACAGACCTTCAAAGCCGGCTTTGCGGCGGCGAATATGCGGGGCGCCAATTGATTTCAGCGCATGACGCAGGGCCTTGTTCCGGTGCGCCAGCGCGCGCCCGGCGGCGCTGACGTCGTCAAAAACGTCAATTTTGTTCGCCACTAAAATGAAACATCGGCGAGCAGCTTTCGCTCGTCGCCGCCAAACTCGCCAAGGAATTTTTGCACCGACACCTCGCCCATGGTGACGCCGCTTTCGGCGATGCGCTGCAACGGATCAAGGAAATGGGTTTCGTCATGCACCATGGCGCCCGCCCGTTTGCGCCGGCGCAAGCCAGCTTGCGCGATTGCAACCATCTCAAGAGCGACATCTTGAACGCTGCGGCCAGCGATCGTCGCCTTGAAACCGTAATGGGCGGCATCCTCCCGCAATTGCGCGCGCTCTTGCGGCGTCCATTTCTTTGCAAGATCCCATGCCGCGCCAAGCGCGTCTGAATCATACAACAGACCGACCCATAGCGCCGGCAGCGCGCAAATCCGCGCCCATGGCCCGGAATCGGCGCCGCGCATTTCGAGAAACTTTTTCAGGCGGACCTCAGGAAACGCCGTAGACAGATGATCTTCCCAGTCGAGAATATGCGGGCGTTCGCCCGGCGCGATGGGAAGCTTGCCGGCAAGAAAATCGCGAAAGGAAAGACCGGCCGCGTCATGATACTTGCCGCCCCGACGCAGGAAATACATCGGCACATCGAGCAAATAGTCGCGATAGCGATCAAATCCGAAACCGTCTTCGAACACGAAATCCAAAAGCCCGGTCCGGTCGGGGTCAGTATCGGTCCAGATATGCGCGCGCCATGACGCATAACCCGACGGTTTACCCTCAACCAGCGAGGAATTGGCGAACAGCGCAGTCGCGATTGGCTGCAGGGCGAGCGAGGTGCGGAACTTCACCACCATGTCGGCTTCGCTTTCAAAGTCGAGGTTCACTTGCACCGTGCAGGTGCGGTGCATCATGTCCAGCCCCAGATCGCCGCGAGTCGGCATATAGCGGCGCATGATGTCATAGCGCGGCTTTGGCATCTTCGGCATGTCTTCGCGTTTCCAGAACGGGGCGAACCCCATGCCAAAGAACCGGATGTGCAAAGGCTCGGCGACGGCCTTCACCGCGTCGAGATGGTTGTTCACCTCCGAACAGGTCTCGTGAATGGTTTCAAGCGGCGCGCCCGACAATTCAAACTGCCCGCCGGGTTCGAGCGAAACAGACGCCCCCTCGCCTTTCAGGCCGATCGGCAGCTCGCCGTCGCGAACGATTTCCCAACCGGTCTGTGTACTGAGCGCCTCGATGATTGCGCGAATGCCGTTCGGCCCCTCATATCCGGCAGGCATCAACGTTTCGCGGCAATAGACGAATTTTTCGTGCTCGGTGCCGATGCGCCAGCCGGATTTCGGTTTGCATCCGTCAGCGAGAAAAGCCGACAGCTCGTCAAGATTTTCTATCGGCGCGAGATCGCCGTCGACCTGTTTTTCGCTGCTCACGTTCTCTCCAGCGTTTTGGCCCGGTATCGGCCCTTCCAGTTTTAGCCTCTATCGGGCCGCAGGCGATGAGCCAAGCAATTTGTCCTCACGCTTGAGTGAAACACCGCCAGGCGGATCAGCCAAGATCGCCCTTTACCGCCTGTAACAGCACCAGCGCTGCAATCGCCGCGGTGTCGGCGCGCAATATTCTTGGCCCCAGCGTCACCGGCGTCACAAATGGCGACGCACGAAGGCGCGTGCGTTCGTCGGGCGAAAACCCGCCCTCCGGCCCGATCATCAGCGCGTATCGGGTTGTTTCAAGTCCGCGCGCCGCCGCTTGCATCGGCTCGGCGCGTCCCGTATCGCCGCCCCACGGCTGGTCCGGGTCGTCGCCAGCCTCGTCACAAAACAACAGCGCCCGATCCGTCTCCCAGCGGTCGAGCAGCGTGGACAGCTTTGCCGGCTCGTCCACCGCGGGCACGGACAGGCGGTCGCATTGTTCGGCAGCCTCCATCGCGATGGCGGACAGACGGTCAACGCGCACCCGCTCGGCATTGGTGCGTTCGGTCAGGACGGGGCGGAACCTTTGCACCCCCAGTTCGACGCCTTTCTGGATGATCGCCTCAACGGCGGCGCGCTTTACCGGCGCAAACAGCAGGTGGACATCGAATTCGGCCTGCGGCGCGCGCCGCTGAGTCCCAAGTTCGGCTTGCGCCACCTTTTTGCCGAGTTCGGCGATGACCGCTTCAAATTCGCCGTCGCGGGCGTTGAACACGCGAACCGGCGCCCCGACTTCGCGGCGCAGCACCGCGCGAAGATAGTGCGCCTGATCCGGCCGCAGAGCGATTTTGGCCCCGGACGAGAGCGAAGCGTCAATATGTAATCGCGGAATCATCACCCCTGTTTAGCGGGCCCAAACGTCAGGGAACACCTTTTTTCGCGCGCCCCAAAGCGCTAGGGATCTGCGCATGAACACATTCATCAATAAATATCAGTCAACCGCTCCGGGCGACGCCGCGCCCGATAACTGGGTCGAAAAGTACGCCCCGCGTGTGACGCAGCCCTATTTACGCCTGATGCGCGCAGATCGCCCGATCGGCTCCTGGCTGTTGCTCATTCCCTGCTGGCAGGGGCTTGCGCTGGCGGCGACGCAGCAAGAAACCGCCGCAATCGGCCACATGATCGTGATGGCCGTCCTGTTCACCATCGGTGCCTTCGTGATGCGCGGCGCGGGCTGCGCCTATAACGATATTGTCGATCAGGATTTCGACGCCCGCGTCGAGCGGACCGCCGGACGGCCGATCCCGTCCGGCCAGATCTCAACACGTCAGGCGTGGGCGTTTTTGTTCGGCCTTTGCCTGATCGGGCTTAGCGTCCTGATGCAATTCAACCGGTTCACAATTATGCTCGGCGTTTCATCGCTGGCGCTGGTCGCGGTCTATCCGTTCGCCAAGCGCGTCACTTGGTGGCCGCAGGCCTGGCTGGGGCTCACCTTCAACTGGGGCGCGCTGATGGGCTATGCGGCGGTCACCGGCGAGCTTGGGGTTGCCTCGTTTTGCCTTTACGGCGCCGGCATTGCGTGGACCCTTGGTTACGACACGATTTACGCGCATCAGGACAAGGAAGATGATGCGCTGATTGGCGTGAAATCATCCGCGCGCCGGCTCGGGCGAAACTCGAAACCGGCGATAGCCGCGTTTTATGCAATCACGATTGCGCTGTTCGCGGCGATTGGCGTTATGGAGAAATTTCCATGGACGTATTTCGTCGCGCTGTGCGCGCCGGCGGCCCATTTTTTCTGGCAAGTCCGCACAACCGATATCGACGATTCCGCCCGTTGCCTTCGCATATTCAAGTCGAACCGCGACGCCGGCCTTTTGCTTCTCGCGGCATTGTTATTGGCCCTCGTCCGGTGGTGATGGTAGATATTGCGCTGAATTTCTATAGCATCGCGAGGCCGCTATGATCGACAGACGCAACTTCCTGACGGGGGCAGGAATCGCCGCGGCGAGTTTTGGTTTTATCCCTGCAAAGGCTGCACAAATGAACCCGGATCCCAAATCCATTCCAGCTTATGATCAATGGCAATTATCACGGGACGAATGGAAACAGCGCCTTACGCCTGAAGCCTTCGCCGTACTGCGCAAGGAGGCGACGGAGCGCGCATTCACCAGCCCGCTCAACGATGAAAAGCGCGATGGAATTTATGCCTGCGCCGGATGCGGGTATGAGCTGTTCTCATCCGACAAGAAATTTGAATCCGGTACTGGCTGGCCGTCATTCTTCGATCCGCTGCCTGACGTGCTTGGCTCAAAACGCGATTTCAAAATGATTCTGCCGCGTACGGAATATCACTGCGCGCGTTGCGGCGGCCATCAGGGCCACGTCTTCGAGGACGGCCCGGAGCCGACGGGCCTTCGATATTGCAATAACGGCGTCGCACTGACGTTCAAGCCCGCAACAGCCTAGATCCCTGGGCCGGAACTTGCATTAAACCGCCGCATCGCGCTATCGCCCTTTTCAACTGTAAAAAGGGATAGTTTTCAATGCAAGACGCCTCGACGCCCGCCTTTCCGGCAACCAGCGAAGAAATGGGATCGCTGGCCACAGCAGCCATCGAGAAGCTGACGCCGTTCGCGCTGAACGTCATTGGCGCATTGGCGGTTCTCGTCATTGGCCTTTGGATCGCGGCGCGAATCAAGAAGGTAGCAGCGGCGGCGATGATGCGCAGCGGCAAGATGGACGAGACGCTGACGGGATTTCTGTCGAGCCTGATCTATTACGGGCTCGTCGCGCTGGTCATCATCACAACGCTTGGCGTCTTCGGCGTGCCGACGACCAGTTTCGCCGCCGTCATCGGCGCGGCCGGCCTGGCGATCGGCCTGGCGCTGCAAGGAACGCTTGGCCATGTCGCTTCCGGGGTCATGATGCTCGGGTTCCGCCCGTTCAGCGTCGGCGATATTGTTGAAACCGGCGGCCACACCGGCAAGGTGACGGCGATCACGCTGTTCACGACCGAACTTGCCAGCCCGGACAATAAAAAGATCATCATCCCCAACGGTCAGGTCTGGGATAACAGCATCGTCAATTATTCCGCCTATAACGAGCGGCGCATCGATCTCATTTTCGGCGTTTCCTACAGCGACGATCTTGATCGCGCGATTGACGTGGTGCGGCGCACGGCGATGAACGACCCGCGCGTCAAAGCCGATCCGGAACCCTTTGTAGTTGTCGAATCGCTGGGTGATTCGTCGGTGAACATTCTTTGCCGGGTCTGGATGGCGTCGGCGGATTACTGGGACGTCAAATTTGCGTTGACGAAATCGGTCAAGGAGGCGCTGGACGCCGGCGGGCTGAATATTCCCTTTCCCACACGCACGCTTATCCACGAAAACAAGCTGGCGCAGGTCGAACCGACACCGTAAACTCAGCCTGACGCAATTGCGGAGGAACCGGCATGTCCCGTGACGATCTGAAGGAAAAACTGGTCGGCGACAGCGCCCGGCGCACCATTATTCAACTGGTTATCGCCAGCGTATTCGTTGGCGTGGTGCTCGCGCTCGTCGGTTTGTCGCCTGCAGACTTCTGGGGCGGCGTGTTCGACGGCGTCAAGGGCGTCATTTCCACGATTGGCGACTCGCTCGGCGAGGTGGTGGTCAACCTTCTCACCTATCTCGTGCTGGGCGCGGCGATCGTCGTGCCGGTCTGGCTCGTCGCCCGTCTGTTGACCGGCGGGGGAAAGCGCTGATCATTCGGCCCCATTGGCGGAAAGCATCGCCTCGATCCGCCTGATATAGGCGATCCACGCGTTCCGTCCGTGATTTGTCAGATGGCAGATCGTGCGCGGTTTGCGATTATGGAACTTCTTCTCGATACGGATATATCGCGCCTCTTCCAGTTTGCGCAGGTTGACAGACAGGTTGCCGTCAGTGCCGCCGACACGCGCTTTGAGGTCTGGAAAATCTGCGGAACCAGCACCAGAAAGATACGCCATGACCGCGAGGCGAATACGCCCGTGGATTATATCGTCAATTTCGCGGTAATCATAATCCGGTCCCGACACGATCAATCAAACCGTATCGCCCGGTTCCTGGCGCATCAGGATGAGGCCGGGCAACACCGCGCAACAAAAGCTGCCCAGCGCGCCAACAAGCGGTTGGCGAACGTCGCCGAAATAATACAATGACGCAACGGAAAATATCCACGCAGCGATTGCAAATCCGCGCATCCAGCTCAACTGAGCGGCAGCCGCAGTGGCGAAAAAGGCAATGCCATACACCCCGAACGCGACCGGAAACATCAGTGAAAACAGGACATAGGGTTTAATTCCGTATTCTGAATAATTGTCGTGCAATGCCATCAGCGACACCCAGAACACCATCAGGAAAAGCCCGACGCCAAGCCAGGCCGCATTCGCAGTTTTATTGCCGACCGTCATGGCGCCCGGTTTCAATCCCGCGCGGCGGGCGAAATAGACCGTCAGCGCCCAGCCAAGCGCCAGCGCGCCAAGCCAGTACGCCCAACCCCCGATCAATGATGAAACCGCGATCATCCCCGCGGCCTGCAAATAGCTGACAAGCGCGCTCAACCCCACCACGCAGCCCCAGATGACATACAAGACCCCGCCAACCAGAGGCGCATTTCGCCCTTCTTCGGCAAGCGCGCGCACATAAGCGAGTTCGCCTGCAAGATCGGCGCGGCTTTGGTCGGTCATAACCGGTCCTCCTGTATACTTTATATTATAAAGCTCTTTTCGCCGGACTGCAAGGCGCTAGGCGATGTACGGTGCATGCAGCGCGACAGGCCGAAAGCCCGCCGGGCCGCAACGGCCGCATTTTGGGTGGATTGTGTGCGGAGCAGCTCGCCGCGAGGCCGCACGCGGGACGATCCGGGCGGCGTCTTCCTGTTGGCTCTGCGTTAGTCGACCTTGATCGGCGTCACCATAGCGAGATGGTCCGCCCCCGCGGCGGCCGACATTTTAATCGGCACGGCTGCGACAGTCCGACCGCGGGTCAGGTCGTAAATGATAATTTCAACGCCGCCGGCGCTTTCGACATGCATCGCCACCCGGTCGCCGTCGAGCGAGATCGAGGTGACGCGCGCGTCGGCGTCGAGCATCACCGGCGCCGCGTAGAAGGCATCTGACTGAAGCGCCACATTGCTTGGCGAAACCGCGCCGCGCGCCGGTTGTTCGAGCACCGTGTCAGCGCTGGCGGTCTTGGCCGCCGGGGTCGCCACGTCTGATTGAGGTTGACCGAAAACCGCAATCGACGCCAGAACAACGACAATGAAGACCGCCGGCATGGTCAACGCCGCCAGCATGATCGAGCGGGCCTGGGTGCGCGCTGTCGGCGCCAGCGCGTAAGGGCGATAGAAACGGTCCTCAAACCGCGCTTCGCTTTCGCCTTGCGTCGGCCCGGCCCGATTGCTCGTCCAGCCGCGCGCCCAATCTCTGGTCATGGCGCGGGCGTCGTCAAAACAGCGCGCCGCCTTGAGCCTTACCCGATCGATGAACCCCAGCGGCGCGATCTGGTGTGACCCGAGAATGAATTCGTTTTCCGCATGCGACATTTGACAGACCCTTGTTCTCCGTGAGATCGCCAGCTTCATGACTGATCGATCTTTTGATACGCCGCGCGCCCCGTCATCAGACGGCTCACGCGAATACAGCTTCACGGTCGAACCTGATTATGCAGGCGCAAGGCTTGATAAATGGTTGTCTGACGCGATTGACGGGCTGACCCGGTCGCGGCTGAAAGCGCTGATCGAAGGCGGCGCATTGTCCCGAAACGGGACAGAATTCACTGATCCGAGCTTTAAAATCCGCATCGATGAAACCTATCTGCTCGTCGTGCCGCCGGTCGAGGCGCCGACCCCGCAGGCGGAAAACATCCCGCTCGACATCTGTTACGAAGACGCCGACCTGATCGTCGTGAACAAGCCCGCCGGTCTTGTCGTTCATCCCAGCGCCGGCAACTGGACCGGCACCTTGGTCAACGCCCTGATCGCGCATTGCGGCGATAGCCTTTCAGGGGTCGGCGGGGTGGCGCGACCGGGCATCGTCCATCGCCTCGACAAGGACACGTCCGGCTTGATCGTCGTCGCCAAACATGACGCCGCGCATCTGGCGCTGACATCGGCTTTTTCAGTGCACGACATCGAACGCGCCTATGACGCGATCGCTGTCGGCGCGCCGCGCCCCGCCGTCGGCACGGTTGACGCGCCGCTGGCGCGCGCCGGCGGCGACCGCAAGAAAATGACCGTCGTCCCCGATCATGACGACCGGCCCGACAAGCGCCGCGCCGTCACCCATTACCGGGTCGTTGAATCCTATGGCCGCGGCCGCGCCAAGCTTGAGGGCGACGCCCTCGCCTCGCTCATCGAATGCCGGCTGGAGACCGGGCGCACGCACCAGATCCGCGTCCATCTTTCGCATATCGGCCATCCGCTGATCGGCGATCAGGTTTATGGGCGCGGCCCCGGCCTTTCCGGTCTGAAGCCCGGCGAGCCGAAGGCGGACCGGGCGATTGACGCGATCGCCAGTTTCCGCCGTCAGGCCCTGCATGCGCGAATTTTGGGGTTTGCCCACCCGATAACCGGGGAAAAAATGCGCTTCGAGGCGCCGCCGCCGGCGGATTTTGAGGGCCTTCGCGCCGCGCTCGCCGCCCTGTAACAGTGAAATAAGTCACGGTGACATAACAGGGAATTCACGAAAATTTGCTCGCCTGCGACGGTTTGCAAGCAGGCTGCGGGGGGTGATTTCGCTTATCCTTAGCGCTGATCTTGGAAACCGGGCGCGAGCCCCCATATGGCATCTTCAAGGCGCCCAAGCCTTCCCCGGGCGCAGGTGGGGATCTGAAAGAACTGACATGGCAAAAGACCTAGTGACAGCGCCAGCATTGACGCCCGAGGGCAGTTTGTCCCGCTATCTCGCCGAGATTCGGAAATTTCCGATGCTGGCGAAAGACGAAGAATACATGCTCGCCAGGCGCTTCGCCGAACACCAGGACCCGGACGCAGCGCAAAAGCTCGTCACCAGCCATCTGCGCCTCGTCGCCAAGATCGCCATGGGCTATCGCGGTTATGGCCTGCCGATTGGCGAGGTCATTTCCGAAGGCAATGTCGGCCTGATGCAGGCTGTCAAACGGTTTGACCCGGAAAAGGGTTTCCGCCTCGCGACCTATGCGATGTGGTGGATCAAGGCGTCGATTCAGGAATACATCCTGCGATCGTGGAGCCTTGTCAAAATCGGCACAACCGCGGCGCAGAAAAAACTTTTCTTCAACCTGCGCAAGATCAAGGGCCAGATCGACGCCATTGAGGAAGGCGATCTGCACCCGGATCAAGTCCAGCTGATCGCCGACAAGCTTGGCGTGACCAATGACGACGTCATTTCGATGAACCGCCGCATGTCCGGCGGGGAAACCTCGCTGAACGCCCCGCTTGGCCGCGGCGAGGAAGGCGGCGGCGAATGGCAGGACTGGCTGGTTGACGAAAACGCCGTCAATCCCGAACAAAAGCTCGCCGCCGACGATGAATACGATATGCGAATGTCGCTGCTCGACGAGGCGATGGCCACGCTGAACGAACGCGAACAGCACATCCTGACGGAACGGCGGCTGAAAGATAACCCCGCGACGCTGGAAGAGCTGAGCCAGGTTTATGGCGTATCGCGCGAGCGCGTGCGCCAGATCGAAGTGCGCGCGTTTGAAAAACTGCAAAAGGCGATGAAGCGCCTCGACCGTGATCAGCGCGAGAAGACGCTTGAGGCGCAAGCCGCCCACGCCTGACGGAAACGCCGAACGAGCTTACCTGTATCAAGGTCTACAGCGCTAACAGGTCGCGCACCGCAATGACCATCAGACAAGCCGTCGACAGCAGA
The DNA here is from genome assembly GCA_041398145.1 of Parvularculaceae bacterium. GTDB lineage: Bacteria > Pseudomonadota > Alphaproteobacteria > Caulobacterales > Parvularculaceae > Amphiplicatus. The sequence continues at coordinate 457,331 of JAWKVF010000001.1, read as the reverse complement.
AACGCAAAAAACCGCAGCGGAACCTGCCGCACGACAATCTGAATCAGCGAATGAATGATGCGCAGCACAACGTAGCTCCAAGCGAACCAGATATTGACCTGATCACCGGCGTCAGCGAGATGGGTATAAATCGCCAGCGCATAAAAGACCGTCGGCGCTTCATGCAAATGATTGTAATTGTCTGCTACGACCCGAACATTCGCCGGCAATACCGACAATGAGCCGGGATGGATTGCGGCCTGTGGGCTGAGATTGGCCGCCTTCATGGCGGGAATCCGCGTTACATACATCCACAGCCAGACAATCAACGTCCAGCAGACCAGCGCGAGTATTGGCGTCAGCATTTGGCTCCCCCCTTTTGAACCGATTATGCGTCGTTTGAGTACTTCTTGAACTCCAACCGCGAAATCGACCGGCAGTGGACCTCGTCGGGTCCGTCGGCGAGGCGCAGAGTGCGGATGCCGGCATACAGCCGCGCCAGGCCGGAATCCGTCGTTACGCCCGCGCCGCCATGGGCCTGTATCGCATCGTCGATAATGCGCAGCGCCGCGCGCGGCGCGGCGACCTTGATCATCGCAATCTCACCCTGAGCCGCCTTGTTGCCAACGGTATCCATCATCCACGCCGCTTTCAGCGTCAGCAGGCGCGCCATCTCGATGTCGATCCGCGCTTCGGCGACGCGCTGCTCCCAGATGGAGTGTTTGAAAATCGGCTTGCCGAAGGCTTCTCGCGTCAACAGGCGTTTGACCATCTTCTCAAGCGCCACTTCGGCGGCGCCGATCGTGCGCATGCAATGGTGAATACGCCCCGGCCCAAGGCGGCCTTGCGCAATTTCAAATCCGCGCCCTTCGCCAAGAAGCATATTTTCCTTTGGCACACGGACGTTTTCAAGAACCACTTCCATATGACCATGCGGCGCATCGTCATAACCAAAGACCGGCAGGTGACGCACGATTTTTACGCCCGGCGTGCCGGCGGGCACGAGAACCATCGACTGCTGAACATGGCGCGGCGCATTCTTGTCGGTTTTACCCATGACGATATAAATTTTGCACCGCGGATCGCCGGCGCCGGACGACCACCATTTACGGCCATTGATGACATAATGGTCGCCGTCGCGTCTGATTTCGCATTCAATATTCGTCGCATCGGACGACGCCACCTGCGGTTCCGTCATCAAGAACGCGGAACGGATTTTACCGTCGAGCAGCGGCGTCAGCCATTCTTCCTGTTGCGCAGGCGTGCCGTATTTCGAGAGCACCTCCATATTGCCGGTGTCCGGCGCGGCGCAGTTGAACACTTCCGGCGCGATGTGGCAGCGCCCGGTCAGCTCGGCGATGGGCGCATAGTCCGCATTTGACAGGCCGGGGCCGAATTTCGGATCGGGGTGGAACATGTTCCACAGCCCGGCGGCTTTGGCCTTTTCTTTTAACTCGTCGATGATCGGCGGGATTTTCCACCGCCCCTCGCCCGGCCCGAACTGCGCATGCTGGCGCTCATAAATCTCGTCGCCCTCATAGACAAATTTGTCCATGAAATCAGAAACGCGGGAAATGTAATCCTTGCATCGGTCGGAATAGGCAAATTCCATGGCCGGACCCTCAATTCATATTGACATAGGCCGACATGATACATCCGCCGTCGACCGGAAAAAGGGCGTTGCGCAGTTGATTATTCTGCGGCGACGGACTTCGCCCGCTCCGCCTCCAGCCGCAATGTCTCTTTTGGCAGGATTTCCAGCATGTGCTTGCGCCACGCCGGCCATTCATCAAGCAATTGGCGCGCAAACACCGAGCGGGTCTCTTGAAAATGGCGCGTGATAAGCTCGCGGCAGAGGTCCTCGCCGTCACCTTCCAGCGGCCGCCAGATCACGCTCTCAGGATTAACGAAATGCTGGAACCGGCCATCCTCATCGAGCACGAACGCCCGCCCGCCCGTCATGCCGGCGGCGAAATTGTCGCCAATCGAGCCCAGAATAACGGCGACGCCGCCGGTCATGTATTCACAGCCATTCGCACCGCAGCCTTCGATCACCGTCGTCGCGCCTGAATTGCGCACGGCGAAGCGCTGGCCAGCCCGGCCCGCAGCGAAAAGCTCGCCGGAGGTCGCGCCGTAAAGACAGGTGTTTCCGATAATCGCGTCATTATGGGCATGCCGCGATACGCTGGCGAACGGCCGCACGACGATACGCGCGCCGGAAAGACCCTTGCCGACATAATCGTTCGCATCGCCGGTCAGGTCGAGACGCAACCCGTCAGCGCCGAAACAGCCGAGCGACTGACCGGCCGAGCCGGACAGGCGGATCGTCAGATGATCCGGCGCGAGGCCGCCGGCGCCGAATTGTCGGATGATCGCCGAAGACGTCCGTGCGCCAATCGATCGATCCGTATTGCGCACCGCATAGGTAAGCTGCATTTTTTCGCCGCGCTTGAAGACGGCGGCGGCGTCCTGGAGAATCTGCTCGTCCAGTGTCGGCGACGGCTCGTTTCTGCCGCTCCGCTTTGAGCGAACAGCGGCGCCGCCGGCGTCAACCCGCGCAAGAATCGGATTGAGATCGAGATCATCAAGGTCAGCCGCGCCGCGATGCACCTGATCGAGCAGATCGCTTCGGCCAATGACATCCTCAATCGACGTCGCGCCAAGGCTTGCAAGAATTTCGCGCGTTTCCTCAGCAATGAACGTCATCAGGGTGACGACATGATCCGGCATGCCCTTGAACCGTGCGCGCAACTCGTCGTCCTGGGTGCACACGCCGACAGGACAGGTGTTGGAGTGACACTGGCGAACCATCAGACAGCCAAGCGCAACGAGGGAGATTGTGCCGATGCCGAATTCCTCCGCCCCCAGCATCGCCGCGATCACCACATCGCGGCCCGTGCGGATGCCGCCGTCGGTGCGCAGCGTCACCGACTGACGCAAATTGTTTATGGTGAGCACCTGATGAGCTTCGGACAACCCAAGCTCCCACGGGCTGCCGGCGAACTTGATTGACGTCAGCGACGATGCGCCGGTGCCGCCGACATTTCCCGAGATCAGGATGACATCCGCTTTCGCCTTGGCGACGCCGGCGGCGATCGGACCAATGCCCGCCGTCGACACCAGTTTTACGCATACGCGCGCCTCGGGATTGATATTCTTCAGATCAAAGATCAATTGCGCAAGGTCTTCAATCGAATAAATATCGTGGTGCGGCGGCGGGGAGATCAACATCACTCCCGGCGTCGCATGGCGCATGCGCGCGATGAATTCGGTGACTTTGAACCCAGGCAACTGGCCGCCTTCGCCGGGTTTGGCGCCCTGCGCCACCTTGATTTCGATCTCGCGGCACTGGTTCAGATATTCCGCCGTCACGCCGAAGCGACCGGACGCAACCTGCTTGATGGCGGAATTGGCGTTGTCGCCATTGGGCAGCGGATGATAGCGCGCCGGATCCTCGCCGCCCTCGCCGGAAACGGACTTTGCGCCAATTCGGTTCATGGCGATGTTCAACGCGCCATGGGCTTCCGGCGACAACGCACCGAGCGACATGCCGGGCGTTACAAACCGCTGACGAATTGCATTGATCGATTCTACCTGCGACAGATCAACCGCCGGCCCAAGCTCGCGCATGTCAAGAAGCTCGCGTAACTGTACCGGGGCCTGCGCCGCCAGCGCAGCCGAATAGCGCTTGTAAGCGGCGTAATCTTCCTCACGCACCGCGTGCTGAAGATCGTGAACCAGCCCCGCTTCAAGCGCGTGACGTTCGCCGCTGCGGCGATGGCGATAAAACCCGCCGACCGGCAACACCGACGGCTCGCCGCCAAAAGCGCGCGCGTGCAGTTCGCTCGTCTTGCGCTCAAGGTAAGGCAGGCCGATGCCTGATATCCGCGACACCGCGCCGGGGAAAAACTCCGCCGCCAGCGCGCGCGAAATCCCGAGCGCGTCGAAATTGCATCCGCCGCGGTAGGACGAGATGACCGAGATGCCGCTTTTTGACAAAATTTTCAGCAAGCCGCCTTCAATCGCTTTTTTGTAATTCTTCAGCGTCTCGCCAAGGCTTAGCCCTTCATACTGTCCGCGCTGGTGATTGAACGCAATGGTCTCGCACGCCAGATACGGGTTCACTGCGGTTGCGCCAACACCGACGAGAACCGCGACATAATGCGGATCGACACACTCGGCGGAGCGCACAATGATCGAGCAATAGGTCCGAAGCCCCTCTTGTACGAGGTGCGCATGCACGCCGCCGGCCGCCAGTATCATCGGCACGGCGATACGATGCGGGCCCTGCGCCGCATCCGTCAGGGTTATGTGCTGGGCGTTTTTCTCGCGTATCGCGGCGACGGCTTCATCACGAATTCGATTGATCGCAGCGCGCAACGCCGCACCGCCATCGTGGCGCGCGCACGGCTCATAGGTGCAATCGATTTCAACCGCGTTCTCACCGACAAATTCCTGAAACCGCTCGAACATGCCGTTGGAAAGAAACGGGCTTTCCAGAACATACACATCCGTCTGGGTTTCATCCGAGGCGAGAATATTGCCGAGATTTTTGAACCGCGTTTTAAGGCTCATCACCCGCGTTTCGCGCAGCGGGTCAATCGGCGGGTTGGTCACCTGACTGAATTTCTGTCGGAAATAATGCGACAGCGGCCGATATTCATTCGACAGCACCGCGAGCGGCGCATCATCGCCCATCGACCCGATCGGCTCTTTGCCCTCTTCCGCCATCGGCTTGAGAACAAGGTCGATTTCCTCCAGCGAATACCCGGCCGCCACCTGACGGCGGATCAGCGTTTCATTATCGAACATCCGGTCTTCCGGCCCCGGACCGATTGTCGGCTCCAGTTCGATAATGTTCTCCAGCCAGTCTTCGTATGGGTGTTTTGCGGAGAGATAATCCAATATCTCCGTATGGGTATAAAATTTACCTTCCTCAAGATCGAACGCGATCATCGCGCCGGCCTCCAGCGCGCCGCGCCGCTTGACGCGTTCCGGCTCAAGCGGACACATACCGGCTTCCGAGCCGACCGCCAGAATATTATCATTCGTAATTGCATAGCGCATGGGCCGAAGGCCGTTGCGGTCGAGCCCGGCGACAGCGAAGCGTCCGTCATAGGCGGCGATGGCGGCCGGGCCGTCCCATGGCTCCATCACGGCGTTGGAATATTCGTAAAGCGCACGCCACGGACGCGGCATGACGGCGGTTCGCTTTGACCATGCTTCCGGGATCAACAACGCCTTGGCCATCGGCAGTGACCGGCCGGCGCGCACAACCAGTTCAAACACCTGATCGAGCGCGCCGGAATCGGACGAGCCGGGCTGAATGATCGGTTTTACGCTCACGGCCTGCTCGCCAAACGCTTCGGACGCCATCGGAATTTCGTGGCTTTTCATCCAGTTGATGTTGCCCTTGACCGTATTGATCTCGCCATTATGGGCGATGACGCGAAACGGCTGGGCAAGGCGCCATTCAGGGAAGGTATTGGTGGAATATCGCTGGTGGAAAATCGCGACGCGGGAAACAAACAGCGGGTCGCGCAAATCGGGATAGAACGTGTCTATGTCCTGCGCGAGGAACATGCCCTTGTAGATGACATTGTCACTCGACAGCGAGCAGACGTAAAAACCCGGTATCGTAGACGCCGCGGCGCGTTTCTCGATACGCCGGCGGACAATGAACAATTCACGTTCAAGAACGTCCTTGGCGCGGCCTTTGGGGTCGAAAAACAGGATCTGTTCGATCTCCGGGCGCGAGGCGTTCGCCTTGACGCCGAGCACGGCGGCGTCAACCGGCGTCTGACGCCAGCCATACAGGAAAAATCCGTCTTTCAGCAGTTCGTCTTCAACGATGGCGCGCGCCATATCCTGCGCGCCGACATCCATGCGCGGCAGAAAAATCTGGCCGACGCAAATATCCGCCGTCGTCGGCGCGTGGCCAGTGCGCGCAACATAGGTGCGAAACAAATCCTGCGGCACGTTCAGGCGCAAGCCGGCACCGTCGCCGGTCTTGCCGTCGGCGTCAACTGCGCCGCGATGCCAGACCGCTTTTAACGCATTCACCGCAAGTTCAACGACTTCGCGCCGCGGTTCGCCGCCCATATTTACAATCAGGCCGACGCCGCACGCATCATGTTCGGCGTCCTCGTCATACGCCCCGGCGGCGCCAAGCCGCCGACGCGCGGCAAGTTGTTGTTCGTAGCTCAGCATTGCTTTTACTCCGCCGCCGCGAGCGCGCCGACAACCTCGCCGTTAATCGACATCTCGCCAGTCAACTGCGCAATCATCGACGCCGCCGCAACACGCCCGTCGCGGATCGCCCAGACGACGAGCGAGGCGCCGCGCATGATGTCGCCCGCGGCGTAGACGCCGGCGACCGCCGTTTCGAGCGTTGTCGGGTTGACCCTGATCTGCCCGCGCCGGTTCACCTTCAATCCGGGTTCGCCAAAAAGCGACGGCAGGTCTTCCGGCTCGAAGCCGAGCGCTTTGATCACGATATCCGCCGGCATCTCAAATTCGCTGCCCGGTATTTCTTTTGGCGACTGCCGCCCGCTCTCGTCAGGCGCGCCAAGACGCATTCGCATCGTGCGCACCGTCGCGCCGACCGCCGCAGGCGCCGCCAGCCATTCAAACGCGACGCCTTCTTCTTCCGCATTCGCGACTTCGCGTTGCGAGCCGGGCATATTCGCGCGGTCACGCCGGTAAACGCAGGTGACTTTTTCCGCGCCTTGCCGGATCGCGGTTCTGACGCAATCCATGGCGGTGTCGCCGCCGCCGATGACGACAACCTGTTTTCCGTTTGCGTCAAGCTCGCCGGTCTCAAACGCAGAAACCTTGTCGCCAAGGCCTTTGCGATTAGAGGCGATCAGATAATCCAGCGCCGCCAGCGTGTCGGTGCGCGTCGGGCAATCAAGATCGCGCGCCTTGTAAACTCCCGTGGCGATGAGAACCGCATCATGGCGCGCCCGCAAATCGTTCAGCGACGCGTCTTCGCCAACATTGAAGCCGGTTCTGAACTCGACGCCAGAATCGCGCAGTCGCTGAACCCGGCGTTCAACCACGCCCTTGTCGAGCTTGAAATTGGGAATGCCGTAGATCAGCAATCCGCCCGGACGGTCATAGCGGTCATAGACAACCACCTGCACGCCGGCGCGCCGCAATTCTTCTGCGGCGGCGAGGCCTGCGGGCCCCGCGCCAATGATGCCGACCGATTTATCGAGTTCCTTGGCCGGCGTCACCGGCTTCACCCATCCACGCGCAAACGCCGTCTCCGTGAGATAGGCTTCCAGTGCGCCAATCGTAACTGTTCCGTGTCCGGATTGTTCTATGACGCACGAACCTTCGCATAGCCGGTCCTGCGGACAGATTTTCCCGCAAACCTCGGGCATGTTGTTCGTCGCGGTCGAGACAGCGTACGCTTCCTCCAGCCGGCCCTCGGCGATCAGGCGCAACCAATCGGGAATATTGTTGCCGAGCGGGCAATGATCCTGACAAAACGGCACGCCGCATTGCGAGCAACGCGCAGCCTGCGCCGCCGCCTTGTCGGCCGCGAACTTTCGATAGATCTCATCGAAGTCGCTGCGGCGTTCTTCGGCCACGCGCTTTTCCGGCATCTCGCGCAGGCGCGAGACGAATTTCAGCATCTTCTCCGTCATTTCCGTATCCGTCTGCCGCGTTCCAGGCGAACATATTGCGCCGAACCTGAACGCGGAGCCGGAACATGCCTGATGATGCATTGCAGCGCAAGCCGACGACGCGATGTTCGGCCAGCGAGGTGCGTCAATTTGGCTCAAAGAAGATTGGCCGGGAGTTTTTGGTGGAATATTATTCCAATGCCGGCGTTTTATGCTCTGCGCGGCGGCGCCCCCGGTTTTCCGCCATCCCGACGCGAATAAGAATCGCGCCAATAAACAACGTGACCGCAACGCCGACAAGCGTCGGCGCCTGCCAGCCATCGCCCGGCACAAAGAAGAAAAGGGAAATCGTGCACCCAAGCACCGCCGCGCAGGACGCAGCAATCAGCATCGCCGTAATCACCCCGCCCGGCGCCCGAAACGGTCGAGCGCGGTCAGGGTCGGTAAAACGCAGCACCGCATAGGAAATCACAACGCCGATATAGGGCAGCATGAAGATGGCGGCGCTGAACGAAAACAACGACCAGAATAGATCTTCGTTTGACGACGCCAGCCGGCCATAGAGCAACAGCACCAGCGTGCAGACGACGCCCATGAGAACCGCCGCGCCAACCGGCCCGCCGTGGCGCGGATGCCGAATCGCAAAAAAGCCGGGCAGTTGACCTTCGGCGGCGGCCTCCGCCGTTGTGCGGTTACAACCCATCGCCCACGTCGCTCCGCTTGAAAAAAACGTGTAAAGCGCGCCGACGCCGAGCATAGTCACGATCACGCCGCCGCCGGGAATGACGGAGAAGAACAGCGCCAGCGTGTCGATCAGCCCTTCAACAATGTCGATGTCGCCGGCCGGCAGCGCCACAAGCACGCCGGCGGTCGCAAGGGTGTATAACAAAATCACCAAACAGCCGGACAGCAAGATGCTCGCCGGTACGTCGCGCGCGGGATGCTTGATCTCGCCGCCGGCTGCGGAAACAAGCTCGAACCCCAGCATGCCGTAAATGATCGCCGGCACGTATTTCAGTCCCTCGTGCCACCTCGGCCGAAGCGTATCGAGCGTGATTTCATTGGCGACGCCGTGCACCATACCATAGCGAAACCCGGCGATAATCAGCGAACCGAAAATCACGAATTTGAACATGGCGCCGAGATTAGGCACCCATTTGCCGACGCGCAGTCCGATGATGTCGAGCAGTACGGTAAGCCAGGCGAGGACAATCCCGATACCGACCTGCGCGGAAAGCGACAGCTCAACGTGAAACAGCCGCGCGAACACGCCCGCGAAAAGAATGTAGATCGCCGGAAGCCAGATCGCGGTGTTCACCCAATACGCCCAGACAGCACGCGCCGCCCAGTGGCGCCCGAGCGCGCGCCTGATCCAGACATAGATGCCGCCTTCTTCCGGGTACGCCGTTCCAAGCTCGGCGGTGATCAGCCCCATCGGGACCAGAAAGACCACCCCCAGAAACAACCACCAAAAAAGGCTGGACACGCCGATCGACGCCGCCGCCGCCAGCGTATCGAGAAGGACGATCGCCGAGACGGTAAACAAAACGAGATCGGGAAGGCCGAGAACCTTCGGCAGATGGCGATCAGACATTGAGCCCCCAAAGACTTCGCCGGCGCAGTGTTCATCAGTGCGCGACGCAAGTCCATTTGAAAAAGCAATGCGGGTCTGGCCCTAGTCGCCTTCCTTCGCCTGTTCCGCATCTTCCAGCTCGCGGCGCAGGCGGTCGACGTCCTTTTGATCGACCAGCGGGTCCTGACGGCGCGTCCATGACGGTTCAAACGGCGCCGGGCCGATGTCCGGCCGCGTGCCCGCCGCCGGGTCGTTTGACGTCGCGCCGATATCGTTGACGTCGTCCTGGCTGCGGCGGAAGTCGGTAAGATCTTGCTCGCGGCGCTGTTGCTCCATTCGCCGGGCGATTTCCGGGCCGAACGTCGCGGAATCGCCGGTATAAACGCCGCGGGCGCGTTGTTCTTTCAGCAATTCAACCGCTTTTGAGAAATCCTCGCCCGTGGCGCCAGGGCGCCAGCCAGAGCGGATTTCCGGCCGGCCGGCGCATTCGGCGATTTTCTCGCGGTCTTCAAACTCCTCAGGACAATAGATCGCCACAACCCCGGAAGTGCCTGGCATGGTCGACGTCTCGCCGGTGGGAAGCTCCACCTGAGGCAGGACGAAACGCCGCCCGCCGAACACCGGTTCTTCGTCGAACATGTCATCGCCGGCGGGTTCTTGCGTCTCTTCCGACGGCGCGACCGCCTCGCGCTCCACCTGGTCGTCTTCGCCGGCGCCGCGCTCGCCGAGGGTGTTCTCAAGATCTTCCTCGTCGACCGGGCGTTGTTCGCCGGCGTCCTGCTCGCTTTGCGCCTGCCTTGTTTCCGGCTCCACCGTAATCAGCGGCGGCGCCTCTTCTGCGGGGGTTTGTTCGCCATCCACGAAAATGTCGCCCGGGGCGGGTTCGTCAAGGCCGGGCTCCTCCGGCGAGGCCGGCTCGTCGGGGATCATCGGGGCTTCTTCGATTTCCGACGGACGCGCGAACGCCGGCTCGGGCGTCAGATCCACCACCGGCTCAGGTTCGGGTTCGGGCTCGATTTCAGGCTCTGGTTCCGGTTCAGGCTCTGGCGGCGCCTGTTCTTCCGGCGCCGGTTCGGGTTCCGGCACAGGTTCCGGCTCCGGCTCCGGTGAGATTTCCGGCTCCTCCACGGGCTCAGGTTCTGGCTCGGGCGCGATTTCCGGATCGCGCAATTCGGGAATCGGGGCGACATCCGGCAAATCGACGAACACCACGGATATCGATTCGGCGGGGCGATTGGGCACGAAAATGTGCACCCGCCCATACACCGCCAGAACCGTCAGCAAGGCCAGATTGACGGCGGCGGCGGCCCCAAGGGCGGCCCGGCGGCGGCGTTTTGGAACAGCGGCCAGCGAATCGATTCTACGGGTAAGCGCCGCGTCGAGCCGGTATAGCGGCTTGCGCAGCCATCGCGGCAACCCGACCCTGACGATGCGCCGCCGCGGCGGCCGGGCGATGCGCGCGTCCGCTTCGGCGGCAACGGCGTCGCCAGCCGGGGAATGCGGGCCCGTTGCGGACGCATTGTCGTTATGGTCGGTATCTGTCGGCATTGATCCTGTCGGGCGCGACGCCTAAACGCTTTTGATTGAAGGGAGAAGGAACCTGTGAAAGTTCTTCTGGTCGGCGGCGGCGGACGCGAACATGCTCTTGGGTGGAAAATCGCTCAAAGTCCGCTCCTTGACCGCCTCTATCTAGCGTCCGGCAACCCCGGTCTCAATCGTTTAGGCGAATGTCTCGACATAGACCCGGATAATATCGACGAGATTGTGGAGGCCGCCCGATCACGATGCGTAGATCTGGTCGTTGTCGGCCCGGAAGCGCCATTGGCGGCCGGCATCGCCGACCAACTGGCTGAAAGATCAATTCCCTGCTTTGGGCCGTCAGCCGCCGCCGCGCGCCTGGAATCATCAAAAGCGTTCATGAAAGACGTCGCCGTCGCCGCCGGCGCGCCGACAGCGGCTTACGGGCGATTTCGGCAAAGCGCGCCAGCCAAACAATTCCTGAGATCGCAACGCGCGCCCTACGTGATCAAGGCCGACGGGCTCGCCGCCGGAAAGGGCGTCATCATCGCCGACGGACTCGCCGAGGCCGAACAGGCCGTTGACGACATGTTCGCCGGGGCGTTCGGCGATGCGGGTGCTGAAATTGTGATCGAGGAATTTCTTGAAGGCGAGGAAGCCAGCTTCTTCGTCATTACCGACGGCGCAAACATCACGCAGATGATCGGCGTTCAAGATCACAAGCGCGCATTTGACGGCGATACGGGCCCCAATACCGGCGGCATGGGCGCGTACGCCCCGGCGCCGGTTTTTACCGACAAGATTCGCGAAGACGTCATGACACGGATTATCAGACCCGTGATTGCAGAAATGGCGCGACGCGGCACACCCTATAAAGGCGTCCTGTTTGCCGGCTTGATGATCGGCGAGAACGGCCCGAAACTGATCGAATTCAACGCGCGGTTTGGCGACCCCGAATGTCAGGTCATGATGCGCCTGTTGAACAGCGACATCCTTCCGGTGTTGCACGCCGCCGCCACGGGCGAGCTTCACGACGCAACGCTTGACTGGTCGAAGGATGCCTGCGCGCTGGTCGTGATGGCGTCGAAGGGGTATCCCGGCGCCTACGCCAAGGGCTCGCCCATCGCCGGACTTGAGCGCGCGCAAAAACGTGACGGCGTCGTCGTCTTTCATGCCGGCACGAAAGAACGCGGCGGCAAAATCGTTGCGAACGGCGGACGCGTATTGAACGTCACGGCGCGCGGGCGATCCATCAGGCAAGCGGTGTCGCGCGCCTATGAGGCGATCGACGATATCGACTGGCCGGACGGCTTTTATCGCCATGACATCGCCTGGCGGGCGCTGAAGGAAAAGGTGTGAAACCGCTTGGCGAATGGCGCCGGCAAGCGTCGACCCTCGTTTCCGGTGGATTTCGTTTTGCGTACTGGACCGCGGATATTAACGACGAGACAAAGCCGTGCCTGTTGCTGTTGCACGGATATCCGACATCGTCATGGGACTGGACATTCATCTGGAACGCGCTTCGACGGCATTTCCGGCTGGCGGCGCTCGACATGCTTGGCTTTGGCCTCTCCGACAAACCGCGCAATGTCACGTATTCCATCTTTCGGCAAGCTGATTTTCAAGAAGCCTTGCTTGAACATCTCGGCATTGGCGAGGCGCACATTCTCGCCCACGATTACGGCGATACCGTCGCGCAGGAATTGCTCGCACGGCAAAACGAACGCGCGCTCAGCTTTTCAATCAAATCGGTCGTCTTCCTCAATGGCGGGTTGTTTCCCGAACAGCATCGCGCGCGCCCCGTGCAAAAATTCGGCCTGACGCCACTGGGTTTTATTCTCGGCATGATGATGTCGCGGGAGAAACTTCGCAGCGCTTTTGACAAACTCTACGGCGCCGAAACAAAGGCCAGCGATGATGAAATTGACGCCCACTGGGCGATGATCGAAGAGCGCCGCGGCGCGCGCATTCTTCACAAACTGCTTAATTATGTACCCGAACGACAAGCCTATCGCGACCGCTGGGTTGGCGCGCTGGAGCACGCCACCATCGCGTTACGGTTGATAGACGGCGGCGCCGACCCGGTTTCCGGCGCACATATGTTTCAACATTACACGAAAATTATTCCGAATGCCGATGCGGTGCTGCTTGAAAAGATCGGCCATTACCCGCACACAGAAGCCCCCGACGAGGTTGTCGACGCATTCTTTGACTTCCACCAAAGCATCAGGACGATTACATAATGAAAATCTTTTTGACCATTTTCCTTTCCGTGTTTCTGGCTGAGCTCGGCGACAAGACACAACTTGCGACCATGCTGTTCGCCTCTGACGCGCGCACATCCCATCTGATGGTTTTTGCAGCCGCATCCGCAGCACTCGTTGTTTCGACCGCGGTCGCCGTCGCGCTTGGCGCCGCAGCCGAGCGTTATCTTGCATTTATGCCGCTGAAATTAATCGCCGGACTCGGTTTTGTTGTCATCGGCGGCTTTCTTGTATTTGAACATTTCTCGAAAGCCGCGTGAGGGACATCTTATGACGGACGCAGGTAATGAATTTGTCGGCGTGACGGACACGCCGCAATTCCTGAAATTCGACGAAAGCGCGCTCGACGCCTATATGCGCGCCAATGTCGCCGGATTTGAAGGACCGCTCAGCGTAAAAAAGTTCAAGGGCGGCCAGTCGAACCCGACTTACTTGCTGACAACACCGGCGAAAAAATATGTGCTTCGACGCAAGCCGCCGGGAAAACTGCTGCCGTCTGCGCATGCGGTTGACCGGGAATACACGGTGATGACCGCGCTGGCGCAGGAGAATTTTCCCGTGGCGCGCACCTATGTCCTTTGCGAAGACGCCGAGGTAATTGGTACGCCGTTCTTCATCATGGATTTCGTCGACGGACGAATTTTCTGGGATGCGAGCCTGCCGGACGTCGAAACGAGCGAACGCGGCGCGCTGTATCACTCGCTGATCGACGTGATGGCGCATCTGCATTCTATCGACTACACCCGGATCGGACTTGGCGATTTTGGCAAGGCCGGAAATTATTTTGGTCGTCAGATCGAGCGCTGGTCGAAGCAATACCGCGCCGCCGAGACTGACAACATCGACGCGATGAACAAGCTGATCGACTGGTTGCCCGGCGCGATTCCCGACGACGAAAGCGTCTCGATCGTTCATGGCGATTTCCGTTTCGATAATGTCATCATGGCCGCCGATTCGCCGCGCGCGCTGGCGGTACTTGACTGGGAATTGTCTACGCTTGGTCATCCGCTTGCGGATTTTACCTATTTCCTGATGATCTGGCATTTCCCGCCGACGATACGCGGCGGGCTGGCCGGCCTTGATCTGGGCGCCCTTGGCATTCCCTCGCTGGACGAGGCGATTACCCGCTATTGCGAAAAAGTCGGGCGCAAATCGCTTGGGGATTTCGACTTCTGTCTTTCGTACAACATGTTCCGCCTCGCCTCTATCGCGCAGGGAGTTTATGCGCGCGCGCTGGCCGGCAACGCCTCCTCGCCCGAGGGCATCAAACTGCGCGAAACCATCGCGCCCCTCGCCGCGCTGGCGTGGACCTATGCGCAAAAGGCCGGAGCGAAGTAAGCCCCCGCCTTGCCGGCCGGCGAAGGGGCGCCGGCGTGGTCAATGACGACGGGTTGGAACGATGATTGCTTGCAATCGGCCCCATGTGTGGGTGTTCTCTTCATCCAGTCATGCGATAATACGCCGGACGAAAAACTGAGGCCGATATGAAAATCATGGTTACTGGCGGCGCGGGTTTTATCGGATCAGCCGTGATCCGCCTGGCGCTGGAACGAGGGTTCGAGATCGTCAATTTCGACAAGCTGACCTATGCCGCCAATCTGGAGAATCTGGCGGGATATGACACTCGCCCCGGTTATGCATTCGTCAAAGCGGACATTTGCGACGCGGCCGCCGTGCGGCAGGCGCTTGAAGACCACCGCCCCGACGCGATCATGCACCTGGCCGCTGAAAGCCATGTCGACCGCTCGATCGACGGGCCTGGCGCATTCGTTGAGACGAATATCAACGGCGCCTTCACGCTGTTACAGGAAGCCCGGCGTTACTTCGACGCACTCGGCGCCGACGCGAAACAAAAGTTCCGGTTTCATCACGTATCGACTGACGAGGTTTACGGCTCGCTGGGCGCCGAGGGGCTGTTTACGGAAGAAACCGCCTATCAGCCCAATTCACCCTATTCCGCCACAAAGGCGGCCTCCGACCACCTCGCTCGCGCATGGAAAGAAACCTTCGGCCTGCCGGTTGTCACAACCAATTGCTCGAACAATTACGGCCCGTTTCAGTTTCCTGAAAAACTCATCCCGGTTGTGATCATCGCCGCGCTGGAAACGCGCCCCATCCCCGTTTACGGCAAGGGAGAGAATATTCGCGACTGGCTCTATGTCGAGGATCACGCCGCAGCGCTGTTGACGGTTATGGAAAACGGCCTAATCGGCGAGACGTACAATATCGGCGGGCACAACGAGCTTACGAACATCGGCCTTGTACGGATGTTATGCCGGTTTATGGACGAACTTCGGCCGCAACCGCAAAAGCACGAGGACTTGATTACTTTCGTGACCGACCGCCCCGGTCATGATCTGCGATATGCGATTGATGCATCGAAAATTCAGCGTGAGCTGGGCTGGACGCCATCGGTCACGGTAGATCAGGGCATGCGCAAAACCGTTGAATGGTATCTAGACAATACTGACTGGTGGGAGAAGCTGCGCTCGAAGGCCGGCGGGCGGCTTGGTCTTAAGAAATGAAGAATTCTAACTGACCAGCTGTTTATAGATGGCGGCGAGATCGCGCGCATATTTTGCAGTATCGAAAAGCGGCGCAGCGCGGTTCGCCGCAAGGCGCGCGCCGCGCACGTCCCGTCCGCCCTCAATGTCCGCAGCAAGGTCGACCGCGACACGCACATAGTCACTCTCGTCTTTGGTGATATGCGCCTGACCGCCCGCCGCATGCAACAAGCTCTCTCCCATGCGGCGGCAAAAATAATCGCCCGTCAGCGATATCACCGGAACGCCCATCCATAACGCATGCGCCGTCGTGGTGCCGCCGTTATAAGGGAACGGATCAAGTGCGATATCAATCTCGTTGTAGCGCTTCATCGCCTCATGAAACGGTTGCGGCGGCGACAATGTCAGTCGTTCTTTTGCAATTCCATGCGCGCCGAAAGATCGCCTGACATCTTCGCACGTCTCCGACTCTGCGAACGCCGCGCATTGCAGAAACAGGCGCGAGCCCGGCGCGCCGTTCAAAATTTCCGCCCACACCCGCACCACGTCAGCGTTCAGTTTCGGCAGGTGATTGAGCGAGCCAAATGTGACGGGGCCTTCAGCGCGCGTGGGGGGCGGCGCCGGCATCGCCGGCGGCGGCTCGAAAGCAAGAAACGCATCCGGCAGGCGCGCCAGTTTTTCCGGGTAAAATTGCTCAGCCCCGTCAGGAAACAAGCGCCAGTCGCCAATCAGCCAGTCGACCGCGCCAAACCCGGTCGTTGAAGGATAACCGATAAAACACGCCTGAACCGGCGCCGGACGCAGACCAAGAAGCGACAAACGCCGGCCACTGGTATGGCCGGAAAGATCGACAAGAAGATCAAGATTATCAGACCGGATAAGTTGCGCCGCCGCTTCGTCGTTCATAGCGTCAATCATACGCTCGGCAACGAGCGCACTCATCCGCCGCGCCGTATCGTCAGCACGCGGTTTTGCAATATAGGCGAAACTGTCAACGCCAAATGCCGGATCGGCATGGGCCCTCAGAACCGGCGCCAGAAATTGCGAGACAGGGTGCGAACCGAAAAAGTCCGCCGTCAAATAACCAACCCGCAACCTGTCATTTGCGTTGTGCGCATATTCAGGTGCGTCGCGGCTCGTCCATTCTTTGGTCAAGCGCACATGCTCGTCGCAAATAAATCTGGCGGAAACCGCCGGATCGTAAAGCAACGACATCAGGTAACTCGATGTTGCAGCGCGCCGGCCCTGCGGCGTCACGATAAGCTTTTCAAGTTCGCCGCGCGCCCTGTCGAACGCGCCGATATTGACCATGCAATTCGCCATTTCAACACGGATCATCAAATCGTCGCTGAGCCGCGATGCCTTATCGTAGCAATTTAGCGCGGCGCGATAATGGCCGGTGGAACGAAAAAGATAGCCAAGATTTTGCAGCGCGGTTGCATCTTCGGGGTTTTCCTGAACGATTTGCCGCAACAACGCGACCGCCGCATCGCCGTCGCCTTCATTCAGTTTTCGTTCCGCAAGCCGCGTGCGCTCCTCGCTCGTTTGCCCGCCTGGCCGAAATTTTTCGAGCGCGCTGCGCGCCGGGGCCAGCGACGGGTTCATGCGCAACGCGCGTTCATATTCTCTGATCGCGCCTGCCGCATCGCCTGTGTCCCGCAATGTGTTCGCGAGATTAAAAAAAACCTCCGCCGGCGCTGCTTCGCCCGAACAGGCCGCCCGGTAATAACGCAGCGCCCCAGCGACATCACCGCGGGCGCGGGCAATCCGTCCAAGATTCGACAACGCGCCGACATGACCGGGGTCGACTTTCAGGACCGCAAGATAGAATTTTTCAGCTTCATTCAAACGGCCCGCATGGTGGTGATCGACGCCGACAGAAAACAGATCTTCTGTCTGCGTCATATCCTGGCGGCGCCGACAGAGAGAATGCGGCGTATTTCGTCAGACCGGAAGCCGATCGCCGCCGGGCGGCGGACACCGGGCAGAATGATCGCATCGAAGAGTTCGCTGACAACACCTTCAATACGCAGCCAATGCGCCAGATCGCCGGTTTTCAAATCGATCACCGCAATCCCGCATCGCGGCATCGCGCCGCTCTTTTCCATGGTTTCGCTCAATGGCAGCCCTTCAAACGTCCTGTTGCCGCGCGGCAGCGACATCGTGACAATGGCGAAGTCGTCAATGAAATCGAGCCCTCGTAAAAACCCGGGACAGAAAACAACCGGCGTGAACTTGCCATCACCCGGATCGACGAAACCCAGCTCGCCAGTTCCCGCATGGGCGAGCCAGACTTTGCCGTCCCGCCATCTCGGCGCATGCGGCATGGAAAGGCCGGAAGCGACGATTTCGCCAGATGCGACATCGACAACGACGCCGCCGCCGACACGGTGATCGCGCCAGCCGTCGGCGACGTCGGAGCGGCCAACCGCAGTAACATAGGCCGCGCGCCCGTCGCGCATCGCCAGACCGTTCAGATGGCAACGATCCTCAGCCGCAAGCCTGGAGATAAACGGCGGCGTCCAGACCGGGGCGAAACTGTCATTTTCAGAAATCGTGCCGAGGCACGAAAAAAGCGTGTTCACGAACAGCACGCGTCCGTCAGCGTCCACCTTGATATCGTGAATGTCGATATCGCCGGTTATCCATGACTGGCGCGGCGCATACAAACGGTCATAGCCCTGATAATCGCCGCCGGCCGTGCAATCGCGAAACCGCCATAACTGGTACAGCGATGAAATGTAAATATCGTCGCCGTCTGCGCATAGCGCCATCGGTCGTTCGATGGTTCGTTCAAAAACAGAAATCGACTGATCGGCGTCATTTGAGCCGATCAGGAAAAACTTGCCCGCCTGATAAGTGCTGAACGCCAATGACGCTTTGCGGCTCGCCAGCCAGCTCGGGAACAGGCGCGATGTCGTCAGTACGAATTTGTCAGCCGCGCTATCGGTCACGATTGATTCCTCATGGGTAGCCGGCAGTTGAAGCTTGCCAGATGGTTTTCGTCAACATTGCCGGAATGGATCATTGCGAGTCGGCGTCAATTCGTCGTTAATTCGCCGAAAAAGCCAGTGATTTCTGGCGTTCCTCCCGGCATCGCCGTAAGCTTCGCCCAGCGCATCGACAGGAGGGAATATGGTTTCTATTGCGAAAAACATTCTGGCCGGCGCCGCCGCCCTGCTGGCCTTTGCACCGGCCGCCGCGCAAGAACCGCAAGGGGACGAGCTTATTCTCAACTGCCGTGAGACCTCACCGGATGCTGATGCGCGAATCGCCTGTCTTGAGGCGGCAATTACCTCGCTCGCCTCACCCGCGGGTCTGGCGGCGCAACGCGCGCCGAATGTCGCTCAAGTCGGCGTCGGCGCGAACGAGGCTGTTCAAAATGAGGTTTCTGGATTGGGCGCCGAGCAGGTCATCGCCCGAACGGCGGTCAAGGGCGACGACGGCGCCAACGACATTGATGAAAAAGTCAACGCCGCAGTCACTGAATTCGCCCAGACGCCGTCAGGCGCATACGTGTTCTTTCTCGACAACGGACAGGTCTGGCGCCAGAAGCGCGCCGATTCAAACCGCATCCGGCTCTCTGCAAAACGCCAGTACACCGTCAGCGTATCACCCGGCGCGATCAGCGGTTATCGCTTGAAGGTCAATGAATTGCGCCGGACCTTGCTTGTTGAACGGGTGAAGTAGCACCGTTCAAAATTTTGACGTTCGGCGAAGAAAAACGGCGGCCCGAAGGCCGCCGTTTCAGGTCTTGCAACCCTGTTTACCCTAGAAGTTGGCTTTGATGCTCAACGAATAGGTGCGGCCGAGGACGTCGTAAAGGCTCGGGAAAGTATTGCCCGAGTTGAACGACGTGGTGCCGGTGTCGTTGCCGATGATCGGCGGGTTCTTGTTCGTGAGGTTTCGTACCTGACCGCCCAGCCGGATATTGTCAGCAAGCTGAAAGCCAACAGAAAGGTCGAAGTAATCGTGAGCGCTGATGTGCTCAAACCCGTCGAAGATCGACGCCGGGTCGCCGCCGAAGTCCATGCCGCTGATATGGCGCCACAGAAGCGAAGCTTCGAAAGGACCTGTCTCATAGGTCGCACGGGCGACCGAGCGGAACCTTGGCACCGGATCGCAGACGTTGGAGTATTTGCCCATGCAGTCATTGACGGGCGAGGTTTCCAGCGACTGGAATTCGTTCGACAAATAGTAGTTGGCGTTGAACGAAAACGCGAGATTGCCGACCGAGCCGAGATCATAGCCGGTTTGCAGGCCCATTTCGAGACCGGAAGCCTGATAGTAGTCCAGGTTCTGGATAAATGCCGGCAAGCCAGTGCCCGCGGTGGTAATCAGACCGCCGGGGTCACGAACAACACCGGCGCAAGTGGTCGGGTCCGCCAATGTATAACAAAGGGCGAACACTTCGGAGCCGGTCAGCGTGTCGATATAGTCGGTGATGTGGATGCGATAATAATCAAGCGACAAGGTCGTCGCATTGAAGTCGCCGCCGAAAATCGACATGTCGGGCTGGAACACAACGCCTGCAGTGCGCGTCCGTGCGGTTTCAGCGCCCGGCAGCGCCGCCGGATTGGTGCCGCTGAAGACGTTGACCTGACCGGAAACGATGTCGTTGATCAGCCCGGTACGGCCGGCCGGCACGCCTGTTGATTCACAAAGTGCGATCAATTCAGGCGTGATCGGGTTGGGGTTGCCAACCGAGCAAGGGTCGTAGTCGGCGTTATCGAGCGCAGTCGTGATCGGCGAGCCGATCTCTGACACGTTCGGCGCCCGAACGGCTTTTTGCTCCATATACCGAAGACGCAGGCTCGGCGTGACCTGCCAGCTAATGCCGGCCTTCCAGGCGCTGGTGTCTTCAGTCGGGTTATAGTCCGCATAGCGATAACCCGCTTCGATCGCGAAGCTTTCAAAGAACGGCCGGTTTTCAATCACCGGCAGAATGCCTTCGACGAAGCCTTCCCACGAACCATAAGATGCGGAGATCGGCAGCAGATTGCCGCCGGCGCCGCCCTGACAGCTCACCGGGGGCAGTTTCAGGCATTCATCCGGCTCGAGCGAGCCGGATTCCTCGCGGTGCTCGAAGCCGAGCGCCATCTGGAACGGCGTTTCAGACCACGGCATCTGCAACGCATTTACCGGACCGGAGATGGAGGCCTGCACCACCGTCTGCACCGCTTTCTGGGTCTGGAACGCAATCGCCTGATTGTACTGCGCGGCAGCCGGCGTGATCGAACCAAAACCGCCGAAAATGTCGATCGGCACGCACCCGGCGGTGGTCACGCCGCTCGGCGTTGTACACGTCGTCGCGTCGATCGTGTTCAATGCGAGACCGATATTTGCGACATTGGTGTAGCCGCCGCGGATTGTCGTGCGGTCGGTTTCCGCATGCTGGAACGACAGATCGTAGTTCCACTCAGGCGACAGCCAGTTCAGGGCGCCGCGGGCGCCGATGACGAACTGGAACAAATTGTTGTCGTAGTCTTCCGACCGCGTGCCGAGTTCCAGCGTGCGGCGGCGAACCGGTGCATTAATCGAGTCGCCAAGATCGAACACGCCGTTGTTGTTGAGGTCATTGACGCCAGCGGCGGTGAAGTCGATGCCGGCAGGGTCGGTGCCGCCAAACGCCGGCAATAGCACGCCGTTGACGTTATCCAAAATCGCCTGACGGGCCTGCGCTGTCAGGAACGGGTTCATCATCGGAATTTCGAACACGTTGCCGAACACGCCAGACGGCGCAACCTGTTGGCGAACATTGATACCGGCGAATGTACCGCGGGCATAAACCTCGATGGAATCATTGATCTGATAATTCGCGATCGAGGTGATGCCGAAACGTTCCTGCGGCGTCTGGTAGTAGTTGTACGGATTGAAGTTAAACACCGAACAACGCGGCCCGATGGTGCCGTCATTATTGAATTGCAGCGTGCCGCCTGGCAAATCGAGCGCGCCGGGAATGGCCGTCGTCGAGCCGCCGACGGCGACCTGTTCGGGAAGACCGCCGCATGCCGCTGGCGCCGGCACGCTGACGCCGTCAGCGCCTGCGCCGGATTCAGTGTCAACGCCGACAACGCCGAAATCGCGATTGGCGAGAAGAACGCCGCTGCGGTCGGTGTAGTTCAGGCTGAGCGTAACGTTGCCGCGGCCGCCATCGAGATTGGCGCCAAGCAGTGCGCTGACGTCATAGGTGTCGCCGTCGCCCTCTTCCGCAAGGCGGTAATTGGCCGAAAGTTCAATGCCCTCGAAATCTTTGCGGGTGATGAAGTTCACTGCGCCGGACATGGCGTCGGAGCCATAGACCGCCGACGCGCCGCCGGTGATAACGTCGACGCGCTCGATCAGATTGAGCGGCACCGTGTTCACATCGACAATGCCGTTAAAGTTATAGGGCACCAGCCGCTTACCGTCGATCATCACCAGTGAACGCTCTGGCCCGAGACCGCGAAGGTCGATAGTGGCCGCGCCGCCCGTGCCGTTGTTCACGTTCTCGCCGTCGCCGGGGATGGTCAGCGGCAAATCGCGGAACACCCGCTCGACGTTCGGGGTAAACTGCTTGGCGATCTCATCTTGACCGATGGTGTTGACCGGGCTCGCTGCAGCAATGTTCGGATTCTGGATGCGCGTGCCGGTGACGATAATGACGTCTCCATCGCCCTCGTCTTCCGAATCCTGCGCCAGCGCGCTTGTCGCCATCGACCCGCCCGCCAGTAACGCCAACACGGACGCGCGTGCAAACAACGCGCCGTGCGATCTCTTTCTTGGTTCTTGATGCCTCATGGATTGTCCTTTTTCTCAGGTTTTTGGCGATGAAAACGCGCGTGCGCGCGCGCCCCTCCCGGAAAACCGCCGGTCGCCTGACCACTGAGACAACGAGATTTCCGCCCCCCTCAGCCGATATTCCGGGATCGAACGCAGGTGTGGCGGGTTAGCAACACCGCCATCGCTGGCGGGGCGGCGATGCAATGGAATTCAGCGCGGTTGCGGGGCGTAATTCAGCGTCGTGCGCCGCGCATGCGGTAATAGCGCAGCGCGACAACTGGCGCCGCGAACACCGGCAAGCGCCGCTCCCACGGCTTCACCTGAAGATCAATGCCGGTGTGCCGCTGTATTTTCCACGCGATATAATCAATGCCGCCATGAAATGTCGCGGTCGCCTTTAAAAGGCGCGCCACCGACAAAAACCCGCCCTGGATGGCGCGCAGACGCCACGCAAAACCGGAAGCTCTCGATGGCGGCTCCGCACCAGCGTCCGCCAATGCGTAATCTGCAAGACGCTGCGGCCATCGCCCATAACTTTCAACAAGCTTTTCGGCGCGCCCGCCCGATTCCGCCCGCAGTTCGGCCCGATAAGACGCGTTCATGCCCGCCAGCCAGATCGCGCGCCAGTCAGCTTCGCCCGCGGCAAGCCCGCGCGCATTTGACAAGAACGTCCGCGCCGCCGTCTTAACGCCGTTCAGGATGCGCCGCTGCATTTCAGACGGCGCGCTCACGATGCGCGACGGCTGAGCAAAGCGCGCCCAGAAATAGGAATGGAAAGTCTTTCTACTGACAAGTTTTTCAAAATGATCCACCGATAGCACTGCATATTTTGCACGCAACACGCCCATCGGTGACGGCGTTTCAAAATAATAAACGTTCGGCGGCAATGCCTGCGCCGCCCAGCGTTCGATCACACCGGGAAATGCACGCTGATAGCCCGGCGTAATGACATAATAGTCAAACATGATCGCTGTTGGATCTTCATCGGAGCTGACGCTGATGCCGGAGCCGTAAATCAGCACCGCCGATCCGGGAAAAAGCTCCGCGAGGCCCTCGCCGATAAAAGCGGCCGGCGCGGGTATTTGTTCGGTCAGGACCGAAGCGACATAGTCGTTGAATGATTGTTGAGGAGTCACGAGGCCGCCGGTTGCACCGGGATCAATCACATCAGGAAGCCCGCGGCGTGGGTGGTTTCTATGGTGACGCGCTCGCCGCGATCGGCGGTGAAGAACTCCCCGTCGAATACAAACTTTCCCTCGAAATCCATTTCAACCGCGCGCGTGCGCCAGCTTTCATATCCGGCCTCGCGGAACCAGGCGGCGGATTTTCCGCGCAAGACCGATGGCGCGGCGGACATCAGCTTCCGCGCAGGAAACCCGATTGTCGTCACCGCCATCGGCGCATCGCCCGCGCCCCAGAACGGATAAATCCCAAGAACCAGCCGCCGCAACGTCGTCATCATCGCGATGGTGAGCGGCGTTTCACCGGAATAGGGCGCGCCCTCGCCGCGAATGTCGGCGACCATTGGCGGTTCAGCCGGCCCCTCGCCTGTAGCGGCCTTGACGATGGCGCCGCCTATTGTCAGCGCCATTGCGACGGACCGTTTTGCGCCCTTCGCCTGAATTTCCTGCCGGCTGTAATTGACCGCGGTATGAAACGCGCCGGCGCCAAGAAAAAACCCGTAAACCGGCGGGCGCTTTTCGCCAATGGTCATGCCCATCAGCGGCCGCGTCACTTTCCTGACATCGCCGCGCTTGCGCCGCCACAGAAAATGATCGAGGGAGCCGACCGGCGCGCCCTTGAGGCCGCAATCGGCGGCGATGACATTTGTCATGCCGCACGGAAGCGCCACGACATTGGGCGCATGGTCGAACCGATGCATGTTGATGCTGTCAGTAAACGCCGCCTGAAGCGTACCGTCGCCGCCGGCGACAATCATGGTGTCGATTTTTGCACGGTTAAAATCAGACAACGAACGATCAAGGCCGTCGATACCGTCAAGAACCATCGTGCGGACATTGCCGAAACTGCGCGCAACCGACAGCAATCCATCGACAACGGATGCAGAGCGGCTGCTTTTCTGGTTTATGATCAGACCAACGCTCGACGACATGACTCAAGCACCCCTAGCTCTCTTTGACGGGCTCTGTTCGCCAGGCTCTCGTCGACGGGACGTATTGGGCGAAACACGACAGGCCGGGTTCCGGCGCGCGGCCGGGAACAAGTCGCCTCCCCCTAAATATGCCCGGCCCGTCATAAAACCAGAACACCTCTTACACAAAAATGACATATTCCGAAGAAAATCCACTAAAAAATTCAATAGCGGGGGCCCGCGGCGGCGGTTAAACCTGAAGGCGATGCCCGTAATCCGCTTTACCCACCTGACTGATCTGCACCTGCCGATCCCCGCCTCGCCGCCGGCGGCGATGCTGCTGAACAAGCGGGCCCTGGGCTATTTATCGTGGGTGAGAAACCGCCGTTTTCGCCATGATAAAGCAGCGTTGGAGATCATCGCCGCCGACGCCAGCGCCAGCAACGCCGACCTCAACGTGATTACCGGCGATATCGTTAACATTGCGCTTCCTGCCGAGTTCACCGCCGCGCGAAACTGGCTCGACTCATGGTTTCGCCCGGAAACGACAGTTATCTGCCCGGGCAATCATGACACATATGTCGCAGCGCCCTGGGCGGGGGGGCTTGGGCAATTGGCGCACTTTATGCGCGGCGAGCGCAGCGGCGATGCGATCTCGGCGCCAGATGGCGCCAACGCCTTTCCTTATCTTCGTACAATCGGCGACGTCGTATTCATCATCGCCAATTCCGCACCGCCAACCGCGCCGGGGCTCGCCAGCGGCAAGCTCGGGCGGGCCCAGATCG
Organism: Parvularculaceae bacterium; assembly: GCA_041398145.1. Classification (GTDB taxonomy): domain Bacteria; phylum Pseudomonadota; class Alphaproteobacteria; order Caulobacterales; family Parvularculaceae; genus Amphiplicatus. The sequence continues at coordinate 432,220 of JAWKVF010000001.1, read as the reverse complement.
GCGCCATCGAAGCGGCGCTTAAAGCCGCTGGCGAGAACGGCCGGTGCCGCGTGCTGGCGTTGCATCATCCGATCACGCATCACCATGTCTCCCGGCGCAAAGGCCTCGACGACGCCCGTGAATTGCGCGCGGCGCTTGACCGCGCCGGGGTCGAACTGGTGATCCATGGCCACACCCACTTTCCCAGCTTCGAGACCATTGAGACCAGAACCGGCCCGCGCCCCATCGCCGGCGGCGGCTCAGCCTCGCACCCGCATCGCCGCGGCAGATACCGCCCGGCGCGTTATACGCGCTTCAGCGTCGACCGGTCTGGACCGGAGTGGACGATCACCGCCGAAATACGTGAACTGGACCCGGCGGACGGAAGGGTCAAAACCGCAGAAACCAAACGCCTGCTTTAAGGACGCAAAGACCTGATATGCCGTCAGCCAACGCACCAATGGAAGCCCTTGTTCTCGCCGGGCGACGAAGCGGCGAGAAAGACCCGCTCGCCGGGATTGATAACGTCGCGCACAAAGCGCTGCTGACCGCCGGCGGAAAGCCGCTAATCGCCCGCGTTGTCGAGGCGCTGGCTCACTCGGGCCGCATCGGCGTCATTCGCATCGCCGCGCCGGAAGACGTGCAAAGCGCCATCGGCGCGGCGCTTTCACCGTTCACAGGCTGGACATTCACCGCACCGGAAACTTCCCCGGCGGCCACGATCTCCGCCGCCATTGAACAAATGGGCGCATCAGGCGGGCTGATTGTGACAACCTGCGATCACGCTTTGCTGACGTCGGAAATGGTGCGCGAGTTTCTCGATGATGCGCATATCCATGACGCCGCCGCCGCCTGCGTTGAAAAGGACAATTATCTCCGACGCTTTCCGGATTCCAAGCGCACATTCATTACACTGAAGGGTTTCGCATTTTCCGGCGCCAATCTGTTCTGGTTCGCCGGCCCTTCCGCCGGACCGCTTGCCGCGTTCTGGCGGCGACTTGAGAATAACCGAAAAAAACCCTTACAAATGGCGCGTGAAATCGGCGTTTTTACTGCGCTGCGTTATTTCACGGGCGCGATGACAAAACGACGGCTGGAGGCGACGCTGACGAAAAAGACGGGCGTTCGCGCGGCGCTCATCACGTTGCAGACGCCCGAAGCGGCGATTGACGTCGACAAGCCCGCTGACCTTGCGCTGGTCAGGAAGCTTCTCGGAGATTAGCGGCGCGCACGAAAGAAATCTCGCAGCAATCCGCTCGAATCGTCCGCAAACGGACCTTCGACAATTTGCGGGCGCCAATGACATGTCGGCTGCTCGAAAAATCTGGGGCCATGCCAGACCGCGCCGCCCTTGGGGTCAGGCGCGGCGATAACGAGACGCCCAATCCGCGCATGGCTGATCGCCCCGGCGCACATCGCACATGGCTCAAGCGTCACGTACAGCGTCGCCCCGGTCAGACGATAATTGCCGGTCGCCATGGCGGCGGCGCGCATCGCACGGATTTCCGCATGGCCGGTCGGATCGTGCGTAGCGATCGGGGCGTTGCCCGCCGCGGCCAGCAAGGCGCCGTCCGCGCCGACCACGACGGCGCCAATCGGCGCCTCGCCCTGATCCGCCGCCGCCTGCGCATGGTCGAGCGCGCACCGCATCATGTCGTCATCTACGGCCATCAGCGTCATTTTCCTTTGTCTAACGGATACCACTTCCCGCTGAAATGCCTTACTAGGCTGGCGCAATGACCGACAAGCCTTCCCCTGAAGCCCCTGCTGGCGAACGCATTGCAAAATACCTCGCGCGGGCGGGCGTGGCCTCGCGTCGCGAGGCGGAACGCCTGATCGAGCAAGGCATCGTGACCGTCGATGGCGAGATCCTGACGACGCCGGCTTTTCTGGTCACGCCTCAGATGGAGATTCGCGTCGACGGGACGCGCGTCGGCGCGAAGGAGCCGCCGCGCCTGTGGCGCTATCACAAGCCATCCGGGCTGGTGACGACCCACAAGGACCCACAGGGCCGGCCCACCGTGTTTGACGCGGTCGCCAACCGGTTGCCGCGGGTCATCTCGGTCGGGCGCCTCGACCTGACGACGGAGGGGCTGCTGCTGCTGACCAATGACGGCGAGCTTGCCCGCCAGCTTGAATTGCCGGGCAATGCGTGGACGCGACGTTATCGCGTGCGCGCATACGGCCGCGTCACCCAGACCGTGCTGGACGGATTACAGCGCGGGGTCGAAATCGACGGCGTGAAATACAAGCCGATCCGGGCCAAGCTCGACCAGACGCAGGGCGGCAATGTCTGGGTGACGATGTCGATCAACGAGGGCAAAAACCGCGAAGTCCGCAAGGTGATGGAACATCTTGGCCTCAAGGTGAACCGGCTCATCCGCACCGCCTACGGACCATTTCAGCTCGGCCGGCTTGCCTCCGGCGCGGTTGAAGAAGTCCCGGCCAAGCAATTGAAAGAACAGTTGGGACGCGCACTTTGCGAGAAACTGAAGATCTGACCATGGCGGAAATCATCAATCTCAATCGCGCCCGCAAAACCAAAAAGCGCACGCAGAAAGAAAAACAGGCGGCGGAAAACCGGGTCAAATTCGGCACAACAAAAAGCGAAAAGCAAAAGCAGCAAGTCGACGACAATCTGGCGAAGCGCAAGATCGACGGTCACAAGCTGGAGCGCGAAGACTGAGCGATGCGCATTGTCGGCGGAACATTCAGCGGCCGCGCATTGGCGGCGCCAAAAGGACGCGACACGAGGCCGACGAGCGAACGCACGCGCGAAGCGCTGTTCAACATTCTCGCCCATCGCGATGATTTTTCTCTCGACGGCGCCCGGGTCATCGACTTGTTCGCCGGTTCGGGCGCGCTGGGTTTTGAGGCGATGTCGCGCGGCGCCGACTGGTGCCTGTTTGTGGAAACAGACGCCGCCGCCCGCGGCGCCATTCGCGATAATATCGAAGCCCTCGGCCTGTTCGGGAACACACGGCTGCACCGGCGATCCGCCGCCAGCCTTGGCCCCAAGCCCGCCGGCGTCGGCGGCGCATTCACCCTGGCGTTTATCGACCCGCCCTACCGCAAGGACCTCGCGAGCGCCGCGTTGGCGACATTGCATGCGGGCGCGTGGCTGGCGGCCGGCGCCATTGTCGTCATTGAACAGGCAAAAGACGAAGCCGCGTGCGCCCATGACCATTTCGTCGAACTCGACCGGCGCGTTTACGGCGACACGCAAGTCGGATTTTACCTCTACGCGCCACCCGAATAACAACGCGACGAATTTGGGAAATCCGTCTTTCGAGAACTTGCCCGGATGATTTACCCAACCTGTTTGTCATGGCGCAGCGCCGTTAAAGTGTGGCGCAGCCCTGCGGGGAATGCACTATTCGACTATTGCGAAGACATGTTTTGGCGCTTCATGCCGACAGGGGCGCGTCGGCGTCTATTTCCGGCTAATCCCGCAGCAAGTCGTTTGGTGCGCCGATAGACGGGCGGTTTCGCAGCGGGATATTTAAAATCCCGGCAAGCGCCGATAGCATCACCCCGCACCATCAAGAAGTTGCGACCACACATTGGGAGGCGAGCTTGAAATCCGACATTGAAATTGCTCGGGCGGCGGAACTTGCGCCGATCAAAGAAGTTGCTGCACGGATCGGCTTGCCCGACACCGCGATCATTCCCTATGGCGACAACAAGGCCAAGGTGAGCGCGCGCTGGCTCAACGGCTTGAGCGACCAACAAGACGGCGCCCTCATTCTCGTGACGGCGATGAACCCGACGCCCGCCGGCGAAGGCAAAACCACAACATCCGTCGGCCTTGGCGACGCGCTCAACCGTATCGGCAAGAAAGCGATGATCTGCCTGCGCGAGCCCTCGCTTGGCCCGTGTTTCGGGATGAAAGGCGGCGCGGCGGGCGGCGGTTATGCGCAGGTCATGCCGATGGAGGATATCAATCTCCACTTCACCGGCGATTTCCACGCCATCACCTCCGCCAACAATTTGCTGGCGGCGCTGATCGACAATCATATTCACTGGTCGAACACGCTGGAAATCGACACACGACGCATTGTCTGGCGACGCGTCGTCGACATGAATGACCGTGCACTGAGAGAAGTGACGATGGGCCTTGGCGGGCCCGCCAACGGCTTTACCCGACAGGGCGGGTTTGACATCACCGTCGCGTCCGAAGTGATGGCGATTTTCTGCCTTGCGGCGGATCTCGAAGACATGCGCCGGCGTCTTGGCGACATCATCATCGGCTGGCGGCGCGATCTGACGCCGGTGACGGCGCGCGATCTCGACGCCGATGGGGCGATGACCGCCCTGTTGCGCGATGCGTTGCAGCCCAACCTGGTGCAAACACTTGAAGGGAACCCGGCGTTCGTTCACGGCGGTCCGTTTGCAAATATCGCCCATGGCTGCAATTCCGCGATGGCGACACGCACGGCGTTGAAGCTTGCCGACTATGTCGTCACCGAAGCCGGATTCGGCGCCGATCTGGGCGCGGAGAAATTTTTCGACATCAAGTGCCGCAAAAACGGCCTGTCCCCGCGCGCGGCCGTCATCGTCGCCACCATCCGCGCCCTGAAAATGAATGGCGGCGTCGCAAAAGGCGATTTGAACAAAACCAATGTCGGCGCACTCAAGACCGGGCTCGCCAATCTCGGCCGCCATATCGAGAATGTGCGTAAATTCGGCGTACCGCCGATTGTCGCCATCAATCATTTCAACGGCGATGCGGATGACGAAATTGAAGCGGTCCAGAGCTTCGCCGGTGAAATGGGCGTGCGCGCCATCGTGTGCCGCCACTGGGCGCTGGGCGGCGCCGGCGCCGAAGAACTTGCGCGCGGCGTCGTCGAGATCGTTGAAAGCAATGAGGCGCGATTTATCCCGCTTTACCCTGACGACATGCCGCTTGCTGAAAAAATCAGGACCATTGCGCGGGAAATCTATCGCGCGGCGGATATCAGCATCGACCCCGCGGCGGAAAAGCAGCTCAAGCGGTTTGAAGAACTCGGTTTCGCGACTGCGCCGGTATGCATGGCGAAAACCCCTTACAGCTTCACCGCCGACCCGTCAGTTCTCGGCGCGCCGTCCGGGCACACCCTGCCCATTCGCGAGGTGCGCCTTTCCGCCGGGGCCGGGTTTGTCGTCGCCCTGTGCGGCGACGTGATGACAATGCCGGGCTTGCCGCGCCGCCCGGCGGCGGCGTCGATCAGCGTTAACGCCGATGGTGAAATCGAAGGGCTTTTCTAGGCGGCGACGCCTTTACGCAAGGCCGGACGAGCCCTATCTCTAGTCGGCTGCCCGGCGCGTCAGGACAACATTCCCCGGGGCCGTATCTCACTGAATGGGAGCTGCCTCTGTTATGGGCCGTGGCCCTAAATACGCGGCGCCCACCTGGTCCTTAGGGTCCAGGGCGAATAAAAGTCCGACGGCCAGGGCGGCGCTTTGCTACGAAAGGTCCGCTTTGATCGTTCCCCCCATCCTGCCGTTCACGTCAAAGAAACAAGTCCTGCGCATGCAGGCCGAGGCCGGGCGGCGCGCCGCGGCGCAAGAGCGGCCTGACGCCGGCGAACATGCGGCGCGGAATTTTCTTTCATCTGTGCCCATTCGCGGCGGCGCGACGATCTCGCTCTTCGCGTCGTTTCGCGACGAGATCGATACATGGCCGCTGGTCGAAGCCCTGCTGGAGCGCGGACACCGCATCGCCCTGCCCGTCACCGGGAAAAAAGGCGAGCCGCTGACATTTCGTGAATTTAAAATCGGCGACGAATTGGTTCCTGACAGTTTCGGCGTGCCGACGCCGGCGCCGACCGCCCCGGAGCTGACGCCGGAAATTGTGGTCGCGCCGCTTCTGGCGTTTACCCGGCGCGGCGACCGTCTCGGATATGGCGCAGGCTTCTACGACCGCACGCTGGCGCGGCTGCGGCGCGAGGGGGAGGTTTTGGCGGTCGGCTTCGCCTTTGGCGCGCAGGAGGTTGACCATCTTCCCACGGAAGACCATGACGAGCCCCTCGACTGGATCGTGACAGAGCGCGAGTCCATCGCCGTCTAGAGCAATTTGCATTCAATCTGAATCGCGAAATTGCTCTAACTATTTTTGGGTCGCATTTTCTTGCGACGAACCGGTTCCCACTTCGTCGGAAAATGCTCTAGGACGAAGATGGCGGGTCGATGGAAGAAAAGCTGCTGCGTAGTGTTTGATTGCGAATGACGTCATGAAAATTGCAATTTTTGGAGACGTGGTCGGACGTGCGGGCCGCACCGCCTTACTCGACCGCCTGCCCGGCTTGCGGCGGCGGCGCGATCTTGATTTCGTGGTGGTGAATGCGGAAAACGCCGCCGGCGGATTTGGCGTCACAAAACGCATCGTCGAAGACCTTCTCGAAGCCGGGGCCGATGTCATCACCACCGGCAACCATGCGTTCGACCAGCGCGACGACACCGAAATCTTCAACGACGAACCGCGTCTGTTGCGGCCGCTCAACTTCCCCGCCAGCAATCCGGGCCGCGGCGCCGGCATGTATGAAACGCGCAAAGGCCAGAACGTCCTGGTGCTGCATCCGCAGGGCCAGGTCGGCATGCACCCGTGCGACGACCCCTTCGCCGCCGTCGACAATGCGCTGGCCGGCGCCGAGCTAGGACGAGAAGCCGATGCGATCATCGTCGATTTTCACGCGGAAGCCACGAGCGAAAAACAGGCGATGGGCCATTATCTCGACGGCCGCGCCAGCTTGATCGTCGGCACTCATACCCACACGCCGACCGCCGACCACCGCATCCTCAGCGGCGGCGCGGCCTATATCACCGACCTTGGCATGTGCGGCGATTATGACAGCATCATCGGCATGGAAAAGGCCGAACCGCTCCATCGCTTTTTGACGAAAATGCCGTCGGGCCGGTTCACGCCCGCCGCCGGCGAAGCAACCATTTGCGGTGTGTTTGTTGAAACAAACGCCGCCGGGCGGGCGATTTCAATCGAGCCGTTTCGCTTTGGCGGCTGCCTGCAACCGACCGAGTAAACGGCGCCGGAATGATCAGCGTACGTAGCTTGCGCCGTTGACGTCAAAGGTGGAGCCGGTCGCCGACTGGCAGGCGTCGCTCAGCAGGAAAACGGCCAGCGCGGCGATTTCCTCCGGCTGGGCGACGCGTCCGATCGGGATCTCTGCGACCGCCTTTCGCCGGTCTTCAATATCCTTAGGCGCCATGCGCGTTTCGACCCAGCCGGGCGCAATCGCGTAGAGCAGAATATTCTCCCCCGCCAGCGCCCGCGCCCATGTCTTGGTCATCGCCAGCACCGCGCCCTTGGATGCGGCGTAAGCGCCGCCGTCGGGACCGTCGCCGCGATGCCCGGCGCGGCTGGCGATGTTGATAATGCGCCCGCCGCCGGTTTTGCGAAAATGCTCAATCGCCGTGCGGCAAATGTCGGCCGGCGCGGTGACATTGATCGCCATCGTCCTGTCCCAACCTGCGCGCCATTCGGCCAGGGGGCCGGACAATGACGAGGACAGATAGACCCCGGCATTGTTGACCACCGCATCGAGCCGGCCGGCGGCGGCGACGGCTCTTTGGCCCAAGCGACAGCCGGCGTCGGCGGCGGCGAGATCTTCGACCAGAATATCCCCCGGCGGGGCGTTGATTGCGGCCGCCAGTTCCAGCAGCGCCTCGCTCTCGCTGCTGGCGTGAATCAGGGCGCGGCCGCCCGCGTCGGTGATCAGGCGCGCCGTCGCCGCGCCGATCCCGCGCGAGGCCCCGGTCACCAAAATCGCCTTGCCATTGAGTTCAAACATGTCGCGCCTCTTGTCTGGTCACCCCAGGATGGCCCCTTGGGTGCGCTTTTCGGCCGGTCGCGGTCAAGGCCCCCTTGAAATCCGCCCCCCAGCCTTGGTAAGGCCCCGGCTTCCAAAATCCGCACAGCAGCCAGACAGAGGTCCCGATGGCCGGGCATTCAAAATGGGCGAACATCCAGCACCGCAAAGGGCGTCAGGACGCCCGCCGGTCAAAAATGTTCTCCAAACTATCCAAGGAAATCACCATCGCCGCCAAGATGGGCGCGCCTGACCCGAACTTTAACCCGCGTTTGCGCCTCGCTATCGCCGCCGCCAAGGCGCAGTCGATGCCGAAAGACAATATCGAGCGGGCGATCAAGAAATCCACCGCAGACGACAGCGCCAATTATGAAGAGATCCGCTACGAAGGGTTCGGGCCCGGCGGCATCGGCGTGATTGTCGATGTGCTGACCGACAACCGCAACCGCGCGGCCAGCGACGTGCGCTCGATATTCTCCAAGAACGGCGGCAATCTCGGCGAAACCGGCTCCGTCTCCTTCATGTTCGACCGGGTCGGCGCCATCGAATATCCGGCCGACAAGGCCAGCGAAGAAGAAATGCTGGAAGCCGCCATCGAAGCCGGCGCGGATGACGTCGCCTCCAGCGAGGACGGCCATCAGGTTTTCACCGCCGCCGACGCGCTCGCCGAAGTCACCACGGCGATGGAGGAAAGATTTGGCGAACCCGCCTCCGCCAGCCTGATCTGGAAGCCGCAAAACGTGATCGAGATCAGCGGCGATTCAGCGGGCACGCTGATGAAAATGATCGACGCGCTCGACGACTGCGACGACGTGCAGAACGTCTATGCGAATTACGATATCTCTGCTGAAGAGATGGAGCGATTGGCGGGCTGACCGCCCTTTGACGCTCAGGCGAGTTTTTGCCGGGCCTCAGGCGGCGCGCACCAGCGCGCGATCACCTGCATCAACTTGTCCTGACCGATGGGCTTGGCGAGAAAATCATCCATGCCGGCGTCAAGACTGCGATCAACGTCAACCTGCATCACATGGGCGGTCAGGCAAATGATCGGCGTTCGCGCGCGCCCTTCGCGTTCTTCAAAGCTGCGCACCGCACGGGTCGCCTCATAGCCGTCCATTTCCGGCATCGACACGTCCATCAGCACGAGATCAAAAGGCTCCGGCGCGGATGAGATTTCCTGAAGCGCCGCGCGTCCGTCGGAGACGATCGTCAGGTTGAACCGCCTCGGGCTGAGCATGTGGCGAAGCACCAGTTGATTGACCTCATTATCCTCGGCGATGAGGATTTTGAGCTTCTCGCCGTCGGGCAAGGCGTCGAGATGGGCGGCGGCGGCTGGTTTGGGCGCTGCGACCTCGATGGCGCCGTCGCTCGTCTGCGTGAAAATCCCCTTGATCGTACGCAGCAGCTCCGCCGACCTTGCCGGTTTCACCAGATAGCCCTGAACCCCGATGTCGCGAAACCGCCGGGCGTCGCCCGGCTGGTCGACACTGGTCAGTATAAGGAGCGGCGTCGGCGCCAGCACATTGTCGCGCCTGATCTCACGCGCCAGCATCTCGCCGTCCATTTCGGGCATGAAGTAATCAAGAATGGCGAGATCATAGGCTTCGCCATCGGCAATGGCGCGGCGCATCTCTTCCAGCCCGGCTCTGGCGCTTGAAACAGCGTTCACGGTAAATCCCCATGCGGAGAGTTGCTCCGTCGCGATCTGCCGGTTCACGACAATGTCGTCAACGACAAAGATGCGGCGGCTGTCGGCGTCAAAGTTGTCGTCGGCCGGCGCCGAGGCGCCTTCCGCGACCGGCAAGGTCAGATCGAACCAGAAAGTCGCCCCATCGCCCGGCGCCGAGGCGACAGATACGCGGCCGTTCATGGCCTCGATCAGGCGTTTTGAGATGGTCAGCCCAAGACCGGTGCCGCCAAACCGGCGGGTCGTCGTCGCGTCCGCCTGTTGGAAGGAATCGAAAATATGGCCGAGCTTGTCGGCGTCAATGCCGATCCCGGTGTCGGAGATTTCAATCCTGAGATTGGCCTTGCCGTCGAATTCCTCGCCGGTCACGCTGACGAGAACATATCCGGCGTCGGTGAATTTCACCGCATTGCCGACAAGATTCGTAATGACCTGCCGGATGCGGCCGCCGTCGGCGACCACATGGGACGTCAGTCCGGGCTGGAACCGCACGACGAGTTCAAGTTTCTTTTCATAGGCGCGCGGCGCCATCAGCGCGACCACATCCTCGACCGCCGCACGCAGATCGAACGGCGCCGGGTCAATTTCAAGCCTGCCGGCTTCGATTTTTGAAAAGTCGAGAATGTCGTTAATGATCGACAACAAGGCGCCGCCGGATTTGTGGATGGTCTCGGCGTAAAGCCGCTGGCGGCTGTCGAGACTGGTTTGCGACAACAGCTCAGCCATGCCGAGAACGCCATTCATTGGCGTACGGATTTCATGGCTCATATTCGCAAGGAACATCGACTTGGCTTCTGACGCCTTGACCGCTTCGTCCTTGGCTTTTTCAAGCTGCGTAATGAGCGTCGCGCGTTCGGAATTCATTTTTCGCTGCTCGACCTGTGTCAAATAGCCAAAAATCAACACATAGGAGACGGCGGTAAGGAATACGGGGATAGACGCCACGACGGGCGTAAAGACCGGCGAGCCGAAGCTGGACACAAGGATGTAAACAAACGCCGCGCCATAAGGCGAGGTGACAATCAGGGCGTTGCCCGGCGTCGTCCTGAATTGCGACAACGCCAGCATGTAGCCGCTGATAATCAAAAACAGCGCCGCCGCTTCGCCAAACGGGTTGTCGGCGCGCCACGCCAGCACCGGCGCCGCCGCCCAGAACGCGCAACTCGCCATCGCGACCAGCGCATAAGCGCGGCTGGAGAGTTTTGTGTCCTTGCGATCTCGCAGTTTTTTCTCAACGACCGAGCGTCCCATGCCCGCCGCCATGGTCAGCAGATACCAGATGAACGCCGTTGTCGGCGCCGTGATCGCGCCGAGGAACAGCCCCCAGGCGGTGATATGGATATAGCGGGCGGCCTGCGTCGACATGATGATGCGCAACGCTGCAACGCTCGACTCGTCGACAGGCTCCTTGACCGCCGGCTCATGCGGCGCAGCCTGTCTTACCTCGTGCGTGAGCGACATCATGGCGAAATTCCAGCGCAGATAACTGTCCCGCGCGGGAATCTAGACCCGGCCGGTTAACCTGCTGTTTATGGAAGCGTCGTTTTAACGCGCGAGAAAGGAATTGTGATCGCTGTCGGCGCAAAAAAAGCGCGGGCGATTCCGCGCTCTTTCACGAGGGTGTTAAATCGGCCTAATGCGCGCCCGGATCGGGACATACGCCCTTCGGCCGGCGCATGAGCAAGACAAACAAAATGATAGCGATCACCGGCGATGCGACGAGGAAGAGCGTCATCGCCACAGCGCCGCCAGCGGCGACAATGCCGATCAGAGCCCCGATCAGCCCCACGATGATGCCGATGGCGGCGCCGATCAGCCCGATGATCAGAGCGGCGAGACCGCCATACCCCGCGGCGATCGACTCAGCGATTGTCAGTTCAGTGTCCGCGAAAAAATACGCGCCGACGGACAACGCGCCGCCAAGAAAAAGAATGAGCACGATCGGCATGTAGAGCCAGGCAAGGCCCGCTGCGCCGCTTTTGTGTTCTGAATAGTCCATTTCCATATTCGCCATTTTGATCGCCCCATTTATTTTGGACTGAAGCTGTTGTTGTTGGGGGAGCTGAAACACGCTCTGACTGTTGCCTGTCAAAATCGGATTTTACCGGCGGTGATGCAAGACGGCCCGCCGCAATTCACGCACTGTTCGGCTGAGATTTTCGCCGATTTGGCCGCCTTGCAGCGGCGCGCGCCCTGCGCTAGGCCGTGCGCCCTTACCCATGCCAACTTTGAAGCAAACCCATCCTGACGCGCATCCACACCCAGAGGCAAGCTTGGCGAAAGCGGCGGCGACATCGCGAAAGACATCCCGAAAACCCGGCGCGCCGCGCGCCTGGCAACGCATGCTGTCAGGGCGACGGCTCGATTTGCTGGATCCATCGCCGGTTGATGTGGAGATCGAGGATATCGCCCACGGCCTCGCAAGGGTCGCCAGATGGAACGGCCAGACCACCGGCGACACGCCGTTTTCCGTCGCCCAGCATTCGGTCATCGTCGAACGGTTTTGCGGCGCCCTGCGGCCGGAATGGCCGGCGAAATGGCGCCTCGCCGCTCTCCTGCATGACGCGCCGGAATTCGTGATCGGCGACATGATCAGCCCGTTCAAGGCGGCGCTGGGCGAGCATTACAAACGTATCGAACACCGCCTGCAGCAGGCGATCCTTCTCAGGTTCGGTCTGCCGGCGGAGCTGCCGCAAACGGTTGAGCGCACGATCAAGCAGGCGGACAGGGCGAGCGCGTTTTTTGAAGCCACGCAAATCGCCGGCTTCGACGCTGACGAAGCGCGCACCCTGTTTGGCGAGCCGCGCGGCGTATCGGCCCTCTCGCTGGAGATCGAGACCACCAGCATCGCGCAGGACCGCTACCTGGCCCGCTTTTCCGCCCTGATGGCCGAGTTCGAGAGCCGCGCGCGCAGGTAAACTTGCCGCGATCTCAAGCGAGCGTGAGCCAAAATTTATTGATTCTTGCGGTATTCGGCCCAAACTATGACCAATGTTGATCGTGAGTTCACTTGAGGGCGTTCAGGAAGTCTGGCGCGAGCGGCATCCCGTTCGCGTGATTTCCCTGCTCGCCGGTGACGAAGAGACGCCGGTCTTCGACGGACTGGCGCCGGAAAGTCATTTAAAGCTGTGCGTCGATGCGGAATCCTGCGCACGCACCATTGACGAGGCCGCGCGGCGACGGGCGGGCGAAATCATCCGCTTCATGAGCGGCTGGGATGGCGAAGGCGACATTCTCGTTCATTGCAAGCGCGGCATTTCACGGTCAACCGCCGCCGCCTTTATCATCATGTGCATGCAACGCCCGGCTGCGCCGGAGGCCGATCTGCTTGCGCAATTGCGCGCGCGCGCCGTTTACGCCGATCCGTGTCCGCTCCTGGTCGCCTATGCCGACGAGCTTTTGGGCCGCGACGGCGCGATGATCGACGCGGTGGATGACCTTCCGCCGCCCTGCCCCTCCATCTCGGCGCCGACAAGCATGATTGACCTTGGCATGATTGATGTCGGCGCAGGTGCTGGCGCCTGATCGGCGGCGCGGTATAGATGGTGCGTGCCAGACACCGCCGCCTTTGCCGGAACCAATATCGTCATCGCGCTGAACGCGGTGCTCGCCGCGATTGACGCCGACGAACCGAAGGTTCTGTGCGTGCGCCGCCCCGGGGGCCTGCTCAGCCTGCCCTATGGCCCGTTCGACCCTGTCCAGCACCGCACCCTTGAAATCGGCTTGCGTGACTGGGTGACGCGGCAAACACATGTGCCGCTCGGTTATGTCGAGCAACTCTATACATTCGGCGACAAGGGGCGTGAAACGCCGGCGGCGGCGTTCGCCGACGCACCGTCAGACCTTCGTCTTGTGTCGGTCGGTTATCTGGCGCTGGCGAGCGAACCCGCCGTCATCGAAGAACGCGAAGCGCAATGGCGTAGCTTTTACGACTTCTTCCCATGGGAGGATTGGCGCAGCGGCGAGCCCATAGTGCTGCGTGAACGGATTATTCACGACCTTGACGCCTGGATCGAAACGGCAAGTTCAAAACGTGATCGTCTTGAACGTGAGCGGCGGCGCGATCTTGCTTTCGGATTGTCGCAAACCGGCTGGGAGGAAGAGCGCGCGCTCGAACGCTACGAGTTGATGTATGAAGCCGCGCTGGTCGAGGAAGCCTGGCGCGACCGCAAGGGCGCGCCCAATATCGAAGCTTCGGGAAAACGCCGGCAGGCCCAGAGCGTCGGCGCGCCGATGGCGTCCGACCACCGGCGCATCCTCGCCACCGCCATCAGCCGCCTGCGCGGCAAGTTGAAATATCGCCCGATCATTTTTGAATTGATGCCCGACAAGTTCACGCTACTTGGCCTGCAACGCGCGGTTGAGGCGATTGTCGGTTTTGACCTTCACAAACAGAATTTCCGCCGCAGCGTCGAAGCCGGCGGTCTCGTCGTCAAAACCCGCGAAACCGCGCAGCAGGCGAGCGGGCGCCCCGCCGCATTGTTTCGCGCCGGCGAGGTCGCCCTGCCCGACGGCGGCCCGAGGGGCCTCACAATCCCGCGGCTGCGGCGATCCCCCGGCGCCAGATCCCCGGGGGCCGGGTTCTCCGCCGATTAGGGCGATAAACCGGTTTCCACTTTTTCGCCCGGCGCTGGTTCTTTAGGACGCGCCGGGTGGCGCGAAAAACCGGTTCCCACTTTTTCGCCCGGCGCGCTGTATCGCCCAAAAGATTCGGTTGACGGCACTTATTGCGCCGATATGGTGGCTTGCCCCTTGCGGGCGCTTTTTTACACCCCATATATGCTCTGCATGAGCATATATTTGCGGGAGGAGACCGAAGATGGAGCTTCTTGAACTGGATCGCACGCACACGGCCGCGCCGGCGCTGGAATATACCGACGCCGTGCGCGCCAGGACCGACGTCATTTACGAGCGCGTGAAGAAGGTGATTTCGCCGGTCGAATGGCGCCTTCACGCGCCCTATATCGCCGCCATCAACGATCTCAAAAAACAGAAAAACGCCGTCATCCTCGCCCACAATTACATGACGCCGGAAATCTTTTTCGGGGTCGGCGACTTCGCCGGGGACAGCCTGCAACTGGCCAAGGAGGCGGCAAGAACCGACGCTGAAGTCATCGTTCAGGCCGGCGTGCACTTCATGGCGGAGACCTCGAAAATCCTGTCGCCGGAAAAGACGGTTTTAATCCCCGACATGCGCGCGGGCTGTTCGCTCGCTTCGTCGATCACCGGCGCCGACATCCGCCTGCTGAAACAGAAATATCCCGGCGCGCCGGTCGTCACTTATGTCAATTCCACCGCCGACGTGAAAGCCGAAACCGATATCTGCTGCACCTCGTCGAACGCCGTCGAAATTGTCGAATGGGCGGCGAAGGAATGGAGTTCGGACACGGTCATTTTCCTGCCCGACCAGTTTCTGGCGCGCAACGTCGCCGGCATGACCGACGTCAAGATCGTCACCTGGGCCGGCGCCTGTGAAGTGCATGAGCGCTTTTCCGCCGACGACATTCGCGAACTGCGCGAGGCCAATCCCGGCGTCATCGTGCTCGCCCACCCCGAATGCCCGCCCGACGTACTCGCCGAGGCCGACTTCGCCGGTTCGACCAGCGGCATGAGCAATTTCGTGAAAGAAAAACAGCCCCAAAATGTGGTGCTGATCACTGAATGTTCGATGTCTGACAATGTCGCGCTGGAGAACCCGGCCGTCAATTTCGTGCGCCCGTGCAATCTGTGCCCGCACATGAAACGCATCACCCTGCCGGCGATCTTGAAGTCGCTGCAGACCATGGAGCACAAGGTCGAAATCGACGCCGCCGTCATGGACAAGGCGCGCATCGCCATCGAACGCATGATCGCGCTGCCCTTAACGCGCCAGTCGATGTATTCGCATCAGCGCACGCCGGAAGTCATGGCCGTCGAGGCGCGGGCCTGAGCCCCATACCGCCGAGAGCGTGACGTGAACTCCGACATCATCATTATCGGCGCCGGCGTTGCGGGGTTATACACCGCGCTCAAGCTTGCGCCCCGGCCGGTGACGGTCATCACCGCCCGGCCCATGGGCGAAGGCGGCTCGACCCCATGGGCGCAGGGCGGCATGGCGGCGGCGGTCGGCGAAAAGGACTCGCCGAACCTGCACTTCGCCGACACCATGGAGGCAGGCGCCGGACTGGTCGACCCGGACGCGGCGCGAATCCTTGTCGAGGGCGGCCCGGCCGCGGTCGAGGAGCTGACGCGGATCGGCGTCGCCTTTGACCGCAACGCAAATGGCGAGTTGAAGCTGGGGCGCGAGGCGGCGCACTGCCGCAATCGCATCGTGCACGCCACCGGCGACCAGGCTGGCGCGGCGATCATGGCGGCGCTTGTTGCGGCGGCGCGCGCCGCGCACCATATCACCGTGCTTGAACGCGTCGTGGTCGAAGATCTGTTGACGGATGATTATGGCGCCGTCGCCGGCGTTCTCGCCTTTGATGTCGGCGCCGGTGAACGCGTTCTGTTCGCCGCTTCCGAAACTGTGCTGGCGACCGGCGGGCTTGGCGGGCTGTACGCCGTCACCACCAATCCGCGCCCGGCGCAGGGGCACGGGCTTGCCTTTGCCGCCCGCGCCGGCGCGGTTATTCGCGACCCGGAGTTTGTCCAGTTCCATCCCACCGCGCTCAATATCGGCGAAGACCCGGCGCCGCTGGCGACCGAGGCGCTGCGCGGCGAAGGCGCGATTCTTGTCGATCGCGCGGGCCGCCGGTTCATGGGCGATTACCATCCCGACCTTGAACTTGCGCCGCGCGATGTCGTTGCGCGCGCTGTCGAAGCGGAAATCACCGCCGGGCGCGGCGCCTATCTCGATGCCCGCGAGGCGATCGGCGCGGGCTTTCGCGAAAAATTTCCGACCGTTTTTGCAAGCTGCATGAAGGCCGGCATCGACCCGCGCACTGACGTCATGCCGGTCGCGCCGGCGGCGCATTATCACATGGGCGGCGTCAAGACCGATCTCGACGGGCGCTCGTCGCTTGACGGCCTCTCCGCCGTTGGCGAAGCGGCGTCGAGCGGCGTGCACGGCGCCAATCGTCTCGCGTCAAACTCCTTGCTTGAAGCCGTGGTGTTCGGCGCGCGCATCGCTGATCGATTGCGTGACGACGAATTGCAATGGCGGGTGAACCCGGTAGCGCCGGAGGATCGGTTCGAATTGCCGCCCCGCCCCGCGCCGCCTGAATTGCTGATGCGGCTGCGCCAGGCGATGAGTTCGGGTGCGGCGCTGATCAGGTCGGAAGAAAGTCTCGCGCGCGTCAGCGACACCATCGACGCCATCGCCGAGAGCGAGAATGTCACCAGCGGCCTTTTAAGCGCGCTGGCCGCCGCCGGCCTGATTGCGCAGGGCGCGCGCATGCGCGAGGAAAGCCGCGGCGGGCAGTACCGGTCTGATTTTCCGCAAACGGATGAACAGGCGTTCCACACCGAGATCGGCGGCCTTGAGGATGATTACGACGCGCCCGAATCCGAGGATGAAACAATATGACCGCTGTATCGCCAATGATGATTCACGACGCCGTTGCGAACGCACTCAAAGAGGATCTGGGCGACGCCGGCGACATTACGACCAGCGCGTGCATTCCGGCAGGCGCGGTTTCGACCGCTGAAATCAACGCCCGCCGCGACGGCGTCATCGCCGGGACGGAGCTTGCGCTCGCCGCATTCCGCCTGATTGAGCCGGCGATAAACGCAAAAATTGTCCGCCCCGATGGTGCGCATGTGAAGGCCGGCGAGGCGGTGATTGCGCTCTATGGCCCGTCGCGCGGCATCCTCACCGGCGAACGCGTCGCGCTGAATTTTCTTGGCCATCTGTCCGGCGTCGCCACGGCGACCGCCGCACTGGTCGACGCGGTCGCCGGCACGCGCGCGGCGATTGCGTGTACGCGCAAAACCACGCCGGGCCTTCGCGCGTTTGAAAAATACGCGGTCAAATGCGGCGGCGGGGTCAACCATCGCTTTGGTCTTTATGACGCCGTCATGATCAAGGACAATCACATCGCCGCCGCCGGCGGCATCGCCAACGCCTTGCGCGCGGCGAAAGCGTCGGTCGGCCACATGGTGAAAGTCGAAATCGAAGTCGATGGCCTTGGCCAGTTTCGCGAAGCGCTTGACGGCGACGCGGATGTTATCCTGCTGGATAACATGAGCACGGATGAATTGAAAAAAGCCGTGGCGATGACCGGCGGCAGGGCGGTGCTGGAAGCATCGGGCAATGTCACGGTCAATACCGTGCGCGCCATCGCCGAGACCGGCGTCGACGTCATCTCGTCAGGCTGGATCACCCACTCGGCGCCGAGCCTCGATCTTGGAATGGATTTCTCGTGAGATCTTTTTTCCCGTTCATCGCTGCATTGGCGCTCATCGGTTGTGGCGGCAAGACACAAACCCGCGCGCCGGCTGAACTGAAATGCGATGTGTCGCTACTGGTTCTCGGCGTCGCGCAGGACGCGGGCAAACCGCAGATCGGCAATCCCGGCGATATCGCCTGGGCCCGGCCGGGCCTCGCCCGCAAGGCGACGTCGCTGGCGCTGATCGACCGACGCGGGCAAGCCCCGCGGCGATGGCTGTTTGAAGCAACGCCCGATTTCAAGGCGCAACTCAATATCATGGACAGGGCGGCGCCGGGCGCGCCCGGGCCGCTTGGCCTCGAAGGCGTGTTCCTGACCCATGCGCATATCGGCCATTACGCCGGGCTGATGATGCTCGGCCACGAAGCAGCGGGCGCGAAGCACCTTATTGTCTATGCGATGCCGCGCATGGCGGACTTCCTGTCCGCCAACGGGCCGTGGAGCCAACTGGTGCGCTATGAAAACATCCGCCTCGCGATCATGGCCGATCACGAGGCTGAAGCGATCACCGACGACGTCACGGTGACGCCGTTCACCGTGCCGCACCGGCAGGAGTTTTCCGAAGTTGTCGGCTTTACAATCGACGGCCCGCAGGCATCGGCGCTGTTCATTCCTGATATCGACAGCTGGGAAGACTGGGACGCGGCCGGCGGCTCAATCGAGGACGCCATCGCCGGCGTCGATTACGCATTTATCGACGCGACGTTTTTCGCCAACGGTGAAATCGCCGGGCGCGATATGAGCGGGTTCCTGCATCCGTTCGTCACCCATTCAATGGAGCGGCTGCAAGACCTTCCGGATGCGGAGAAATCCAGGGTTCGATTTATTCACATGAATCACACAAACCCGCTCCTGACGCCGGCGTCGCGGGAACAGCGCACGGTCGACAGGGCCGGCTTCGCGGTCGCGCGCGAAGGCGAAGAATACTGTCTGTAATTAAGCCGTGGCGGCGAACGCGGCGGTAGCGCCACGTCCTAAGGGCGTTGGGCCAAGGCTCGGTGTTTGCCGCTCGTCAAGCGCGCTTCGGTAATGAGCAAGATGAAAGCCGGCGCGTTCGCTTTTGTCCAGAATTTCGCTGACCGGGATTCCCTCGCGCGCTTGGCGATGCGCCCACAATAACGCGGAACGCTTGCCCGTCATGCAAAACGCCAGCGCCTTGCCGCCCTCCCCGGCGTTCCCGAGCGCTTGCGTCAGCGCTGCAATATGATGCGGCGCGACGCCGAGATGATTGATCGGAATATGAACGTAAGCCAATCCCGCCTTTGCAGCGGCCGCAGCAAGGACCGCGCTCGCCGGCTGGTCGTCTTCTTCGTCATCAGGGCGATTGTTGACGATCAGCGTAAAACCAGCTTTCGCCACAGCCTCGACGTCAGGGGGCGTGAGTTGTGAGGCGACGTAATAGCGATCAGCGAGCGCGGTCAGTTCTGGGGTCATCACGGGCGTCTTTCATTGCGGTTCCGTCCGCACTTACTTCGGCTTCGAACGCCGCCCGATCAACCGCCGCCTTGTCGAGAAATTCTGTGTGGTGGATCAGGTGTGCTGAACCATCCCTGCCGCGCGCAAGCGCCTAAACCATCATGCCATAAACAGGATTCACGCCTTGATGGTTTCAGCTTTCGTGGTCGCATCGCGAAAAGCAGGTGATGGATGGGAACCCTCAACCGTTGCACGCTTGTTGCGCAAGGCTCCGGGAGGTTCGTTGCGACGCTACATCGCCGCCGGCGCAGCCGCGACAATCGACCGGCTGGGGAAGCGGTAAAACTTGTGGGCGCCAATCACCGCGGTCGGCGTCAGGTTGTCGGCCCATACCGGCGTCACATAATTGGCGTGATAGTGCGTCGCATGTCGGCTGACGGGAACACGCATGCCGGCAAGCACGGCGCCGGCAAGCAATTCTGAGTCGCGCCATTTGCGGGCGTTCAGCCGCGCGCTCATCGACCCGTCGCAGGTGAAGGAGAACTGGCAGCCGGTGCGGCGTTCAGACCCCTGAAACACAACGCCGCAAACCGAGTCCGGAAACGCCGGGCTGGAAACCCGGTTCAGAATAACGTCCGCCACCGCGAGCTGGCCGACCCGGCTTTCGCTGCGCGCTTCGTAATAGATCGCTTTGGCGAGGCAATCGCGCTCTTCTGCGTCAATATTCGCGACGTCGATCTGTGAGTAATCGAAATCGACAAGGTCGGTAATCGGCGCGCCCTGGGCGACCACTTTTTCGGCCGACACCGCCGGCTTCAGGCGCGGCGCATCGAGAGCCTCACGGGCATTGGCGGTTTCCGCCGCGAGATAGTCGGCGAATTCGGCGACCAGTTGGGCCTCGTCGGCGATGGCGCCCTCGACGGCTTTTTCCGCCTGGGCTCGCTTGACCGACGCCGTCGCGCTCATCGCCGTCATCATGATGCACACAGCGACGCCCGCCGAAGCCAGCAGGCTACGGACGGTCCAGTGGAAGTCTCCGGCTGCGTGTCGCTCACGCCCCATCGAAATCGCCTCGCTCTTTCTCACACCAAATGGCGCTTTGCGCCTTATCAAACCAGGCAGCGCTTTCTGCGCCGGGCCAACTCAAGTAGCGCTTTGTGCGCCGGGTTGACGCCGCGCCTGTTCAACGCACCGCGCCCGCCAATTGTTCCAAATCAGGCGACACAACGCCGCCGGGAAAAACCAAGCAAAAGACGCGCCTACAGGCGCGCCAGCACCCTGAATATGGCCCGTCAGCGCGTGCGCTGCAAATAAAAAATCCGCCCGTTAACCCTTTGTTAACCAAACTAACCGGTTCGTTAAGGTCTTGTTATCCTGTGGAAAAACGCGATCTGAAAGATCTTGTTAACCATTCAGGTCATTGATTTTCCTTAATGAAGGCTGGTTTTTTGTTGCGACGCAGCAAGCGAAGCCTGCGCTGCGGCGAGCCTTGCGATCGGCGTTCTGAACGGCGAGCAGCTCACATAATCGAGACCGACCCCCTCGACAAATTCGATCGATTCCGGGTCGCCGCCATGTTCGCCGCAGATCCCGAGTTTCAGTTCAGGACGCGCCGAGCGGCCCTTTTCCGCCCCGATCTGGACCAGCGCCCCCACCCCGTCTCGATCCAGCGTCACGAACGGGTCCCGCGTGAAAATCCCCTGGCGGAGATAATCCGGCAGGAAGGAGGCCGAATCGTCCCGCGACAGGCCGAACGTGGTCTGGGTCAGGTCATTGGTGCCGAAGCTGAAAAACTCGGCATGCTCGGCGATGGCGTCGGCGGTCAGCGCGGCGCGCGGCAATTCGATCATCGTGCCGATCATATAATCGAGACTGGCGCCGCGTTCGGCCAGAACCGCGGCGACGACCGCATCGATTTTCGACTTCAAAAGCCCCAGCTCTTCCCTGGTGGCGACCAGCGGGATCATGATCTCGGGCGTGACCTTTTCGCCGGTTTCAGCGGCGACGTTCGCCGCCGCCTCAATGATCGCGCGCGCCTGCATCTCGTAGATTTCAGGATAGGAGACCGCAAGGCGACACCCGCGATGGCCGAGCATCGGATTGAATTCATGCAGTTTGTGCGCGCGTTCCTTGAGCAGTTCCGCATCGACGCCCGACGCCTTTGCGACCTCGTCCATTTCCGCATCCGAATGCGGCAGGAATTCATGAAGCGGCGGATCGAGCAGGCGCACCGTCACCGGCAGCCCGCGCATGACGTGGAAAATCGCCTCAAAATCGGAACGCTGCATCGGCAACAATTTGGCCAGAGCCGTTTCGCGGCCTTTCTTGTTCTCAGCCAATATCATCTCGCGAACCGCGATGATGCGGTCGGCGTCGAAGAACATGTGTTCGGTACGGCAAAGACCGATGCCTTCGGCGCCGAAGCCGCGCGCCACTTCCGCGTCATGCGGGGTTTCGGCGTTTGCACGCACCTGCATGCGGCGCGTTTTGTCAGCCCACGTCATAAGCTTGGCGAAATCGCCGGACAATTCGGGATTGATCGTTGCGACTTCGCCGAGGAAAACTTTTCCGGCGGCCCCGTCAACGGTGATCCGTTCACCCTTTTTAACCTGGCGTCCGGCGACACTAAAACTCTCTGTTTGCTGATTGATGCGCAAATCGCCGGCGCCGCACACGCACGGGCGCCCCATGCCCCGCGCAACCACGGCGGCGTGGCTGGTCATACCGCCGCGCGCGGTGACAATCGCTTCGGCCGCGTGCATGCCGTGAATGTCTTCCGGGCTCGTCTCAACGCGCACGAGGATCACCTTGCGGCCTTCCTGTTTGAGGCGTTCAGCTTCATCAGCGGAAAACACAACCTCGCCGGAGGCCGCCCCCGGCGACGCCGGCAGGCCCGAAAGCAGCAGATCGCGCGGCGCATCCGGGTCGAGCGTCGGGTGAAGCAATTGATCAAGCGAATGCGGATCAATCCGCATCACGGCTTCATCTTCCGAGATCAGCCCTTCATCACATAGGTCGACAGCAATTTTCAGCGCCGCTTTCGTGGTGCGTTTGCCGTTACGGGTTTGCAGCATCCACAACGTGCCCTGCTGCACCGTAAACTCGATATCCTGCATGTCGCGATAATGGTTTTCCAGCTTGGCGAAAATTTCCGACAGGCTTTTGAACGCATCGGGCATCGCCTCTTCCATTGACGGCGCGCTCTCCCCCATTTGCTCGCGGGCGCGTTTGGTCAGCGCCTGCGGCGTTCTGATGCCGGCGACAACATCCTCGCCCTGGGCGTTAATCAGGAATTCGCCATAGCGGACATTTTCGCCGGTCGACGGGTCGCGCGTAAAGGCGACGCCGGTCGCGGACGTATCGCCCATATTGCCGAACACCATCGCCTGCACGTTGACGGCGGTGCCCCAGCTTTCCGGAATATTGTGCAGACGGCGATAGACTTCCGCGCGGTCATTGCGCCACGAGCCGAAGACAGCGCCGATAGCGCCCCAGAGCTGTTCCTTGGGGTCTTGCGGAAACGGCTTGCCAAGCGCCTCGGTGACGACGTTCTTGTAAGACTCGATCACCGACTTCCAGTCGTCGGCCTTCATTTCCGTATCGAGAAAATAATCGCGCTCTTCTTTATAGGTCTCCAGAATTTCCTCGAACCTGTGATGATCGACATCGAGAACCACATTCGAATACATCTGGATGAAGCGCCGATAGCTGTCATAAGCAAACCGGGCGTCGTTCGATAATTTCGCAAGGCCTTTGACGGTCACATCATTCAGGCCGAGGTTTAAAACCGTATCCATCATGCCGGGCATGGATGCGCGCGCGCCGGAACGCACCGACACCAGCAACGGGTTGGCGGCGTCGCCAAACGTCTTGCCGACCAGCGCGCCGACATCAGCAATGGCTTTTTCCACCTGGGCGGCGAGGCCGTCAGGGAAGGCGCGATGATTGTCGTAAAACGCCGTGCAAACTTCCGTCGAGAGGGTGAAGCCCGGCGGCACCGGCAGGCCAAGATTGGACATTTCCGCAAGGTTGGCGCCTTTGCCCCCCAACAGATTGCGCATATTGGCTTCGCCTTCGGCTTTGCCGGCGCCGAAACTGAACACCCATTTTTTGCCGTTTCCGGAACTCTGCATCTTTCATCCCCGTCGACCAGCGCGACTATCCGCCCGCTCTGGCGCGATTCCTCATCATCCCGCGACCATCATGGTTACCGGTGCAAGGCCTGTGCCCGACCGCGCGTGACGCCCGTTTAGTGTATTGGCCCATGCAATGCCAAGACCGTTCCGGCGATGAGGCCGGTTTCGCGTCAATGTGGCGCCATTGCCGCCGGCGCGCGCCGCGCCACGTCATTTGCAGCCGCGCGATAATCGTGCAAGCACGCGGTCTTCTGTCAGATATGACCGGCAATTTCTGTTATCGTGCGCGAGCGCCGAAGACCATCCGCCCCGCGACAGGGAAGCTTGAGCCGCGAAAGGACAAATTTCATGACCGCACGCATGCTTGTCGATCTGGTGGCCGATCCCGTCTGCCCGTGGTGTTTCGTCGGGATTGAGTCGTACCGCAAAACCCTGCCGGCGCTCGCCCCGGATTTTGAAGTCGTCACCCGCTATCGGCCCTATCAGCTCAACCCCGACACGCCGGAAGCCGGGGTCGACCGCCATGCGCATTATCGCAAGAAATTCCCCGATTCGAAAAAACTCGGCGCCATGCGCGAGGTGCTGAAATCCGCCGCCCGCGAAATCGGCGTTGACTTCGACCCGGCGGGGCCGTCCTGGCTGCCGAACACCATAAAAGCTCACCAGTTGATCCACTGGGCGCATTTTGAGGGCAAACAAGCCGACGTCGTGTTGTCGATTTATCGCGCGTTCTGGCGGGACGGCGCCGATATCGGCGACATCGACATCCTTTGCGCCATCGCCGACGCCGCACAGATGGACGCCGCCGCGATCAAATCACGCCTTGTCGCAGGCAAGGATGCGCAGAACGTGCGCGGCGAGGCCATCGCCTTCGCCAATGCCGGCGTTTCCGGCGTGCCCACATTCATCGTCAATGAACGCACCGGGTTTTCCGGCGGCATGCCGCCTGCAAAGCTGGAAGCGGCGTTACGACACGCCGCTGAAACGACGGCGAACACGAACTCATGATCAAAACCCTCGCAATTGGCTTGATCGCCGCCTCTGTGCTCACGCCCGGCGCCGGCGCTGCGGCCAGCGACGGGCCGTGGTTAATGCGCGAGATCGCCCGCGCAAAGGCGAACTCGATTCTCGACATTCCGGCCGGCGCTTACGATCTCACCGATGTAAAAATCGCCAAAAGCCTCACCCTGCGCGGCGCGGCGGATGGAACGACGGTTTTCCGCTCCGCCGAGGTCACTGAAAAGGGGATTCTCGTCCCGCAATCCGGCGTAGACCTGACGGTCGAGAACATCACCTTTGAGGGCGCGCGGTCCTGGGACCGCAACGGCGCCGGCATTCGCCATGAGGGGCGCAACCTCACCATCGTCAACTGCCGGTTTATCAATAATGACGACGGCGTTTTGTCGACCGGCTCGCCCGCGGGCGAAATCACGATCACCACGTCCAGCTTTACCGGGAACGGGTTCGGCGACGGTCAGTCACACGCGATCTATGTCGTCGACGCCGCAAAACTCGCGATAACGGAAAGCAGCTTTATCGGCACACGGATCGGCCATCATGTCAAAAGCCTCGCAGCGGTCACGACCATCTCGCGCAGCAATTTTGACGATGAGCATGGCCGCACCAGCTATTCGGTTGACGCATCCAAAGGCGGCGACGTCACCATAATCGATAACACTTTCATTCAGGCCGCAGACGCCGATAACAGCGCCATCCTCAATTATGACCTGACGCGCGGCGGCAAGGCGGGCGCGCTGATCATATCCGCGAACACTATCACTAATTTCTTCAATGGCGGCGTGCTGTTGCGAAATGATACACGCACGGCGCCGGTCATGTCGGGCAACACCGTGCTCAATCGCGGCGGACAGGACCTGCGAATGGTCTCGAAAGGCTCTCCTTCCCCTATTTCAAACTGATCCGTACAATACAACTTATGTTTGAACATGGCGCGACCTTCATCCTGAATTGGCTTGACGTCGGCACGGCGCACTATTTTACTTCACTTGCGATCCTGTTTTGACCGGCCTGCCAGACTAACAGCCTTCGGCCAATTGTCTTAACGCTCCAAGACATGGTTGCTGCCCAGCGCCGCTGCAGATTGCGACGCACACGCCGTAGACAGGAGACGACGCATGGCGACCGGAAAAGTGAAGTGGTTCAACACCACGAAAGGATATGGCTTCATCACGCCCGATGACGGCGGCAAGGATGTGTTCGTTCACATTACCGCCGTTCAAAAAGCGGGCTTGCAGGGGCTCAACGACGATCAGGCGGTCAGCTATGACCTCGCCGAAGAACGCGGCAAGACCGCAGCGGCGAACATCAAGGTTATCTGAGGCATAGAACGCGGCGTGCAAACGCCGCTCGCATTTCATAACGCGAGCGGCCCTGATGCAATCGGCAAGTCGTGCATTTTTCAGGTCGCGCTAAAGCGTCGCCGGTTCAAACGGAATCAGGGCGTCGCTTTAAGGTCTTGTTTTGACGCGTTTCCGGACGGCGAACCGCACACACTTCGCCTGGAAACGCTTCAAAATGCGCCCTGAACCGACACTTTGAAGTTTCGGCCCGGCAGGGGCGCGATTTCCTTCAGGAACGACGTGTGCAGCCGCGCATCCTCGTTGGAAAGGTTCATCGCGGCGAGCCGTACGGCGATCGGACTGTCCGCCCCCATCGGCCGCACCGTCACATACATATTGTACATGGTGTAGCCGTCGGTGCGAAGTTCGCTGAACCCGGTCTTCTTTTGCGCCAGCGCGGTTTCAATCTCGCCGCGAACATCAAGCGAGGGCGAATTCGCCTCCAGCGCAAACAATCCGGTCGCCGGCGGTATTCGCGGCAGGTTGCCGGTCGGAGAATTCTTCGCCGTTGCGCGCACATAATCCACTGCTGCGTGCGAATGGAAATGGAAAGCGCCGAGATCGAACAATTCCGCGTCCAGTTGCGCTTCGAACCCCTTGAAGGTCGCGTCCGTCGCCTCGAACCGGAATTCGGGGGTCAGCTCGCCGTCAACGTCGATATCGACGCCGGTCGCATTTTCAAAAATGAAATCGCGATATGAGGTGTAAAACCCGTTGACGACCACTGACAACGCGTCGCCGCCGAGCTTCGCCGTCGCCTCGACGCCGCGCGCCGTCTCCTTGCCGAGATCAGGATCGCCAACCTCGTAAACGCCGGTCGCCAGGTGCGGCCCGTTTGAGAACAGCTCCTCCGTCGAGGGCGCGCGCTCGGTGCGCAGTCCGGTGACGCCGAAAAACGCCCAGTCCGCCGGTTGGTAGCCGACGCCCGCCGACACCGAAAACGCATCGAAGTTTCGGTTCAGGTTCAAGTCATCGGCGCGATGGCGCGTCGCCTCATAGCGCCCGCCAACTTCAAAGCGCAGCGGGCCATGCTGGTATTCTTTCAGGGCGAAGAATCCGAGCTGGCGCGATTTTGACGGCGGCACGAAAGCCTCTTCGCCAATCGCGGAAAAGTCGCGAATTTTCCACTGAAGGCCGACCGCGCCGTGAAGCTCGCCGCCGCCGAGGGAGCGCTGTTTCTCCACCAGCTCCAGCCTGCCTTCGACGCCTTCATTGGCGAAAACCGTGCCGGGTTCGCCAGTCGGTTCAATTTCAGTATGCGTATAATCAGCGTAACCGACACGCAATTTCGCCTTCTCAAATATCAGGAAATCGGCGTCGAGTTCACTATTCAGATCAATGCGCCGCTGTTTCAGTGCAATCGTGACGCCGCCCTCTTCTTCTGCGCCGCCGCCGCCGTCTTCTTCATCATGGTGGCCGTGCGCGCCCGGCACGCCGTATTCGGTGTTCAAGGCCGTGCCCGACACACCGATAAAGCCATTGTCAAAAACATAAGACAGCCCGGCGCCGCCGCCCTTGGTTTCAAGGCTGGTGTTCTCGACGACGCCGTAGGCTTCTTCTTCCTCATCATGGGCGTCAAGGCCGTCGTCTTCTTCCGACGCGCGCAACCGCGCCGATTCAACAAAGCCCGGCACTTTGTAATCATCCGCGGTGCGATAGAACCCCTCGCCGTGGAAAACGAAATTCCCCGCTCCAGCCTGGCCGAGATCGATATCGAATCCGCCCGCCGCGTCGACGCCGTCATCGACGCTTGACCGGCCGATGCGCAGCGCGCCGTCGACGCCGTCCTCAGGCAGATGGTCCGGTATGCGCCCGCTGAACACGTTGACGACGCCGCCCGCCGCGGACGAGCCGTACAGCAAGGTCGCCGCGCCGCGGACAATCTCGATCTTTTCCGCCATCGCCGGCTCCACCGCCACGGCGTGGTCGGGGCTTGTCGACGACGCGTCAATCGAGCCGATCCCGGAATCGAGCACGCTAATGCGGTCGCCGCCAAGGCCGCGAATGACCGGACGCGACGCGCCGGGACCGAAAAACGACGACGAAATGCCCGGCTGTTTGCGCAAGGTCTCGCCGATGGAGTTGTCGAGATTGCGCGCAAGGTCGTCAGCAGCGACGACCGTCGTGCCGACGATGGTTTCATCGGCGGTACGCCCGAGCGGTGATGCGGTGACGACGATTTCGTCGCGATAAACATCTTCCTGCGCCGCCGCAAAACCGGGCAGGCCAAGAACGACAGCAGACGCGGTGAGGCGCCAGTATAATTTTGATTTCACGATATCCAGTCCATTCCAAACGAATTGAAGGCAAGCCGGCGGCGACGCACGAGGCGCACCGACGGCACGGCATGTTCAAGGCGTTCAGATGGATGGCGGGGCGCGGGGCGACGCGGCGCTAACAACCGCCACCGCATGGTGCACGACCGGCGCGGGCGCCGTTGCAGGATCCAGCAAATAGACGACCCGCACCAGCGCCGGACCGTTGGCGGACGGGTCGTCCACCGCCGCACCGGCAAGGCACGCCGCGCATTCGTTCGGGATATGGTCGATAAAGTCGCCGGCGAATGTCGGGGCATGGGCGGCGACCAGCAATTGCGCAACGAGGTAGAAGATGGCGACAGCCGCAAAGCGCGACCGCTCGCCACGCAAAAGCGGGCTCAACTCAACCGGTTGATCGCAAAACCACGGTCGCACTGGCCAATCCCATCGCCGGGCCCATCGACGGCCCCTCTTGCCGGTCGGCGCGTTAAACCCGCCGCCGGCGCGATGATAGGCCGTAGGGGATATTATAACAATAGCCCTTGAAACGGTTGGGGACACGGTCCGCCGCGCCAGCACCACGCTTTACCGGAATCTCTTCAAAGGCGGGCGCGGTCTATCAGCGTCCGCATCGCCACGGCGCGCGGATCGTCAGCGCCGAAAGCAGCGGCAAGGCCCGCATGCGCCGCAATCGCCATCGCCGCCGATTCCTCGCCCCGGCCGGCGGACATTAACGCCTCGGCATAGGCGGCGCTGCATTGCGCGGCGATCCAGTTCCCTTCGGGCAGGGCGGCCCGCGCCAGACGATGCGCGCGCGCGCCATAATCGACCGCGCGCGCCATATCGCCGGCGCGGCGATAAACGGCGGAGGCGACACGATAATTCCCCGCCATCGGCGCGGCTTCCCCGCCGAAAGCGACAAGCCGCGATGCGATCACGCCTTCGATTGCGGTGATCGCTTCGTCATGGCGGCCCTGCCCGGAAACGCTTGTCGCCAGTTCTTGTTCAGCGACGGCCCAAGGCTGCGCCGAAAGATTTGAGCTGGCGCGCAAGGCACGGCGCAACAGCGGTTCGGCGTCGGCGAAATCGCCTCGACGATTGGCCAGCCGCGCCATCTGGATTTCGATATTGGCGAGTTCATAACCTTCGTCGCCGAATTCTTGCCGCGCGCGTTCGTGCACGCCCGCCAACAAACTCTCCGCTTCGGCCAACTCGCCCATATCAATCAGCATACCCGCATAAATCCGCACCCGGGCCATGGTGCGCGCCGCCGTCTCGCCATCCGCTGCAACAGAGATCTCTATGGATCGCAGATGATCGCGGCGCGCCTCCTCAAAACGGCCGAGATCGCCGAGAATGCTGGCGCGATTGCCGAGCCAACGCGCAATGAGGCCATGTTCGGGCGACCACACCTGCACGCCCTTGTCGATGATTTCAGCATACACCGCCGCCGCTTCGTCAAAACGCCAATAAGCGGTGAGATATCTCGCATAGTTCCCCAAACGGATCAGCGTGTTGGGATGCATGTCGCCGTCGATTTCGCGCGACAGGCGGATGACTTTCTCGTGAACGGCGCCCGCCTCTTGCAGACGGCCTGTATCGACCAGCATGTGCGCCAGATTGCCGATCAGATCGACATAGGCCGAATCCGGCGCCGGATCAGCGGCGAGCTTCGCCTCGCTTGCCCGCCGCACCATTTCCGCCGCTTCGGCCTTGCGTTTCTGGTCGGCGAGGACAACCGCAAGCCGGCCATAACTATAGTGAAACTGTGGAGCGTCCGGCGGCAGTTCGCGTTCGAGAATCGCCAGTTCGCGGCGCGCGAAGTTTTCCGCAGCGGCGTAGTTTTCATTCGCCCGGTACGCTTCGCTCAGATCACGGAATAACGCCGCCTGCCCCAGCGGCTCGGCGTCAATCGTATCGGCGCGCAGGGCGAGCGATTTTTCCAAAAGCGCCTGGCCGCGCACAGAATCGCCAAGCGAGCGATAGGTGTCGCCGATAATCTGCATCATCGCGCCTTGAAGTTCCGGCTGACCGTCAAGTTCGTCCAGCCGCGCCTGCGCCTGCGCCAGCAGTTCAAGCGCCGTGATTTCATCGCCCTTCGCCAGATGCGGGTCGGCGCTTTTGAACACATTGGCGAGAAATTCCGAGACCGCTGTCGCTTTCGCCGCGGCCAGTTCCGCGCGATCACGCTGTTCGGCCAGTCGCGCGGTGTAATACGCCGTCAGAGCGACAATGGCGACAAGGACGACACTGGCGGCGATCAGGGGTTGCGCATTGCGCCGCGCGAATTTGCGCGCCTTGTAAAACCAGTCGTCGCCGCGCGCGATCACCGGCCGGTTGCCAAGAAAGCGGTCGATATCATCTGAAAGATCGCGCACATTCGCATAGCGCCGCTGCGCGTCCTTTTGCAGGCATTTCAGAACGATATTGTCGAGATCGCCGGCAAGGCGGCGGCGCAGCCGGTCGGGCGAGACGGCGCGCGCGCGCCCGAGCGCTTCGGACGAGGCGGCGTCTGCATCGGCGGACGACAAGAGTTGCGTCACAACCGTGCTCGGCCGCTGCGGGTCGGCGTCAAGAATTGCGCGTTCAATGTCGTGCGGCGTCGTCGCCGACGCCCCGTAAGGCGATTGCCCCGTCAACAGACGAAACAGCAACACGCCGAGGGCGTAAACATCGCTCGCCACCGAAACCGGCTCGCCGCGCACCTGTTCGGGGCTTGCATATTCCGGCGTCATCATCCGCCCGCCAGCGCGCGTCACCGCACGCGCGGCTTCGTATGCGCCGGGTTCGATCAGCTTGGCGATGCCGAAATCGAGCAGTTTCGGTTCGCCTTCCTGCGTAACCAGAATATTGCTCGGCTTCAGATCGCGGTGCACGACAAGATTGCGATGTGCGTAATCGACGGCTTCGCAAACCTTTGCGAACAGCTTCAGCCGGCGCTCAATCGGGAGTTCATGCCGGTCGCAATATTGGTCGATGCGCACGCCGTCGACATATTCCATCACCAGGAACGGCAGGCCGGATTGCGTGGCGCCGCCGTCGATCAGCGTCGCGATATTGGGATGATTGAGATTGGCGAGGATCTGGCGCTCCGCCCGGAACCGCGCGCCGGAATTTTCGTCCAGCAATTGCGCGGTCATGATTTTCACCGCCGCGGCCTGGGTAAATTGCTGATCGGTGCGCTCCGCCAGAAACACCGCGCCCATGCCGCCGGCGCCGATGCGTTTGACGATTTTCCAGACGCCGGCCATGGTCCCGATCATCGCATCGGCGGACTCATCCGACAGCGCCTTTACCGAAGCGGCGACGGGCGCGCCAAGGGTGTCCGCCGCAACGCCATCCGCGGCCAGAAGCCGGCGCAATTTCGGCCCGAGCGCCGGGTGGCGCGCCGCAAACTCGTCGACGAAATGCGCCCGCGCGTCGCCTTCAAGCGCGACGGCCCGGGCGAACGCATCTTCAACCTGTTTGAATTCGTCCGACGTCATCTGCGTGGCACCTCATCCATCTTACGCAGCAAATGGCGGCGGATTCGATCATGGCTCGCCGGACAATTTATCCTTGAGCCAGGCCCTGGCGAATCTCAGGTCCCGGCCAATGGTGGCGACCGACAGGCCGGTCACCGCCGCGATCTCCTCGGTGGTGAGACCGCCAAAATATTTTAGCTCGATCAGCTCCGCCTTGCGGGCATCCGTCGCCTCAAGCTCGGCGAGCGCGTCGGTCAGCTCGATCAGCGGCGCATCAATGCACGCGGCCTGCTCCTCGTTCAGCGTGACATGGACGGCGTCGCCGCCGCGCTTGGCGGCAAGGCGCGCATTGGCGTGATTAATCAGCAGCCGTTTCATCATGCGCGCGGCAAGCGCATAAAAATGCGCGCGGTCGCGCCACGAAACATCGACATAGACAAGACGCGCATAGGCTTCATGCACCAGGGCCGTCGGCTGAAGCGTATGGCCCGGCCTTTCGCCGCGAAACAGGCGCTCGGCGCAACGGTGAAGCTCGTCATAAACCAGCGGCGTCAACGCCTCGCCGGCGCCGGCGTCGCCCTTGCCCCAGTCGTTCAGCAGGCCGGTGATCTCGATCCGACTGTCCATGCAAATTGCTCTAGCATTTCAAAGCTTTATCGTCGAGCGCGGAAGAAATTTTCAACTTTCCTCCGGCGCGATGATCGAAAACGCCGCACGCACCTGCTTGTCGGTGTGAAGCTCCTGAAAATTACGGGAGCAACAAGCAAAGGGATGCCGTACATGTTTATCCAGTCTACCCTCGGTCTGTTGCCGCCTCGCGCCTGCGCCTCACGCATGTCCGGCCAAACGTCGCGCGGCCTGTTTGTCAGCGCCGCCATGGCGCTCGCCTTATCGGCCTGCGGCGGCTCGGGGTCGGGCGGCGGCGGGGCGCCGACGCCGGGGCCGGGACCGACCCCGCCGCCGACACGCACCGCCGAAACACTCGCCTTTGTCGGCGTCGAAACCGCTTCCAGCACCAGCCCGCAATTCCTCTACGCCGCACAAGACAACGTTCAGGGCCAGACCCGGCTGAGCAACGCCCCGGCAAACCCCGGCACGATGATCGCCGCCTTTAAGATATCGCCCGACGGTCAATGGGTCGCCTATACCGGCAATCCCAACTCCGCTTTTCCGCTGCGGCTCTATGTCAGCGCGATTTCAGGCGGAACGCGCGTGCGCGTCACGCCGGTCAGCGGCGGCGTCAGCAGCGTTTCGGATTTCGACTGGTCGCCCGACAGCCGCCGCCTCGTTTACTCCGGCAATTTCGAAGCGCCGTTTCCACAAACGCTCGCAAAGCAAACCTTTGTCGTCGACCGCGACGGCGCGAACCCGGCCAAGGTCAACGGCTCGGTCGGCTCGCCGCCCGGCGTTGAAACGCGCAACGCCCAGTGGTCGCCGGACGGCGCTTATGTATTGACCGAGGTCGCGCGCGTCAGTTCGTCCGACGGCGCCGGCGACGTCAACGCATTCGGCCTCAACATCTATCCCGATGCGACGGCCGCCGGCGGCTATCGCCTGGTCGGCGCCAACAATCTGGTCAACAATGCGCGCTGGTCGCCGACTTCGCATCGCGTCTGTTACAACATCGACAATGGCGCCGGGTTCAACATCCGCACCAGCGACCCGGCGGTCGGCGCCGCCAATAACGTCGTTCTCAGCAATACCGGGCATATCAACAGCGAGTGCAAATGGTCCGATGACGGATCACAGGTGGCGTATCTGGAGCAGACCTCGCCGGGCGGCGCGGCCGATCTTGAAATTCGCGCCGGCGACGCCGGCGCGTCGGCGCGGATTCTCGCCTCGCTCGCCGCGCCGGGCCGGACCATTCGTCAGTTTGAATGGCGCCCCGGCAGCAATGACACGCTCGCCTTTATCGCCGAACGCGATGCCGACAATGTCTTTGAGCTTTATGTCGTACGCGCCGGCGGCGCGACCACCAAGATCAACCAGACACTGCCAGCCACCGCCGACATTCTTGACTTCGCCTGGTCGCCGGACGGCGCAAAGCTTGCCTATACCGCCGATATCGACACCGACACGGTGGTCCAGCTTTACGTCGCCAATCGCGACGGCACGGGACGTGTTGAAATCAGCGATTCTCTTGCCGGCGACGAGGTTGTCGATTTCGACTGGTCGGCCGACAGCACCAGGCTTGTGTATTCGGCCGGGCCGGCGGCGCGCACCCCGTCAGCCGATGTGCTTTACGCCGCGACCGCCGACGGCGCCAATGTTCGCCGGCTCAACACAAACATCATCACCCGGATCGTGCAGCCGACCTATACGGATTAGTCAGCATACGGCCCTACAGGATGGGCTATAGTTTTCCCACTGCCGAGAAGTAAACCGGCGCGACGAACGAATACACAACCCAGATCAACACAATCAGCGGAATGCCCACCCGCATGAAATCGCTGAATCGATAATGGCCGGGCGACATCACGAGCAGGTTTGTCTGATAGGCGATCGGCGTCGCGAACGGGCAGTTGGCGCCGTAGATCACGGTCAACACAAGCGGCAGGGCCGAAATACCGGCCACCTCCGCGGCGCTGACGACAATCGGCGTCAGCAACACCGCGGTTGCATTGTTGGAGAGCACATTGGTCAAAACAGCGCTGATCAAAAAAACGATGGAGATGAGCGCGGCGGCGCCGAACGCACTTCCAATTGGCGCGATCAGGCTGCCGAACAATGCCGCGCCCCCGGTTTCCTGCAAGGCAAGCCCCATGGCCAGCGACGTGCCGATCAGGAAGAAAATACGCCGATCAAAAGCCCGCGCCGCCTGACGAAAATTGAGGCATCCCGTCGCCAGCATCAGGAAAACCCCCGCCGAAGCGGTAATGGCGATGGGCGCAAGCCCGAAGGCTGCGCCCGCAACGACGCCGATAAAGATCACCCCGGCAAGAAGTGCGCGGCCCGGCGGCGGTATATCCGTCATCGACTGCGTCAGCAGCACAAAATCGCGATCCGGCTGCAGGGCGCGAACATCGTCCACCGCACCAAGAATAAGCAGAACATCGCCGGCTTCAAGACGAATATTCCGAAGTTCGCGGCGCAGCATGCGGCTGCGCCGTTCAATGCCGATGATCGTGCAATTGGTCTTATAGTGAAAACTCAACTGGCCGATTGATTGCCCGACCATACGGCTTCCAGGCGTGACAATTCCCTCGACAATCGACAATCGACCCAACCGCGTTTCAGACTTTTCGTCGTCCAGCATGATTTCGGCGAGCGCGTCTTTTGCAAGGTCGGGATTTCTTTTAAACAGCGCCGTCAGCGTTTTGCGTGTCGCCCCGACGATCACAATGTCGCCCGGCGAGAGAGTCAGATCGTCGAACGGCGGCAGGATCGTCGTCTCATGCCGGTTGATCATTCTGACCGTCACATCGCGCAGGTCGGGAAACAACCCCGAAACCGATTGCTGACCATTCAGAAAATGGTCCTTTGTGACGTCAAACTGCGCAATGAACTGCCGGTTCTCTGAATCGTCATCCGAGGTTTCAGGCCGCCGCCGGGGCAGCAGCATCCTGCCGGCGGTCCCAAGGTAGACGAGACCTGTCGCCGCGATCACCAGCGCCATCGGCGTCAGCTCGAAAAAGCCGATGGCGTCGCCGGTGACGCCCTTGTAAACGCCCGCAGCCAGAATGTTCGTGGACGAGCCGATGATCGTCGTCATGCCGCCGAACAGCGCAATGAACGACAACGGCATCATCAATCGCGAGGCGGATATCCCGCCCTCGGACGCCAGTGCGGCGATGATGGGAAGGAACATGACGACGACAGGCGTATCGTTGAGAAACCCGCTGGTCAGCAAGACCAGTGCGAACACCGCGATAATAACAATCGGCCCGCCGCGATTGAGCGCATGCAGGAGGTAGCGGGTCGGCGTCTCCATGGTTCCCGCCTGAAACAATCCCTGTCCCAACACCAGAAGGCACATGACGGCGACCAGCGCCGGCTCGGCAAAGCCTGACAACAGCGCCTCGGTCGTGAGCGTTTGCCGGCCCGCGGCGTTCGTCAGCGGCGCCAGATCAAACAACATGAGCATGACAACCAATGTCGCAATCGAGACCAGCTCCATCGAAAACCGGTCGCTTGCGTAAGCCGTGATTGTCCCGGCGATAATCGCGAGCGTCGCCCACATCTGCCACGGCGACGTCGCCAATATGTCGGATAACATTTCAACGACTCCGGTAACGGGCGGATCAGCCCCTTCCATTAGAACATGGATTTTAGCCTGGGCGATAGCGCCGCCGAAACGCCCGCGCCCTGACAAGGCGATGACGCGCGCTTGACGCGGGCGGAATTTCATGTAACCTTTAAGTTACCTATGAAACAGGCAGAAGACAAATGGAACGCTTCGATTTCGGACCGCGACATGGACGCGGTGTTCACCGCCCTCGCCCATGAAACCCGCCGCCGCATCCTCGACTGCGTAAAGGAAAATCCCGGCGCCGCGGTCGGCGAAATCGCGGCGCATTTCGACGTCAGCCGCATCGCCGTCATGAAACACCTTGCGGTGCTTGAACAGGCGGATCTGCTGATTTCGCAAAAGGACGGGCGCACCAGGCGGCTGTATTTCAACGCGGCGCCGATCCAGATGATTTATGACCGCTGGACCACCGATTACAGCGCCTATTGGGCTGGCGAACTGACGCGCCTGAAATATCTCGCCGAAGCCCGGGCGAGCGAACTACACGCGACGCCGGCCAAAAGGGGATCGAAAAATGACTGACAAGAAATACGCCGACCGCCAGATCTATCGTGTGCTGATCAATGCGCCGATTGAAACCGTGTGGTCGGAGCTGGTCAAACGCACCGCGCCGCGCCCGTTTTTCTGGGACTCAAGCTGGGACACGCCCGACATGGCGCCCGGCCAGCCCTATCGCATGCTGGCGCAAGACGACAAGACCGTCGCCGTTGTCGGCGAGTTCCTGGAAATGCAGCCGCCGCACCTGTTGTCGCACAGTTTTCGTCTGACATCGAACGACGATGCGCCGTCAAAAGTCACCTATACCCTGAAGGAAACACCGAACGGCGTTGAATTCTGCCTGATCACCGAGAACATCGTCGCCGGCTCGAAGAGCGAAAAGTCGATGGATCAGGGCGCGAAATTCATCGTCGGGAATTTCAAGGCCTATATGGAAACCGGGCGCGTCACTTTCGCCGCGCGCATGCAGCTTGCGCTGTTCACGCTGATGGCGCCGATGGCGCCGAAATCAATGCATAAGGACAACTGGCCGCTGACCGGCAAAGGCGCGTGACAGCGCTTTTGCAAATCAGCTAACATTCATTGCAAATCGCAAGTTCTGGGAGGGACCCCGCCATGGCGACGCAAACCGTCAAACCGCCGATCTGGTTTTTCATCGCATCCGGCCTTGGCCTGATCTGGAATCTGCTGGGCGTGTTCGCCTATATCCAGCAGGTGACGATCAGCCCCGAGGCGCTGGCCGCGATGCCCGAGATGCAGCGCGCGCTCATCGATAACCTGCCGATATGGGTGATCGCCGCTTATGCGATCGCGGTATTTGGCGGCGCGGCCGGCTGCGTCCTTTTATTGATGGGCCGCAAGCTCGCCAAAACCGCC
Organism: Parvularculaceae bacterium; assembly: GCA_041398145.1. GTDB lineage: Bacteria > Pseudomonadota > Alphaproteobacteria > Caulobacterales > Parvularculaceae > Amphiplicatus. The sequence continues at coordinate 395,126 of JAWKVF010000001.1, read as the reverse complement.
TTTTGGGTGTCGCTTGCCGGCATTCTCGCCCAGAACACCTATACCTTCCTGCTGTCGGATGCGATGACCGCGCTCGGGGCACAGGCGGTGGTGCTGCCGGTATTGGTGCTGGCGTTCGCCCTCGCCCTGCTGTGGCTGTCGATCATTGCAACGGCGCGCGGATGGCTCGTCTGAAACTGGGCGCCATGGCGCGACGGCGCGCGAATTCGACGGCGGCGCCCTTATGATGAACGCGCCTGCGCCGCACACGCACATTCTTGTCGACGCCGACGCCTGCCCGGTGAAGGAGGAAGTCTACAAGGTTGCGTTTCGCCATCAGGTTGGCGTCACCGTCGTCGCCAACAGCTATCTTCGCCTGCCCGATCATCCGCTGGTCGCGCGCGCCGTCGTCAGCGACGGGTTTGACGCCGCCGATGATTACATCGCCGACGCGGCGAACGAGCGGTCCATCGTGATCACCGCCGATATTCTGCTTGCGGATCGCTGTTTGAAAAACGGCGCGACGGTGATCGGCGTCAACGGCAAACCGTTCACCGCCGATTCGATCGGCGCCGCCATCGCCACCCGCGCCATCATGCAGGATTTGCGCGGCAGCGGCGACGGATCCGGCGTCGGCGGCGGCCCGGCGCCGTTTTCAAAACAGGACCGCTCGCGGTTTTTGCAAAGCCTTGACGAAGCCGTGGTCAGGCTGACGCGCGGCTAGAGCATTTTCCGACGAAGTGGGAACCGGTTCGTCGCAAGAAAATGCGACCCAACAAATAGTTAGAGCAATTTCGCGATTTAGATTGAATGCAAATTGCTATCCAGCCCCACTAGGCGGACAGTAACCAACACCGGTTCACCACAGGCTCCATCAAAAATTTTGGGGCCTGCCGCGCCTCGTCTCCGCTGCATCCTCACCCCCGGATGAGGCGTTTTGCGGCTTTGCGCTCGTGCATCTGAAGGCTGGCAAAGGCCGGCAAAAGCGCCATTTTCTCCCGCGGCGGCGCGCCGTCTGCGAGACGGAAAATGTTTTTGTAAAAATACGCCATGGCGGCGAACCCGTTCACCGCCTTGATCGTTGCATTGGGCGAGCCCGGCCCCCAGAACCCGCCGCCAAGACGCAGGGTTTTTTCCCAGCGCGGGGTTTCGCCGATTTCACCGCTGAGAAGTTTTTGCGCCACATCAGGGTCGACGCAAAGCGGGCGCGCAATGCCGACAAGGTCCGCCGCGCCGGAGGCGAGCGCTGAATCCATGCCGGCGCGCGAGCGGAACCCGCCGGTCACCATCAACGGCATTTTCGCCGCGCGCGCCGCTTCTTCCGCGTACTGAATGAAATACGCCTCGCGCGCCATGGTCGACGCGCGCGGTCGTTCTTCGACGGACGCATCAAGCCCGCTCATGTCCATCATCTTCGGCTGCTCATAAGACCCGCCGGAAATTTCAAGAAAGTCGATCCCCTCCTCGTTCAGCCAGTCGATGACCTGAAGGCATTCGTCGAACGAAAACCCGCCCTTTTGAAAGTCGGAGGAATTGAGCTTCACCGACACCGGAAACCCCGAACCGACTTTCGCGCGCACGGCGGCGACGGTTTTCAGCAACAGCCTTGCGCGGTTTTCAAGCGGGCCGCCCCATTCGTCGGTGCGGCGGTTGGCGAGCGGGTTCAAAAATTCCGATATCAGATACCCATGGGCGCCGTGCACCTGCACGCCGGAAAACCCCGCCGCCTTGACGACCGAGGCCGCGTTGGCGAAGCGCGCGATGACATCAATGATTTCATCATGGGAAAGCGCGCGCGGCGCGCCGAACTGCCCCCCCGGCAGGCCGAGCGCGACAGCCGACGGCGCCACCGGCGTCTTGGCGACATAGGAAGGCGTCTGCCGTCCGGGGTGGGAAAGCTGCACCATCACTTCGGCCCCGGCGTCGGTCGCGGCTTGTGCAAAGTGTTCAAGCGCCCGCATCGCCTCCGCCGTCGGCTCGCCGTCAATGGCGACATTGCCCGGCCGTTCAAGATAGCGCCGGTCGACCATGATATTGCCGGTGATCAACAGCCCGGCGCCGCCGTCCGCCCAGCGCCGGTAAAGCACGCCGTGGCGCCCGGTCGCGCGGTTATTTTCGTCCGCCAGCCCCTCGGTCATGGCGGCTTTGACCAGCCGGTTTTTCAGGCGCACCCCGCAGGGCAAGGTCAACGGCTCGGTGATCGTGGCGGCCATGGCGGATCCGGGTCTTTAACGGCGAATCAGCTTGACGCGATTCTGCGGCATTTACCTTAACACAGCTAGCGATCCGGCGCGGCCTCGTCATTGGCGCCGCGATTGCAAAGTCGGGAGCGAGTGTCAGTAGAAACGCATTCTGGTACTTTTGCACCAAACTTACGGTGAACTTTCTATTCGGGCCGCCCTCCAAAGGGCGGCCCGTCGTATCTCATCACCCGCTGCGGGGTAAATTTGCCCGGCTGCGCCATCTGTTTCTTGATCGCATAGTCTCGTGACTTCTCGCGACGAAACGGTTTCCACTTCGCCGGGGAATGCACGTCGCGCTTGCGCTCGCCGCGCCGGTTGCGCCAGACTTGCGCCATGCGCCACGACCCGCTTCCCATCCTGACCGAAATCGACGGCCCGGTTTATATCGTCACCATCAACCGGCCTGAACGCCGCAACGCCGTCGACCGCAAGACCGCCGACGCGCTGGTTGCGGCGTTCGCCGCGTTCGACGCCGATGACGATATGTCGGTTGCGATCCTTTCCGGCGCGGGCGGGCATTTTTGCGCCGGCGCGGATTTGAAAGCGATCGCGGAAGGCGGCGGCAACCGCATCGACGCGGGCGAGGAAGATTTTGACCGCAACGGCCCGATGGGCCCCACACGGATGGTTTTGTCAAAACCGGTGATCGCCGCGGTTGAAGGCAATGCCGTCGCCGGCGGGCTGGAGCTGGCGTTATGGTGCGACATGCGCGTTGCGTCGCGCGATGCGACGTTCGGCGTTTACTGCCGCCGGTTCGGCGTGCCGCTGATCGACGGCGGCACGGTGCGCCTTCCGCGCCTTGTCGGCGCTTCGCACGCGATGGACATGATCCTCACCGGCCGCGGCGTCGACGCCGGCGAGGCCCTGCGCATCGGCCTCGCCAACCGCCTTGCCGAGCCGGGCGCGGCGCTCGCCGGCGCCAGGCGACTGGCGAAGGAAATCGCGCGCTTTCCCCAGACCTGTTTGCGCAATGACCGCGCGTCAGCGCTGGCGCAATGGTCGTTGCCGCAGCGCGAGGCGCTGGCGAATGAGTTCCGTGGCGGCGTCGAAACGGTACAGTCCGGCGAAACCGCCGCGGGCGCCGCGCGCTTCGCCGCGGGCGAGGGCCGCAGCGGCAAAGCGGTGTGACTGCCGGTTAACGCAAAAGCCCGGTCGATTTCGCGCGCGACGAATACCAAATGAAGAAGACGCATCCGCCAAAGATAATCGCCTGAATCACCATCATGGCGGCGCTGTCGCCAGGCATTGGCGCGATCGCATAGGCATAAACAAGGCTCGCGACATAAGCGGCGAGCGAGACGATAAACACCGGCACGGCGAGTTTTGAGCGCAACAGCAAAAGGACCGCCCCGGCGAGCCCGCCCCACACGCCGACGGCCCACACCGCGGTCATCCATGCCGGCGCCGCCAGCAGGTGCTCGATCTGCGCGTCTGACATGCCGGCCGCGCGCATGTATTCTGCGCCCCTTGTCGTGGTCATCACATAATCGAAACAGCCAAATCCGTTCCACAAAACGCCGAATACGCCGACCGCCCACAAATGCCAGGGCGTCTTTTCGCCAGTTATAATGCTCATCACTCCCTCCCTGTTGGAAGCGTGATTTTTAACATGGAATGATTATTGCGCCTAGTGCGGACGATTGGCGCTACCGGGCCACGCTCAGGGCTAAAGACGCTGTCGCCGCCGCCAGAAACATCCTGCCAAAAACTTTCAGGCAAAGCCCGGCATACCCACGCGCAGAACGACGGCGCAGGTGAAATTTCGCCCGCTCAGGCATGTCTTGTTCGCGTTCGTGCAAGGGATTCACATCATTGAGCGCGCCGGCGCTCTTGCCGCCATGCTCATCAATCAGCATACCAATGAACGGGCAGGACGCCGAAGTGAGCCCCAGTATTTCGCGCAACGCTGCGCCGTCCATTACACACCGCCATCAAGCGCTGCGCCGGCGACGCTTTCAGAGGCCAGGTCAATCGGATTGCGCCAGTCTATGCCGCAAACTTCCGCCACGAGACGTACGGTCGCATAACCCGGCCCTTCTGCACCGCCGCCTTGTTCGAGCGTGCTTACCCGGGGTTGCGACACACCAAGACGCGCGGCCAGCTCGCTCTGATCGAGACCCGCCTTAACGCGCATCATGCGGATGAGCCGCGCCGCCTCCATCGCGTATTCGGCTTTTTCAAAACGCGCGCGGCGATTCGGCTTGCCGCCGAAGAGATCGCGTGCCGTCGGCCGGCGCGGCTGGTGTTTGGCCGCGCGCTTCTTTTTCATTTCAACTTTTCCGGCCATCATTTGCAGCCTCCTAAAAAATCGCCTCGGCGAGCCGCACACGCGCTGTCGCCTCATACTTTGATACATTGCGTGCGGGACCGAAATCGCCACACACCAGCACCAATACGTCAGCCCCGATATTTGCGGCGGTCTTCACCGCATAGATCGTCGAGATGCGCCCGAACTTGCACATGAATAAATCGGGCGGGCTCCAATTATCGCTCGCCGCTTCGGCGACGCCGAGCCGCATCACCTGACACAATCGTGCGAGGGTCAGCGACCACTCGCGCTCCTGGCCGGCCTCCAGCGCCTCAAACTCGTCGAAGGCGTGATATCCAGCACCGCTCGCATAACCGGGAAATTGCGGCACGTCAGCTTCCCTCCCCATATAACGAATTCGTTATAGTTTGTCAGGACCTGCGGGCGGGCGCACGCCCGGGCGACCCGTTCAGTCGTGTCGCCTCCATCCGACAACCAGCCAGCTTTCGCCGGCGGCGCGCGGGCGGGATTTCGCGGTTCTTTTTCCCCGCCCGCTTGGCGGCCCCGGCGGATTCGGCCTATCAGACCCCTCCCCAAGCGGAGTTAGAAGTCGACGATGGCGAGAGCACGCAAAACCAAGGCGCAGGACGATCTGTTTTCCGGGTCCGGCGGCGGCGATTACACCGCCAAGGACATCGAGGTGCTGGAAGGGCTGGAGCCCGTCCGCAAGCGCCCCGGCATGTATATCGGCGGCACCGACGAAAAGGCGCTGCACCATCTGTTCGCCGAAGTGCTCGACAACGCCATGGACGAGGCGGTCGCCGGCCACGCCAGCCGCATCGAGGTCGAGCTGCACGCCGACGGCTATCTTTCCGTGACCGACAATGGCCGCGGCATCCCCGTCGATCCGCACCCGAAGTTCAAGAACAAGTCGGCGCTGGAAGTGATCCTGACGACGCTGCACTCGGGCGGCAAGTTCGAGGGCAAGGCCTACGCCACTTCCGGCGGGCTGCACGGCGTCGGCGTTTCCGTCGTCAACGCGCTGTCGGACGATCTCATCGTCGAGGTGTGCCGCAACCGCCAGATGTGGCGCCAGTCCTATTCAAAGGGCAAACCGCGCAGCAAGCTGGAAGACGCCGGCCCAGCGCCGAACAAACGCGGCACCATGGTGATGTTTCATCCCGATACTGAGATTTTCGGCGCAAGGGCGGCGTTCAGGCCGTCGCGGCTATACAAGATGGCGCGCTCGAAAGCCTATCTGTTCGGCGGCGTTGAAATCCGCTGGAAGTGCGCGCCCGACCTCATCAAGGACGACACCCCGGCCGAAGCGGTGTTCCGTTTTGAGGCCGGGCTGTCGGACTATCTGCGCAGTCTTGTCGACAAGAAGCCCACCGTCACCGACGAAATGTTCGCCGGGCGCGTCGAACGCAAGGAAGACGGCGGCCACGGCAATCTGGAATGGGCGGTCTCCTGGGGCGCGGCCGGATTCGGCGCCAAGGGAAACGAGGTAGACGGCTTCATCCATTCTTATTGCAACACCATCCCGACGCCGGAGGGCGGCACCCACGAGGCGGGCCTGCGCGCGGCGCTGTCGAAGGGGCTGAAAGCCTACGCCGATCTCGCCGGCAACAAGAAGGCCGGCAATGTCACCGCCGAAGACGTGATGACGACGGCCGGCGCGCTATTGTCCGTGTTCGTCCGAAACCCCGAATTTCAGGGCCAGACCAAGGACAAGCTCGCCACCGCCGAGGCCCAGCGCATTGTTGAAAACACCGTGCGCCCGGCGTTCGACCACTGGCTCGCCTCGCACCCGAAACAGGCCAACGACCTGCTGCAATGGGTGATCGACCGCGCCGACGACCGCTTGCGCCGGCGCCGCGAAAAGGAAGTCAGCCGCGCCGCCGCGACGCGCAAGCTGCGCCTGCCCGGCAAGCTCGCCGATTGCAGCCAGAAGGAACGCACCGGCACCGAGATTTTTCTGGTCGAGGGCGATAGCGCCGGCGGTTCGGCGAAACAGGCGCGCAACCGCGCAACGCAGGCCATCCTGCCGCTGCGCGGCAAGATCTTGAACGTCGCCAGCGCCGGGCGCGACAAGATCACCGCCAATCAGGAAATCCAGGACATCGCGCAGGCGCTCGGCGTCGGCCTTGGCGCGAAATTCGATATTGACGAGCTGCGTTACGACAAGATCATCATCATGACCGACGCCGACGTCGACGGCGCTCACATCGCCTCGCTGCTGATCACGTTTTTCTATCAGGAAATGAAAGACATGATCGACGCCGGCCGGCTCTATCTCGCGCAGCCGCCGCTGTTTCGTTTGTCCGCAGGCGGAAAAACCGTCTACGCCATGGATGAGGACGCGCGCGACAAGGCGTTGAAGTCGGAATTCAAGTCGAACCAGAAGGTCGAGGTCGGCCGCTTCAAGGGCCTTGGCGAAATGATGCCGGCGCAGTTGAAGGAAACCACGATGAACCCGGCCTCGCGCGCGCTCGCCCGCGTCGTCATCGCCGACGACCACCAGGGCGAGGCCGCCGATCTCGTCGACCGGCTGATGGGCAAAAAGGCCGAAGCTCGCTTCCACTTCATTCAGGAAAACGCCAGCTTCGTCCGCGACGAGCTGGATATTTAGGGGGCTCACTCTCGCTTACGCTCGACAATGTAAGTCGCAAGGGTGTGCTGGCGGCGGAAGCGAAACCCACCCAATCGCCAGTTGCGCAGATGACGCCGCAGCGTTCGTTGCGCCGGCGGCATCTGTTTTCGCAATCCGCGTGCATTGGGGCGGGACGTGCGCACCGCCTGCGTGTAGCGAGCGTGCGCAAACAGCGCCAAACGCGTTAACCATTTAACGCGCTGAAATTGCTGGGAAACAAAAATCTATCCCGCCATTTATCCCGCCACTTATCCCGCCACTTATCCCCCGACTTATCCCCCTCCCTTGCGGGCGCCCTATTGTCTTCACCGGGTGAAATGCCGCTCGGCGGCGAGGCAACCAAACCGGGAGATGAAAATGGCGCAGGCGCGCACGAACAGCAAAATCGGCGATAGGGCGATCAGGATTTCATCCCTGGTCGGACGATCCGCCGTGCGCCTAGCGGTCGAACACGCCTTTCAGCCCGCCGCTGGTGAGCAGCCCGGCGCGCACGAGGCCCGCGCCGACGGAAAGCTCGTCGCGGGCGGCGGCGTACAGCGGCTCCCACTCCGGTGCGAACTTCTCCTTGAATTTTCGAAGCCCCTCAAAGCCGTAAATATCCTCCGCGCTTTCATAGATCGCCGCGCCAAGTTTCGACGTGAGCGGCGCGGCGCGCTCGCGGCGCAGGCCGGCCAGCGGCGCCATGCCAAGGTCGAGCGAGACGTAACCATTGTCGCGCCCCCACAGCGCCAGCTCGACGAACAGATAGTCCATCGCGCCGTGCGGGGCGCCCGCGCCATAGCGCATCAGATCAATGGAGAGCGCCTTGCCCGCCGCCATCGTCCACAAATTGGCGAAGGCGACAATCTCGCCGGCGCGCTCAATCACCGCGGTCGGAAACTCGCTGAGATAAGCGCGCTCGAACCGGCCGAGGGAAAACCCTTTTTCCTGCCCGTGATGGTGCGCAAGCCATTCATCGGAAATCGCGTGCAAGCGGTCGAGGCAAGCGACGGTTTCCTCCGCCGTCAGAACGCGAAAACTGGCGCCGTCGCGTTCGCCACGGCTCTTGGCCTGACGCAGTTTCGCCCGCGCCTTGCCGTCGAGGGAGAACCCGGCAAGCGGCACAATGGCGCTTTCTCCGATCTTGCGGACCACCAGTCCGAATTCCAGCATCAGCGGCAACATGTCGGGCCGGAAGGAATAAACCACCGGCTGGGCGCGATACGTCTCGCATGCATCCAGAAATTTCGTCATCACCTCTATCGCCTCGTCCGGCTTGCCGGCGGGCGCGCCCATGATGATCCAGGTGCGTGCGTGCACGCCATACATCACAAAGGTCTCGCCGCTGTCGGAGAAGATGAACCTCTTGTCGCCGAGAAAAGCGAGATTGGCGTCGACATATCCGCTTGTCGCGCCGGCGAGAGCGGCGCGAAGACGCGTGCGCAGCCCGTCGTCAAGCGCCGGCAATGGCGGTGCGGCGGGCGGCGCAAGAGCGCGCCACAGCACCACCAGCAACACCACCACGAACGAGACGACAACGCTGCGCAGGAACCGCGAAGCCTGGCCGTCGAACGCGAACGTCCACCAAAGATCGTGGCGATAAGCGACGTCGCGAAAATTCCACAAGCCGAGACAGACAACGCCGACCGCCAGCGCCGCCGCCAGTGCGATGGCGGATGGCGAGGCGACGGCGGCGGCGAGCGCGGTCGGGCGGGTGAACGAGTCGCGGGCGATGAACAGGACGAAAATGCCTGCGAGCAGCATCGCCGCGTACCAGTAATGGGCGCCGAACAATATCGCCGCGAGCGCGCCGACCGGCATCAATGTCATCGCCGCAACCCACGCCGCGCCGAGCCGGCGCCACACGCCGAACGCCAGCATGATCAACAATGTGCCGCTGATCGAAGCCACAAAATGCGACGCCTCAACCACCGACAAGGGCAGCGCGCGGCGAATGTAGCGGACATTCACCAGCGCATCGGGCGCCGCAGCGGCGAGCAGCAAGCTGGCGCCGATAAGAAAAACAATGAGCCCCGACAGCCGCGGCGCCAGCCACGACATCGACTCGCGCGCAAGCGCATGAACAACCCTGGCGCGTTTGGTGTTGGCGGCGTCGGCGTCAGTCATTCAACTGTTCCTGCATTTTCGATCAGATCGGCCAGCGTGACAAAGTCGCGCCCGAAGTCATGCCCGCCGGGCAATGTCAGCGTCTTGCACGATCCATTGTCTTCTGGCTTCGCCCGCGCGGCGTCGCGCGCGCCGTGCACGGTGAGAATGTGCAACCCCGCCGAACATAACTCGTCGAGTTTCGCCGAGACGTCGCGCGCACCGCGCGATGACATGTTGAACCATGAGATGAACTTAAACTCGAAGTCGGCCTTGCTCGCCGGCGCCAGCAACACCATCGCCCGCAGCGCGCCCCGCAACTCCGCTGACATCTCAGAAAATGCAAAAGGCGCAATGGCGCCGCCGAACGAATATCCGACAAGGATGATCGGGCGATGGTCGTCATGCCGGCGATGGTCGGCCGCCACGTCTTCAATGGCGTCGGCAACTTCGCGCGGGGTTTTTTCATTCCAGAAAAAATGCAGCGACCGGAACAGCACGGTTTCAACGCCGCGCGAGGCCAGAAGGTTCGCAAGGCGCGTCTCAAACCGGGTCGCCAGACCGTCGCCGGAAAGGAAAATCACGAACGGCGCATCAGCAGCGGGCGGCGTCAGGCTGGCGAATACCGTCATATGTGGAGATCGAACACACACCATCGCCGACTATATTGGCTGCGTCTCCTGCAAACGCCACTTAATTCTGACCGGTTTACAAGCGGCGCCTGAAAGCGCCAAACCCGATACGCGCCCTTTACGCCATCATGAACGCGCGCGGGCTGCGGGTCGCTTCACGTCAGACAGGCCATCACGCATTCATATCGTCGCCGGCGCCATCATCATCTTTTTCCGGCGCATTCATGTTTATCATCTCGCTGGACAGGAATTTTTCGTTCTCCCGCCGGAGCTTTGCGGCTTGCGCGTCATAGAGGAAAGGCAGCGTCGCATAACGCTTGCCGCTGGTAACGGGCGTCGCTTCGTGAAGAAGCGAACACGAGAACATGACGGCGCCGCCGGTTGGCGCGCGATAGGTGCGCGAGCCGAATTCAGGGAACCGCAGATCGCCGCCTTCATAATCCTCAGCATTCAGATTGATCGTGCACGCAAAGCGCCGATGGGCGGTTGCTTTGGTTGTGTTGTCACGGTGCGGCAGGAAAAAACCCTGATGCTCGCCATCATAGCAGGCGACGATATATCTCTCGATATGGGTGACATTGAACTGAAAGACTTTATATATCTCCGGCACAATCCGCCGGGTGATCCGTGCACGCATGGCCGCCCGTATTTCTTCGTCTTCGATATGGCAATCCATGCGCCGTTTGAAATGATGGTCGATCTTGCCGACCGTCATGCCGTCCTTTTCCGACATGCTGCCGGAATCCCTGCCGCCATGGCGTTCATAAACACCGATCAGCTTGCGGCAAAAATCCGGCTCGAAAACGCGGGGGATCACCAAAACGGGCGCGGTCATCGGCACGCCGGCATAGGCGTCAACATCGGGGATGGCGCCCAGAAAGTTCCGCAACACCTGATTGTGACGATCCAGATCGCCGAGCGGGACAGCGCCGATGACCCGCAAATTGGGATCAAGCACAAGCGTGAACGCGTCATGGCCGTCGCCGCGCTCGCCGCCTTGCCCCGCGCCGTAAAGCTTGCTGACGTCTTGTTCAAAATCCCAGAAATAGCGGATGCCGGGCAGCATCTGCCTGACCCGCCCTTCTCGCTCGTCAGACGGGTCGGTGCTGACGCCAAAAAAGGCGGCTTTTCTGTCGTCAAAAAACCGCCGCATCTCGCGAGTGAAAAAAGCAAGGGCTTTGGCCTTTTGTTCATCCGCCGCCGAACCGAAAAAACACAGGACAAGATATCGCCCGGCCGCCGTACTGAATCGGAATTGCGAATTGTTGGTTGACCGCACGACAAAATCCGGCGTGGGGTCGCCAACCAGCCATAATCGTTTACTCATCGGCGTTCCGCTTGCTTTGTGTCACGCCGATGAGTGTAAGGACATGGCTGCGGTTATCAAGAACGCGCGCAGTCGCGGAGTGGTTAAACAGCGGCGCCGCCGCGCGGTGACGCAAACCGTCAACCTTTCGCAACAGGACTTGTCCGTACAAAGTCTTTGCAGCCGGCGCCCGGCGTCAGCGCAGCTCGGTATAGCCGGGGCGCAACCGGTCAAGATCCTGCGGCGGCAGGAAGCCGGGCATCTGCGCGGTGGCGACCCCGCTCGCCCCTTTGTCCCATTCATCACCCGCCGCTTCAACAGTCCCGGCGCCAGGCTTGTCGTCTTTGCGACGGCGGCGCCTCGCCGGCGGGTTGAAATCGCCGGTTTCGCCGGCGGCGAGCGGCGGCTCGCCAAACGTCGGCTGTTCGCGCTCACGCCGGGGCGCCGTCGCCGTAACGGAGATCGTCTCGCCCTCGTCCGGCGGCGCGTTCGCGGCGCTGTTTACCGCGGCAAGGCCGCTCGCGCGGCCGAGATTGAACCCGGCGAGATAGGCCGAAAGCCATGGCGCAAACCGCGCGCCGAGATCGAACATGCCGTCGTCGATACTGCGCACCTGGTCGTCGATGTTCAGCCCAAGGAAATAATCAGTCATCATCGCGGCGGTGAACAGCACCAGCAGCGAGTGGGCATAGACAAACTGAACCGCGCGGGCGACCAGCTTGGCGAGAAAACCGGGGCCAGCGGCGCCGGCGTGACGGCGCTGATAACGCCAGCGGCCCAGCACGAAGCCGACAACCGGCATGACGACGAGGTATATGACGGTAGAGATCGGCAGGCGAAAGCCGAACAGATCAGTCCACTGATAATAGGGGTCGGCGCGCACGATAAACGCCCATGCCGCCGTGATGGCGGCGAACACCGCGGCGCTGGCCAGATAACCGCTGACCCTTTCCCCCGGAATGTCCCGTTCGCCGGGATTGTGTGCGCCCGCCATACCCGCACCTTTTCTGCCCCGCGCGAGCATAGTCGATCAGCGTACACGGCGCAAAACCGGTCCGAACCGCGCAAAACAACGCGCCGGAAATGCAAAACGCCCCCGCCTTTGCCGGCGGGGGCGTCAAATCAGCGGCTTTCGCCGAATGACTTAGATGGCTTTGAGATTGCCAGCCGCGGTTTTGCCGCGGTTGGTTTCCAGCTCGTAAGAGACTTTCTGTCCGTCGGACAGCGCGGACATGCCGGCCTGTTCGACAGCGGTGGCGTGGACGAAAACGTCCTTGCCGCCGTCATCCGGCTGGATGAAGCCATAGCCTTTGGTGGTGTTGAACCATTTCACGGTGCCAGTCGCCATAAGAGGAACTCCCTCAAGTTTAGGTGGTCCGGGCTGGCGGCCCGAACCGGCGGTCGAAGTAGCGCAAACAAATGCTTGCGCCGGGTGAAGGACCTTCGATTGAGGGAGTTAGGTTCAAAAGCGAGGCGGGGCCGGAAAGGGTTGCGGGTGGAAGGCAATGTCCCGGTTAGGCTAAGCGAGTTGAATTCGGCCCTAATGTCTGGTCACGCCCATACACATAGGGATACAAACCTCGCGCGACAAGGGAAATCGCGCCGAAACGCCGCTGGAAACTTGTATAGCGCATGACAAAAGTCCGTTTGTTGATCTTTGGACCGGGGCGCGTCGGCGGCGCTATGGCGCGCTATGCGCGCTTTTTGGGCCATGACGCCGATCTGGTCTCCCGCACCGAGGCCGAGGCTGGCCCGGCCGCCCTCGCCGGGCGTATGGAAACCGCCGACGTCGTCGCCGCCGCCATCCCCGACAGCGCGCTGGCGCGCTGGGCCGAGGACTGGCGCGCGGCGGTCGGCGCGCGCCCTGCCATCCATTTTTCCGGCGCGATGACGATCGCCGGCGTTAACGCCTATCACCCGCTTTATTCTTTCCCAAAGGCGCCGCTGGCGCCGCAGGCGCTGGCGCAGGCGGCGATCGCCCGCGAGACCGGAACGCCCAGATTCTCCGATCTTTTGCCCGGCGCCGCCAATCCCGAGCTGGAGGTCGCGCCGCAGGACCGGGCCTTCTACCATGCGCTGGCGGTGCTTTCGGGCAATTTCGCCGCGCATTTATGGAACGAGACCGCCCGGGCTTTCGCCGGACGGTTCGACGCCGCGCCGGGGCGGATCCTTTCGGGCTATCTTGCCGGCGTGGTCGAGCGGTTCGCCGAATCGCCGCTCGATTCCCTGACCGGCCCGGCCGCGCGCCGCGACGCCGCCTCGGTTGAGGCCAATCTTGCCGCCCTGGCGGACGATCCGCGTCTCGCCGCGCTTTACCGGGCGTTTCTCGCCAGCGCCTGGCCGGACTATCCCGCGCGGCCCGAATCGCCGCGCAACAGACCAAAATAGCGCGGGATTGGCGCTTTTCCGCGCTTGCCTCGGTTTTTCGTTTCCTCTATAGAGCGCCGCTCATTCAAGAATCTCCAGGCCCGCGCCGGGGCGAGATACGCACTCCGGGCAGCGGCTTTTTTGCATAAGGGTCCCGACATGGCCGAAACAGACGTTTTTTACTGTGAAGTTCGCGAGCGCACCGGCAGCGGCGGCGCGCGCGAGGCCCGTCGCGAAGGCTGGGTGCCGGGCGTTCTTTACGGCGGCGACGCCGGCCCGGTGGCGATCCGCCTGCGCGCAAAAGAAGTGTCGCTGGCGCATTTCGCCGGCCGCATGCGATCGCATCTCGCCAAGATCGACGTTCCGGGTCAGGACTATCTGCAGCCGGTTATCGCTCGCGAAGTTCAGGTCGATCCGGTCAAGGACACGCCGATTCATGTCGATATGCTGCGTGTTGACGAGAACACCCGCATCGACGTTGAAATTCAGGTCCGCTTCCATAACGAAGAAGCCTCGCCGGGCCTCAAGCGTGGCGGCGTGCTGAACATCGTTCGCCACGGCGTTGAAGTCTACGCCCCGGCGACGGCGATTCCGGAAGTGCTCGACGTTGACCTTACCGGCCTCGACATCGGCGACTCGATCCATATCTCCGCGATCAAGCTGCCCGAAGGCGTGACGCCGGTCGTCGCCGACCGCGACTTCACCATCGCCACGATTGCGGCGCCGTCAGCGCTGCGCTCGGAAGGCGCCGGCGACGATGAAACCGCCGAAGCCGACGACACCGCCGAGGACGGCGAGAAGACAGCCGAAGACAAAGAATAACGCCGTCAACGGCGTTATCCGGCGCTCGCCCGCACTGCGCTTCGGCGAAAGCCGGGACTGACAGGAATTGACGGGCGATGCTTCTGCTCACTGGCCTTGGCAATCCGGGCGACAAATATGCGCGCCACCGCCACAATGTCGGCTTCATGGCCGTCGACGCCATCGCCGACGCCAACGGCTTTGGCCCGGCCCGCAAAAAATTTCGCAGCGAGATCCGCGAAGGTGTGATCGCCGGCGAAAAAGTGATCGCCATCAAGCCGCTAACTTTCATGAACGAGTCCGGCCAGGCGGTCGGCGAAGCGGTGCGGTTTTACAAGCTCGCGCCTGCTGATGTCGTCGTGTTCCATGACGAGCTTGATCTCGCCGCCGGCAAGATCAAAGTGAAATGCGGCGGCGGCAATGCCGGTCATAACGGCCTTAAATCAATCGACGCGCATATCGGAAACGCCTTTCGCCGTGTACGCATCGGCATTGGCCATCCCGGCGACAAGTCGCGCGTGACCGGTCATGTGCTCGGCGACTTCGCCAAGTCGGACGACGACTGGCTTGCGCCCCTGCTCGCCGCCCTTGCGAAATCGGCGCGCTATCTCGTCGATGGCGATGCGCGCTTTGCAACCGCCGTCGCCCAGCACCTGCACCCGGCGAAACCAAAACCGAGGCAAGCCCCGGAACAGACCGACGGCGCAGTGCCGGCGCCCTCAGACGCGCCGAAAACAACCAATATTTTCGCAGACGCCCTGAAGAATCTGTTTCCGGGCAAGAAGAACGATCAGGAATAATTAGATGGGTTTCAAGTGCGGTATTGTCGGCCTTCCCAATGTCGGGAAATCGACCTTGTTCAACGCGCTCACCAAGACCGCAGCGGCGCAGGCGGCGAATTATCCGTTCTGCACCATCGAGCCGAATGTCGGCGACGTCGCCGTGCCGGAACCGCGCCTCGTCAAACTCGCCGCGGTCGCCGGATCGAAAGAGCTGATCCCGGCGCGCATGCAGTTTGTCGATATCGCCGGGCTGGTCAAAGGCGCGTCAAAAGGCGAAGGCCTTGGCAACCAGTTCCTCGCGAACATCCGCGAGGTCGATGCGGTCATCTATGTGCTGCGGTGTTTTGACGACGACGACATCACCCATGTCGCCGGCCGCATTGATCCGATCTCGGATTTTGAGACCGTTGAAACCGAACTGATGCTCGCGGATCTTGAGAGCCTCGAAAAGCGCCGCGTTGCGTTGGAGAAAAAAGCCAAGGGTCAGGACAAGGAAGCCAAGGCGACGCTGGTGCTGGTCGACAAGGCGCTTGACGTGTTGCGCGACGGCAAGCCGGCGCGCTCGGCCGATGTCGGCGCGGACGAACGAAAGGGCTGGAGAAGCCTGCAATTACTCACCCAGAAGCCGGTCTTGTTCGTCGCCAATGTCGACGAAGCCTCGGCCGCCGAAGGTAATGACTATTCACGCCAGGTCGAAACCGCCGCCGCCCGCGAAGGTGCGGCGTTTGTCGCGATCTCGGCCAAGATCGAATCTGAACTCGCCCAGCTCGACGACGAGGAACAGGCTGAATATCTCGGCGCGATAGGGCTGGCTGAACCGGGGCTTAACCGCCTCATCCGCGAGGGCTATCGGCTGATGGGCTTACAGACCTATTTCACCGCCGGCCCGAAAGAGGCGCGCGCATGGACCATCCCCATCGGTGCGACCGCGCCGCAGGCGGCCGGCGTCATCCACACCGATTTCGAACGCGGGTTCATTCGTGCGGAAACGATTGCATTTGACGACTATGTGCGTCTCAACGGCGAGGCCGGCGCGCGCGAGGCGGGCAAGATGCGTCTTGAGGGCAAGGAATATGTCGTCCATGACGGCGACGTCATGAACTTCCGCTTTAACGCCTGATCGGTTGCCGACGACTAAACCATCATGCAATAAACCGGATTCACGCTATGATGGTTTATTTTTTAGTGGCCGCATTGCGAAATGCAAAAACCGTTGCACACTTTTTGCGCGATGCTCTAACGGGGATCGAGCGAATAAATATCGTCGTGCGGCGGCTGCGGCGCCGGTTTGTGCGGCAGCTCATAATCGCCGATGATGTCGCGATAAATGCTGGTCTTGTCGTTGATGCTGCGCCGGCCGTTATATGTGATCGCGCCGTCTTTCGGCGTCAGCGGGCCGTAACCGAGCATGACCTCGTAGGTTGTCGGCTCAACGATCAGCGCTTCGCGGACCGGCCCGTAATAGCGCCACTCGCCGCCGTCATAATGGAAAAAGCCCGAGACCTGGTATTCTGGCCGGTCCATGCGGAACACCCGCATGATGCACGAATGGCCTGAATAGACATGCCAGAGGCCGTGCTCGTCGCGCACCGGACGCTCTTCGACCGGATGGCACCGCTCAAGCGTCACCTGCGCCGGCATCACCCCGCCATAAGCGTCGACATCGCCGCCAAGCGTGTCCAGGGCGAAGCGATAGGCGACCGCGCGCTCAGCGTCGTAGTCGCTGGGCGGCGGGTAGGAAACGCCTTCGAGGGCGAGTATGAGCGCTTCAATAAACATCGGGGCAAAGTTAGCGCCGGCGGATTAACGCCGTGTTGTCGCCGGCGTTAACAAAACATTACGCGCCAAGCACCCGGCCGGCGACCGCGTCGAGCTTTCTCACGAGCGCCGGGTCGCGCGCTTCCGGCGCGGTGATGATGGCGAAGTCGAGCACCTGCTCTATGCCTTGCGGGCCTGGCGTACGAGTCGCGCCAAGCCGTGCCGCCACATCGACAATGAGGCGGCGGGCTTTTTCGGTATTTTGATGCATGACTTCCAGAATGCTCGCGACCTCCACCGCTTCGGTTTCTTCGCGCCAGCAATCGTAGTCGGTGACCATCGCCACCGTCGCATAGGGCGTTTCCGCCTCGCGCGCGAGCTTGGCTTCCGGCATGTTGGTCATGCCGATGACATCAGCGCCCCAGCTTTTATAGAGAAACGATTCCGCCCGTGATGAGAACTGCGGCCCCTCCATGCAGACATAGGTTCCGCCGCGCTGATGGGGAATGGATAACGCCTTGCACGACGCCTCAAGCGCGTCACCCAGCGCTGAACACACCGGCTCGGCCATTGATACATGCGCGACGCAGCCTGTTCCAAAAAAGCTGCTGTCGCGGCCATGGGTGCGGTCGATGAACTGGTCGGCGATGACAAACGCGCCCGGCGGCAATTCCTCGCGGAACGATCCGCAAGCAGACATTGACAAAATATCGGTGACGCCGACGCGCTTTAACGCGTCAATGTTCGCCCGGTAATTGATTTCGGACGGCGGAATTTTATGCCCCTCGCCATGGCGCCGCAGGAAACAGACCTCGACCTCGCCCAGCCTGCCGCGGGTCAATGCGCCCGACGGCGCGCCCCATGGCGTGTCGATCATCACCGTTTCAACTTCAGTCAGCTCTTTCAGAGCGTAAACGCCGGAGCCGCCGATCACGCCGATTACCCGTTTTTGCATCGTCTACAACTCCGCCGCCGCAATGCCGAGCGCGGCGGCGATGCGCCCCAGAACGATTTCTTCCTGCGGTTTGATTGCACGGTCGGCGACGACCGCCTGACGCGCC
The DNA here is from genome assembly GCA_041398145.1 of Parvularculaceae bacterium. Taxonomy (GTDB): domain Bacteria; phylum Pseudomonadota; class Alphaproteobacteria; order Caulobacterales; family Parvularculaceae; genus Amphiplicatus. The sequence goes on along the minus strand of JAWKVF010000001.1, from coordinate 377,211 downwards.
GCCGTTTTGATTGCGGCGACAGAAGCGCCATGCGTGCGCACGGCGCGGATGGCCGCAAGGATATCCGCTTGCGCCCCGTCGTAATCGCGTTCAAGCGCTGTACGCAGCTCGTTGTAGCAATCGGCAAGACGCGGCGCCGACATCGCCGCAAAAGCGGGATCGTTCACCACGCCGCCAAGAAACCGCGCCTCCTCCCTCTTGTCGAAATGCGCATCAGCAAATGCGACAAGTAGAAAAGCGCCGCATGCCGCCCTTTCACCGTTCATGATCGCGCTCCATCCGTTGCCTCACCTTGCCCCCAGCTTGCCGGTTTCGCCATCGCCCGTCGAGTCACGAAAAAACCCCGGCGCGGGTGCGCACGGGGTCTTTACAAGATGATGAGCGGTATATGGCGCGTCAGTGATCAACGCGCGACCAGATCGCCCGGTAGGAGAAGAACAGCAAGATGGTCAGCACCAGCAGATAACCGATGGTCACGATGCCAAGGCTCTTGCGCTGCTCCATTTTCGGCTCAGACGCCCAGGTAAGAAACGTCACGACATCTTTCGCGTATTGCTCGACCGTCTCCGGGGTTTCGTCATCGGCGTAATCGATGACGCCGTCGGAAAGCGGCGGGGCCATGGCCAGCACGCCGCCCACCGGCACCTCGACGCCAGGCAGCGGATGGCCCTCTGCGTTGCGATATTCATCCTTGAGAAGCTGCGACATGTCGCCGGTGAAATACGGGTTGTAATGCTGGGTCGGCGCGAGGCGCACGCTGGCGGGCGCGTCTTCATAACCGGTCAGCAGGCTGTAAACGTAATTCGGGCCGTCGTGACGCGCCTTGATGATCAACGCGAGGTTCGGCGGCAAGGCGCCGCCATTGGCGAGACGCGCGACCTGCTCGTTCGCATAAGGCCGCGGGATCTTGTCGGACGGAACGCCGGCGCGCTCAAACATGTCGCCGCTATCGTCGGGGCCGTCAGTGACTTGATAGTCGGCGGCGATGGCTTTGATGATCGGGTTCTCATTCGGGTTCGAACAATCGGTCGATTCCGGTACGCCGGCGGGACAGGCGTCGAGATGGAACGGGCCACCCTTGTCGCCGAGATTGCGGAACGCCAGTTGCTCGACCGCGTGGCAGCTTGCGCAAACCGTGCGATAGACCTGAAAGCCGCGCTGCATCGCATCGGCGTCATAAACGCCGAACGGGCCATTGAACTCCCACTCCACTTCCTTGGGGTGCTCGACCCCGCCGCCGGCGGCGTTCGCCGCGCCGCCAAGCCCCATAACGAGGGCGGCGCCGGCGCAGATCAGCATTTGCGTTGTTTTCTTGAACATCTTGCGACCCTTCTCCGCGCCGTTATTCAGCATCGTTGTTGTTTGAGAGCACCGAGTCGGCGATCGACTTGGGCAATGGTTTGGTCTTCTCGAACACGCCAAGCAAGGGCAGGATGATCAGGAAGAAGGCGAAGTAATACGCCGTCGCGATCTGGGCGAAGAGCACGTAATTGCCTTCCGCCGGCTTGCCGCCAAGATACATCAGCGCACCGCAGGCGACGAAGAAGATCAGGAACCATAGCTTCGCCATCGGGCGGTAACGCATTGAGCGCACCCGCGAGGTGTCGAGCCAGGGCAGGACGAACAGCACGAGGATCGACGAGAACATGGCGATGACGCCGCCAAGCTTCGAGGAGATCGGGCCAATGTCGAAGGTGATGGCGCGCAAGATCGCGTAGAACGGCAGGAAATACCATTCCGGCACGATGTGGGCCGGTGTCGATAGCGGGTTCGCCGGGGTGTAATTGTCAGGGTGGCCAAGCCCGTTCGGGTTGAAAAACACGAACGCCGCGAACATCAGCAGGAAGACGCCGATCGCGAAGCCGTCCTTGACTGTGTAATATGGATGGAACGGTAAGGTGTCTTTCTTGACGTCTTTCACCTCGACGCCCGCCGGGTTGTTGTTGCCCGAGGTGTGGAACGCCCAGATATGCAGCGCGACCACGCCGAAGATGGCGAACGGCAACAGGTAATGCAGCGAGAAGAACCGGTTTAGCGTCGGATTATCAACCGAGAAGCCGCCCCATAACAGCGTGCGAATATCATCGCCGATGATCGGTATCGCACTGAACAAATTGGTGATGACCGTAGCGCCCCAATAGGACATCTGACCCCATGGCAGCACATAACCCATGAACGCCGTCGCCATCATCAGCAGAAAGATGACCACGCCGAGGATCCACACCATCTCGCGCGGCTCTTTATATGAGCCGTAGTAAAGGCCGCGGAAGATGTGGACATAGACGGCGATGAAGAACATCGACGCGCCATTGGCGTGCACATAACGCATCAGCCAGCCATAGTTCACGTCGCGCATGATGTGCTCGACGCTGTCGAACGCATAGTCGACATGCGGCGTGTAATGCATGGCGAGGATGATGCCGGTAAGAATTTGAATAACCAGGCACACGGCGAGAATGCCGCCAAACGTCCACCAGAAATTCAGGTTTTTCGGCGACGGGAAATTCATGAAATCGACGCCCATGCGGACGATCGGTAAGCGCTTGTCGAGCCAGCGCTCAATGGCGGTGCCCGGTGTATAGGTCGATTGATGGCTCATCGGTCTTTCTCCTAGCCGATGCGGATGACGGTATCGGACACGTACTGATACGGCGGCACGGGAAGATTCTCCGGCGCCGGACCTTTGCGGATGCGGCCCGCCGTGTCGTAGTGCGATCCGTGGCAGGGACAGAACCAGCCATTAAAGTCGCCCCGGACCTCGCCCTGCGCGGTGCCCAGCGGGATGCAGCCAAGGTGGGTGCAGACGCCGACGACAATCAGCCATTCCGGCCGCGCGACGCCGTCGGCGGCGATGACGCGGTCGTCATCAGTCGCCTCGGCTTTCGCATCGAGATTGTCGTTGCGCGCAATCGGGTCTTTCAAGGCCGACAGCGGCGTCTCCTCGCCTTCCTTGATCTCTTCGGCGGTGCGGCGACGGATAAACACAGGCTTGCCCTGCCACATCACCTTGATCGCCTGGCCGATCTCGATGGCGGAAAGATCGACCTCCTTGGTCGACAGCGCGAGCACCGAAGCGTCGGGGTTCATCTGGTCCACCAACGGCACAACGACGCCGACGCCGCCGACGACGGCGACCGACCCGGCCAGTAGGTGAATGAAGTCGCGGCGGGTAGGCTCCGCCTCTTGGAGATCATTGGTAGCGGTCATCGCCCTCTAGTTCCTTAAAGCCCCACTTGGCGCAAAATGTCCAATTTCCAGTGTCACGCTGACGCACCGCGGATGCGGCGAAAACAGGCAGGATTCCGGCACTCGTCTCGCATGAGTTACCCCGGAAAGTCCAGACCGCGAAGCCCACGGCGCGTCACGCAGCGCGGATTGTCTTTCCACAGCGAAACGCGGCCAAAGTCTTTTGTTTTTTGGCGTTTTCTGCAAGCAAGCAGGACAAAATCGCCTTCTGGCGCCGCTGCGGCCTAGCGTCGCGAGAGCCGGCGCAGCGGGAAAAACACCAGCCGTATGAGGAATATCGTCGCAAATGCGCCTCGTTTTGTACCAGCCCGAGATCGCCCAGAACGCCGGCGCGGCGATTCGTGTGGCCGCCTGTTTCGGCGCCGGAATTGATATTATCGAACCCTGCGGCTTCCCCGCCGACGCCAAAGGGCTCAAACGTGTCGCCCTCGATTACGGTGCCCTCGCGCCGCCGGTGCTGCACCCCGGCTGGACGGCGTTCGCGGCGAGCCCTGCCCGCCGCGCCGGCCGGCTTATCCTGCTGACGACCAGGGCCGAAACCTCAATCTGGGAATTCGCGTTTCGACCGGGCGATCTGATCATGACCGGCCAGGAAAGCGCCGGTGCGCCGGACGAGGTGCGCGCCGCCTGTGACGCGGCGGTGAGAATCCCGATCGCGCCCGAGGCGCGTTCGCTCAACCTTGCGACGGCGGCGGCCATTGCGCTCGCCGAGGCGACGCGGCAAATCAGCCAGCTAAGATCGTAAGAAGCAAGACCGCAAAGGAAAGCCCCCCAGCAAATGCCCGAGTTCGAAGACCGAAAACGCCGCGCCGCGACATGGTTCCAGCAATTGCAAGCGCAATTGATCGACGCCTTTGAGCAGGTTGAGGACGCGGCCGGCCCGCACTACGCCGACATACCGGCCGGGCGATTCGAACGCACGCCATGGAAACGCGGGGATGGCCCATCTGATCAGGGTGGCGGCCACATGGCGATGCTGCGCGGGCGGGTGTTTGAAAAAGCGGGCATTCATTTTTCCTGCGTTTACGGCGAGTTTTCCGAAGAATTCCGCAAGCAGATTCCGGGCGCCGAAGGCGACCCGAGATTCTGGGCGTCGGGCGTGTCGCTGATCGCGCACACCCGCAACCCGCATGCGCCGGCGGCGCACATGAACACCCGCATGATCGTAACGACGAAACACTGGTTTGGCGGCGGCGGCGATTTAAACCCGATGATGGACCGCTATCGCACGCAGGACCACGAAGACACCCTTGCTTTTCATGCGGCTATGAAAAGCGCCTGCGACGCATACGACCCGGCATGGCACGGCAAATATGCGAAATGGTGCGACGAGTATTTCTTCCTGCCGCACCGCAACGAAGCGCGCGGCGTCGGCGGCATTTTTTACGACCGCCACGACAGCGGCGACTGGGAAAAAGACTTTGCGTTCACCAAGGACGTCGGGCGCGCCTTCCTCGATATTTATCCAAAGCTGGTGACGGCGCGCATGGATACGCCGTGGAGCGAGACCGAGCGGGAAGAACAATTGTTCCGGCGCGGACGATATGCCGAGTATAATCTGCTTTACGATCGCGGCACCACGTTTGGCCTTAAAACCGGCGGCAATGTGGAGTCGATTCTGTCGTCGCTGCCGCCGCTGGCGAAATGGCCCTAACTCAGCCGGCACAATGCAAGAGGTTATAATACCAGAGAGCGCGCCGCAGGTTTCCGGCGGCGCGCTCTCCAGTCTCCCTCCCCTCCCAGGGAAAAGGCGCAGTCTCCCTCTGATCTTGCTTTTTTATCGACCACGCATGCCGGCCAGGCCGGATATCATTGTTAAAAGCCCGACGCCGCCGCTAAGATAAGTCCCCCATTGCACCGCCTGCGGACCGTTATCGCCGCCCATTTGCGTCAGCACGTAATAACCGATCGCCCCAATAACGACGACGCCGGCCAGCGTTGTCACCGCACTTGTCAGCCGGCCGATGACCGGCAACAGGCCAAGCACGCCAAGCACCGCCGCCACCGCCGAGAAAAAGACAGCGCCGAAAATCAGCTTGCCTTTCAGATCGCCTTGCGGCTCACAGTCGCCGGTGATTGAAAAATCCTGATTGCGCCAGCAGTCAATCGTTGCGCCGACATAATCATATCCGGTCAGCGTGTCGGTGCGCTTTCCGAACTCGGACCCGGTGACAGTCTCGTTGTACATCGGCGCGAACAACAGCACCGCGATGACAGCCAACGGCAAAATAATACGGATCATACCACAACCCCCGTTGCGAACCCCACTTAACGATGCGCGCACCTTAACCAGCGACAACCCGGCTGTGAAGCGACCAAAAGGCAACACGCCGGCGCATATTTTTGTGGTGCGATGCAACATCACGGCGTTGCGCTCGCGCGCATGGCGAAATCCTTGCGCTCAACTCCCCCACATGCCCCATGTGCGAAACAAGTGCGAAACAACATGTACGAGGAGATCTGCGTGTGGAAGGCCGACTACACACGCGGAATCAACGACGACATCACGGCCTCAAACCGCGCGAGGTGATCGTCCCATTGATAGTTCTCGACGATTCGCTTTCGAGCTTCGGCGCCGATTTCGCGCCGGCGCGGCGTATCGCCGAGCAGCACCACAATTGATTGCGCCATCGCCTCGGCGTCCGTTTCCACCACGACGTCGAGCCCGCAAGCATGGTCAATTCCTTCCATCGCCGCCGGCGTAGCGATCACCGGCAAGGCCACCGCCATCGCCTCCAGCACCTTGTTCTGAACGCCGCGCGCAATACGCATCGGCGCGACAGAGACTTTCGCCGCGCCAAGCCACGGGCGAACATCGCTGACGCGCCCGGTCACGCACACACCGTCGCGCCCGTCAAATGCACGCAGCGACGCCGGCGGATGAGCGCCGACAATGGCGAATCGTACCGATGCGTTCCGTTTACGGATCTGCGGCCAGACATCAGTCAGGAACCATGTCGCCGCATCGACATTCGGGCGATAATCCATCGCGCCCACGAACACGACATCGACGCGCGCCTCAACAGGCTTGACGGCGTCCGGCGAGAAATACGCGGTATCGACGCCATTGCCGAACCAGTGGACCTTTCGCGCAGCGCCATTCACACCACCAAGTCCAGCCGTCAGGATATCAGCCTCCTGCGCGCTGACGGCGAACACCGCATCGGCGCCGTTGATGATCGCGGCTTCGACCTGCGCCAGCTTGCACGCCTCGCGGGCATAGACCGCGCGCATGACGCCATTCGCGCTGTCGGCGTAGCTTTTCCATTTTTCGCTGTCGGCGTCGCAGATATCTACCAGCCTCGGACGGCCCGTCGCCGCCGGCTCAAGATATTGGGCCATGGTCGAGGAAAACGCGATTTCGGCCGCGAGCGGGCGCGCCCGCAATGCACGCACCGCCCGGCGCATTTTTGCATCGCTGAAATAAGCCAGTGACAGCGGCGCCCCGGAGGCGAACGCGCGCAGACTGCGCATCTTCGCCCAACGCGGGAAAAGCGGCGTCAGCGTCACGCTTTCGCAGACAGAGTCAAGAAATTCCTGATGCTGAAAATCTTCCGGTGCGTCGACGAAAGCCGCCAGATGAACGCGATATCTGGATGCAAGGTGCTCAAGCAACCGCCACGAGCGGATCTTGTCGCCCTTGTCCGGCGGATAGGGAATGCGATGGGCGAGAAACAGGATTTCCCGCGTCATGCAAAATTGCGGGCCAGCACCGGGCCGACGGCATTGGCCAGCGGCGTCGGCAATCGCTTCCACGCACGCGCCGCGAGCGCGAATTTCGGATTGGCCGGATTGACATTGGGCGGCGTCTTCGCCCGCACCAGCGCCACATGATAAGTCAGAGGCGTCGGCTCGAATCCCCAATAAGTTTTGGTTTTAAAATGTGTCGAGCCGATCTTGCTGCGGCCAAAATCAAAAACACCGACGCCTTTGTCCACCGCACGCCGCATCAACTGGAAATACAGATAATCGAACGCCCGCGCCTTGCGCGCGCCATCAAGCGCGCCGACATAATACGGCATCACACGGTCGCCATGCCAGAACGACAACAGCGCCGCCACCGGGGCGCCGTCAAATCTGACAAGCGCGATTTCGGTTTCGTCGGCGAACGCCGCAACAAGGCTTTCGATGAATCGGCGCGGCATCGCCGGCGTACCGTGATCGCGCAATGACCGGGCATAGATGGGATAAAACCCATCAACCCGTGCGCCGTGCTGGATAGACAAACGACCAGCCGCCGCCAGCACGAGCGCCTTGCGGATTTCGGCGCGTCGCGTGCGCGGTATAAGCGCAAGGATTTCATCGGCGCTGGCCGGTAATTTTTTCTCGAACGAGGCGTAAACGCCTTGCTTGGCGATCCAGCCGGCGGGCGCAGGCCCGCCGCCGCGCAATTCGACATGGCTGACGCGCCGCGCTTCGCCGAGGCTTCTGGCCGCGTGCGCCAGCGCCTCGCCCACCCCGGCGTCGTCAGCAACAACGCCGCCGCCGACCGTGAATGCAGTTGAAATCAACGAACGCCCCAAAAGCGGGCTGCGCACATCGGTGAGCGGGGCCACGCCGACAACCTTGCCGGCCCGGCGCGCCACGAGGCGCAGCGTCTCATATCCGTAAACATCCGCGATCACCTCGCCCCAGCGCCAGTCGTGAAACAACGTCGCCCCGCGCGCGACCGAAAGATAATCCGTCCACGCCGCATGATCGGCGCCGGCGGCGAGAGCGACTTCCACCCCGCTCATGCCGCCGCCTGCCGGTCATCCAGCGCCAGACAATCATCTATTCGCGACCATGAAAAATCATCGAGCAGGCAGTCGAGCTTTGCCTGCGTCTGCGCAAGGTTCAGATAGTGCCGCCATTGCGATTTTAGCGGCGCAGCGGCGATGCGCGGCTGGCCGGGATCAATCTCCCACGGGTGCAGATAAAAGATCGCCGGTCCGGCAATCGAAGACGCCCCCGCTTTCAGCATGCGCCGGAAGAGCGGATATGGCGCGGCGCGAAACCAGCCGCCACCGGCGCAACTAAACCGCCGTCCGCGCCATGCGCAGGTTGCAACCGGCGCCTCGACGAGCCCATCAACGACATGAACGCCGCGCTGGCCCGACGCATCGCCGTAATGATCATGCGCAATCGGGTGGCTGCTTGACGAATATCGATACCCCGCCTCACCCAACATCCGATACGCCCAAGGCGTGCGCGCATCAATCGAAAAACCCGGCGCACGATAGCCGCAGACCGGCGCGCCTGCCGCATCTTCTATAATTTGCTTCGCCTTGATGATATCGGCGCGAAATTCATCAGGGGTCTGATCGAAAACCTTGACGTGGTCATATCCATGGCTGGCGATCTCGTGCCCGCGCACGGCGATGGCGCGCATCAGCGCCGGTTCGCGTTCGGCGATCCACCCAAGCACGAAAAACGTCGCTTTGGCGCCATGGGCGTCGAACATATCGAGCAGCCGGCGGGTATTTTCCCCCGCCCGCAGGGCGAACCCGTCCCAGCTTGAACGTTTGATCGCACCGGAAAACGCCCAGACCTGAAAATAGTCTTCAACGTCGACCGAAAGCGCAAACCGCCCGGCGGCGGGAATATTTTCATTGGCGGGGTTCACGATCACGCCGCCGTTTTCAGCGCCACGCATCGCGCAGTTCGGCCAGCAGATTTTCAGCGCGGTCGAGACTGGCGACGGCTTTCTCGCGGCGGTCAGCGCGGCGGCGGTCGATTTCCGTCAACTGCCGCCGCAGCAGGGCGACGCTTTTGTGGGCGCGCTTCAACTCGTCGCGCGTATCGGCGATCGACGTAACCACGGCGCGGCTCCAGTCATGCGCATCAATGACGACCGGCGGCGCGGCGATTTCCGTCTCGTCCTCAGCATCGTTCACATCAACATCATTCGCGGCAGTTGGCGCTTCGACTGGCGCGCGCCCTTCGCTGGCGGCCTTGATGGCGCTTGCGACCTCGTCAAGCGTCGCCTGCCGGCGCGGCGGGGACTCTGTTTCAGGCGCCGGCGCCGTTTCGCCGCGACGCTTTGCGCGCAGCCGGTCGAAGACGCTGTCGCCCGCGCGCGGGGCGGCGTCAATCGCTTCAGCGGCGACGCTTTCGCCAAGCGCCTGCGCGTCGGCGCCTTCGATCTCTTTTGCGATATCGTCCATCGTCGCCGGCTCGTCCGTAACCGCCGGGTCCTCATGCACGTCCGGCGCCGTCGCGCCAGCCGCAGGGAGGGATTCAGACGTGTCGGCTGGCGCCGGCGCTGGCAACGAATCGCGCGTGACGAACTTCTCTTCGGCTGCGATATCGGCGAGAGCGGCCGCCACCGCCGCCGCATCAATTTCGTGCGCTTCTTCGGTGGCGCAATGCAAAAACACCCGCGCGCAAATCTTGTTGATCTTGCGCGGCGTTCCGCCTGACGCCTCGTGGATACGGGCGAACGCCGCCGGGTCGATGACCGGATCGTCTGTCCATCCGGCGACGCAAAGGCGGTGGCGGATATAGTCAGCCGTCTCTTCCGCAGACAACGCGCCAAGGTGGTAGGACGCGATCACGCGCTGACGCAACTGCTCCATATCGGCGCGCTCAAGGGTCTCGCGGAAATCCGGCTGACCCACCAAAAACGCCTGAAACAACGGCGTTCCCTCATAGTCCATGTTCGACAGCACGCGCAGCTCTTCAAGCGTTTTGACCGGCATATCCTGCGCTTCATCGACAATCAGCAAGACACGCCGCCCGCGGCCCATTTCGTCGAACAGGAAATCTTCCAGCGCTTCGATATTCGCCGCCTCGCCGTCGCCCGCCGCTTCGATGCCGAACGCCGAAAGGATATGCCCAAGCAGGGCGGAGGGTTCGACATTCGGCGTCGGCAGATACGCCGCGGTGACGTTCGAACGGTCAAGCTGACCGATCAGATGGCTGATCAGCATCGACTTGCCGGCGCCGATTTCGCCGGTGATGACAATAAAGCCTTCGCCCTGTCTCAACCCATAATGCAGATAAGCCAGCGCCTTGTTGTGACCGCGGCTGCCGAAAAAGAATCTCGGGTCCGGCGCAAGGCGAAATGGCGATCCTGACAGGTTGAAGAACTCTTCGTACATTAACCTCAAAATTCCATTTGCAACCCGGCTGTGACGGCGTTTTCGCCGTATTCAAGCCCTGGCGTCTTCGAAAAACGCTCCGTATGCGAATATTCTCCGTAAGCCGAGACGTTTTTGTAAATCTTGTGGCTGGCGCCGATGCGCACAATCGCCGTCGTCGTCACCCCGTTGAAGCCGGAGAGCTGGCCACACGCCACAACGGGATCAAAGCCGGGTATGGTCGGGTCAAGACCAAACGATGACGGCGAGGATACGCATTGCGTCGGATCAAAAGTCGAATCGACATGACGCACGAAAAGGTTTCCATAAGCCGATGTGCGCCGAGAGACATCGCGCCGCACGTTCAGCCCAGCGCCATACATTTCAACCTGGCGGAAACCAAAATCGGTATCGGAATAGTTTGCGGTCAGGCCCAGCGTCGTACGACCGAACACGCCGGACAGGCCGGCATTGGCCCGATTGGCGACGCCAAGACCGATTGTTTGCGAATCGATACGCGTGCGTGCGACGCGCGACAGCGTGCCAATGACCTGGCTGGCGTCGCCGACGCCGCCCTGACGCAGGCGCTCAGCGAAATCAAGAATGTCGCGCTGCGTCGCTTCGAACTGCGACGATACAGCCTGCGCACGGGTTTGCACCGTGCGGCTGGCGTTGGCCGCGAATGTAATTCGACCTGTTACGTCGTATCGGATATTCGCGTTGACATAACCGTCGCCATAACGCTCGCCATATTGCAGGGCGATGTCGGTCTTGCGGCCGGGCTGGGCGCGAAATCCCGCACGCCAGTTCACGCCGGACAAGGTATCGGCGGAAATGAAATTCGCCGGCGCCGTCGTGCTGACATCGTCATAGCCGATGACCCCTGTCACCGCGAACCGCGGTGACAGCGCATACTGGAAATCGCTTGATATCGAGCCCTGCTTGTAATCGAAATCCTGCACGACGGATGAGCCGTATTCGCTCGTCTTGTTGCCGTAAGCCGTGACGCCCACCTGTAGCTGGTCATAGGCGTTGCCGGTGTCGTAACTCGCCAGCACTTCCTGCGTGCGCGAGTCCTTGTTGAAGTTCAGGCCAAGCGAATTGCTGAAATTGTTGTTGGTGTCGCCGACAAACACCTGAGAAAAACGGTAGCGCAATTCAGCCGCCGATCCGTTGGCGAAGCGGTGGTTGACATAGGGGCTGGCGGAGATGTTGTGCACGTTGATGCGCTGGCTCCTGCCGGCGTTGACGTTTTGCGAGTAGCGCGCATTGTCGCCGGCGAGCTGACGCCGGCTCGATCCTGCGATATCGAGATAAATCCAGTTATCGGCGATCGTTGCGGTGCCGGCGCCGCCGACATCCTGATTGGCGACGACTTCACTCTGATTGGTCAGGTAGGAAACATCGAGACTGCCGGAGACAAGACCGGTGAACCGGTTCGTGGTGTAGATCACCGAGCCGTCGGTGTTAAGCCCGATCGCAAACTCATCATCACGCGGGTCGCCGGGGAGCCCGCTGGCGAGGCTGATATTGTCGGTAAAGGTGGCGCGTGGTCCCACCGCGAGGGCGTAGCCGAAATAATCACTATGCATGTTCAGCGGCGCGCCCGGCCCCGAGGATTGCTGTTGCGCCAGCGCGCCGGTGGCGGCGACGCAGGCCGATGTCGCCAGAAGGGCGGTTTTCATCGGCCGCGACAAAGGCTGCATCAACGCATTTTTCGAATCGATCATGGAATATCCCCTATGGCCGCCCCGGCGCTCACGTCCGGTGCGGGCCGTTTTTCGTAATACTCGTACGCACCATAGTGTGCGCCGCCAGCCGGGATAAGACACCGATTCAGCAGCAGGCTAACATTGGGATTTAAATCGACGACTTCTTCAAGGGCGGCGGCCACCGCCGGTTGCGGCGTCGCGTCCGCTTCAATCACAAAGATAATTTCGTCGGCAAGACGCGCCAGGGCGATCGATTCGGTTGCGGCAAGCATGGGCGGCGCATCAATAATCACCACGCCATTGGGGTGAAGGGCCGAAAGTTCGGTGAAAAACCGCTTTGCGTGCGGCGAGGAATAAAGCTCTGTCGCATTATCGACTCGCGAGCCCTCGCCGATCACGGTCAACGGGGCCTTGTCGGCGAGCCGGCAAATCGCCGAAAGCGGCAGTTTCGGCTCGCGCAGGCGGTCGGCGAGCCCGGTCCCAGCGGGGAGGCCGAAATAAGAGCGAACCTTCGGGCGCGCCGCATCACCGTCGATCAGCGTAACGGGAAGCGCCTCTTCCAGCGCCAGGCTGACCGCGAGATTGATCGCGGAGAAGGTTTTGCCCTCACCCGGACGGGTCGAGGTGAACAGGACGAGATTGCGCGTGCGCCCTTCGGCGGAGAGCTGACGGCGGTCGCGCCCGGCGCGCTGGAGCAGGCCGATGCGCCGCAACAACCGCCGTTTCACCGCCCGCAGTTCAAAAGCCTGGGTTTGCGTCGACGCGTGCGGCCCGAAAACGCCTTGCGCGCGCAGGCGGTCGAAATCGAGCGCGAACGGCGTCAACGCCTGCGCCGGCGCCACTGGCGCGGCGGAGGACGTCGCAAGTTTGTCCATCGCTTTCTCGATCAGTCCCATTTTGAGACACCCGCATCCCGGATCGCCGGCATGTCGGCGACCAATTGGGTCAGGCTTGCACTTGTCGCGCCGCGATCAGCCGCAGGCAGGCGCGCCACCTCCCAATAGATATAGAAGGCGGCGATAGCGGCGAGACCGGCGAAGACGGCGACGAGACGGCGACGATCAGCGCGACGGCCCGCCAGCACCACATCGGATTTGACTTCACTGAGCGCGCCAAGCACCGGCAGGCCGAACGCGGCGGCGAGATCGCTTTCCTGCGAAAACGACTTTTGCAGCCATGTCAGGAAAAACGCAGCCCCCGCCCCGGCGCCAAGCGCCATGACCAGCACGCCGAGCGACAGAACAAGACGCGGCAGGCCGACCGGCACCAGCGATATCCGCGGCCGCTCGAATATCTTGTATTCAACGCCCTGCCCGCCGGCGCCGAGATTTTCCGTCAACGCCAGCCGGTCGCGGCGCTGGATCAGTTCCTCGTAACTTTTGCGGGTCTGCTCATAATCGCGCTCGATGCGCTGGAGATCAGCAACCACGCCCGGCGCCTGGCCGAGAGTGAACGCCAGCGTTTCCAGTTCGGTGCGCAGCCTTTGCTGGCGGTCGGCGAGCCCGGCGGCGTCATCGCGCGCCGCGCGCAATTCCGCATCGAGGCGCTTGAATTCCGGATTGGTCGGAAGCTCGCCCCTGCCGCTTGCCTGCAATTGCGCAATGCGCGCCTTGACCGCCTGAATGTCGGGATAATTTTCCTCATACTGACTTCTGAGCGCGGCAAGCTCGACCATCAGATTGTCAAGTTCGGTTCCCGATGTCGTCGGGCGTGTCGTCGCCAGCATCGAGCGCAGGGTCGCAACCCGGCGTTCGGCCTGGGAAAGCTCGTCGCCGACCCGCGACAGGTTTTCTTCAAGCAGTTCACGGCGCCGGTTGTTGCCGTCAAATAACGCGAGTTCGTCGGCGTGCACGCGGCGGAATCTGGCGACCTCGGTTTCCTTGGCGGTCAGGCGCTCGCCGAACGTTTCGATCTCGCCGTTAAGGCGGCGGCGCGCCTCTTCGTTTTCGGACAGACTGGCGCCAAGGTCCTGTTCAATCAGCAGGTTCAGGACGGCATCAACGACGTTACGCGCGATCACCGGATCGGAATGCCGATAGCTGATGACGAAATACATTTCCTGCGGGCTGTCGATGACGATCTGGCCGCCGACCCAGTCGATGAAACGCTCCATGGCGGCGATTTTCGCGCGCGGATCCTTGACCTTGATTTCCTTGTCGAGCCCTGAGCGGACAATGACCTCCTCGACATTCGGGCGGGTCAGCAATTGCAGGCGCATCACCTCGACGCGGCGCTCGTAATTGGGCCGCGCGGTCACGCCGTTCATAACGGGGTCGAGGATGGTTTCGGTCTGGACGAAGACCTGCGCGGTGGATTCGTATTTGTCAGGGACGAGCCAGAGCGCGAACCAGCCAAGCAGCGCGACGGCCCACATCACCGCGACCGCCGCCCAGCGCCGACGCCACAACCCCACCCCGTAACGGATGACCGGCCGTGGCAAGTCAGCCAGTTCAAATAAATTCGTCATCCCCCGATTACTCTACTCATACTACACATACCGGGCGCCGGCGCCCGAACGCGGACGCCGGCGAACTGTTTAAAAGATGCTTTCCGGAATCAGGATCACATCACCCGGCAAAACCGGGACATTGGCGGAGATGTTGCCTTTTCTCAAAAGGTCATCAAGACGAAGGCGATACGACTGGCGCTGTTCGCCCTGACCGCGGATCAGCACCGATTTGTTGCCTGCCGCGAAATTCGTCAGCCCCCCGACCGCGACCATGACGTCAAGCACGGTCATGCCCGACTGGTACGGCAACGCGATCGGCTTTTGCGCTTCGCCGAGCACGCGCACCTGCTGGTCGAAAGTCGACGTAAAATTCGACACGATCACGGTGACCTGCGGCGTTTTCACATAACGCCCGAGCGCGCCTTCAAGATCTTTGGCAAGCTGGGTCGGCGTCTTGCCGGCCGCAACCATGTCTTCAACCAGCGGCGTTGAAATCCGCCCGTCAGGACGAACGGCGACTTTGGTCGACAATTCCGGCGCACGCCAGACGAACACTTCAAGCTGGTCGAGCGGGCCGATCAGATAGTCAGGTGAAGCCGCAGCGGCGTCGGCGGAACTTTCTGGCGCGGCGCGCAACTGATCTGAGCTTAACAAGTCTCCCGATGAGCAGGCGGCGGCCAGCATGGCGCAGATTGCAGCGGCGATAGTGCGAAGGATCATTAATTTTCCCCGTTTTGTGGCTCTGGTGAGGTCCCTAAGCGGCGCTTATGCCGCGAATCGCTGCGTACCCTACCCCTCCAGCAATTTCTTTGCCATGGCGCCGCAAAAAGTTAACCGGCGAAATTTCGAGGACATCCGATTAAGGATCGCTAACATCGCCGGCAGGCGGCGAAAACTGCGGCTCGTCAGCCGACCGGCGGGCGATTTCCGCCAGCACGGCGAGCGCCTGCATCCGTAAATTCAGCTTTTCCATTGACCGCAAATATCCGTCCTGCGCGCTGCGATCCGCCGGCGCGCCGGCGAGCACGTCGCGCCATGTCTGGGCCGCCAGCGCGTCTTCGCCGGCGAGTTCGGCCATGCGCGCGAACCGGGCGGTGCCGTCGATCAGCGTCCTGGCGGCGTCGAGGGTTTCGTCGACGTCGCGCCGACTGCATCGCCGCGCCGATTTGATCGCCAGCAAGGCGGCGTCATCTTCGCCATAGACCAGCGCCGGCTTCGCCGACGAGAGCGCCCTGACCGCGGCGCAATGATCGCCGCGCCCGGCCTGGATTTCCGCCAGCATCAGCCGCGCTTCGTCGCGATCAGGATTGGCGGAAAGAAAATCCTGCAACACCGCGACGGCGCGGTTCGGCGCACCGTCAGTGACTTCAAGCTGCGCTGTGCGCGCGGCCGGCGCGAAAAACGCCGGCGCTGCTTTGCGCGCGCTTTCAAACGCCGCGCGGGCTTGATCGAACTGGCCGGCATCGGCGAACGCGGCCCCCGCAAGCGCCTGGTCGATCGGATCGCTATGAAAGGCAAGATGGGCGACCGCGAGCCTGCCCAGTTGCGAAGGCCCGGCCGTCGCGCGCTGCGTCGCAAACGTGAAACGGTCGGCTTCAATATGGTTGATTTCGGCGAGCTCAGCCGGCGCGCCGGGGTTGGGACCCATCAAAAACGCCGCCGCGCCGGTAATCTGCACCTCGCGCTCGATCATGTCGTATTGCGCGAAGACTGCGTCGAGATCGCCGGCGGCGGCGAGCGTCCGTACACGCCGTAATCGCGCCAGATCGGGATTGACGCGTGTGAGCTTCTCTACCAGTTCTGCGGCGTCACGCTGGCGATCCAGCGCACGCAGCAGACCGGCCTCGATGTCGAGGCCGACCCAATCGTCCGGCGCATGATCGCGATATTTGCGAACCCCCGCCAGCGCTTGCGCAATGTCGCCGCTCCCCCATTTGAAAATGGCCGCAAGCAACGGATCACGCGAATTGACCGTATGCGCCGCAAGCGACGCGTCGAACAGCCGAGACGCCTCTTCAAAATCGCCGGCGCGGGCCGCCGCCATCGCCGCGAGCCGCGCCGTTTCGATATCAACATCCAGTGCAAGACCGCGCCCTTTTTTGTGTGAACGGCGCTCACGGGCGGCCAGCGAGGCCGCCGCGCTTTCCAGATCGCCGCCGCGAATTTCCGCCTCGATTGTCACCGCCTGTATCGTGGCGGGCGCCGCGCCGGTGTCGCGGGCGCGACGCGCGGCGGCCTGCGCGGCTTCGAATTCATTGTCGTCAAGTTCGACCCGCGCGCGAAGCAACCACGCCGCCGAGGTCAACTGACTGGCGCGCAGCGCTTGCGACAGGTCGGCCATAACTCTATCCCGGTTCGCGCTCAGCGCATAGATCGCGCGGGCACGCACGAGCGCGGCGAACGGATCGCCCTCACGCCCGCCAATTTCATCGCGCGCGGCGGCGAACCGGCGCAGGCGCAGCAACGCCTCGGCGCGGTATCGCTTTTGCGCGTCTGGGTCAAAGCTCAACAAGGCGCTGGTTTTCGTTTCATCCAGAAACGTCTCGTACATGCCCGCACGCATTAACGCGTCGGCATAGGCGTAAGCTGTATCCGTTGCCTGATCGTCTCGCCATTTCTCTCCAAGCTGGCGCGCTTCGAGTGAGGCCTGTTTAACACTCGCCTGAATGCTGACCTCGTCATCGGCATTGCCGTCATCGCGGCGTCCATCGACAAAGGCGCGCAAGACAAGCCCCGCCGTGATGACAGCCGCCACGAGCGCAATGCGCTTTGTCAACGAGCGTTCGCGCTTATTGTTTTTGTTCCCTCCCCCAGCCATCTACTCACCCCGACCCATCATCGGCTTCCCACGCCGAGCAATGCGACGCGGATCGTCTTCACGATGATATACACGTCCAGCAGCAACGAAAAACGCTTGATGTAATAAAGATCGTAAGCGAGCTTTTCGCGCGCACCTTCGACCGATGCTGTGTAGATATATTTGACCTGCGCCCACCCGGTTATCCCCGGCTTCACGATATGCCGGTCATGATATCGCGGGATTTCACGTTCAAGCAGGGTGACGAATTCAGGTCGTTCGGGGCGCGGACCGACAAAGCTCATCTCGCCGCGCAATATATTGATCGCCTGGGGAATCTCGTCGATGCGGGTTTTGCGAATGATGTTTCCAACCCGGGTGATGCGCTTGTCGCCCGCGCGGGCCCAACACGCCCCGTCACGTTCGGCGTTTTCGATCATCGAGCGGAATTTGTATATTTCGAATTCTTCCCCGCGATAACCGACGCGACGCTGGCGATACAAAACCGGACCGCGGCTGTCGAGCTTGATGGCGATGGCGGTCAGCGCCAGCACCGGCGCCAGACACGCAAGCAACGCAATCGCCGCGGCGATATCGAAACTGCGTTTTGCGATACTGGCCGGCGCCGCCACGGCGCGATCAAGATCGCCGTCGCGAAACAGCGCAAGATCGACACGCCCGCCCCGATCGACAATATGCGGTTTGGCGCCGACATCGCTGTTCTGCGCGGATTGCCGTTGCAGCCGGTGCGCCCGTGTGATGAGAATGCCGACAATCACCCCGACGATGATCGTTGCAAATGCGAATGTCGCCGACGACGCCAAAAACCCCGCTCCCAAAACCCTGCTTGCTATCTGCCGCCGCGCTGGCGCGCACCGGGACGCATGTGTGCCCAAATGGGACTTCCTGGCCTTGCGAAGCGAAAACAATGCCTGAACAAACCTGACTTGGTTAATGGCGGCGCGGCGCGGCAAAAGTCTTGCGTAAAGAAGGCGGTCACCGCCCCATCGGGCGGCGGACCGGAAAGATTAATCAAAGGAAGACCAGTCCCGGACGCGAGGCGCCATCTTGTTTGACGACGTGTTTGATAACGTGTTTGGCGAAACGCCGGATCGGGTTTCGCCCGCGCCCCGTGACGGCGCGCGCCCGCGCGTGCTTGCGGTCACGACGCTTTATCCGAACGCGGCCACGCCCAATCACGGGATTTTTGTCGAAAACCGGCTGGCGGCGTATCGCGATTTTTCCAGCGCCGATATCCGCGTGATCGCGCCGGTTCCGTGGTTTCCGTTCACATCGCGCGGGTTCGGGCGCTATGGCGCATTCGCGCGCGCGCCGCGCATGGAGACCCGGCGCAGCTTCGCGATCAGCCATCCGCGCTACGCCGTCATTCCAAAGATCGGGATGGCGCTGTCGGTCGAGACGCTGACCACGGCAATCCTGCACGAGGCGCGCAGGCTGATCGCGGCAGGGTGGGATTTCGATCTCATCGACGCACATTACCTCTACCCCGACGGCGTCGCCGCAGTGCGCGCCGCCAGGGCGCTGGGAAAACCTGTATTCCTGACTGCGCGCGGCAGCGACGTCACCCAGATCGCGCATTTGCCGCGTCCGCGCCGCGCCATCCTTGAGGCGATCAACCGGTGTGACGGCGTCATCGCCGTCGCCGACGCGCTGAAACGCGACCTTGTTGCACTGGGCGCGCCGGCGGAGAAAATCACCGTGCTGCGCAATGGCGTCGATCTCGACCGATTTCGCATTTGTGATTGCGAAGCAATCCGTTCACGAATGAACCTGTCCGGGACGGTTCTGTTATCGGCTGGCGGGTTGATTTCGCGCAAGGGCCACGACATTGCGATCTCGATGCTGCGCGAGATGCCGGACGCGATGCTGCTGATCGCCGGCGACGGGCCGTTGCGCGCCCGGCTTTCGCGTCACGCAGGCGCTGAGGGCGTCGCCGCGCGGGTTCGGTTTCTCGGCGCGCTCGCCCATGACGATCTTCGCAATGTTTACAACGCCGCAGACGCTCTGGTGCTCGCCTCCTCGCGCGAGGGCTGGCCCAATGTGATGCTGGAGGCGATGGCCTGCGGCGCGCCGGTAATCTCCAGCAATGCCGGCGGCGCCGCCGAAGTCATCGGGAAATGCCGTGCAGGGATGATCGTCAAGGACCGCACGCCGGGGGCGTTCGCTCAGGCCGCAACGACTTTGCTGGCGCGCGTTGGCGTTCGTGTTTCGGCGCGCGCCCACGCTGAACGCCATTGCTGGCGCGAGACCGCGTCGGGCATGGCCGTTTTGTTCGACGTAGCGCGCCGGCAAAACGATGCAGAACAGCGGGTTCATTCCGCGCCGTTGCGCCCTGCACGGCGCACAAAACCGAAACTGCTGATCACCGTCGACACCGAAGAGGCGTTTGACTGGCGCCGCCCGACCGGGCGCGACCACCATGTCTGCCCGCCGGAAGATATCGACCGCTTTCAAAAGATGTGCGCGGGGTTCGGCGCGCGCCCGCTTTATTTTCTCACCCATCCGGTGCTGACCGACAGCGCCAGCCGGGAATATTTCCGCGCGCTCGACGCCAGCGACGCGGCGGATTTCGGCATTCACCCCCATGGCTGGAACACGCCGCCGCTGGGCGGTTTTGAACATCCCTACTATTCGTGGCAATCGAACCTGCCGGCGGCGGTGCACCAGGCGAAACTTGCAACTCTGTGCGCAGCGTTCGACGCGTGTTTCGGCCGCCCGCCGGCCGCCCACCGCGCCGGAAGGTATGGCGTTGATGAAAGCGTTTTCGCCGATCTCGCCGCGGCGGGACTAACCCATGATTTCAGCCCGTCGCCGGGGTTTGATTTTTCAAAAGACGGCGGGCCGGACTTTTCGGCAGCCTCTAATCATCCGTTTACGGTTAATTCTGGCGAGCGCCGCCTTCTCGTCACTCCGGCGAGCGGCGCATGCGCGCTGCGCGGGACGCGCCATTTCGTCTCGCAGGAACGCCAGCAGCGGCGCAATGCACATATCTTTGCGCCGATGCGCCTTACCTGCGAGGGAACCCGGCTGGAGGAGCTGATCGCGCTGACCCGGCGGCTGGAAGCCGACGGCGCGCCGCTCATCGTTTTTTCGCTGCACTCGACCTCGCTGACGCCCGGCGCGAACCCTTATGCGCCTGACCTTGCCGCCGTCGACGCCATAACCGCGCTGACCCGGCGCTATCTTTCCTTTTTCACCGCCGAATATGGCAGTGAAATCATCGGGTTTGGCGATATCGGCGATGTTTGTTCCGGCAGGTGTTAACCTTAACCCGGCGTTAAGCGGACCTTCTTAATTTTAGCCACGCCCCGCAAGCCGCGCATCGCGCGCTGTCAGGAAGGTCGCCGGCCATGGATATGTTCGAAATCGCCCGCATTATTTTTGCCCTCGCCGCCGTTGTCGGCATGATCGGGCTTGCCGCCATTGCCGCCAGAAAGCTCGGCCTTGGCGACGGATCAATGAATTTCAACCGCCACCGCAGGCTGTCCCTGGTCGAAGTTTTGCCGCTCGACAATCGCCGCCGCGCCGCCATCATCCGCTGCGACGGACGCGAGCACTTCGTCATTTTGAACCCGAACAATGTCACCGTGATTGAACGCTCGATCCCGGCGGTTGAGGCATCTGGGGGGGTAGAAAAATCCGTCCAGCCTTCGGCTGGCGCTGGAGCGACGAACGCCAAAGCGCCGCTGATGAAATGGTTTAACCCCATCGCCCATCGCGCCGCGCGCCCGCAGGATGAGTTGACAACCAGGCTGCGCGCCACCGGCGTTATATGAAATTCCGCGCACTCCTCATCGCACTGACGGCGTTCGCCGTCTTCGCGCTTCCCGATGCGGCGCTGGCGCAATCGGTGACGCTCGATCTTGGCGAGGGCGGGGGGTTTTCCGCGCGCATCATCCAGCTCGTGCTGTTGATGACGGTCCTGTCGCTGGCGCCGTCAATCCTGATCATGATGACGTCGTTCATTCGCATCGTCGTCGTGTTGTCGCTGTTGCGCACCGCCATCGGCGTTCAGCAAAGTCCGCCCAATCCGGTGATCATCTCGCTCGCGATGTTTTTGACGGCGTTCGTCATGGCGCCGACATTCGGAGAAGCCTATACGCAGGGCATCCAGCCGTTAATGGCTGATGAAATGCCGCTCGACGAAGCGTTGCCGAAAGCGGCCGCGCCGGTGAAAGAATTCATGCTGTCGCAAACCCGCGAAAAAGACCTCGCGCTGTTTGTCGACATGTCAGAGACAACCGCGCAAAGCGCCGCCGACGCGCCGCTTTATGTTGTAACGCCCGCCTTCATGATTTCGGAATTGCGCCGCGCCTTCGAAATCGGTTTCCTGATTTTCATCCCGTTCCTGATCATCGACATGGTAATCTCGTCGATCCTGATGGCGATGGGCATGCTGATGCTGCCGCCGATTGTGATCTCGCTGCCGTTCAAGCTGATCTTTTTCGTGCTGATCGACGGCTGGCGGTTGATCGCCGGCAGCCTGGTGCAGAGTTTCGGCATCGGCTAACGGCGCTTACTTCTTCGCCTTCACGCTCTTCGCTTTGGCTTTTTCTTTCTCGGCTTCTTGAATTTCGCCGCACGCGCCGCCGCATCCAGCGCCAGCGTCGTCCAGCGTCTTAACTCGTCCTCATCGTCATAGATGTCTTCGGGCGCATTGAAATAATTCATCTCGCCGGATGAGCCGTCCTTCATCTCGAACACGAATGGCTTGAGGCCCCGCGCCTCGAACCCGGCGCGCGTTTCATCATCGACTTTGAGATAGATCGCCTCGTCATCCATGATGGCGAAGAAAAGATCGTCGCAGTAAACGCCGGCGCCGCCAAACATTTTGCGCACGCGAATTTCGCCGAATGGGGAAAACAATTCCTTGGCGTGGTCAATAGCGGTTGCGGATATGGCCATGGCCCATGCTAGTGCGGCATGAGCCAAATGTCACCTCGCCATCAGATCTCAAGCGTCCAGCTTCGCCGGCGTGATGGTGACGCTTTCGCCGCAACCACACGCATCAGTCTGGTTTGGGTTTTTGAAGACAAAGCGCTGCGAGAGCTTTTCCGTGACGAAGTCGATCTCGGTGCCGATCAGGAACAGGATCGCTTTCGGATCGATCATCACCTTAATCCCGTTTTCTTCAACCACCTCATCAAGCGGCGCCGCCTCGGCGGCGTAATCCATGGTGTATTCCATACCGGCGCAGCCGCCGTTTTTAACGCCGATCTTGACGCCGATGAATTTCTCGTCGGCGCCGTCCATGATATCGCGCATGCGCGCGGCGGCGCGGTCTGTCAGTGTAACGACTTTCGGTCGTGGTCTTCTCGCGGTCGCCATCAAAGATATCCCAGTTCCAGTTTCGCTTCGTCCGACATGCGCTCCATCGTCCATGGCGGGTCGAAAACCATGTTGACGACGACATCGTCAATGCCGTCGATCCCGCGCAACGCGCCCTCGACCCAGCCGGGCATTTCGCCCGCCACCGGACAGCCGGGGGCGGTCAGCGTCATCTCGACGGCAAGAACGCGGTCGTCGGACAGATCCACCTTGTAGATAAGACCGAGTTCGTAAATATCCACCGGTATTTCCGGGTCATAGACGGTTTTCAGCGCCTTGATCACGTCGCCGGTGATGCGCGCCATCTCGTCCTTCGAGATGGCGCCAGCGCTGGCGATCTCAGCCTGCAAGGTTTCGGCCGGCTCGTCAGCGGCATTGAGATCGATCATGTCGCGCATGTCGCTTCCTGCGGGGGTTTCGTCACTCATCTGAACATCTCGTGGGTTTTATGAAGGCCGGTGATCAACGCCTCGACGTCGTCATGGGTGTTATAGGCGGCGAACGACGCGCGCGCGGTGGCGGCAACGCACAGCCGGTTCATCAGCACCTGCGCGCAGTGATGGCCGGCGCGCACCGCGACGCCGGAACGGTCAAGGATTGTCGAAACGTCATGGGCGTGGGCGCCGTCGACATTGAAGGCGATGATCGGCGCCTTGCCAGCCGCCTGGCCGTAAAGCCGCACGAAATTCAGTTTCCTCATCTCCGACATTGCGTGTTCGGCGAGCGTGGACTCATGCGCGGCGATCGAATCGACGCCTTTATCCATCATCCAGTTCAGGGCCGCGCCAAGACCGATCGCTTCAAGGATCGGCGGGGTGCCGGCCTCGAACCGGTGCGGCGGATCGTTGTAGGTAACAGCGTCCATCGTCACGACATCGATCATCTCGCCGCCGCCGCGATAAGGCGGCATCGATTGCAACACGCTGCGTTTACCGTAGAGCACGCCAACGCCTGTCGGGCCATAAAGCTTATGGCCTGTCATCACGTAAAAGTCGCAACCGATATCGCGCACGTCGACCGCACCATGGACTGAACCCTGACAGCCGTCGAACAGGATTTTGGCGCCATGTGCGTGCGCGATTTCGGCGAGCGCCCTGGCCGGCGTCGCCAGCCCCAATACGTTTGACATGTGGGTGATGGCGACGAGTTTCGTGCGCGGCGTGAACAGCGCTTCATAAGCGTCAAGATCAATCTCGCCGTCGTCGGAGATATCGAGCCATTTCAGCACCGCGCCCTTGCGCTCGCGCAGCAGATGCCACGGCACGATGTTTGAATGATGCTCCATCTTCGACAGGATAATCTCATCGCCCTCGCCGATTTCGCTTGCGCCCAGCGAATAGGCGACGAGGTTGATCGCATCAGTACCGCCCGAGGTGAAAACAATCTCGTCGCTCGATGCGGCGTTGATGAACTTCGCGGCCGTGGCGCGCGCCGCCTCGAACGCCGATGTCGTCTCGTTCGCCATCGCGTGCAGGCCGCGATGAACATTGGCGTAGGCGCCTTCCATCGCGTTCGTCATCGCGTCGATGACGGCGCGCGGCTTTTGCGCCGAGGCGGCGCTGTCGAGATAGACAAGCGGCTTGCCATGCACTTCGCGCTCAAGGATCGGGAACTCAGCGCGCAGCACGGCGATGTCGAGGGCGTTTGTCATTTCGCCTCCAGCCAGCCCGCGACGCGCGCCGCGAACGCCTGATGCAGGCCCGGATGGGCGATCATGTCGAATGCTTCGGCGACGAACGCCTCGATCAAGAGCGCGCGCGCGGCGTCCTCATCGAGGCCGCGCTGGCGCATATAGAAGATCGCGTTTTCATCGAGCGCGCCGGCAGTCGATCCGTGGGCGCACTGAACATCGTCGGCGTAAATCTCAAGCTCGGGCTTGTGGTTGGTTTCCGCCGTGTCGGACAACAGCAGGGCCGCGGCGTTCATCTTCGCGTCGGTTTTCTGCGCGCTTCGCATCACCTTGAATTTGCCCTGAAATACGTTGCGTCCGTGATCCCGGGCAACGCCCTTATGGCGCTGGCGGGTCTCGCCGCCCTCGCCAACGAACAGGACTTCGCTGGTGAAATCCTGATGGCGTTCGCCCGCGAGTAATGACGCGCTGTCGAGTTTGACCGATGCGCCCGCCGCCAGAAGATGCGCAAGCGTTTCGTGGCGCGACAACCGCGCGCCGGTTGAAAGCGAGGTTTGCGAAAAATGCGACGCGCCTTCCAACTTGACGGCGCAAATCGACTGCACGATCGCGTCGTCGCCGACATCCTGCAACACCGCGCGCGTCAACGCCGCCCCGTCCTCGATGACGACCTGGCCAAGGTGAGCGTAAAAACCCGCGCCGTCGCCTTCAAACGTTTCAATGATCGTAGCTTTCGCCCCGGCGGACAGCCGGATCAGCGTTTGCGCAAAACAAAAACCGGCGCCGGTATTGATATGGCGGATGACGATGGGCTGGCCGAAATCATCGCCGTCAAGGATCTCCAGCCTCAGCGCCTTTTCCGTCATCGCCACGTTGAGCGAGGCAAGCGGATGCGGCTCAAGCTGTGGCATGTGCGGCGCGGCGTCGATCACGTCATAGCGCACGCCCGCCGGCGCCTCGCCGGCTGGCAAGTCGATACGGCCGTTGACGATCCTCAATTCCAGCGGCTTCAGCCCGGCAAGCTCGGCGACGAGCGGCGGCGCCCTGGTTTCCAGCGGCGCCGGGGCGCCTTTCACATTGCGCAGGGCGGCGTTGAAATCGGACCAGCGCCACCCCTCAATCCGGCGATGGGGAAGGCGCGCCGCGGCAAACCGCTCAAACGCGTGGGCGCGCACCGCGTCGCCGCCGCCCGGTTTGCCAGACTGCGAATTGCCAGACTGCGAATTGAAAGTGGCTTCAAGCGCGACTTCAAGCGGCGTCGGATTGGCGAGACGTTCGGTCATGTCGCTACGCCGCCTCTCCCGCCTTGACGAATTGATCGTAGCCGGACTGTTCAAGTTCAAGAGCCAGTTCCGGCCCGCCGGATTTGACGATGCGGCCAGCCGCCAGCACATGCACCCGGTCGGGTTTGATATAATCGAGCAGGCGCTGATAATGGGTGATCACCAGGAAGCCGCGGTCAGGTGCGCGCAAAGTGTTGACCACGTCGCCGACCATTTTCAGCGCGTCGATATCAAGGCCGGAATCGGTTTCGTCCATGATCGCGAATTTCGGCTCGAACATCGCCATTTGCAGCATTTCCATGCGCTTCTTCTCGCCGCCGGAAAAACCGACATTGAACGGGCGTTTCAGCTTTTCGTCGCTGAGGCCGACGATTTTCGCCTTGGCGCGAATGAGTTTTAAAAACTCCGCCGCCGATATTTCCTCCTCGCCGCGGGTCTTGCGCTGGGCGTTGAGCGCGGTACGGATGAAATTCATCGTCGCGACGCCCGGTATCTCAAGCGGGTGCTGGAACGACAGGAACAGGCCCTTCGCGGCGCGCTCGTTCGGGTCGAGGTCGAGAATGTTCTCGCCGTCAAGGGTGACTTCGCCCTGCGTCAGCTCGTACTTGTCGCGCCCCGCCACCGTATAGGAAAGCGTCGACTTGCCGGAGCCGTTCGGGCCCATGATCGCGTGCACTTCGCCGGCGGGCACGCGCAGCGAAAGCCCGTTGAGAATTTCATGGCCGCCGACGGCGACGTGGAGATTGTCGATATTCAGCATTATTCGGTTTCGTCCGTTGGGTTTGTCGCAGGCGCCGGCGCGGCCGGCGGTATTATTTTCGTGTTCTGGTCATGAACGAGACGCCATGCGCCGTCTTCAAGCTTGAACACGAGCACCAGCCATGAAGACCGCGGCTCGCCATCGGACGTATCGCGATAGTCGTATTTCAACAGCGCGGTAGAAAGATCGTCGCCTTCGATGATTTTCACCACTTTCGGGTCCATCCGCCATTGGTCGTCGGCGAACCAGTCGCGGTGAAAATCAACCACGCCCTGCGTCGTTTCAATCGCCGAACCGTTCGGGAAAATGACCATCAAATCGTCGCGCGACGTCAGCGTCGGCGTGAACGCTTCAATATCTTTTGCGGCTATGGCGCTCAGATGCGCGTCAAGCGCAGCGCGAAAATCCGGCCGCGGCGCCGACTGCGCACAGGCGCTGACAAGCATCAATGAAATCAACCCGGAAATTACACGCATTATTTAACCCCCTTCGGTTCGACGATGATGTAAACGGATGTGGAGTCGCCGATATTGACCGCTTCGTGCCATTGAACGCCGTCGCTTTTCCATGACGCGCCGGTTTCAAGATCGCGCACCACGGTTCCGGATTCGTCCGTGATCTGCATTTTGCCGCCTTCGAGGATGTAACCGAAATGCGGCGCATGGAAATGGCGTTCATGGCCAACACCCGGCAGGAAGGTGCAACGTAGCGCGCGCATGCGGGCATCCTCCTGCAACACTTCGCAGACTTTTTCGCCTTGCCAGCCGGCCTCCAGCGGATCGGGCAAAACCTCCGCCGGCATGATCAGCGCGCCGCCCGACGCCGGGATCGGGTTGTCGGCGTCTTGCGCGAGGGCGGGCGAGGCGATCAAAAACAATGCTCCGCTCGCCCCGGCGAAAGCCGGGGTCCATTTCAATTTATGGATTCCGGCGCGCGCCGGAATGAGCGGCCTATATTTTTTGCTACTCATGGTTTCACCGCCAGACATTCGATTTCAAGCGCCGCGCCAAGCGCCAGCCCGTCAACGCCGAAGGTGGAGCGCACTGGCTTCGGATCGGGCAGCGCTTCGGCGTATGCCGCGTTCATGTCGGCATAGTGCGTCATGTCGTCGAGGAAGACCGTGCACTTGACGATGTCGGAAAGCCCGGCGCCGAGCGCTGTTAGCGTCGCCGCGTAGTTTTTGAAAATCTGGCGCGTTTGCGCGCCGACGCCGCCGTTAACCAGCGTCATCGTTGAATAGTCGACGCCGATTTCGCCGGAAAGATAGATATGGTCGCCAACGACAACGGCGGACGAAAACGGAAAATTCGCCGGCAGGTCGGGGTTGCGATAGTGAGCGCGCTCATCGGCTTGCGCAGCGGCGAACATCAGTGTTGAAATCATCGCCGTTATGACGGGGCTGACAAGGTTAAATCTCATCACCCGACGCTCCCCTCAAGCGACACGCTCACCAGTTTTTGCGCTTCGACGGCGAACTCCATCGGCAACTCCTGCAACACGTCCTTGCAAAAGCCGTTGACGAGAAGCGCGACGGCTTCTTCGCCGGACAGTCCGCGCTGCTGGCAGTAGAACAATTGATTCTCGGACAGGCGCGAGGTTGTCGCTTCATGCTCCAGGATCGCGTTCGGATTCTTGCTCTCGATATAGGGCACGGTATGCGCGCCGCATTCAGACCCGATCAGCAGCGAGTCGCACTGGGTGAAATTGCGCGCGCCGGCGGCGTTGCGGTGTATGCTGACGAGGCCGCGATAGGTCGAGTTCGACTTGCCCGCCGAAATGCCCTTGGCGATGATCCGCGACCTGGTGTTCTTGCCAAGATGGATCATCTTGGTGCCGGTGTCAGCCTGCTGATGATTATTGGTGATGGCGATAGAATAAAACTCGCCCGACGAATTATCGCCCTTCAAAATGCAGGACGGATATTTCCACGTGATCGCCGAACCGGTTTCAACCTGCGTCCACGAAACTTTCGAGTTCACGCCGCGGCAATCGGCGCGCTTGGTGACAAAATTGTAGATGCCGCCCTTGCCGTCCTTGTCGCCGGGATACCAGTTCTGGACGGTTGAATATTTAATCTCCGCATCGTCTTCGGCGACAAGTTCGACGACGGCGGCGTGAAGCTGGTTTTCATCGCGCATCGGCGCGGTGCAGCCTTCTAGATAGGAGACATAAGCGCCCGGCGCGGCGATGATGAGCGTGCGCTCAAACTGGCCGGTGTTCGCCTCGTTGATGCGAAAATAGGTCGACAGCTCCATCGGGCAGCGCACGCCCTCGGGCACGTAAACGAACGTGCCGTCGGAGAACACCGCTGAATTAAGCGTTGCAAAGAAGTTGTCAGACGTCGGCACCACCGTGCCGAGATACTTATTCACGAGTTCCGGATGCTCGTGCACCGCCTCTGATATCGACATGAAGATGACGCCGGCTTTCGCCAGTTCCGCACGGAAGGTCGTCGCCACCGACACGCTGTCGAACACCGCGTCGACCGCGACCTTCGGCGCGCCCTCAACGCCGAGCAGGACTTCTGTTTCCTTCAGCGAAATGCCGAGCTTTTCAAAGTCGGCGAGAATTTCCGGCGGCACGTCGTCGAGGGATTTGTATTTCGCGCCGGTCTTTGGCGCCGCGTAATAATAATGGTCCTGATAATCGATTTTCGGATAGTCGATCATCGCCCATGTCGGCTCGTCCATCTTAAGCCAGCGCTCAAACGCCTTCAGGCGCCAGTCGAGCAACCATTGCGGCTCTTCCTTCTTTGCCGAGATGAAACGCACCGTGTCTTCAGAAAGCCCCTTGGGGGCTTTTTCAGACTCGATTGCGGTCGTGAAGCCGTATTTATACGTCTCCAGCGATTTCGCCGTCTCGATGGTCGACTTGTCGATGCGCTCGCGGGCTTCGCTCATGGCTCGCCTTCTTCTTTCGCCGCCATCTCCATCTTCTTCATCATCTTGTCGACGCCCGACGCCATCAGCGCATAAAACGTCGCCCACACCGCGCCGCCGGCGACCGCGATGAAAATCTCCTGTCCGCGGTCAGCGCTGACCTCGCGGCCCGACGCGCGCAACAGCTCAACCAATGCGACCATGGCGACGGCGACGATGACGCCGCGCATGGCGGCGCGCTTCCAGATCGGCGTTTTCGGCTTGTCGGTCACGACACGCCCTCCGCCAGCAGCACCGTGCTTTGCGTCGAGGCGATGCGGTCTTTCGCGATTTCCTGATAGTCGGGCGAACCGGCCCAGGCGAAAAACGACTTCTTGTCAGGGAACGACAACACGACGACGCGGTTGGCGTCCCACTCGCCTTCCAGCACTTTCGGATCGTCGTCAGCGACAAGCACCTTGCCGTTGAATTGTTCAAACACCGACATGAAGCGGCTCATATAACGAACATAAGTCGGCCGGTCGTGGATCTTTAGCTGAACGATTGCATAGACCGTCATTACGCCGCCCTTTCCCGTACGCGCTTGTACGCCGCCGGCCATTCGCGGCAGAAGGCGTCGACATCCTCATCACCTGACGCCCAGCCGAGCGAGACGCGAATGGCGCAGGTCGACAATGCCTCGTCAGCGCCCATTGCGGTCAGCACGTGCGAGGGTTTCGTCTTGCCCGACGAGCACGCCGAACCTGATGAAATCGCGATCCCGGCGAGGTCCATCGCCATCAATTGCGTTTGCGAGGTAAATCCGGGGGCGGACAATGACAGCGTGCCGGGAAGACGCGCCTCGCCCTTGCCCCAGATATGGGCGCCGGCGGCTTCGGCCGCAAGCTGCATCCTGTCGCGCATCGCGGCGTAAACGCCGGCTTTCGCGACCGAACCCGGCGCCAGGTCGCAGGCGACGCCAAGCCCGGCGATGGCCGGCACGTTATGGGTGCCGGCGCGGCGGTTGCTCTCATGGGCGCCGCCGCGCATCTGCGGCTCAAGCGGCAGGTTCGGCCCCGCTATCAGCGCGCCGACGCCGACCGGCCCGCCGAATTTGTGCGCTGTCACCGCCATAAGGTCGGCGCCCGACATGACGAAGTTGACCGCGACCTTGCCGACAGCCTGCGCCGCGTCGACGAACAAAAGCCCACCCTTTTCGTGCACGATTTCACCGATTTCGGCGGTCGGCTGAAGCACGCCGGTTTCGTTATTGGCGAACATGACCGCCACCAGAAAACCGCCGTCGCGTTTGACGTCATAGTCCTTCAGCCGCGCGCGCAGCCAGTCAAGATCGACAACGCCTGACGGTTTGACCGGAATGATTTCAACCGGCGCGCCCGTCGTCGCCGCATTCGCCGGCACAGCCGCATGCTCGATTGCACTGACAAAGAGGCGTTTCACTGAGCCATTGGCGACCGTGCCGTGCAGCGCGTAATGGATCGCCTCGGTGCCGCCGCCGGTGAGAATGACGCCGTTCACCGGCGCATTGATCAGGCTACGCAGTTTTTCGCGAGCGTCTTCGACGATCGCACGCGCGCCGCGCCCCTCGGCGTGCACCGACGAGGAATTGCCGATGGCGCCCATCGCCGCGCAAACCGCGTCAATAACCTCTGCGCGCACCGGCGTCGTGGCGTTATAATCCAGATAATATCGTTTCTTTTCCTGCGTCGTCATGGCGCCCTCTTATTTAGTAATGCCGGTGCGATTTCTGGATTGCGCGCCTTCGCGCGCGGGCCGGCGTCGTCGCATTGTAATCAAGATAATATCGTTTCTTTTCGTTGTTCATTCCGCCGCCCCTAGTAATCCTTTTTGTTGTTGCCGCACGGGTTTGACTGGCGCGTTCACCGACGCCATGCCAAGCACCCGCCGCTCAATCACGTCTTCAAGCGTGACCGCGTTGAGGAAAATGGCGATCTGTCGCCCAAGCTCGTCCCACAAATCATGGGTGAGACACCGCGCCGACGCGCCAAGGCATCCGCCGCTTTTGCCCTCGCACGCGGTGGTTTTGATTTTTTCATCCGCCGCCGCGACGATGTCGGCGATGCGAATGTCGCGCGCCGGACGCGCCAGGCGATAGCCGCCGGCGACGCCGCGCACGCTCTCGACCATATCGGCGCGGCGCAGCTTGCCGAGCAATTGTTCGAGATAGCCGGCGGAAATGCCCTGCCGCAGCGCCACCTCGCCGGCGGCGACCGGCGACGCGCCGCCATGCACCGCGATATCGGCAAGCGCCTGCACCGCGTATCGGCCTTTGGTCGTCAGCTTCATGTGCTCGCCTGCTTCATCTACGCGCCTTCAGTTACGGCGACTGGCGAGTAAGCTGCGCCGGCTGAGAGGCGCGAAACCGCCATGTTGCAAAATTGTCACGTCGGGGCGTTGAATCGCGCGGGCCCGGCCGTTTCGTGGTAAAGGCGCACGCTCAACCCCTCGGTTGTAGGCCCTGCCTATGAAACCCGATAAAAATAGTCAACTATTGTGAGGGCCCCGAACCGCGAAAAATCACCGCAGCGGCCACAGACGCCGCACCTTTCCGAGTAATTTTATCAGCTTTAAACCTGTACAGGAACCCTGATGCCTGAAGTTATATTCGCCGGTCCCGAAGGACGCCTTGAAGGCCGTTACCAGCGTGGAAAGGGTGAGAACCCGCCCGTCGCCCTCGTCCTTCACCCGCACCCGCTGTTCGGCGGCACCATGAACAATCGCGCGACCTACGAGCTGTATAACATGTTCGCCCGGCGCGGTTTTTCGGTGCTGCGGTTCAATTTCCGCGGCGTCGGGCGCAGCCAGGGCGAATATGACCAGGGCCAGGGCGAACTTGCGGACGCCGCGACCGCGCTCGACCATCTTCAGCAACTCAACCCGAACGCGCCTTTCGCGTGGGTCGGCGGGTTTTCGTTCGGCTCATGGATCGGCATGCAATTGCTGATGCGCCGGCCGGAGATCGCCGGCTTCATCTCGGTGTCGGCGTCGGCGAACCTGTTCGACTTCACCTTTCTTGCGCCCTGCCCGTCGTCAGGCGTCATCCTGCACGGCGAGCACGACAAGATCTGCCCGCCGGAGGAAACCCGTCTGATGGTTGAACGCACGCGCACCCAGAAAGGCCGCAAGATCAAGTTCCAGGTCGTTCCCGGTGCGGACCATTTCTTTGAAGCCCATATGGACGAGATGCTCGCTGCCGCCGAAACCTATCTCGACGACCGGCTCGCCTTTGCGGAGCCGGAAGGGCCTTATCACGAATAACAATTTCAAAGCGCCCGGCCGGCGCGGCCGGACATCAGGGTCGCGGGGGGGCGGTCGTGCTTAGCAAGATCAGGAACTTTCTTCACCGCAAGAGCCTCTTGAAGGCGACGCTGTCAGGCGTCGCCGGCCACACCGGTTCCGGCGCGTTCGACTATGTTCACTACGCCAACGGCTATGCGCAATTCGATGTCGCCCTATCAGGCGTCGCGGGCACGCGGGCGTCGTTGTTTTTGGAGGGCGTTGAACTCGCCGAAATCGCCATCGACGACGGCAAGGCGATTTTCACCGGCGACACCCGCAAATCCGGCGTGTCGGTCATCGCGCTGCCGGGCGACACTGTGGAAATCCGCCAGCACGGCGATGTCATCCTGCGTGGCGATCTTACCGGCGGGCTGCGGCTTCGCCGCCTCGCACAGGCGCTTTTCCTGCGCGATAAAGGCTGAAAATCCTGGCCGGCGCGCACGGTTCGTCGCATCATCAGCACCCTTCGCCGACAATTCTGGGCAGATCACATCCAGATCGCCCTGGCGGCGCATCTAAGGGGCATGCATTCGGCGCTGAACAGGCGTCGTGCGCCCACAACAAAAACACACGCAACAAGAAAACAGCCAGAGACAAAAGGACAGACAATGGAAGACGTACTCGTACCCATCGCCATATTCGGCAGTTTCGCGATCATCATGGTGTCGGCGTTTTATTTCGGCTATCGCAAACGCCGTCTCGCCTATGAAGCGATCACGGTCGCCATCGAAAAGACCGGCACGGTCGATGCGACGCTGGTCGAGGCGATCATTCGCGACCGCGTCGGACCTTACGCCGATCTCAGAAAAGGCATTATACTGATCGCGACGGCCGCGGCGTTTACCCTTCTCGGCCAGATGATCGACGATACCGATGCGCCGCGCATCATGATGGGCGTTGCGTGCTTCCCTGGCCTGATTGGCCTTGCCTATGTCGCGTTTCATTTCTTCGCACCGCGCGAGCGCATCGTTTAACGCACGCGCCAATTCATGCGCCGATGACCCGGCGAGGGTTCGATGGACCTCAATGATACAGACCTCGTCACGCTGGCGAAGGCGGCGCGCGGAAGCGCCGCCTTCGATACGCTGGTGCGCCGCCAC
This sequence comes from Parvularculaceae bacterium, assembly GCA_041398145.1. GTDB lineage: Bacteria > Pseudomonadota > Alphaproteobacteria > Caulobacterales > Parvularculaceae > Amphiplicatus. The sequence continues at coordinate 343,645 of JAWKVF010000001.1, read as the reverse complement.
CAGGCGGCGTTGCGCGCCTTCCTGTTGCGAATGTCCGGCGACGCCGCCATGGCCGACGACCTTGCGCAGGAAACCTTCATCAAGGCGTATCGCGCGATTGAGGGGTTTCGCGGCGGCGCATCGTTCAGAAGCTGGCTGTTCGCCATCGCCCTGCGCGAAATTGCAATCGACCGGCGCCGGCAGGCGGCCCGCGGGCGCGCCGCAGCGTCACTCGCCGAAGATGCGGATTACGACGCAAGCGCGGATATTTCGGAAAACGGATTTTCGATAGACCTGCAAGACGCGCTCGACGCCCTGTCGGCCGAGGAACGCACCGCGGCGCTGTTGTGCGACGCGGCCGGATTTTCCCACGCCGAAGCCGCCGCCGCGATGGCTGCGCCGCTCGGCTCGGTCAAAACCTATGTTTCGCGCGCGAGAGTGAAACTGAAAAAAGCCCTGTCGGCGGAAACCGCTTCTTCATCTTCAAGATCGGCGTCATCGACTTCGGCATCATCTACATCCTCGTCAACGTCTCATCGTGCATCAGCTTAGTTGAAAGGAACTCCCGGTGACGGAAATTGAAAATCTGCTTACGGACGATTTTGCCCGCCTGCTGCGGCGCTTCAACAACGATGAATTTACGACCAAGTTGCTCGCCCGCCTTAAAAGCGCAGACAGGCTACGCGTCGTTGGCGTCGGCGCCGCAGGCGGCGTTGGCGCGGCGTTCGCCGCGTCGCAGTTCGGGGCCGTCGCCGATCTGTTCGCCCGGACCGCGCCAAAAGCGGCGATGGCGCTCAAGCCCGACAGCGCATTCGCCGCAATTAGCGCCGACGCCGCGATCATGACCACGCCGACAGTGCTCGCGGCGCTGGCCTTTGCGATTGTCGGCGTTGCGACAGCGCTGGTCATGCCAAACTCTCGATAGGCCCAATTCGCGATAGTCACCCGCTCAGCGCTTCGCTTTCGCGATACAGACGGCCGAGCAGGCCGGCGCTGACGCCATAGGTGTAAAACAGCCAGAACATCGTGAAGGCGATCTGCACCCCGGCGACCAGCGCGGCGAACAAGGGCGCCACCCACGCCGCCGCCTCGCCGTTATTGAACAGCCCGGTATAACTCGCCACCGCCGCCCCGAGCGCGCTGAACATGAGGATGATCCAGTCGATCCCGAACACGCTGAGCAAAATCTCGGCGAGAAAGAGCAGCAGGCCCAGCATCACGAGAACGAAGAACAGGCGGAAGATATTGCCGCCGCGCGTCACCGCCAGCATGCCGGCGGGTTCGAACGAACGCCGGCAGACCGCAATCCCGGAATACGCATACAACCGCAAATTCGCATAGGCCGCGAGCGCCAGCGCCGACGCGCCAAAGACCGACAGCGCCAGCACGCCGCGCGGCGACGCGCCCTGCGGCGCCGACAGAACGCCGATCAGGGAAAATGCGCCGACAAAGGCGGCGACGGCCGCAAACACCGTGAAGCCGCGCCCCAGGGCCGATCGCCCGTCGCGCCGGCGGCGGAAGTGAACCAGCATCGCGGCCAGCAGGACGACGATCAGGGCAATGGCCGCCACGCCCCAATATCCATATTCATACATCCACAGCGAGCCGCGCCGGGCCAGCACTTCCGCACCCTGTACGATTTCGACCGTATGCAGACTGCTCTCATCCGGAAATGATGCATAAGCCATGGTAAGCGCGCGGGTGATCGCCGAGATGATGAAATACGTCGCCACCGCTATCGGCGCATAGATGACGAGAGCGGAAATCAGGAAACTGACAATGCCGGCGAGAATGAACCGGATCTGGTCGGGCCCGAACGGCAGGCGCAAAACGCCCGGCGCCGGTTTTTCGCCAAGCCCCGCATATCGGATCAGCGGCGCCATAAAGGATGCAATGAGGATTGCGTTAATGATCGCGCTCGCGACCGCGATGATCCACATGCCCGTCGAACCGGCGCTTAGCCCGGCGCCGGCGGCCTGCTTCGCATAGGCTTCGACCGTTGCAAAATTCTGCCCGCTGGCGAGATCGGAAAACGTAATCAACCGCCCGGCCGACACCGAAAGATAAGAGAACGCCGCGGCCATGTTGACGATCAGCAACAGCGCCACCGGCAACCACGCAACCCGCATGATTGTCTCCATGCGGCGCGCGCCGAAATGCAGCGCCTCGCCGGCTACAGAAAATATGCTGAGCTTCATGACGCCGCCCCAATACCCCGGCTTTTACTCCGACGATCCCCGCCATAATGTTACCCGATAACAGCGCGGGCGCAATACGGGGCCTTTTCCGGCTGGATTTTCGCGGGGCAATTTTACGCCGAACATCCGCTCTCATCACAACCGTCCGGCGTGCCCGCCCGGCCCGTGTTGATTTGCGACTCCGCAAACGCATCGCCTTCGCGGATCAGCGACATGATTTCCGCGCCAAGCACAAGGTCTTCCTCGCGGCCGAATTTGTGTTTGCGAATGCGACCCCGCCGGTCAATCAGCAACAGGCTTGGCGTACCCTGCATGTTGTACGACGCCATGGTCATGGGGATGCCGCCGCCTGGCGACGGGGCGTCGATGCCGACGGGAAACGTAATCCTGTATTCATGCAGGAACGCGCCCAGAGACTCTTTCGTCCCTTGCCCCGCATGATGCTCGAATACGGTGTGAAGCCCGATGACCGCGACATCGCTGGCGTTGAATGTCGCGGCGACGCGCTGCGCCTGCGGCAGGCCATGGCTGACGCACCCCGGACACAGCATCTGGAACGCCTCGATCAGCACCACGCGCCCGCGCAGCGATTTCAGGGTGATCGGCGCCGGCGTGTTGAACCAGTGCGTGGTCTGAAGTTCCGGCGCCGGTCGTAAATTCATCTCACGCATTCCTTCCGCAGTTATGATCGCCAGTAATTGTTCGCGGCGGCGATCGTTTGAAAATTGATCGCCACAACCTGGCTCGCGGCCGTCAGGCTGTCTGCGTTATTGGCGTATTTTGGCCGCAGCTTTTTCAGAACACTCATGTCGGGCTGGGTTTTCCTGACGCCAAGGCGTGAAAGTTTGATCGCCAGATCAAAGCCTTCCTCGACCGTTTGCGTCGCAAGCGTTGCGGGAAAACCGCTTTCGCCGTGATGGCTCATGGTCGTCTCCTGTCGCGTGTGGCGAAAATGCGGATCATTGCTGCAACATGATGCGGCCCGGCAAGGAAAGATCGCCCGACGCGACGTCATGCACGCCGGTCACGCACAGCAGCGGCGCCTCGCCGTTTTCATTCACCTGTAACTCCGCCGTCACCGCATCGAACGCCGTGGTTTCAGTTTCGCCCGCCGGCACGGTGATCCGCGCGACTTTGCCGTCGAGGATAGGGCTCATGCCGGGGCTGTCGAGCGCGATCGGCAGATAGGGCGCCGTCGCCGGCAAGAGATCAACGCCGGGCGAGACGTCGCGGACTTTCAGCCCGGCGCCGCAGGCCTCGTCCTCGACCAGCACGACCCAGTGCGAATGCCAGTCGGCGCCGTCATTGGCGGGGTCGCCGTCGCCGTCTTCGTCGAACAGCGGCGTGTCGTCGAAATCGGGATGTGCGGTGATCGCCAGCGACAGGATGCCCGAGTTCTCGTCGAACCCGACGACGGCGGGGTCGAGATTGGTCGGCCAGACATAGGATTCAACCTTCGCGCCGGTTAGCTGACCGATGGGAACCGGCTTCACGCTGCCGGCGACGCCCGCAAGCTCCATCATGAAAGTGGTGAGACGCCCGTCGGTCGTCGCGCCGGCGCGGGTGATGTCGAATGCGGGCGTCTTGTCCGTTTCGGTCTTGCTTTTGATCTCGTGCGCGGCGGCCCCGCTTACCCCGGCGACGCTGACCCCGGCGGCAATGGCGAACGTGGCGAGCGTGTTGATGAATAATCGTTTCATGATCGTTCCCTATTGGTTTCGACTCGATACTGTGAGCCTATCGACGCGATGGCGCGGTTGTCAAGATGGTTTTTTGTCGATACTATTTCACCATGGACCGAGTACCTTGATGAGCCGGGAAATTTGATGAGTAACGCTGACGACATACTGATCCTGCTGGAGCGGATCGGCCGCGTTCTCCAGAACGACGGCCATAGCGAGGGGCTGAAACCCACCCAGTGGGAGGCTTTGCGTTATTTTGCGCGGGCGAACCGGTTCTCGCGCTCGCCGTCCGCCCTAACCGCCTATCTCGGCGTGACGAAAGGCACGGTTTCGCAAACCGTCAGCGCGCTGGAGAAGAAAGACCTGATCGAAAAAACCACCCGCGACGCCGACCGGCGCCAGGTGCGAATTGATGTGCGGGCCAAAGGCCAAAGGCTTTTGAAGCGCGACCCGCTTGACGCGATGGCGTCGGCGCTTTCCAGCCTGCCGGCGCGCCAGCGCCAGGAAATGAAAGACGATCTGAGCGCATTCCTGCAGGCGACGTTGCGCCAACGCGAGGGGCGCGCGTTCGGGGCCTGCCGGACCTGTCATTATTTTAAAAAGAATGCGCCCGGCGGCGCGCCGCACAAATGCGGCCTGCTCGACGAGCCGCTCTCGGCGGCGGACAGTGAACTGATCTGCGTCGAGCATGAAGCCGCCGCCTGATCGCGCGAATTCACGCACCGGCGTTTTACCACACGATTACAGCGCGACAGCCGTTTCAAATTTTTTGCACGACCAGACAACGGTAGTGTCGTAACGGGCGATGGCGTCATTCGCCATGATCTGCGCCTTCGCCCATTCTTCGTAAGACTCAAGCGAGGGCGATTGCACGACCAGCAGGTAATCCGCACGCCCCGCAATATGGTAACACTGACGAACTTCCGGCAGAGCGATCATCTGCGCCTCGAACGCCTCGTAAAGCGCCAAAGACTCATGGGCGAATGCGACCGAAACGATCAATGTCACGTCAAAAGCCTCGGGCGCAAGAATAGAGACATCGCGTTCAATGACCCCCGCCGCGCGCAGGCGAACCAGCCGCCGCCTGACGGCGGAGCCTGACAAACCAACGCGTTCGCCGATTTCGGCATGGCTCAACTGATTGTCGCGCTGGACAACACCGAGGATCTGGCGATCAAAATCATCCAGCGCGAGCCCGGCCTTTTCAGAGAATTTCGTCATTATTAGAGAGTTATACGCCGAAAATATGCGTAATAGGAATGAATTTTTCCAAATTTGCTTTGCGCGATCATGGTATTGCTCCAGCCATTACGTGGGGCGGGAGAGCGAGAAAGTGAAAATGAAACCGGTTACAGCGGCGCTCGTCGCCAGCGCAGGCCTGGCATTGGCGCTCACAAGCGGCTGCACGACGGTCACGACGGTCACGGCGGATGCGCCAGATGGCGGCGCCCCTCACCTGCCGGCGCGTATCGGCGCGGCGGCGTCAAGCCTTCCCCCCTTTGACGGGCTGACGCCGGCGATGGCCGGCATCTGGCGGTCGAACGGCTATGGGTATCTTGCCGTCATCAATGGCGAGGACGCGATTTTTTATCACGTTACTGACGATTTCTGCCTTGGTTTCGCCGAAGATGAGGAGGGTCTTTTCGAGAGCATTGATCGCGCCGGCGTCTCCGCCGACGGCGCCAAACTCACCCTCGGAGCGAGCCCGGAGCCGCACACTTATGAGTTTTTGCGCATCGAGGAAATTCCGCCCCGTTGCAAGAGCTCACCGGATGATACTTTCGCCGGGGTCTTCAACGCTTTCGTAAGCTATATGTCGGCGCATTACGCTTTTTTTGACGTATACGGAGTTGATTGGCCGGCGCGGATGGCGCAGGCGCGCGCGCGTCTTGCCGATATTTCATCAGATACCGAATTGTTCGATCTTTTCGAAACAATGCTGCAAGGCATCGATGACGGCCACCTTGCCCTTGCCGCCGAAATTGACGGCGAGATACGCGAATTCGACCCCGGCGAGGCGCAGCCCTATCTCGACGCGATCGAAGCCGGCGCCGCGCAGGGTCTTTCGCCGCGCGAGGCGAAACGTGCTTTCGATCACGCCGTCTGGGTCGACGGCGTCGACAAGACCATCCTCGGCGGCGACGGCAAGAGCGCCGGCAAGGGTTGGATCAAATACGGGCTCGCCGACGACAAAGTGGGGTATTTCGGCACATTCACGTCAGGCGGCTTCGCGGCGCAGGATTTCAGCGATCCGCTTGGCGATCTCGCAGTGCTGGAGGCCGCGCTGGATGACGCGCTCGCCCTGTTCGTCGCCGCGGACGTGCGCGCCGTCATCATCGACGCCTCGATGAACCACGGCGGGCACGACTTCATCAGCCGCGCCATCGCCGCGCGTTTCGCCGCTGGGCCGGTTTTCGCCTATTCGAAATTCGCCGCGGATGCGAGCGATCCCTATCGCACCGATGTCGAACTCGCGCCCGCGCAAGGACAGCGCTTTACCGGCCCGGTCTATTTCCTGACCAGCAACATTACGGTCAGCGCGGCGGAAATCCTGACCCTGACGATGCGCGCACTGCCCAATGTCACCCATGCAGGCGGCGTGACGCGCGGCGCGTTTTCAGACATTTTGGAAAAACCCCTGCCCAATGGCTGGCTGCTGATGCTCTCGAACGAGGTCTATGCCGACAATCACGGATCGGCCTTTGAAGGAAGCGGCGCGCCGCCCGTATTGCCAATCACGGTGTTTGCGGGCGATGACCCGGCCGCCGCCCATGCCGCCGCCATAAGGGCGCTAATCGAACAAAGCCGGGAACCGAAGTAAACCGATTGCGGAATAATATAGAGCGCATTCCGAAAAGTGGGAACCGGTTCGTCGCAAGAAAATGCGACCCAATAAATAGTTAGAGCAATTTCGCGATTCAGATTGAATGCAAATTGCTCCAGCCTCCATCGGACGCAGCGGCGGCAGGCGCCCCGTGACCTTGTCGTTTCGACTTAACCGCGGATTGGTGTGATGGCGCAATCCCAAGTGCTGGCGCATCACCGGTTGGCAGGAGCGCCATACGAGTCGTCTTAATACGGATGAATGCACCCTATCTTGCTTTTATCGCCGTCCCGACATCCACTCATTCCGGCGAACGCCGGAATCCAATATTGCAGGAGATCCGGCGAGTAGGACTGATCGGGATCGCCAGCCGGCAAACGCACCCGTTAACCCTATCGGCGCGCCAAGCCCTTGACTTTGCTGCGGAAAAAAAACTTATCCCCCTCCTGTCCGGCAGCCCTATGCTGGTCGCCGATGAGATTTTGCGCCGCCCCTGTGCGGCGCTGATGCGAAAGAAGGATTTGATGCGCGAAGGGTTTGAAATATCGGTCTCAGCGCGTTTTGAAGGAAAAGTGGTTCACCGGTTTTCCGTTTCAAAACGCGAACAAAAGAATCCGGGGCGTCTGGTCGATTCACGAAAACGCCGGAACGCCCGAGTGGCGGTCTCGGGAATGGGGCGCGGGGAAGGCTGTGCGCTCGCCCATAGCGGGTGGCGCGGGCGCGCAGGCCAAATTCGCAAAATGCGGAGAAAAACGCCGCACCCCGCACAAATCCTCGGTTCGTGGCTAACCAGGCGCGTCGGAATCTGTGCAAAATCAGCCGACTTTCTCCCCTCTGAGGCGAACCCGCCCGAGGCAAGACAGTGAGCGCGCCGGTTCATGTCATCGGCGCAGGGCTCGCCGGATCGGAAGCGGCCTTCCAGGCGGCGCAGGCGGGCGCGCGCGTCATCCTGCACGAGATGCGGCCGCTGAAGAAAACCGATGCGCACCAGACCGGTTTCTGCGCCGAGCTGGTGTGTTCGAACTCGTTCCGCTCAGACGATGCGGAGACCAACGCTGTCGGCGTGCTGCACGAGGAAATGCGCCGCGCTGGCTCGCTAATCATGAAATGCGCCGACACCAATCAGGTGCCAGCGGGCGGCGCGCTGGCGGTTGACCGCGACGGGTTTTCGCAAGCGGTGACGCACGCGCTTGGCGCGCATGAGCGCATCGAGATCGTGCGCGAGGAAATTGCCGGCCTGCCGCCGGCGGAGTGGGAGAACGTCATCATCGCCACCGGGCCGCTGACATCGGCCGCGCTGGCCGGCGCCATTCACGCGTTCACCGGCGAGGACGCGCTGGCGTTTTTCGATGCGATTGCGCCGATCGTGCACAAGGACTCGATCAATTTCGATATTGCGTGGTTCCAGTCGCGCTATAACAAGTCGGGGCCGTATTCTAAAGACCTTGGCGGCGACGGCGCCGATTACATCAACTGCCCGCTCGACAAAGATCAGTATACGGTGTTTTACGATGCGCTGATGGCGGCGGAGAAAACCGAATTTCGCGAATGGGAAAAATCAACCCCCTATTTCGAGGCGTGCCTGCCGGTTGAGGTGATGGCCGAGCGCGGGCGCGATACGCTGCGCTTCGGGCCGATGAAACCGGTCGGGCTTGACGATCCGCGCACCGGGCGCTGGCCGCATGCGGTCGTGCAACTGCGCCAGGACAACGCGCTCGGCACGCTCTACAACATGGTCGGTTTCCAGACCAAGCTGAAATACGGCGCGCAGGCGGAAGTCTTTCGGCTGATCCCGGGGCTGGAGAACGCCGAATTCGCCCGCCTTGGCGGCATTCACCGCAACACGTTCATCAACTCGCCGCGCCTGCTCGATGGCGCGCTACGGCTGAAGGCGCGCCCGGCGCTGCGCTTCGCCGGCCAGATCACCGGAGTCGAGGGCTATCTCGAAAGCGCCGCCATCGGCCTGCTGGCCGGGCGCTTCGCCGCCGCCGACGCCGCCGGCCGGCCCGCCGCCGCGCCGCCGGCGACCACCGCGCTCGGCGCCCTGCTCGGTCATATCACCGGCGGGCATCTTTCCGGCGATGCAGGCGGGGCCAAGACGTTCCAGCCGATGAACGTCAATTTCGGCCTGTTCCCCGAGATCGAGCCGCCGACGGAGGACGCGGACGGCAAACGCCTCAAAGGCAAGGAAAAGGGCCGCGCCCGCAAGCGCGCGCTCGCCAGGCGGGCCCTTAAATCGCTGGAGCCATGGCTTGCAGAATGATGATAAATCATTGTTTTTGTTAAAAGAAAGGCCGCGACGGCAAAACCGTCGCGGCCCCCCGCGAATGCAGCTTGGGGGAGACTAGCCGCATCTTGGGCTCGTTGAACGTGTCCGAAAATTCCGGGCCGTGCAAATTTTGCGAGTGACTTTTAGCTCGCTTGTCCTAAAATCTGAGGGTCATTTAGGACGGCGACCAACCGGGGTCAAGCGCCGTCAGCTAAAAATTTGATAATATCACATCAGGGGGGCATGTGAGCGAAGACCAGCACAAAACGAGGGCGATTGAGACGATTCAGGCGCACCTCGCCGATTTGAGAGCCAACCGCCCGAGCGTTCGCCTCGCCGGTGAATATTCCGCCAAGGGCGCAAACACGGTCTGCCAAATCCTTGGCGCCGCGCACACGGTATTTTTACGCGACGGCCATGCCGGACTGTCGATGCGCAAAGTCGCCGACGAAGCCGGACTTGCGGTCGGTAATGTGAATTATTACTTCTCGACAAAACGCGATCTTGTCGATGCGATGCTGCGTGAAGTGCTTGCCGACTACGCCGAAGCGCACACCCGCCAGTTCGAAGCCGACCGCGATGCGCCGCTTGAGATTCTTCTCAACGTCATCGACTTTTATGTCGTTAATGCGCACACGTCGCATAATCTTTTTTTTCAGATATGGGGTTTCGCCGGCGGCGACGACAATGCAAAGGCGCTGATCCGCGAGCTGTACCGGCCCATCGGACGCTTCATCTATTACCTTGTGCGGGCGATCAGGCCCGACGCCGACGATCTGGAAGTGCGCCAGATCGTGTTGCAATTGTTCAGTCTTGAAGAAGGCGTCAAACTGTTCATCGGCATCGGTCCCGAGGACGACCGCGCGCTGGCGACGGCGCAACAGCACATTCGCAATGCGGCGCGGCGCATCATTTGCAGCAAGGCCTGAGCGTTTTGACCGCCGGCGTCACGGGCGATGACGAACCGGCGCAGGCAGGCTTTGCGCACAGATGCCGCCTTGCCCCCGGGGAAGGATAAACCTATCTCCCTTTGTTCAATCCAGCAGGAACCGGAGCGCCGTCCATGACCCCACCTGACCTATCCGGCAAAATCGCGCTTGTCACCGGCGCCTCGCGCGGCATCGGCCGGGCCGCGGCGCTGACGCTCGCCGGCGCCGGTGCGCATGTCGTTGCGCTGGCGCGGACGGTCGGCGGCCTTGAAGAACTTGACGACGACATCCGCGCGGCCGGCGGCTCGGCGACGCTGATCCCCGCCGACCTTACCGAGGGTGAGGCGATCGACCAGCTCGCGCCGGCGCTGGCGGCGCGCTATGGCAAGCTTGATATTCTGGTCGCCAACGCCGGTGTGCTGGGCGAACTGGCGCCGATCCCCGACATTGCGCCAAAGGTTTGGCGACAGGTATTCGACCTCAATGTCGACGCCAACTGGCGCCTGCTGCGCACGCTTGACCCGCTGCTGCGCGCCAGCGACGGCGCGCGCGTTCTGGTGCTGACGTCGCGCGTCGGCGGCGAGCTGGCGCGGCCGTTCTGGGGCGCTTACGCGGCGTCAAAAGCCGCGCTTGAAATGCTGGCGAAAACTTATGCGGAGGAAACCAAAGCGACCGGCATTCGCGTCGCGATCATCGACCCCGGCGCAATGCGCACGAAAATGCGCGCGCAGGCGATGCCCGGAGAGAATCCGCAAACCCTGCCCGATCCGTCAGCGCTGGCGCCGCTCATCGAACATGCCGCATCGCCAGCCTATGACGGCGTCGCCGAACGCCTCGTCTATCGGAACTGGCAAGGCGTGACTGGTCAGTCGTCCGCGTAGGGATTGTCAGGTTTATCGAGGATCAGCCGCACCGGTACGCCCCAGATATCGAAGGCGTCGCGGATACCGTTGACGAGATAGCGCCGGTACGACGCCGGCACGTCTTCGGCGCGGGTGCATTTCGCCATAAAGGTCGGCGGACGGGTCTTGATTTGCGTGATGTAGCGCAGCTTGATGCGCTGTCCCGATACCGCCGGCGGCGGATGGCGCTCGACCGCCGATTTCAGCCAGGTGTTGAGATCGGGTGTTTTCACACGCGCGTTCCAGTCGATGTAAAGGCGCGTGACAGCCGGCATCAGTTTGTCGACGCCGCGCCCGGTCTGCGCCGAGAAGAACACCATCGGCACGCGCGGCGCCTGCGGCAGGAGGCGCGCCGCCTTCTCGCGGATCGCGCGCGAAGCCTCGTTCTTGTCGTCGATCATGTCCCATTTGTTGATGGCGATCACCAGCGCGCGGCCTTCGCGCAGGACGAGATCGGCGATCTGCAGATCCTGTTTTTCCAGCGGCGTTTGCGCGTCCAGCAGCAGCACAACGACTTCGGCGAACCGGATCGCTCGCAGGGAATCGGCGACGGAGAGTTTCTCCAGCTTCGCCTGGACACGCGCCTTTTTGCGAATGCCCGCGGTATCGAACAGCTTGATCGGCCAGTCGCGATCATCGCCGCGCCAGGCCCACTCGATGGAAACGGAATCGCGCGTGATGCCAGCTTCGGGCCCGGTCAACATCCGCTCTTCGCCGAGCAGGCGATTGAGCAGCGTCGACTTGCCGGCGTTGGGGCGCCCGACAATCGCCACGCGCAACGGTTTTAGCGGATCGTTCCACCCCTCCTCTTCGTCATCGGCGTCGGGGTCTGTATTTTCCCCGGCCGCCGCCGTCGCCGCCGCGTCGATTATCGGCGCCAGCGCCGAATAAAGATCGCTCAACCCTTGCCCGTGCTCCGCCGAGAACGGAATGGGGTCGCCAATTCCCAGCGACCACGCATCAATGACGCCCGCTTCGGCGGCGGCGCCTTCCGCCTTGTTGGCGAGCAGGATCACCGGCTTGCCGCTGGCGCGCAGAATATTGGCGAAGGTCTGATCGAGCGGGGTGACGCCGACGCGCGCATCGACCACGAAAATACACGCCGCCGCTTCCGCCACAGCCTTGTCAGTCTGCTGGCGCATGCGGCCTTCAAGGGCGGCTTCCGGCGCTTCTTCAAGCCCTGGCGTGTCGATGATGGTGAAGGCAAGCTCGCCAAGGCGCGCATCGCCCTCGCGGCGGTCGCGCGTCACGCCCGGCGTATCGTCGACAAGCGCAAGCCGCTTGCCGACAAGACGGTTAAACAGCGTCGACTTGCCGACATTCGGACGCCCGACGACGGCGATTTTGATCTGCGGCGCCGGCGCGCCCTTCGTCATCGTCATGCGAATACATCCTGGGCGATCACTCAGCGCAGCGCGTAGAGCTTGCCCTCTTCAGTCAAAACGAAGATGCGGTTATCGGCGACGATCGGGGAAATCACCGACCCGCCATCGACTTTGGCGGTCTCGATCACCTTGCCGTCCAGCGGCGACACCTTGGCCACCTCTCCATCCGTGGACGCGAGGATCAGATTGTCACCCGCCAGCACCGGGCCCGCCCAGGCGATCCGCCCCTTGCGCTTTTTCGGATTTTTGTATCGCTGGAGTTCGGAAACCCAGACAATAGCCCCGTCCTCGCGCTGCAGGCACACCAGTTCGCCATCGACCGAAACGAGGAAAATATACTCGCCGGCGACCCACGGCATCTGAAGGCTGGCGATCGGCGCCTCCCACGCGCGGCGGCCGGACCGGATATCAATCGCAACCAGTCTTCCGGCGTGGCTGACGACATAGACGAGGCCACGGTCGATAACCGGGCTGCCGGCGATGTCGTTAAGGGCTGAAAGCGCGGTCAGGCTGGTGTTGCGCGCCAGCGTATCATTCCACACCGGGCGGCCGGACCCGGCAAGAAACGCAACCGCCTCCCCGGACGAAAACGGCACGACGACAAGATCGCCCGCCGCCGCCGGGCTCGCCGAGGAGAGTATCCGCGCGGTCTCTTCAAATGACTGGTAAGTCCATTGCTGTTCGCCGGTCGCCTGATCGAGAGCGATCGCTTCATTGGTGTTGGTGACGAAATACACCGCGCCGCGATAGGCGGTCGGCGGCGTGCGAACCGGCGCTTCCGTTTCATAGCGCCACAATTCCTCGCCTGTTTGCGCATCGAGCGCAGCGGCGAAACCAAAACCGGAGGTCACGAAAATCTTGCCGGCGTCATAGGCCACGCCGCCGCCAAATCCGACTTGCGCCGCCTTGCTGCGGACAAGCAATTCCCGCACACGGAATTTTTCTTTCACGTCGGGCGCCAGTTTGCTGTCCCACACCGGCGCGCCGGTTTCGACATCGAACGCCGAAACGGTCGCCTCGGCGTCCATCACATAGAGCCGCCCGTCAGCAACAATCGGCGGCGAGGTCAGCCGCGCGCGGCGCGACGACGCCTTGCCGATATCGGTTTTCCAGTCGACTTCCAGGCTCGCATCGGCGCTTAGATGGTGCAGCGTGTGGTCCGCTTCGCCGCCAGGTTCCGGCCACGACACATTGCGATAAGACGGCGGCAGTTCGATCAACTGGCCGGCAAATCTCGGATCCGCCTCCAGCGTTTCTTCCAGCGCGAGGATCGAGATGCGATCCTCCTCTTCAGGAACATTTTCTTCCTCGCCATCATCTCCGCCGCCGAGCATGCCGCCAACGGCGCCAATCGGCCCTGATGAACACGCGCTCAGAAGCAGCGCGCCCGCAAGGACTATCGCGAGACCGTCAATTCGAACGCCAACTTGTTTACGCTTCATCACTTACTCGTTTCCCTGATCGGCCCCAGCATCATCCGGCCCGGTTTGCGGCGCGGCGGCGTCATCGCCAGTCCCAGCCCCGTTCGCACCGGTCTCGTCCGTCCCGGCCCCGTCCGGAACACTTTCCTCCCCGCCATGGTCGTGCCCGTCATGCTCGCCCGGCGCGGCGCTCTCAAGCACCGAGCCGAGATTGCCGCCCGCCTGCTCAAGGCTTTCGATAAACCGGTCGACATCCGATTTATTGCTACGTTCGACCTTGCCGAACTCAACCCCGGCTTTGCCGGCGCTGGCGAGCGCGGCGAATTCTTCAGCGCGCTGTCGCACCGGCTCGGGCGCGCCGACACTCGACGCCGCAGTTCTGAACATTTCTTCCGCAGTCTGATAATCGCCGTCCTGAAACGCCGCCAGCGCCAGCAATTCACGACCGTAAAACCCGAGCGGCGTTTCATCCGCCTCAAGCGGGCCGACATCCTTGATAAGATCTGCCCGACTGTCGGAGATCGAAATATAGCCCGCACGGATTCGCGCCAGATCTTTCAGGCGTTTGGGCGCCGCCGACATCGCATATACCTCGCGCAGCAAGGCCAGCGCCTCATCGCGCTCGCCCTTGCCGGTATGCACGCCCGCCAGACGAAGCTTGGCCAGCACCGCATAGCCGCCGGCGCCGTCCGCGATCTCTTCAAACGCGGCGACCGCCTTGTCGTCGCCGGCCGCCAAAGCGGACGTCGCCTCGCGAAATTCGATGGCGTTTTCCGTCGCCGCCGCAGTTTTCTGGCGCTCCCAGAGTTGCCACCCGCCAACGCTGACGACGATTAACACCGCGCCGCCGATCAGCGCCGGGAGGTTTTTCTGGATGTCGGCGGCCTGCTTGTCTTCCGCCAGCGCAATATCAACCTCGCGCAATGCTGTGTCGTCTTCGGTCACGTTCCATCTCGTCTTTGCTGTCGTCACGTTGGCTAGCGTCGCGGCCCAATCCTCTCGCCCGCCGGGTGAAAATACCCGCGCGAAAGGCCAGATTGCGGCAGGCGCTGCTTCTACCGGCGTTTAAGGGGCCGTGCAACGACGCCGGCGACAAGAATCCGCGCAATTCAGGAGTTCTGCGCCGGCTTGACCGGCGTCAGGCGATAGACCTGCGCGGCTTCGGGGAACCGCCGCTCGCGCACCTCGGTCGCGTAACGCTGGGCCGCGGAAACGATGGTGTCCTTCACATCGGCATAGCGTTTGACGAATTTCGGCGTCCATTCGAACAGCCCAAGCATATCCTGCGTCACCAGAATCTGGCCGTCACAGGCCGCCGAGGCGCCGATGCCGATGGTCGGGGTTGCAATCCGCTCGGTGATTTCCCGCGCCAGATCCTCGGCCACACCCTCAACCACGATGGCGAAGGCGCCGGCGCGGGCGGTCTCTTCAGCCTCGCCAAGGATTTCCGCCCTTTCAGACGTCGTGCGCCCGCGCGCCTTGAACCCGCCGACGACATTGATCGCCTGCGGCCGCAGCCCGACATGGCCCATCACCGGCACCCCGCGCTCGACCAGATACCTTATGGTTTCCGCCGCATAGCGACCGCTTTCCAGCTTGACCGCCTGCGCGCCGGTTTCCTTGAGCAGACGCGAGGCGTTTTCGAACGCCGTCTGGGGCGAGGCTTCATAACTGCCAAACGGCATGTCGATGACGACCAGCGCCCGCTCAGCGGTGCGCATCACAGCCTTGCCGTGCAGGATCATCATCTCCATCGTTACCCCGACGGTCGACGGCAGGCCGTGAACCACCATGCCGAGTGAATCGCCAACCAGCAAAAGATCGCAATAATCATCAAGAATAGCCGCCGTCGGAGCGTCATAAGCCGTCAGGCAAACGATCGGATCGGCGCCTTTGCGGGCGGCGATCTCGGTGGTGGTGATCCGGCGTTTGGCGGTTTGGGCTGACATCGGCGACTCGCATTTCCAACTTGGGCGTATTCTAAAGCCTTCAGCCCCGGTAAACAATTCGCATTATTGCGACTGCGAAAAGGATATGGCCATGCGCATTCTTGTTCTTTTCTTGCTGGCCGCGCTTGCCGCCTGCGCCAAGCCGCCCGTTAACCGCGCACTGGATGCGCCGCCCTTGCAAACCGTCAGCGCCGTCGATCTCGACCGCTATCTTGGCCGCTGGTACGAAATCGCGCGGCTGCCAAACAGCTTTGAAGACAATTGCGACGGCGTCACCGCCGACTATTCGCTGCGCGACGACGGCAAGATCAAGGTGGTGAACACCTGCCGCCTTGGCGCACCGGACGGCGAGGTCAAAACCGCGAACGGCAAAGCGCGTATCGTCGATGCGACGACGAATGCAAAACTGAAGGTGAGTTTCTTCGGCCCGTTTTACGGCGACTACTGGATCATTGATCTGGCGGAGGATTATTCTTTGTCAATCGTCGGCGAGCCAACGGGCCGGTATTTATGGGTATTGTCGCGAACACCGGAAATCACGGACGACGTAAGGAATAGCGTCATCGCAAAACTCGCCGGATTCGGCTATGACGCGAGCAAGCTCTATTTCACCAGACAGCCGCCGGCCCCCGATAATCCGTAACCGAACGGTCGCGGTTTACGGGCGCAAAGCAACTCCTGCGATATAGGGGTGAAGCCCGAAGTAAATCGCCGCCCATGCGCCAGCGCCAACGATGATGGCGACGCCATCATTGATGAGGGGGCCGGCGGCGCGCGTCGGCGCGGCGCGCTTCTTCACCGCGACCCTGTCAATAACTGCAAACGCCAGGAACGATCCGAACAGGATGACCGAACGGACTTCGCCATTCGACAGCAAATGCGCGAACGCCCAGAACTTCACGCCGACCAGCATGGGGTGTTTCAGGGTCGCCGCGATCTTTCCTGCCGGAAGGTACGCAGCAGCAAGGCACACGAGCGCGACGAGCATCAGTAGATACGTCACATGCCGAAGAAACGCCGGCGGCGCATAGAGCAAACCGGCGTCGGCGCTGCGCCAGCCGATAACGATCAAGACAAACCCGGCCAGCGAGACAAGCGAGAACACGCCCTTGAACGGCATCGCGCCAAGGCGGTCGATCAATCGCGCACGCGACCCGCGCGCCAGCGCCGCCCACAAATGCGCCGCGAAAAAAACCAGCAATCCGATGTAAAACATATCCAGCCCTAATCACCCCCCGCTTCATTCACCTTCGAATTCGACGAGCGCTACGACCTCCTTACCCATGTCGCGAAGTTTTTTTGCGCCGCCAACATCGGGAAGGTCGACAACAAACGCGCACAACGCCACCTCGCCGCCCGCACGCTCCAGCAATTTGATCGCCGCGACCGCAGTGCCGCCGGTGGCGATCAGATCATCGACCAGCAAAATCCGCTCGCCCTTCTTGACGGAGTCGACGTGAATTTCGACCTCATCAACGCCATATTCGAGCTCATAACTTTCCGCGATGGTCTTGAAGGGCAGCTTGCCCTTTTTACGGATCGGGATGAACCCAACCGACAATTGATGCGCAATCGCCCCGCCGAGGATGAAGCCGCGCGCCTCGATTCCGGCGACCTTGTCTATCTTTTTGCCGGCCAGCGGCTGCACCAGTTCATCGACCGCGCGACGAAACCCGCGCGCGTCATTGAGCAGGGTCGTGATATCGCGGAACAGGATGCCCGGCTTGGGATAGTCGGGAATGGTGCGAATAACCGTCGTGAGATCCATGGGGCGCAACTCTGTAAGGCTTCGCCTGAAAGTGACCGCTTTGACCCGCCCGCTCAAGGCCCCGCCCAAGGCATTGGCGCGAATTTTCATCCCACGCCCGATATTCATGGCCGCAGCGCTTGCGCCAGCCGGCCAAAGACGCCGAAATAGGTGAAAATCGGCCGGCCCGCACGCGCGCGCCAGAGCAAGCAGGAGTAAGCGATGAAAAAAGTCATATTAGGCGCAACAGCTGCGCTGGCGCTGCAGGCATGCAATCAGCAGGCATCGGACAAGACCACCGATCCGGCCGCCCATGAGCAATCAGCGGCGCCTGAAATCGGCGACTTCGGCATCGACCTTCAAAGCATCGACGCATCAGTCACACCGGGCGACGATTTTTACGAATACGCCAACGGCGCCTGGCTGAAGAGTTTCAAAATACCTGATGAATATTCGAGCTATGGCTCGTTTACGGTGCTTGCCGAGCGCACCGAGAACCAGCTTCACTCCATCATTGAAACCGTCTCGGCCGGGCGCGCCGCGCCCGGCGCGGCGGCGCAACAGATTGGCGATTTTTACGCCAGCTATATGGATGTTGAGCGCATCAACGCGCTCGGTCTGGAACCGCTGGCGGCGGATTTCGCCCGCATTGACGCCCTTTCCACCAAAGCCGATATCGCCGCCGCATTCGCCGATCCCGATCTTGGCGCCGCCACGCCAATCGGGGTTTATATCAGCGTCGACGCCAAATCGCCCGATCGTTACGCGGTATATCTGACTCAGGCCGGTCTCGGCCTCCCGAACCGCGATTATTACCTGCAGGACAAATTCGCGGATAAACAGGAAAGATACCGCGCTTATATAGAAGACACGCTGACGCTTGCGGGGTTCGGCGACGCCGGCCAGCGCGCCGCCGCAATTTACGCGCTGGAGAACGCCATCGCCGAAGCGCATTGG
Organism: Parvularculaceae bacterium; assembly: GCA_041398145.1. Classification (GTDB taxonomy): domain Bacteria; phylum Pseudomonadota; class Alphaproteobacteria; order Caulobacterales; family Parvularculaceae; genus Amphiplicatus. The sequence continues at coordinate 325,403 of JAWKVF010000001.1, read as the reverse complement.
GAGCCGGCGAAACGCCGCAATCGCGACCTTACCTATAATCCCAAAACCCTCGACCAGCTTGCAGCGTTCACCCCGGACTTTCCGTGGGCGGCGTATTTTGAAGCCGCCGGCCTTTCTGGCCGCACCTGGTTTGTCGTGCGCGAGGACGATGCTGTCAGGCGGCTCGCCGGCATTGTGGCGGCGACGCCGACGGACGTATGGAAAGACTATTTGAAGTTCCACTTGTTGCGGACCCATGCCGATATTCTGCCCGCACAATTCGATGAATTGAATTTTGCTTTTTACGGCACGCAATTGCGCGGCGCCCTCAAACAGCGCGAGCGCTGGAAGCGCGCCATCGACGCCGTCGATGACGGGCTCGGCGAAGCGGTCGGCAAGCTCTATGTCGAGGAATATTTCCCGCCGCAATCTAAAGAGATGATGGAGGCGCTGGTCGATAATCTTAAGGAAGCGCTGAAAGAGCGTATCGAAGTATTGCCGTGGATGACTGAAGAAACTAAGACGCAGGCGCTCGCCAAGCTTGAAAATTTCACGCCGAAAATCGGTTATCCCGACATATGGCGCGACTATGCCGGCTTATCGGTCGTGCGCGGCGACGCCTATGGAAACGCCAAACGCGCCGCGCGATTTGACTGGGACTATGACGTCGCCCGCCTTGACGCGCCCGTGGACAAGACCGAATGGGGAATGACGCCGCAAACCGTCAACGCCTATTACAGCCCGACACGTAACGAAATAGTGTTTCCGGCGGCGATCCTTCAGGCCCCGTTTTTTGATCCGCATGCGGATGCAGCGGTGAATTATGGCGGCATCGGCGCGGTGATCGGCCACGAAATCGGTCACGGCTTCGACGATCAGGGCCGCAAATCCGACGGCGAGGGCAAACTGCGCGACTGGTGGACGTCAGAAGACGCTGATGCCTTCCAGACGCTCGCAGACGAAATCGGCGCGCAATATTCGAGCTATGAGCCGCTGCCGGGCTTCGCCGTCAATCCGGAGCTGACAATGGGCGAGAATATTGGCGATATCGGCGGCCTCGCCATGGCTTATCACGCCTATAAAATCGCCCTTGGCGGTGAGGAAGCGCCTGTGCTTGACGGCTTCACCGGCGACCAGCGCTTCTTTCTTTCGTGGGCGCAGGTGTGGAAGCGCGTTGTCAGGGATGAGGCGCTGAAGAACCAGATCGCCAGCGACCCCCACGCCCCGGCCAAGTTCCGCGTCAATGGCGTGGTTCGCAATATGGACCCCTGGTACAACGCATTCGGCGTCGAAGAGGACCAGGCGCTTTACCTGCCGCCGGACGCGCGCGTTGAAATCTGGTAGGCGCCTGGAGCATTTTCCAACGAAGCGGGAGCCGGGAAGTGGGAACCGGTTCGTCGCAAGCAAATGCGACCAGGCAAATTGATAGAGCAACATCGCGATTAAGATCGAACGAGGCTGCTCTATTTTCGGCGCGCCCGCAACCGGCGGCGCCAGAAACTGGTGAAGCCGGCGACGGCCAGCGCGCTTAAGGCAAGGCCGACAAACGCGTTAAAGAAACGATGACCGATCCATCCGGTATGGCCCGAATGAATCGGCAGCAGCGATTCCATCAGTTTCTCGTTCCATGCACCCTTGAGAGCGTCGCGCGCAAAGGTAATCGATCCGTCATCGGATGAAACATAAACGCGCGTAAAACCTTTATAGGCGATTTCGCCGGGCGCTTTCATACTGATCTTGTGTACCGCGCCGGGTTTGCCAGCCGGTTGCACCTGAACGATCGCCGCATCGGGAAATGTCGCCGACGCTGCGCGCATCGCGTCAATCAGCGATCCGCTGTCGGCGGTGACGGCCTGCACTGCATTTGCGTTCCCCATTGGCGCCAGCCGGCCCAGAACCGGCGCAACCTGAGGCGAGAACACAATGGCGAAGGCGGTCAGCGCCGTCAGCGCCAGAAACGGCGACAGCAAAATCCCGAGATTTCGATGCAGGCCGTGCATTTCCGGCGGCGAGAATGATTTCGGTTTGAAGTAACGCCATTTAAATCCTCGCCGCGTCCACAAGATCAGTCCGGAAAAGACAAAGCTGAAAAGACAAAACGCCAGCACGCCGTTGAGGATTTTGCCGGGTTTGCCGGTCAGCCAGTTATGGTGAAGCTCCACCAGCGTCGCTGGAACAGATGAAAATTTATCAACAGCGCCGACCCGGTTTCCATGCTGATCGTATAACAATGTGCGCCCATTTTTCAGACCGACCTTGTACCCCGCAAAATGGGCGGTCGGCGTTTTGACGCCGGCGATACGCGTTGCCCCGATCTCGTCGATAATGGCCGCCACCATCGGTTCGACGCTCGCGACATCGGCGTGACCGCTCAATTCAGGATGCGCGGCCTTGAGCATCTCGTCTTCAAAGACGATGGCGGCGCCGGATAGCCCGAGGATAAAAAACGCAATCGCCAGCACCGCGCCGGAATAGCCGTGCACCGTGCGCAAGATCGACTTCAGCCCGTCCATAATCCCCTCAACTCCCGGTCAAAACCCCGCTCTGGCACGTTCCTAGCTGCGACAAACCGCAGGACACAACACCCATTTCAGTCGCACAGACCTGTCGATGCGTGATAAGTCGTTCCGCGGAAGTTAACGCTCCCTGGGCTGGGCGTGCGATGGGACTGAATCGCCACACAAACGAGATCAATTGCAAAAAACCGCCGAAAACGTTGACTTTGCCGCGGAACCTACCTAGGTCAACGCCAACTTTGCTGCGGCGCAGCGCGCGCAGCCGGGATCGCCTCCCGCGTTCGTAAGACGACGACGCCTTGACCCCGCAGCAAGTGACCGATGGCGCATCGCTCGTCTTCAGCCAGAGCGGGGCGTTGAATGACAACCGCTGACCGCACGCCGCACCCGGCCAATCGGAGCACCCGGCCAATCCGGCGCCCGGCATGAAGACCAATGAAAGACCCAGATGAAGTTTGAAGATCTCGGCCTCGAGCCGAATATACTCAAAGCCGTGCATGAAGCCGGCTATGAAACCCCGACGCCGATTCAGCAAGGGGCCATCCCAGAAGCCCTTACCGGTCGCGACGTGCTTGGTATTGCGCAAACCGGCACCGGCAAGACCGCCTCATTCACCCTGCCGATGATACAGCGCCTCGCGCGTGGGCGCGCCAAAGCGCGTATGCCGCGCACGCTGGTGCTCTGCCCAACCCGCGAACTCGCCGCGCAGGTCTCCGAAAATTTCGAAAAATACGGCAAATATTACAAGCTTTCCATGGCGCTGCTGATCGGCGGGGTTTCGTTCGGCGATCAGGACGCCAAACTGACACGCGGCGTCGATGTGTTGATCGCAACGCCCGGCCGGCTTCTCGACCATTTCGAACGTGGCCGATTACTGCTCAGCGGTATTGAGGTGCTGGTCGTCGATGAAGCTGACCGAATGCTCGACATGGGCTTCATTCCAGACATTGAAAAAATCTTCAAACTGACGCCGATGACGCGCCAGACGCTGTTTTTCTCCGCCACCATGCCGCCCGAGATTCAGCGGATTACCGACGCTTTCCTGCACGACGCCGCGCGCGTTGAGGTTTCCCGCCCGTCAACGGCGGCATCGACAATCACCCAGCAGATCGTTCGCGTGCCGAACACCGATGAAAAGGTAAAACGGACCGCGCTTCGCAAGCTGCTGTCACGTCCCGATGTGCGCAACGGCATCATCTTCTGCAATCGCAAATCGACCGTCGATGTCGTCGCCAAGTCGTTGCAGAAGCATGGCTATAACGCCCGGCCGATTCATGGCGATCTGGCGCAGGCGTTCCGTATGGAAACGCTGGACAAGTTCCGGTCCGGCGAGTTGCAGTTTCTGGTCGCCTCCGACGTTGCGGCGCGCGGCCTCGACATTCCCGATGTCAGCCATGTGTTCAACTATGACGCGCCGATGCATCCCGAAGATTACGTCCACCGGATCGGCAGGACCGGCCGCGCCGGCCGCGAAGGCGCAACCTTCATGCTGGTCACACCGAAGGATTCAAAAGCCTATGGCGCGATCCTGTCGAACATGCAGGCGGATGCGCTCGACGAAATCGACTTTGAGACCATCGTGCCGGCTGATGAACTGGAGGCGGCGATGAACGCCCCGCGACGCGAAAGCCGTTCGCGCGGCGGCGACAACGCCCGCCGCGGTTCGCGCGAGTCATCGAGACGGACCAAAACCGCTGGCTCATCGCGCCGAACCGCCGCCGCTGAGCACCCTGCAGCGACCGACGCCGAACCGGTTGCGCCAAAACCCCGGAAAAAGCCGGCGGCCACGCGCCCTGAGCAAGTCAAAGGCTTTGGCGACGACGTACCTGCGTTCATGATGCGTTAACGCTCATTTTCAGCGCGCAAGACCGCGGGTGCGGACGGTTAGCCGTTCTTTTACATGCCGTGTCTATCATCGCCGCGACGATGATGGACACATTCCGTCTGTATAAGGGCGAAAACAGGCATGAGCGACAGCATAGCGGCAACACATCGAATAGCTGAAGTGGCGCTCGGGGCGCTGAAAGCCCTTGGCCTGGCGGCGGCCCCAAAGAATATCGAACTGTGGTGCGCGCATATCGAAGGCCGCAATCCGGCGCTCTCTCGCGATATTCAAAAAGCCCTCGGCGACGATGGCCGCATCACGCAGGATGACGTTGATCCGATTTATGAATTTCACATTGTGCGCAAGGGACTGTCCCACAATGTCGTAGAGTTGATCCAGCGCTTCGAAGATGAGATGGCCAAACTCGCCGATACGATCGACGAGACTGGCGAAAGCGCCTCTGGCAACACAGAAAAACTGCGGCGCCTGGCGCACGACCTCAAGACCAATGCGAATGGCGACGCCACAGTCAGCGCGATCGTCGAAAGCGTTCTCAGCGTCACAAAATCCGTGCGCGATGCAAACCACCGGCTGGAACAACAATTGGAGCGCTCCTCCAACGAGGTCGTAACCCTGCGGCGCAGCATGGATCGCATCCAGCAGGAAGCGATGCTTGACCCGCTGACAGGCGTGAAAAATCGCAAGACGTTCGACCTTGAGCTCTCAAGATTGATGAAAGAAGCCGGCAATGACGGCGAACCGCTGGCATTGATCATGGCCGATGTCGATCACTTCAAGACCTTCAACGACCGTTGGGGCCACCAGACCGGCGATCACGTCCTGCGTCTCGTCGCCGAAGTCATGAACGCCAACATCAAAGGACAAGACGTGCTTGCCCGATACGGCGGCGAAGAATTTGCGATCATCCTTCCGGGCACCACCGTCTCCAATGCCCACATGCTGGCTGACCGCATCCGCAAGGCGATTGAATCGCGCCGACTGAAAAAACGGCGCACCGATGAAGATCTTGGCCTGATCACGATGTCGATGGGCATCTCTACGGTCAAATGGGGCGACACGACGGAAACGCTCATTGAACGCGCGGACACATGTCTTTACGCCGCCAAGAAAGCCGGACGCAATTGTGTGGTCGTTGAAACCGATAACAGCGCCGAAACCGCGACATCGGCGGCTTAATGCTGCCGCGCGCGATTTTCCGGCGCATTGAATACATCGCGGTAGTTTTTCATGAATGCGGCGAATTCCGCCGAGCCCGCCCCCGGCGCGCCCAGCGATTTTATCAATGACGCTTCGGGAAGGCCCGACAACGCGCCCGCCGCGTCAGCCGCAAAGCGCCGGGCCGCATCGCTGTCGCCGGCGAATGTGTAAGCCGCAACCGCGCGCAGGGCGTTTTCGATATCAGCTTTGGCGTAAGGCGCGGCGGACGCCGAAAAAGCGGCCGCGTAATCCGCCGCGGCGTCTGGCCATCGTTGCACATTCCAGTTTATCCCGGCGCGCAATAGTAACGCCTTGCCGCCTGATTCAGACGACAGCAGCTCAATCGCACCATCGGTCTTGCCGGTATCGGCGAGCGCTTGCGCTTCAATCAGGCGGCGTCTTTCAACAACCTGCTGCGGCAGTCCGGCGATGCGGGTTGACTGAATCGCCGTCAACGCTTTTTCGGGCTCGCCCGCGGTAAGATATAACGCCGCCAGATCTGCGGCGACGACAGAGCGGTCAACGCCGCGCAGCCGTTTGAATGTCTGGTGATGAAGCAGCACAGCCGCCTGCCGGTACAGCCCCAGCGCCGCAAGGCGCGCTGTCGCCGAGCGGATCAGCCTGTCGCCCTCCCGGCCTGGCGGTGAAAATTCAACATTCTCAAAAAACACACGGGCTGCATCCTCCGGCGCCAGATGGGAGTCATCGGCGAACAATCTGGGCAATGCGTTTGTAATCGCTGACTGTGCGCCCAGCGCATCATCCGAATTCGGATAATCGCGCACGACCCGGCGAAATGATGTAAATGCACGATCAAGCGCGCCGATGCGCAGATAAGCCGCGCCCCCGGCAAGCAAGATTTCGCGCTCGAATGCGCCGCCGGACCACTTGGCCGCAAGCGTCGCCAGTTCAGCAGCGTCGGGCGCATTCAATAGTTTCAGCCGCGCGCGAAAAGCCCAGTCATTTTGCCCCTTCACGGCGGTAAACGCCTGACGCGCGGCGGCGGCGTCCCCTTCCGCAGCAAAAATGACACCCTGAATGAAGCGCAACCGCGCACGATTTTCAGTATCAAGATTGCGCCGGTCTATGGATGAGAGCACATGCCGGGCGCGCGCGGCGTCGCCGGCAAACGCCAACGCCTCAGCGTGACAGAATAAAGCCTCTTGCGGCGCGCCCTGGGCCCAGGGCTCAATTTTGGCGAAAAAATCGCGGGCCTTGGCGTAGGCGCCAAGACGCGTCAGCGACATCGCGGTCAGAACTTCGCCGTGCGGCGTGTCTTCAAGACGCTCAACGCTTCGCTGATAGCGTCCGATATAATACTCGGCTTCGCCCGCCGTCAGGCTGTCCTGCGTCGACCAATTGCTAAGCCCGGCGAGGGCGGAAAGTGTTTCCGGCCACAGATTATGGGCGGCGTAAAACGTCGCCAGAAGACGAATGCCGTTCTCGCCGCCATGATAGGCCGCGTCCTTCAACGCCGTTTCCGTCGCAACAAAGCCCTCGGTCGCCGAACGCTGACGCATCGACGCGCGATCATTCTCAAACAGATTTTCGGGCGTGAGCGGTTCGACCTTCATCAATAACGGCGTTTCATGGTCAAGAACGCCAGCCGGTATTTCCGGCGCGCCGACTGAAGGCATTGCGCATGCAGGCGCGGCAACCACGCTTAGAAGAAGTCCTGTTGCAAACGCCCGCCAAGTCATTGCGCGCTGGCGTCCGATTTCGGCGCTTCGTTCGCCAACGCTTTGGTCAGCATGGTGGCGCGCCTGGGCTCCATCTGCGCCAGCACGCCGGCAAGCGCCTGTGTTCGCATTCCCGCCGCCACGGGAACCAGGATTTCTTCATCAAGCACATTGAAGATTCGCGCCGCGTCCCGCGCTTTCATGCGCTCATATGCGCTGGAAAGCGCAGCATAGTCCTGATTGAGCGCTGCCGCCCGGTCTTGCTCTCGCGAGGAAATATCGGCGCGTTCCGCGCGCAGCTTTTCAAAGTCCGCAGCCAGCTTCATCTCGGCCGCCGCCAACAGCTTTTCGCGAGTGTCAAGTTCCGCCTCAAGGGCGTCGAGCTGGCGCTGGCGCACGGCAAGTTGTTCAAAAAGTTTTTGCGATGTCGGCGACGAAGCGGACGGCACAACCGGCGGCGGGGCTTGTAGCGTAACATCGGTTATCTGGCCGGCGCCTTCCGCCGCCGCATCTGAGAACGAGACCCAAAGCCCGGCGATTTTCAACATCGCAAACGCCGCGAGCATCGCGATGATTACCGGCGCAAGACGCACTTGTTTGCTGGCCTGACGACTGGCGTTGGCAGACATCACGCCGCCTTTCGCGCTTTGCCGGCGCCAAGTGTTCGCACGTCCTGAACCGCGCCTTCGATCCGCGCTGCGATATGATCGCCCGCGGTGGTCATCACCGATAGCTCATCAAGAACAAGCTGGGCACGCCGCGATGCCGCCTCGATTTCAGCGCCGCGAGACAGCCCCTGTTCTTCAATCCTGCCAAGCATTTGCGCCACCTGGCGGGTTGCTTCATCAAAGCTGGCCAGGGCGGCGTGAAATTCAGCCTGACCCTCGCGCAGCGCATTGAGCCGGCGATTTAAAACAACGCCGTAACCGCCGGCGACAACAAGAGCGAGAATGATGATGATATCGAGAATCTCTGCAACGCTCATGCCGCCTCCTCCGTATCAGGATTGAAATCGACGCCGGCATCGAGCCGAACGGCGATCACTTCGCCGGAACGGCCGACACGGCCGGTCCCGATGGTGACGCCGCCGGCGCGCAGATCGACCTTCGGCGGCGGCGAGGCCGGAAATGTGACGGTTTCACCCACGCCCAACGCCTGAAGATCGCGTATTGTCATTTGCCGGTCCGCCAGAACCGCCGAAAGCTCGACGCTGGCCGCTGTGATCTGGGTGTTGATATGGGTTTTCCAAGACGTTTCGGCGCCAGAACCTTCGTGATTGATAAAGTCGCGATGCAGCCGGTCATAGACCGGCTCAAGCGCGGCGTGCGGAATAAGAATGGAAACACCGCCAGAGAAATCCTCGATACGAACCCTGAATTTTCCAAGCGCGCATACGCTGGCGTTCTGGGCGATGGCGGCAAAGCGCGGCGTTGTCTCAATGCGCTCAAGCGTAAATCCGGCATTCGCCACCGGCTCGAACATTGCATCGAAATCGTCCGTCATTAAACCGATCATGCGCTGCGCCAGCCCCAGTTCAATCGGAGTGAAGCGCCGATCTTCAAAATCGTCGCTTGCGCCGCGGCGGCCGCCAAGCAGAAGATCCACCACCGAATAGACCAGCCGATCCTCCGCCGTCAGCAGACAATACCCATCCAGCACTTTCGCTTTGATCACGCCGATCACGACCGGCCGGTCTTGCGCGCCGACAAAGTCGCCGAACCGGGCGGAGGTGACATTTTCAAGGGTAACTTCGACATTCTCATCCGTCAGTTGCCGAAGGCTCGTCGACATCCGCCGCGCCGTGCGATCAAAAACGACATCCAGCATCGGGAGGCGGCGATGCGACACCAGCGCCGAATTTATCAACGCATGCAGGCCCGAACGGTCGACGCCGTCTTCCTCGCTGAGGTCAAAGCCAAGAAGGTTCGACAGATCGGCGTCATTATTCCAGATGACTTCGTCATCGGTTTGTTCGTCTGGGGTTGACGGTTCTTCACTCATGCCCATGGCCTTTACTGAATCACCAATTCGTCGATGGCGACGGAGGAGATTGCGGCGGAATCCGAGGCCATCGTTATGCGCCGCAGAAGTTCGGCCTTTACACGGTTCATGCCCTCGTCATATTGAAAATCTTCCGGCGTTAGCGCGCGGAGAAAAAACGTCACCCGTTCGCGAATTTGCGGCGCTTGCGTCTCCAGCAGCTTTCTCGACTTCTCATCAACTGCGTAAATAACAGTCGACATTTTCAAATAAGCGATACGCCCGTTGTCATCTTCGGACAGGTCGACGAGAAATTCCATCGGCGCCAGGGCAAACCCTGTCACCGTTTCTGGGGGGGATGGATTATCAAATCGTCCCGTCCCGATCAGGCTGGTCGACAAGGTCAGCATGAACGTAACCGCCAGAAGAAACAGCACAATATGTTTGCCCGGCGTGCGCACGCGTTTCGGCGACGACGCGGTGACGCGTTCGTGCGAAGACAGACTGGATGTTAACGCGTCATTCATAATTGCGCGCAGGTCCCGGTTACGCGACGCCATCAAACGGCAAACACGGTTAAAAACCGGTTTCAACGGCGAATTTTGCCCGGCATTTTTTGCCGGCGGCGTCGGGGCCTTGCCGTTATTCAATTGTTTTTATTGGTATTTTTTGTGGCACAGGCTTTGCCAGATAACCCCGGCGCATTTACGCGCAAAGATGCGTGGTGGACGATGGAAAACGCAATTATCGCCGGGCTTTCAAAACAGATCGTGCTGACGCGGGCGCTTGAAACCTCTGCGAACAACATCGCGAACCAGACAACGGCCGGCTTCAAAGCCGACCACCTCGCCTTTCGTGAATATATCGCAAAACTTCAGTCAGCGGAGGATACTGACCCGCTTGTCTCGCTCGTCTCCGATCCGGATACGTATACCGATTTCAGCGCCGGGTCTCTGCAACAGACATATCGCGACCTTGACTTCGCCATCGACGGAGACGGCTTCTTTGCAGTCGAAACCGCCAGCGGCGTACAGTACACCCGTGACGGACGTTTCGCGATCAATAACTTCGGCGAACTGGTGACGGCGGCCGGCGCGCGGGTTCTCGACACCGGCGGATCGCCCATCCTGATCGACCCTGAAGAAGGACCGGTGTTACTGACGCCGGAGGGCGAGCTGCAACAGGATCAAACGCCAATTGCAAAACTCGGTGTTTACGAATTCACCGACGCCGCGCAGCTTAGGAAGACCGGCGAGAACATGTTTGCCGCACAAGAACAACCAATGGCGGCGACGTTTTTTCGCGCCCGACAGGGGTTCATTGAGAACTCCAATGTCAACCCGGTCGCGGCGATGACCGACATGATCGAGATTATGCGGTCATACGAACAGACCGCGCGAATGATTGAAATCTCAAACGAACTCGCCCGCGACGCCGTCAATCGGCTGAGCCAGAACGCGTAAACGGAGAGCGCGCCATGAAATCCTTGAGCATCGCAGCAACCGGCATGTTGGCGCAGCAGCGCAACGTCGAGGTGATTTCGAACAATATCGCGAACCTGAACACCGTGGGGTTCAAACGCCAGCGTGCTGAATTTCAGGACCTTTTGTACCAAACGATCGAGCGCGCAGGCGCAATCTCGTCGACGACCGGCGCGGTCACGCCCAATGGCGTCCAGATCGGCGCCGGGGTGAAAACCGGCTCAGTCTATCGCATTACGGAACAGGGCAATGTCACCGCGACCGGCAATGATTTCGATCTTGCCATTTCAGGCCGCGGGTTGTTTCGCGTCGAACTGCCTGACGGTCGAGAAGCCTATACCCGCGCCGGCAATTTCGCGGTCTCGGCCGACGGCCGCGTCGTTACCGAAGACGGTTACGAGGTCCTTCCCGGGATCACTGTGCCGGAAGATTCCGTAGACGTTTCAATTTCCAGCGACGGCGTTGTTGAAGCCCGCATCGCCGGCGAACAGGACCTGCGTGAAATTGGCCGTCTGGAACTGGTGACATTCTTCAACGAAAGCGGGCTTGAAGCGATTGGCGACAATCTGCTGCTGGAAACCTCGGCCTCCGGCGAACCGGTGATCGGCTCACCTGGCGAGGAAGGCTTCGGGGGGATCATGCAGGGGTATCTGGAGACGTCGAACGTCGATCCGGTGCAGGAAATCACCGCGCTGATCGCTGCGCAACGGGCGTATGAAATGAACGCCCGGGTGATTGAAACCTCGGACCAGATGCTTTCCATCAACGCGAACATGCGCGCTTAAGAGGGTAGACAGATCATGAAACCGATCAGACTTCCCGGCATTCTCGCTTACGCCACCATGGCGATGTGGCTGTTGCAATTGTTCATCTCGCCGGTGCGGGCCGAATCCATTCAACTTTCAGATTTGACCCCGGTATTTGAACTCGCCCTTACCGATGCCGGTGCGCCGGACGACATAGAAGTCGCCCTCGCCGCGCCGGATGCCGTGATCGAAATCGACACCGCCGCGGCGCCTGAAATTGTCAGCACAAGTTACAATCCGGCGTCAGGGCGTTTCCTGATGCGTTTGCGTGATGCAGGCGGCACAATCACGGCGGTGTCCGGCCTGGCGCGCAGTTTCGCCCTCACGCCGGTTCTTGTGCGCGATATCGCCCGCGGCGAAATCATCGCCGATGCCGATCTTGAATGGTCGCAAGCCGTTTCGCCTGCGGGGCTTTATCTTGACGCCGCCGAAGATATTGTCGGCAAGGAAGCAAGGCGGCCATTGCGCCAGGGCGCGGGCGTTCGCAAGAACGACATCGCCTCGCCGATACTGATCCGCCGCGGCGATATCGTCACCATGCTGATTGAAAAACCCGGACTGCGACTGACGCAAGCCGGGGTCGCTGAACAAAACGGCGCCGTTGGCGACATTGTCGATATCCGCAACGCCAATTCCGACCGCAAAATCAAGGCGGTTGTCGTCGCCGAAAACATCGCCCGCGTGGCGGCGGCCGGCGCCGGTGCTTATTGATGACGGAAACCACCATGACCCTTACCGCAAAAACCATGTTGATCGCTATCTTGCTGCTCGCCGGCTCTGGCTGCGCTGTCGGCGACCGTATCAAGAACATCGGTCAGGCGCCGGACCTGTCGCCAACCGAGAACCCTGAGATGCTTTATGGCGGGCGCTCTGTCGCGATGCCGATGCCCGCCCCGCAGGCCGAGCAGACCGAGGCCAATTCTCTCTGGCGCGCCGGGTCGCGGTCGTTTTTCAAGGACCAGCGCGCCCGCACCCGCGGCGATATCGTCACAGTCGTCATCGACATCAACGACAAGGCGCGGCTGAACAACACCACCCAGCGCCGCCGCGACAATGGCGAAACCGCCGAGCTGCCGGCGTTTGGCGGCCTTGAGCAAACGCTCGCCGACCTCTTGCCCAGCGGCGCCAATCCGGCGCAGCTTGTCGACCTGTCGTCTGGCTCAACGGTGCGCGGCGAAGGCAGCGTTGATCGCCGCGAAGATGTGGAGTTGACCATCGCCGCTGTCGTCACCGATGTCTTGCCGAACGGAAATCTGGTGATCGCCGGAAAACAGGAGGTTCGCGTCAACAATGAAATCCGTGAGCTGACCGTCACCGGCGTTTTGCGCCCGGAAGACATTTCCAACGCCAACCGTATCAATCACACCCAGATCGCCGAAGCGCGCGTGTCATACGGCGGGCGCGGACAACTGACAGATGTACAACAGGCCCGTTACGGCCAGCAGCTTTACGACATCCTGTTCCCGTTCTGATCCGGCCTGCGGGCGCCGCACGCCATTGGCGCCTGTACGCCGCACACGCGAAGGCGACGACCGAGCGCCGTCAGGCGCAAGTTCCGGGTGACGAGCCGGCGTCATCCGCGCTATGGTCGCGCCATGATCGCGACGTTTTACTCAATTTTCGACACCGCTATCGGCGAATGCGCCGTTTTGTGGCGCGACACGGGTCTTTCCGGCGTCGTCCTGCCGGCCGCCAACGCCGCTGCGATGCACGCGTCGATCAGCGCCCGTGCGCCGAACGCTGTTGAGAGCGCCCCGATTGGCGAAATAAAAACGCTTATCCTCGGCGTCAAACGGTTATGCGAAGGCGAACCGCAGACTTTCGCTCATGCCCGACTTGATCGCAGCCGGATCGATCCCTTCGCCAGCCGCGTATATGACGTGCTGGCGAAGACGCCATTCGGCGAGACGACAACCTATGGCGAGATCGCCATTGCGCTCGGAAGTCGCGATCAATCGCGCGCGGTCGGCGCGGCGCTTGGCGCAAACCCGTTTCCCATCATCATTCCGTGCCATCGCGTTATCGGCGCGAATGGCAAGCTGGGCGGCTTTGCGGATCGGCGGCGAAGCGCCGCCTGCTTGATATCGAAGGCGCGTTTCGCACCGACAAGCTTCCGCTGTTCGCCGTCGCGAACGCCTGACCGGATCGACAGGGGCAAAGCGTGGTTGAATTCCTGCAAGGCATGTTCGGCGCACGCGCGATTGAGATCGCCGCGGTCTGTCTGGGGCTGGCGAACATTGCATTGCTCGCCCGCCGCAATATCTGGAATTATCCTTTCGGCATCGCGATGGTCACCATTTACGCCGGCATCTTCTTCCGCGAGAAACTCTACAGCGACGCCGGGCTTCAGGTGTTTTTCCTCATCGTTCAGGCTTATGGCTGGTGGTACTGGTCGCGCGCGCGCGATGACGACGGCCTGGTGATCGTGGAGCGCCTGCAAAAGGGGCCGGCTTCGGTTTACGCTGCCGCCGCAGTGATCAGCGCTGGCGCGCTGGGCTATCTCATGAAGACATTCACCGACGCCGCATTTCCGTTCTGGGATGCGTCAATCGCCGTTCTCAGCGTGGTCGCCCAGATCATGCTGGCGCGGCGGCGGCTGGAAAACTGGCTGGTCTGGATCGCGGTCGATGTGCTTGCCATCGGGCTGTATCTGGAAAAGGGCTTGCAGCCGACGGCGGCGCTTTACGCGATCTTTCTGGTGATGTGCGTTGTCGGTTTTGCAAACTGGCGCAACGCCTGGCGCGCCGGCGTCGCCACCGCATGACGTCGCGCGGCTTCATCTTTGGCAAGTTCCTGCCGCCGCATCGCGGACACGTGTTTTTGTGCGACACTGCGCTCGCCATGGCGGACGAACTGATCATTATGGTTTGCTCGACAGACGGCGAGGAAATCGCCGGCGACCTACGCGCGGCGTGGATGCGCAAGCTGGCGCCCGGCGCGATAATCGATCATTTTCATAATGATTTGCCGCAAACGCCCGACGACCATCCGCAGTATTGGTCGATTTGGGCGGACGCGATCAAAACCCGCCATGGCGCGTCGTTTGATTACGCGTTCGCGGGCGACACTTATCTTTTTGATCTCGCCCGCGCCATCGGCGCGTCGCCGGTGCTGATCGACCCGAAGCGTGAAATTTTTCCGATCAGCGCCACAAAATTACGCGCCGACCCCGTGGCCGCCTGGGCGATGGTCCCGGCGCCGGTGCGCGCCTATTACCAAAAGCGCATATGCCTGCTTGGCCCCGAGAGCGTCGGCAAGACACGTCTTGCGTCCGACCTTGGCGCACATTTCAACACCGGCGTCATGCCGGAATATGGCCGTGACTATGACGTCTATTACATGCAAAGCACGCATGAAAAAGGCGCCGACTGGAAAGGCGAAAACCTGGTCGCGCTGGCCAAGACACATCGCGCCATGCGCGCGGCGATGCGCGGCGACGCCGGCGCATTGCTGATCGAGGACACTGACGCGGTGCAGACCGCGATTTGGGCGCGATTCCTGATTGGCGTCGTTCCACGGGTGCTGGCGGAGATTGAAGCCGCCTGCGTCGCCGATCATTACCTGCTGCTCGCGCCTGACGTCGGCTGGAACGATGACGGCGTTCGTTATGCGGGCGATGAAAAAACCCGCGCTTTCTTTTTTGAAGAAGCGGTGCGCCGACTCGATACGCTGGGCGCGTCGTATGATGTTATTTCCGGCGGCGACTGGCGGAACCGGCGGCGGCGCGCGATTTCAGTCATCGAAGACAAATTCGCCAATCAGGTCGGCGGGCGCGGTCAGTCGTCGCGGTGAACCTTTTCCGCGCGCTCGTGGCGTTCCTGCGCTTCCAGCGACAGCGTCGCAATCGGACGGGCGTCAAGACGGCGAACGCCGATCGGCTCGCCGGACTCCTCGCAATATCCGTATTCGCCTGAATCGATCCGCCGAAGCGCTGCGTCGATCTTGGAAATCAACTTGCGTTGACGATCACGCGTGCGCAGTTCAATCGCCTTGTCGGTTTCACTCGACGCGCGGTCGGCGAGATCAGGCAGGTGAAGGCTTTCTTCCTGAAGCTGTTCCAGCGTGTATTTGCTCTCACGCAGAATATCGGCTTTCCAGTCCAGCAGTTTTCGCCGGAAGTATTGTTTCTGGCGATCATTCATGAACGGCTCATTCTCACTTGGCCGGTAATCTTCGAGATCTACGGCCGACGTTTTTTTGCTTTTTGCACTCACGCTCAACTACAATCCCTGTTGTCCGACGCCTTGGCGTCCGTCCCTCGCGGCGCGGCCTGTATAGGCGCGCCCCGCCCCCGTCTCAAGGCGCAATTCAGCGCCGACAGCCAGCACTAAAAATCAAAATTCTAAGAAATAGGTTTCCATGGCGCGCCCTGCGCGCATTCTGTCAAAACCGGCGCACTATCTGCCCATTTTCGCCAGTTCCACGCGGGCTCTTAGCGCAATATCTTCATACAGCGCGGACAAGCGCGGGTCGGACTCATCAGCCTTCGCACTTGCAGCATCGGCGAGCGCGCGCAGGTCGTCCGTCATGATTCGCCCGGACAGCAGCCCGTCGCGCAGTTTTTCAAGCAACAACAACGTGCGTTCCGCCATCGCGCGGTTACGCGCCCTGCCGCCGCCCTCGCTTTGCAGATCGATCAACGCGGCAAGGGCGCTCGCGGGCGCGGCGTCGCTAGCCTGCGCCGGCGCAGACGCCCGGCTGGACCCGGCGGCGGCGTCGACTTTAAATCCGCTGCCGCCTTCGGCATCCTTCGCGCGAGTCTGCGTTGTTCGCTTGACACCGCCAGATCCGCCGGTTTTGGAAATCGATATCATCTTTATGCCGACGATCCTGCCACCAGTAACGCTGAGTTTGTAACGGCGACAATGCGCGCGCGCCGATAAAGGTTGCGTTAATCCGGCAGAATTTTCCGGGCAATTTCTGCAATTGGCGGCGCGCGCCTCAGCGCTCCAACTGTTAACAATCTATAAATGCACGCATAATCGGATGAATTCATTAGAGAATTCACATTCACAAATACGAAACCGTGTTGGCACGCGCCTCGCTAATCCTTTTGCGCCGCCATCCGCGCGGCGTTACATGCCTGGAGACGACGTGCGTTTTTCGCTGAAGACATTCCTGTTCACGTTTTTCCTGACGCTGACGCTGTCGGCGTCAATCGAGCCAGTTCACGCGGCCGTCCGCATCAAGGATCTCGCCGATGTGGAAGGCGTTCGCGAAAACATGCTGATCGGCTATGGTCTAGTCGTCGGCCTCGACGGCACAGGCGACCGTATCCGCAACACGCCGTTCACCCGTGAAAGTCTCGTCTCCATGCTTGAACGCATGGGCGTCAATATTCGTTCCGAAGCGCTGGACACTGACAACATCGCCGCCGTCATGGTGACGGCGAACCTGCCGCCCTTCGCCACTCAAGGCACGCGCATCGACGTTTCCGTCAGCGCGCTTGGCGACGCAGAGGGCCTGCGCGGCGGCGTCCTGCTGGTGACGCCGCTTTATGGCGCGGACGGCGAGGTCTACGCCGTAGCGCAAGGCTCGGTCGCGGTCAGCGGGTTTTCCGCCCGCGGCCAGGCCGCATCGCTGACCCGCGGCGTACCGACCAACGGGCGCATCGCCAATGGCGCCGTTGTCGAACGCGAAATCATTTATGACATCGCCGCACAGGAAACCGTACGCTTGGCGCTGCGTAATCCCGATTTCACGACCGCGGGCCGCATGAGCGCCGCCATCAATGCGGCTCTCGGCGCCGGATCGGCGAGCGTTGTCGATCCGGGTACGGTGCGTCTTGACCGCCCGGCCGATTACGCCGGCGACATGGTCTCGCTGATCGGCCGCATCGAGGGCATCTCTGTCGACGCCGATCAGCGCGCCAAGGTCATCATCGACGAAACGTCCGGCGTCATCGTCATTGGCGACGACGTGCGCGTGTCGACAGTCGCCATCGCGCAGGGCAATCTTACGATTTCGGTCGGCGAGACCCCGGTGGCGAGCCAGCCGGCGCCGTTTTCGCGACTGGGCCGCACGGCGGTGCTGCCGCGCACCTCTATCGCCGCCGACAACGAACCCGGCGAACTGAAAGTCCTCGAAGAAGCGGTAAAGCTCCGCGATCTTGTCGATGGACTTAACGCACTTGGCGTCAACCCGCGCGACATGATCGCGATCTTGCAGGCCATCAAGGCGGCCGGCGCCCTGCAAGCCGATATCGAGGTGATGTGATGCCGGAGCTCGCCGCGCTGACGACGGCCACGACCGCGCCGCAGTTTGACCTTGCACGTGCAGAACGCGCCGCAAAAGACTTTGAAGCGGTGGTCATCGCGCAATTGCTGGCGCCGATGTTCAAGTCGGTTGAAACCCCGGCGATCGCCGGCGGCGGCAAAGGCCAGGAATATTTCAACACGCTATTGCAGGACCATTACGCACAGGCGATGGCCGAACGCGGCGGCTTTGGCATCGCCGACCAGGTCAAGGCCGCGCTGATCGAAATCCAGTCACAAACGCGCCCGCTGCCGGCGTATGAAGGAGGCGCAAAATGACCGAACTGGCCATTGAAGCAACCACGCGGGTCAAAACCCTGATCGCGCTCACCGAAGAGCTGACCTCGATCATCGAGCAGGAAAACACCCTGCTCCACGAGCGCCGCCCGCAGGCGATAGCGCCATTACAGAACGACAAGGCGCGCCTTGCCGCCGCTTACGCCCAGTCGATCCGCGAGATTGCGCGCGACCGCGCAAGCGTCGCCGGCGCCGGCGACGCATTGATGACGAAGCTTCGTGAACTGACGAGCACGTTTGAGCAACGGGCCGAAGAGCAGCGCGCGCTACTGGATGGCGCGCGCACGGCGACAGAGAGCGTGCTGAAGGCCGTGGCTGAGGAAACGCGGGAAAAACCCGCGAGCTATGGCGACGACGCCGACAAGCCGGCGCCGCTCATCCTCGACCAACGGATCTGATTATTCGGCTTTCGCGTCGTCAGTGAAATCAACGTCAACCGAGTTCGCAATCGCCATGTCAATTTCAAGACTGGCGCCTTGTGAAAGTCCTATGCGCGTCGCTGCCGGCGACGGGGCGTCGCTACCGGTAAACGAGGAAATCTTTGATTTCGATTCTGGCGTCAGCATCATCGCCACCGACTTTGCTGTGTTGCGACGCGAAGTCATGAAGTCCTGCATGTCGGCGAGGAACAAATAAACCTGCGCCTTGAAATTATCGCGGCCAACACCGCCCGACATGAAGACATTGCGGCCGAAAATCAGGATCTGGTTCGACGAATCGTAAACTGCTGTCGTCACGTTTGACTGGCCGTTAAACGTGTTGAGATCATCAAACGCCACGCCGGCGCTCGACTGCGCCGTGGAAATCATGGCTTGAGAACACCCCGACGCATTCGCCGGTTGCGTGCAATTGAAAAATCCGACGAGGAATTTGGCCCCGCCCGGCGTCGTCGCCACCAGCGTCGGCGACTGGCCGGGAGCCCCGTTCTGCAACTCTGATGTGATCGAAAATTCGGCCAGCATGGCGGATACATCGGTTGCGCCGACACTCTCCATCACCATGTTCGCGGTCTGCGCCGCGGCCGGGCCGCTGATCGCCAGCGCGGCGGCAAAACCCATAAATTTCAACTGCTTAAACATGAAATCCCTCACCAATTGCAACTTGCAGCCCCCACGGCTGGTGTAATGCTATCACATTCGCGGCGAAGGCAAAGGGCGCAACTGGCGCCGCCGCCTGTCGGGGCATGCGCCGGCTGTTTGAATGGGTCGCGAGGGTAGCCGGCGATCAGCCCTTCCGGCGGGTCTGATAGCGCGTCACGCGCAGCTGGCCGGCGCGAATGGCGTCAAAACGTTCCGCCCACAGATGAGCATAGCTGGCCAGATCTTTCAGATAGGCGCTGCGCGCGCGGTGATCGGCCGCCCGTAAGGCAAGTTCATAGGCCGATTTCCAGCGCGCCCATCCTTTTGCGATCAGCGGCGTGAACGCGCGCGTCTCGTCAACAATATCGGCGATACGAAAACCCGACTGCTCGATCAGCGCGCCGGTTTGTTCAACCGGTTTCGGCCAGCCGTCCCATGGCTCTGCAAAACAGCCGCGAAGGCGCGCATGCTTGCGGGCGACGGTAAAGTCGATAAACGCAAACGGCGCGTTTGGCTTCACAAGCTCGGCCGCGAAGAGCGCCAGCGACGCGGGGTCGGGGTCGCGATGCAAATCGAAAAAGCACAAACCGCCATCGGCGCCGGCGCGATTGATCTGCGTCAGCGCGCTTTCATAAGCGGCGACCGGAAAGTTTTTTAACTTGCGCCCCGCGCGGGCATAGCCTCTTGCGCGCCAGCGCGTACCGGCCGCAAGATCGCGCAGCGGCGCACCGGCGCCAGCGCCAAGAACGACAATATTCGCTTTCAAACTGAGGCCCAGCGTGCGGGCGTGACGCATCGTCCACGCCGGATCGCCCGGATCGAGCCGGCCCTCGCCCCAGATAGCTTCCGCGATGTCGACATGGCCGGGCGCGCCAGCGGCCTCGCCAGCGCGGGAGAGCACGGCGCGTTCCGCGGCGGCGTCAAAGGCGTAGCCTTCCCACCACGCGTTGAAGCGGCGATTTTCAAACGCCAGCCGCGCGCGCCAGTCAAGGCGCGGCGCATCGGCGCTTTTGGGCTGGTTCGCCATAATCCCGTCCCCGATCCGGCCAGAACAATTTGCGTTCAATCTGAGCGCGGGCGTTGCTCTGGCGATTTGTTGGGCCGCATTTTCTTGCGACGAACCGGTTCCCTCTTCGTCGGGAAATGCTCGCGCGAGCGGAACCGGTATAATTTCACCGAGATTACTAATCGCGCGTTAAGGCTGATAAAGCGTTAACGCGCGCCGTTTAACGCATCCTGTTTAACGTCTGCGCGTCAACAGGTGCAGCCGTGTCGCCAGCATAGCCGCCGCGCAAAACAGGCCAGCAAGAAGACCCCACCAAACCCCGACCGCGCCCATCGGCGTTCCCAGCCCCAGCCATGCGGCAACCGGAAACCCGATCACCCAATATGAAATCCCGGTGATGATCATTGGCCAGCGCACGTCCTTGAGGCCGCGAAGCGCCTGGGCGCAGGCGACCTGCACCGCATCGAAAAACATGAAGGCGCCGGCGATGATCAGGAATTTGGCGACGAGCGAGATCACCACGGTGTTGGCCGGATCGGCGCTGTTGAGATAAAGCCCCGCCACGAATTGCGGCGCCAGCATGGTGGGCAGCGCCACCAGCATGATCGTCGCGACGGATATGACCACGGTCAGCGCCGCCGCGCGGCGCACGCGCGGCCAGTCGCACGCGCCGGCCGCAAGCCCGACGCGAACGCCACCCGCCATCGAAAGGCCAAGCGGCCCCATGAATGCGATGGACGCGACATTCACCGCAACCTGATACGCCGCGACCTCGCTAACGCCGATCTTGCCCATCACAAACACGCAGGCGTTAAACAGCATGCCTTCAAACGCGATGGTCACGCCAATCGGCCATCCAAGGCGAACAATCTCGCGCAGCCTTTCCCAGTGCGGCGTCAAAAACTCCCTGAACAGATTAAACGCCTTCGCCCTTCTGTCGCGGCGTACGTAAATGACCAGCGCAATAAACCCGCATATATTCACAATCGACGACGCAATACCGGCGCCGACGAGTTCAAGCCGTGGAAATCCCCAATGGCCGTAGATCAGAAGCCAGTTCAGGAACGCGTTGAGCAGCGTCGTCCCGATTACGATCACCAGCGGCGCGCGCGTCTCGCCAATCGCTGCGAGAAAATTCCGCAACGAGATAATTCCCATCGCGAACGCCCAGCCCGGACCCAGCGCCAGCACATATGGCCCCGCGGCTGCGGCGAGGTTCGCCGGCTGGCCGAGCGCCACCATGATCGGTTCAGCGAGGGCGAAACCGATAAACATCACCGGCGTCAATGCGGCGATCGCCCATAACGCCATGCGCACCGATATCCTGACGTCGTCATAATCGCGGTCATTAGCGCCGAGCGCCTGGCTGACAAGCGGCGAGACCGCCATTGCCGGCCCGAACCCAACCAGCCACGCCGCAAAGAAGATCACCACGCCGAACGCCGACGCCGCGAGCGGGTCAGACCCCAGCCGGCCAATCATCAACACATCGACCGTCATCACTGAAAACTGCACCAGTTGCGTCGCCGCCATCGGCAGGCCGAGCGTCAGCAGCGCAGCGAGTTCGCCTCGCCACGCCGCACCAGACGCTCGTTTCGCCGCAACATTCGTTTCCACAACCGGTTTTCCGCTGCAATTCAGCATGTCAGAAGGCGCCGAGGCGTATGCCGAGGGCTGAATTTAGTCAATCAACAGCGCATCGGACTTGGCCCGGTCATGCCAAGGCGCCTAAGATCGGGCAAGAACAGAGGGGTCACCACCATGAATCGCATTCTACTCGCCGGCGCCGCCCTGGCGGCGCTTTCCGCACCCGCCATCGCGGCGGACGACGACGCCGACACCAAATGGGACGTGTCGGCGCCGCCAATGGATACCCGCACGGTTTCTATCGATGTCGATGAAGGCACGTGGATGAATATCGACGTCAGCCCCGACGGCCGATCCATCGCGTTCGATCTTCTTGGCGACATTTATACGATGCCGATCAGCGGCGGCGCGCCGACGCGCATCGCTGAAGGGCTGGCGTTTGAAATGCAGCCTCGGTTTTCACCGGACGGCGCCAAGATCGCCTTCACCTCTGACCGCGGCGGCGGCGACAATCTGTGGATCATGAACCGCGACGGATCGAACAAACAGCAGATCACGCATGAAACATTCCGTCTCGTCACCGCACCGGACTGGAGCGATGACGGCCAGTACCTGATCGGCCGCAAACATTTCACCACATCGCGTTCGCTCGGCACCGGTGAAATCTGGATGTATCACCTTGGCGGCGGCGACGGCGTCAAGCTGGTGAAACGGCCGAACGAAAGCTATCAAAAAGAACTCGGCGAGCCGGTTTTCGCACCGGGCGGCGGGGCGATCTACTACGCACACAACACCACCCCCGGCGACACCTTCATCTATGCCCAGGATGCGAACGGCGAAGTGTTCGCGATCGAGCGTTTCGATATCGCCAGCGGCGAGACGACGCGCATCGCCGGCGGCGCTGGCGGCGCGGTGCGGCCAACACCCTCGCCCGACGGAAAATGGCTCGCCTTCGTCAAGCGCGAGCGTGAAAAATCCAAACTCTATCTGAAAAATCTCGCGACCGGCGCGGAACAAAAAATCTATGACGCGCTTGACCTCGACATGCAGGAAGCATGGGCGGTGCACGGCGTTTATCCGATGTTGGACTGGACGCCCGATTCAAAGTCGGTCGTGTTCTGGGCCGGCGGCAAAATCCGCCGCGTCACGCTTGACGGCGCGGCGACGGAAATTCCATTCCGGGTCGCCGATGATCGCGTCGTGATCGACCCGCCGCGCCCGGCCATCGTGGTCGCGCCCGATACAGTCAAAACCACGATGCCGCGGTTTACGACGGTTTCTGCAGATGGCCGCACGGCGGTGTTTGAATCGCTTGGCAAGCTATGGGTGAAGTCGCTTCCCAATGGCGCGCCGCGCCGGCTGACCAACTCGGCCGACGCACGCGAGCTGTTTCCGTCATTTTCCCATGACGGCAAAAGGCTCGTTTATGTGTCGTGGACGGATGACGGTCAGGGCGTCATTCGCGTGACGACGGCAAGCGGCGGCGCAGGATCTGTCGTTACCAAAACGCCCGGCGTTTATCGCCGGCCGCGCTTTTCACCCGACGGCAAGACCCTGGTCTTTGAAAAGTCCGGCAGCGGGTATCTGCTCTCCGATCTTCATTCGCAGGCGCCCGGCGTATATCGCATCGCCACATCCGGCGGCGCGATGACCAAGGTCGCCGACGGCGGCGCCAATCCGCATTTTGGCGGCGACAATGACCGCATTTTCATGCAGGTGCGTGAAGACAACCAGACCAAGCTGATCAGCGTTGATCTGAACGGCGGCGAGAGACGCGTTCACGCCGCCGGCGATCTGTTGACTGACTATCAGGTCTCGCCCGACGGCAAACATCTCGCTTTCCGCGAGAACTGGGCCGCCTATGTCATGCCGATGACGCCGGGCCCGCAGCAGATCAGCGCCGGCAAATCAGCCTCCGCCGTGCCGGTCGTGAAAGCCAGCGAAGGCGGCGTTTCCTATATCGACTGGGCGAATGACGGCGAATTGCGCTGGTCCCTCGGGCCGACGCTATATGCCGCGAAAGTCGACGACATGATCGCATCGGCGCCGCAGGGCGAAGATGCGGCGAAGTTTACACCGCCCGCCGCCGGTGTCGATCTCGCGCTCACCGCGACGGCTGACAAACCCCGTGGCGCGGTGGTCATACGCAACGCCCGCATCATCACCATGGCCGGCGAGGATGGCGGCGTCATTGAGAACGGCCACATCGTCATCACCGACAACCGCATCAGCGCGGTTGGCGCCGGCGACATCGCCGCGCCGGGCGGCGCCAAAATCATTGACGCCGAGGGCAAGACCATCACGCCCGGCTTCATTGACGCCCACGCCCACGGCCCGCAGGGCGAAGACGATATCATTCCCCAGCAGAACTGGTCGGCCATCAGCCATCTCGCGCTTGGCGTCACCACCGTTCACGACCCGTCGAACAGCGCCAGCGAGTTCTTTTCCGCGGCGGAACTGCAACGCGCCGGCGATTTGCTGGCGCCGCGCCTGTTTTCCACCGGCGATGTCGTCTATGGCGCCAAGGCGCCGGGCTTTTTCTCCGAGATCGAAAGCTATGACGACGCGCTCGCCCATGTTCGCCGGTTGAAGGCGCAGGGCGCGCATTCGATCAAGAACTACAACCAGCCTCGCCGCGACCAGCGCCAGCAGGTGGTCGCCGCCGCCATCGCCGAAAACATGACCGTCGTCGCGGAAGGGGCGTCGCTGTTCACGCAGGACATGGCGCTGATCGCCGACGGTAACTCGACCCTTGAACATAACATCCCGCAAAATGTTCTGTATGAGGACGTATTGTCTTTCTTCTCGCAAACCGATGTCGCCTATACGCCAACGCTGGTCGTCACCTATAGCGGCCTCGCCGGCGATCCCTACTGGCGGTATGCAACCGATGTCTGGCTGCACCCGATCCTGTCGAAGCATGCGCCGCCGCATATCCTGCAGCCGGCGAATGTGCGCCGCACGAAGGCGCCGGAGGAGGATTTCGTCGACCAGTACAGCGCGCGCGAAGCCAAGAAACTGGCCGATCGCGGCGTGCTCGTCTCCATCGGCGCGCACGGCCAGGAAGAGGGCCTTGGCTCGCACTGGGAGATATGGTCCTTTGTGCGCGGCGGCATGAGCCCGCTTGAAGCGCTCGGCGCGGCCACCGTCGCCCCGGCGACCGCGCTTGGGTATATCAAGGACATCGGCACGATCGAAGAAGGCAAGCTGGCAGATCTCGTCATTCTCGACGCCAATCCGCTCGACGATATCCGCAACACTGATAAAATCAGCGCCGTGATGCTGAACGGGCGGCTTTATAACGCCCAGACCATGAACGAAACGATCACTGGCGCGAAGAAGCGCGCCCCATATTACTGGGAGTAGCGTATCACTGGGAAATGGCTTTGGCTTCCGGCGAATGGGCGGCGCTTGCGCCGCCCATTCGTTTTTCAAGGCGCTGGGCGAACCACGCGATCAGCTTGCGCCATAATTCGTCTTTCAAAACCGCGCCTTCATATTCTGAATCGAGATTGGGGTTGTCGTTGATTTCGATCACGAACACGCCGTTTTCGTTTTCTTTCAGATCAATGCCGTAAAGCCCGTCGCCGATAAGGCGCGCGCACCGAACCGCAGTTTCGATCACCGCCGCCGGCGCATCTTCAATCGGCACGGTGTCAGAGCCGCCGAATTTGACGCTTCCGTCGGGGCCGTGTTTTGCGATTTGCCAATGACCGCGCGCCATTTTGTACCGGCAGGCGAACAAGGGCTCGCCGCCCAGCACGCCGACACGCCAGTCAAACCGGGTCGGCATATATTCCTGCGCCAGGATCAGCGCCGTGTCCTTAAATAGATCGCGCGCGCGCGCCTGAAACTCTTCAAGGGTTGCAACCTTGTGGACGGAACGGCTGAACGAGCCGTCCGGCGCTTTCAGCACCACCGGCGCGCCAAGGCGCTGCATCACGTCGGCAAAGCTGGTCTTTTCGTCGACGATCTCGGTGCGCGGCGCCGGGATCCTGGCGTTATCCAGCAGCTCTTTCAGATACACCTTGTTGGTGCAGCGGATCATCGACTCGGTGTCGTCGATCACCGGCATGCCTTCCTGCTCGGCGCGGCGGGCGAACCGATAGGTGAAATTGTCAATCGCCGTCGTCGCGCGGATGAACAAGGCGTCGAATTCAGCAAGCGAGGCAAGCTCGTTGGGGTAGATCGGTTCAACCTCGACCCCCATCCTGTCGGCGACGGCGGCGAATTTCTTGAGCGACGCGGGCGATGAAGGCGCTTCGGCTTCCTTCGGGTCGATCAACACGGCGAGCGACCATTTCGCCGCAGATTTCGTCCTGGGCGCCGTCCACCGCCGGCTGGTGTGCCGGTCGAGCGCCGCGATGAAAAACGCCCGCTCATCACCTTTGAGCTTATGCGGCGACACGATGCGCAGCGACTGGATCACCGGTTTCGCCCCGCCGCTGACGACCGCTTCGATCAGCGGTGTGCGGAACCAGTCAAAAACCAGTTTCCCGAACCGCTCAAAGCCGGGCGCTTGCGGGGTTGAGAAAGCAACCAGCAGTTTTTCCACCGGCGCGGCGCCTGCCTCGATATCGCGCGTCATCGCCGCCTCCAGTTCTGGCAGCGCGTGCTGATAGAGCGACTTTTGCCGCAGCTCCACCATCGCCTGAACATTGGGCGCAATCCGGTGGCGGCGCGCTTCCGCCAGCAGCGAGGCGTAATACCCCTCGGACTGATAGGAATAGCTGCGCGCAAGATTGATGATATTCGGCCGCCGGCCGGTGAACAGACCGGGCGTCGTCAGGTAATCGCGGATGCGCAAGACCTTGTGCGGCGTTTCGTGCTGCGCGAGATCGCCAGCGTATTCAACCAGAACGAGCCAGTCGCTCATCGTGTAAAGTCACCCCGGAATAGTCGCATCAATCGCTCGCGGGCGCAGGCCCAAGACGCTTCTCCATGCGAATCGCCGTTTCGCCGTCGCCGTAATAGTCTGGTTTCGTCGCCAGAGCGGCGTAACCGGCGCGCAGATATAAGCGGTGCGCGCGGTCGTTGGAAGAGCGAAATTCAAGCCGCATTCTGTCGCGGCCCCAACGCGCAGCCAGAACCTCGGCCTTGGCCAGCAACTGGCTGGCGACATCATGGCCCCGGTGTTCGGGCGCGACCGCGATGGAATAAAGCCGCGCGACTTTTGCTCCCGTTCGGAACAGCACCGCAGCGTAGCCAGCGACGTCGCCGTCAATCTCCGCGATGATGAAAACCGCTGAGGGGCTGGCCAGCATGCGCGCGAGATTGCGTCGCGGAAAGCGATCATAAACGAATGATTGCGCCTCGACGGCGTCTATCGCATCAAGATCGTCAAGGCCGGCCGTGCGTATCGAGGCCGCAGCCGGCCGCGCGTCGGAGTCCGAAGAAGTCGCCTGCATTTTTCCATTTCGCGCGGCGACGGCTGACGCCGCCGCATTCGCGCCCGTTGACGGCCGCGCAAGAGGAGAAGGCGACGCGCAGCTCAGGAATAAAGAGTCTATCGCCAAAGTTAAGTGTAAGTTAAGCGCAGACCGCATATTTTTTCCCGATGAAGGCGCATAAGGTATTCTGCATCGGGTTCCAGAAAACCGGCACAACGTCGCTGTATGCGGCGTTGAGCCGGCTTGGCTATAAAACCGCAGCCGTCGTCGGAAACCATCTGACCGCCCGCGAGCTGGCGGAAAAGGGTGCGGCCTTGTGCATCGATACGGCGAAATCATACGACGCGGCGCAGGACATGCCGTGGCCGATTTTCTTTCGAGAGCTTGACGCCGCCTTTCCCGGATCGAAATTCATCCTGACCGTTCGAGAACCGGAAAGCTGGTACGCCTCCCTCATCGGTCATTTCGGCGCGCGGGCAAACGAAATGCAGGCGTTTATCTATGGCGCGGCGTTCGCCTCGCCGGTTGGCGCGAAAGAACGATATCTCGGCGTCCTTGCCGCGCATGAACAATCCGTACGCGACTATTTTCGCGAACGCCCGGACGATCTTCTGGTGATGGATTTACGCGCTGGCGACGACTGGGAAAAGCTCTGCGCATTCCTTGGCGAACAAGCGCCTGACGCGCCGTTCCCGGCGAAAAACCGCGCCAGCGACCGGCGCACATTGTCTTACCGAATTCGCCGCAAGCTCAGCCGGGCGTTTGGAAAATATCTGGCGCCGGAACGGATCTGACCCCCCGCGCCAGTCCCCCGCGCCAGATCCCGTCAAGCCGGCGCTATCGCGACCGGCTTGCGAATTGACAAGGCTTATTCCGCCGACAGGATCTGATAGGGAACCCAGTCGCGTTTCGCCGGTTGCAATTCGGGGCTGATCAGGCATCTGCCCTTTTTGTCGGGGCCTTTGACGACGACGCCCGATGATGAACAGAACTCTTCATCGCAGAACTTGTTACGCAGCGGCTTGCCGTCGGGAAGGGTTTTGGCGATCGAGACAAAATTGCCTTCCTTGCAAACTGCATACGCCTGCGGCGGCAAGATGAGATCGCAGTTTTTCACGCAGACTTCCTCGCGCCAGATTCTGCCGCCGCAATTTTGAAAACACTGGTTGCTCATCTGGTCGCATTGGGCGGTCTCCACCCTGCAGTCGCGAATATACATGCGGCATGAATTCAACGTGTTGGAATATTGAAGATCGCATGAGGGCGCGTTATTGCGCAGGCAATAATTACGGACTTCGCGCGCTTCACGCTCGCATGCCTGCTCCCTGTTCTGACGGTCGATCTGACACCTGTCATAATTGCTGGCCGCGTTCGCCTCGCATTGCAGGCGCGTCGTGTCGCACTGGTTGAGGCAGCGCCGCCCCTCGTCCGTCGCCGGCGCCTCGCGAAACTCCTGCATGCGGAATTTCGGCTTTCTGGCGTCAGCCGTCGTCAAGACGCCGAGGCTGACGATGATCGCCGCCAACGCCATGCCGGTCTTGACGATACAGGCCCTTGCATTCCAATTGACGCTCATGCTGCTAGTCTCCGCTTTTACCGCTTCAGCCTGAAAAGCAGGAGATCGCGGCGAAACCGATCATCGCCACCGGGATTTCGTCCGCCCCCTCGCTTTTGCCGGTCAGATGGCTTATGGGCGGTCTCGACCGGCGCCCCCGCGCCGCCTCCACCTGAAAGACCCCCAATGCCTGACCTTACCGGCGTTTCGCCCGCGCTCGCCGAGGCGCTTGACCAGCGCGGATTTACCGATTTGACGCCCGTGCAGCGGGCGATGCTTGGCGACGACGTGCGAGCGCGCGATCTGCTGGTGTCGGCGCGCACCGGCTCGGGCAAGACGGTCGCTTTCGGCCTGTCGCTCGCCCCGACCCTGCTGGGAGACGAGGCCCGTTTCGTCGGGCGCGGCGCGCCGCTCGCGCTGGTGGCGGCGCCGACCCGCGAACTGGCGCTGCAGGTCCGGCGGGAACTGGAATGGCTTTACCAGAAGACGGAAGCGTCAATCGCCTCATGCGTCGGGGGTATGGACATGCGCGATGAGCGCAACGCCCTGTCGCGCGGCGCCCAGATTGTCGTCGGAACGCCGGGCCGGCTTGTCGATCATATCAAGCGCGGCTCGCTTGACCTGTCGCAACTGCGCGCGGTTGTCCTCGACGAGGCCGACGAAATGCTCGATCTCGGGTTTCGTGATGATCTGGAATTCATTCTCGCCGCGGCGCCGCCGGAACGGCGTACACTGATGTTCTCGGCGACGGTATCGAAGGAAATCGCAGCGCTCGCGAAAAAATACCAGCGCGATGCAGTGCGCGTGAACACAATCGACGCGCACGAGCAACACGCAGATATCGAATATCGCGCTATCGCCTGCGCGTCTTACGAACGTGAAAACGCGATCATCAATCTGCTGCGCTATATCGAGCCGACGACGGCGCTGGTATTTTGTGCGACGCGGGCGACGGTCAATCACCTCGCCAGCCGTTTCGGCAATCGCGGGTTTTCCGTCGTCGCGCTGTCCGGTGAGTTGAGCCAGAAAGAACGCACCCGCGCCTTGCAGGCGCTGCGCGACGGGCGGGCGCAGATCTGCATAGCCACGGACGTCGCCGCGCGCGGCATCGACCTGCCTAATCTCGACCTCGTCATCCACGCCGATCTGCCGAGAACTACCGAAAGCCTGTTGCACCGGAGCGGCCGGACCGGGCGCGCCGGGCGCAAGGGCGTGAGCGTGGTGATTGCGCCGGGCAATGCGCGAAAACGCATCGAGCGCCTGTTCACTGACGCGAAAATCTCCGCAAGCTGGCAGGCGCCGCCATCGGCCGACGAAGTCCGCGCGAAAGACGCCGAACGCCTTGTCGCCGACCCTTCCCTTACCGCGCCGATGGAAGATAGCGAGCGCGAGGCCGCCGCCGATCTCGCCGCGCAGTTCGAGCCGCAACAGATCGCCGCGGCGTTCATCCGTCTTTACCGCGCCGGGCGCAGTGCGCCGGAAGAAGTGCAAGGCGCCCATGACGAATTCGCCGCCGCGCGCGAAAAGAAGAAAATCAGGAAAGACCTCGCCGACGGCGCCTGGTTCGCGCTTGCGATCGGGCGCAACCGCAACGCCGAACCGCGCTGGCTGTTGCCGATGCTGTGCAAGTCCGGCGGACTGAACAAGAACGAGATCGGCGCCATCCGCATCACCGATGATACGAGCTATGTCGAAATCGCGAGCGGCGGCGTTGAACGATTATTGCAGGCCGCAGGCGCGTCAATGAGGCTGGAAGGCGATATCGCGGTATCGCGGCTCGACGCGCCGCCGGATCTGCCGCCGGCCGAACCGGGCGAGCGGGTGCCGCGTAACAAACGTCGCCGCGAGGAGCGCGCGCCGCGCGAAAAAGCACGCAACCGACCACCGCGCGAAAAAGCAAAACATCAGCACAGAGATAAGAATTCTGCGCCCGCCGCGCCAGCACGCGATGATTACGAAAAGCGCCTGATGGAAGCGCTGGAGGCGCCGGCGCCGCGCCAGCCGTCAAAGCCAAAGAAACCGGCAAAGCCGAAGAGGCCGAAAAATTCATCATCGGCAAAACCAAAAGCCCCCCGCCCGGCCAGGGCGAAAAACGCTCCCCCGAAAGGCGCGAAAGGCAATCCGAAAAAGCCGCACGGCAAGGGCGCAAAGAGCAACCAAAAGCGCCGCCAGTCATTTTGACGAGGCGAGCCGATTTTACCGCCTGAAATTGCCGCGTTTTTTGCCGGCGTTAACCTTAACGCCGCAATAACCCATTGAAATTGCTGTAAAATAAAAACTTATCCCCCTCCCTTCCGGGCGCCCTATTGTATCCGGCCCGAAATTGAAGACGCGACAAGGGAAGGAGATTTCGCCGCCGTGCCTACGCCCGCAACATCAAACCCGGCCCCTTGCGCCCGCAGCCCGGCGACCAAACCATCATGCAATGAACCGGATTCGCGCTATGATGGTTTAGAACCACATGCGATCTATCTGAATCGCGATGTTGCTCGATTTATGTGTTTGATCGCTTTGTCTTGCGACGAACCGGTTCCCGCTTCGTCGGAAAATGCGCTAGCCGTCGATTTTCAGCGCCTTGATAAACGCTTCCTGGGGAATATCGACGCGCCCGAACTGGCGCATCTTCTTCTTCCCTTCTTTCTGCTTTTCCAAAAGCTTGCGTTTGCGTGTCGCATCGCCGCCATAACACTTCGCGGTCACATCCTTGCGCATCGCCGAGATCGTCTCGCGCGCGATCACGCGCCCGCCAATCGCGGCCTGAATCGGGATCTTGAACATGTGCCGCGGGATCAGGTCCTTCAGCTTCTCACACATCGAGCGGCCGCGCAGTTGCGCCTTGTCGCGGTGGACGATGATCGACAACGCGTCGACAGGCTCGTCATTTACCAGAATCTGCATCTTCACCAGATCGCCGACGCGGTAATCGACGATTTGATAATCAAAGCTGGCGTAGCCTTTGGAAATGGATTTCAGCCGGTCGTAAAAATCGAACACCACTTCGTTGAGCGGCAATTCATAGACCAGCATGGCGCGGCTGCCGGCGTAAGTCAGTTCTTTCTGGACGCCGCGGCGTTCTTCACAGAGTTTCAAAATGCCGCCGAGATATTCGTCTGGCGTCATGATCGTGGCCTTGATCCACGGCTCTTCAATATGGTCGATGCGCACCGGGTCGGGCATGTCAGCGGGATTGTGCAGCTCTTTCGACGTCCCGTCGGTAAGGTGCAGTTGATAAACGACGCTTGGCGCGGTGGTGATGAGATCAATGTTGAACTCGCGCTCAAGACGTTCGCGAATGATCTCAAGGTGCAACAGGCCGAGAAAGCCGCAGCGGAACCCGAAGCCGAGCGCGGCGGAAGTTTCCATTTCGAACTCGAAGCTGGCGTCGTTGAGGCGCAGCTTGCCCATCGCCTCCCGCAGGTCTTCAAAATCCGCAGCGTCGACCGGAAAAATTCCGCAAAACACCACCGGCTGGGCCGGTTTGAAGCCGGGCAGCGCCGCAGCGACCGGCCGGCGGTCATCGGTGATGGTGTCGCCGACGCGGGTGTCGGCGACCTCTTTGATCGACGCGGTGAGATAGCCGATTTCGCCGGGGCCAAGTTCGGCGACAGGCGTCTTCTTCGGCGTCGACACGCCGACCTGGTCGACCGGATAGACGGCGCCCGTGCCCATCATCCTGACGCGCATGCCCTTTTTGAGCACGCCGTCGATAATCCGCACCAGCACGACAACGCCGAGATAGCTGTCATACCAGCTATCGACGAGAAGCGCTTTCAGCGGCGCGGCCGCATCGCCCTGCGGCGCCGGCAGGCGCGTGACAATCGCCTCAAGCACATCATCAACGCCCACCCCGGTCTTGGCCGAAATCATCAGCGCGTCCGACGCGTCGATGCCGATCACGTCCTCGATTTGCGACCTCACCCGGTCCGGGTCGGCCGCCGGCAGATCGATCTTGTTCAGCACCGGCACGATCTCAAGATCGACGTCAATCGCCTGATACACATTGGCGAGGGTTTGCGCCTCGACGCCCTGGCTCGCATCGACGACCAGCAGCGCGCCCTCGCACGCCGACAGGGAACGACTGACTTCATAGCCGAAATCGACATGGCCCGGCGTATCGATCAGGTTGAGAATATAGCGCTCGCCGTCCCTGGCCTTGTATTCAAGCCGGACAGTCTGGGCCTTGATGGTGATGCCGCGCTCGCGCTCCAGCTCCATCGAGTCGAGCACCTGCTCTTTCATTTCGCGCAGGGTCAGCCCGCCGGTGGTCTGAATGATCCGGTCGGCGAGCGTCGACTTGCCGTGGTCGATATGCGCCACGATGGAGAAGTTACGTATGTTCTTGAGCGGAATCATCGGCGCCATCTAGAGCATCGCGCAAAAACTGTGCAACGGTTTTCGCCTTGCGCGCTGCGATCACTGAAAACCAGAGCATCACGGCGGGAATCCGGATTCTGGCGTCATGCCCTGGTGCTGGCGGGCGGATATACAGACCGGCGCGCGCTTCCACAACCAGCAACAGCGAAAAGAAAAGGCCCGGCGCGGGCCGGGCCTCGTCTCGATAGCGGACAAGAGTGGTCAGCGCGTCTTCAACAGATCGCGAATCTCCGTGAGCAGTTTGACGTCCGCCGGCGGCTCGGCCGGCGCGGCCGGGGCTTCTTCTTCCTTGCGCTTGAGGGCGTTCATGCCCTTGACCAGCAAGAACACCGCCCAGGCGACGATCAGGAACGAAATGATATTGTTGAAAAACGAGCCATAAGCGATGACCGGCGCGCCCGCGTCTTTCGCCGCCGCCAAACTGTCATACTTGATATCCGACATGTTGATGAACAGGTTGGAGAAATCGACCCCGCCCAGCAACATGCCGATCGGCGGCATGATCACATCGTCCACCAGCGACTTTACAATCGTGCCGAAAGCGCCGCCGATGATGATGCCGACCGCCATGTCCATGACATTGCCCTTGACGGCGAATTCCTGAAATTCCTTGAGTATTCCCATAAAAGCCCCGTTGATTACGACTGCGCGCCGCTTTTTAGACGGCGCGCCTTCCCTAAGCCGTCAATGGTATCGGGATTTGCCGCATTCGCAAGAAAGTTGCAATACACCGGGCGGTTTCCCGTCCTCGTGGCAATGCCGGGCCGCGTCGCCTGTCTATTTACAGGCTTGCGACGCGCGGTCGAGCGCCGCGCTCACGCCGCTCAGCGAG
The DNA here is from genome assembly GCA_041398145.1 of Parvularculaceae bacterium. Taxonomy (GTDB): domain Bacteria; phylum Pseudomonadota; class Alphaproteobacteria; order Caulobacterales; family Parvularculaceae; genus Amphiplicatus. Next base: position 291,545 of record JAWKVF010000001.1, on the reverse strand, counting down.
ACCTGATAACTGGTCGCGGTGCCGCGGCTGGAAACTGCGCTCACCCGCATGTCGGCGCCGCGGCGCATCGCCGAAACCAGCGATTGCTCGGACGCGCCGCTTTCGATGAACGCCTCGTTTTGCGAGGCGTACATGTCCCACTTTTCCGACCCGATGCGCAGCGTCGGCGCTGGCGCGTCCTTCAGGTTGTAGCCGACCATCAAGCTTGGCTGATCGGTCGCCGCGCCCGACTTCCAGGTGGCGATAATAAAGAAGACATCGCCATGATTGACGGTTTTGGGCGATTTGTCCGTCGCTTCAGAGGCCGCGAAGCAGATCTTGTCGCCTTCGACATCGCGCACAAAAACGCTCCAGTCCTTGTAGGTCGCCACCGGCTGCGGCTCGGCCGCCGCCGCCCCGCCGGTCATGGCGCCCGTCATGGCGCACGCCAGGCCAAGCCCTGCAAGAACGGTTTTGAGCCCATACTTCATCCGGTCAACTCCCAGTCTGAGACAGATGCCTGTTTACACCTGTTTCCGGCGACACCAAGGCGCAACCCGCGTGAATTGCGAAATTCGCGTCGATACGTCATAACGCGCCCGATTCTTGAGGAATTTGTGAACGGAGGCAATCGGTGATCCCGGGACGCGATACGCTAAATACGAAGAAATCTCTTACTGCAGGCGCCAAGACATATTCAATTTTCAGCCTGAAGGCCGCCGAAGCCGCCATCGGCGACATCTCGCGCCTGCCATTTTCCCTTAAAGTGCTGCTGGAGAACCTGTTGCGCTTTGAAGACGGGCGCTCGGTTTCCACCGATGACGTCAAGGCGTTCGCCGACTGGCTGAAAGACGGCCGCAGCGACCGCGAAATCGCTTACCGGCCCGCGCGCGTGCTGATGCAGGATTTTACCGGCGTGCCGGCGGTCGTCGATCTCGCCGCCATGCGCGACGCCATGAAGTCGCTTGAACGCGATCCTGAAAAAATCAATCCGCTCGCGCCGGTCGATCTCGTCATCGACCACTCGGTCATGGTCGACTATTTCGGCGGGCCAGACGCCTTCAAGAAGAACGTCGACCGCGAATATGAACGAAACGGCGAGCGCTACCAATTCCTCAAATGGGGTCAGGGCGCGTTTGACAATTTCCGCGTCGTGCCGCCGGGCACCGGCATCTGCCACCAGGTCAATCTTGAATATCTCGCGCAGACGGTTTGGACCGCTGATTCCAAAGGCGAGACCTACGCCTATCCCGACACCCTTGTCGGCACCGACAGCCACACCACCATGGTCAACGGATTGTCCGTGCTCGGATGGGGCGTCGGCGGCATCGAAGCCGAAGCGGCGATGCTTGGCCAGCCAGTGTCGATGCTGATCCCCGAAGTGATCGGTTTTAAAGTCACCGGCAAATTGCCCGAAGGCGCAACCGCGACCGACCTTGTGCTGACCATCGTGCAGATGCTGCGCAAAAAGGGCGTGGTCGGAAAATTTGTCGAATTCTTCGGTTCCGGGCTCGACAATTTGTCGCTCGAAGACCAGGCGACAATCGCCAACATGGCGCCGGAATATGGCGCAACCTGCGGATTTTTCCCGATCGACAACGAAACCATTCGCTATCTGACCGCGACCGGGCGCTCGCCTGAACGCGTGGCGCTGGTCGAAGCCTATGCGAAAGAACAGGGCCTGTGGCGCGATTCATCAACGCCCGATCCGGTCTTCACCGATACGCTTGAACTCGACCTCGCCTCAGTCAAGCCGTCGCTGGCTGGCCCGAAACGCCCGCAAGACCGCGTGCTGCTCGCGGAGGCGCCGACCTCCTTCGCCGGCTCGCTCGCCAAGGAATACGGCCTCGGCGGCGAAGCGGGAAAACGCGTACCCGTAAAGGGCGAAAAATTCGATCTCGGGCATGGCGACGTCACCATCGCCGCGATCACCTCGTGCACCAACACCTCGAACCCAAGCGTGCTCATCGCCGCCGGTCTGGTGGCGCGCAACGCCGTCGCCAAAGGCCTCACCGTCAAGCCGTGGGTCAAAACCTCGCTCGCCCCCGGCAGCCAGGTCGTCACCGACTATCTGAACGCCGCCGGCTTGCAGGACGATCTGAACACGCTCGGCTTCAACCTTGTCGGTTATGGCTGCACCACCTGCATTGGCAATTCCGGCCCGTTGCCGGAAGCGATCGGCGCCGCGGTCAATGAAAACAATCTCGCCGTATGCTCGGTTCTGTCGGGCAACCGCAATTTCGAAGGGCGCGTTTCGCCCGACGTGCGCGCAAACTATCTGGCGTCGCCGCCGCTGGTCGTCGCCTACGCCATCGCCGGCTCGCTGAACGTCAACCTGACGACAGATCCGATTGGTACGGACAAAGCCGGCGCGCCGGTTTATCTGAAAGACATCTGGCCGACCAATAAGGAAGTCGCCGAAGTCGTGCGCGAGCATGTGACCGCAAAAATGTTCGCCACGCGCTACGCCGATGTGTTCAAGGGCGACGAAAAATGGCGCGCCATCGACGGCGGCGACGGCCAGACATATCGCTGGCCGACATCGACCTATGTCGCCAACCCGCCCTATTTCACCGGCATGACGATGGAGCCGGCGCCGATCAAACCGATCAGCGACGCGCGCATCCTCGCGCTGTTCGGCGATTCGATCACCACCGACCACATCTCGCCAGCCGGTTCGATCAAGGAAAACAGCCCGGCGGGCCAATACCTGAAAGACCATCAGGTCGCGGTGTCGGAGTTCAACTCCTACGGGTCGCGCCGCGGGAATCACGAGGTGATGATGCGCGGCACGTTCGCCAATATTCGCATCAAGAACCGCATGCTCGACGGCGTCGAGGGCGGCTATACCCGCTACATCCCGACCGGCGAGCAAATGCCGATCTATGATGCGGCGATGCGCTATCAAGCGGAAGGCAAATCGCTGGTCGTCATCGCCGGCAAGGAATACGGCACCGGTTCGTCACGCGACTGGGCGGCGAAGGGAACCGTATTGCTCGGCGTTCGCGCGGTGATCGCGCAAAGCTTTGAGCGCATCCACCGCTCGAACCTCGTCGGCATGGGCGTTCTGCCCCTGCAATTCAAGGAAGGCGACTCATGGGAGACTCTGGGCCTCACCGGCGACGAGGAAGTCTCCATCGCCGGCGTCGACAAGTTGACGCCGCGCCAGGAAGCGGACGTAAAGATCACTTACGCCAATGGCGATACAAAGACCATAAAAGTCCTTGTACGGATAGATACCGCCGACGAGCTTGAATATTTCAAGCACGGCGGCATCCTTCAATATGTGGTGCGCCAGCTCGCCTCGGCGTAAGGCGCCGCAACTCCGGTTGGCGGCGCAATGCTTCGTGCGCGCCCGAACAAGTTCCGCGCACACTCGCGTGGAACTTGTTCAAGATCGAATATTCAGGGCGTTTTGTTGCGATCACCGGCATTTCACTTGCCCGGAAAACGCCCTAAACCATCGTGGAATAAAACGGATTTACACCATGATGGTTTATTCCTGAGTGGTCGCATCGCGAACAGCAAAAACCGTTGCACACTTTTTGCGCGATGCTCTAGGCTCTCGCAACAGCTGACCGCATGCGAGGGCCCGCATCCCGATGGTCGGCTGCGACCAACGAGGATTTCAGGGGGCTATGGCGGGGCGCTTTTTTACTGCATGTGTTGCTGCGGTCGCGGCGTGCGCGCCGGCGAACGCTAGCCCGTGGAACCGCGATGATGGCGGAATTTTTCTTGCCTCCACCGCCAATTATTATTTCTCTGACCCGCCGCAAAGCAAATACACCCGCATCGACAGCGACACCTATCTTGAACTTGGCTTAACAGATAACTGGATGGCGAGCGGGCGCGTCTCCTACGGCGTCAGCATCACAGATACCGCCGCCGGTTCGTTTACGGACAATGGCGTCAACGAAGCCGAGCTTTCTCTCCAACGCCAGATTCAGCGCGGACAACACTCCGCGACTGCATTGAAAATATCCGGCGTGCGATCAGGCGCATTATCGATTGACGCCCAGTCCGGCGCGCCAACTCCAAACATGGAGATTGAGTTACGCGCGCTGCATGGCCGCGATCTCATTGCGAGCCCCGTAAAAGTTTTTGCGACCGGAGAGGTTGCTTACCGTCGCCGCTTCGGCGGCGATGCGGATCAAGTCCGCGCCGATGTGTTGGTCGGCGTGGAACCGTCACGCAGCTGGCTTGTTCTGTTGGAAGCGCAATCAATCATCTCGCTTCAGAACGAAGACCCCGGCTTCGCTGATTTTGATCTCTATAAGGGGCAGGCGTCGATTGTGTGGCGCAAGTCAAGACGATGGTCGATTGTCGTGGGCGGCCGAAAAGAATTTGCAACGCGGAACATTGCACCCGGCGTCGCCGCATTTATCGGCATATGGTCTGAATTCTGACAATGTCCAATGCCGACGGAAAAGTTGCAGACCATTGCGATGCCGCACCAGGACGCGTTTGTCGCTACGAAAACCTGCGGAAATATTTGCGACAGGGATACGCGCCATGGCGTAGACGCAACGGACGCATTGAATTTCTGACCACCAGGCCAAGACATTCACATCAAGATATTGTCGTCGACCGGAGAAAGTTCGCCGAACTTTTACGAAGCCGGTTTTCCAGGGAACTAAAATATGATGCAACGATGGCGCTGGCTGATGCGCAGCCAGATGAAAGCGCGCGGGCTCTTTCAACGCAGTCAGCATCGGTTACGCCATGGCTGTTTGCGTGTTGCGCGCTGGGGCTCATCGTAGCGTTCCCCCGTTCCTCGATCGCTGCATTTATTCTCGCGGCAACGGCGTACTTCATCAGCATTGCATTGGTAAGAATCTGGCTCGTCTTTCTCGCGCGTCATCGCATTTACGCGGCAAAACCTAAATCGCTGGATGACGCCGATTTGCCGATTGTCACCATTCTCGCGCCGCTATTTCGCGAAGCCCATGCCCTGCCCGGCCTGATCTCAGCGATCCGAAAGCTCGACTACCCTCATGACAAACTCGACGTAAAACTCCTGCTGGAAGAATCAGACGGCGAAACGCGTGCGGAAGCCAGGCGCCTCGACCTGGACGAGATGTTTGACGTCATCATCGTTGCGACCTCGTATCCGCAGACAAAACCGAAGGCATGCAATTACGGGCTTTCCTGCGCGCGCGGCGACATAACCGTGATCTACGACGCGGAAGACGAACCACAACCCGATCAGCTTCGCCGCGCAGCGGAAATCTTCGCCGTCGCTGACGAGCGCCTTGCATGTATTCAGGCGCGGCTTAATTTTTATAACCCGGAGGAAAACTGGCTAACGCGCGGTATTATGGCGCAAACGCCACGTGAAGTGAATCCGTCCACGCCCTATCTGTTTCCACATGCAGACAGAGAACGGGAACAAGTACGCGCTTAGGGCGCTGAAGGATAAGCGGGCAACGCTGGCGGGCGAGATCGCACAGCTTAAAAACAAGCTCGCATGGGCTGAGAGTCAGCTAAAGCACTTGGACGCGACCATCGGCATATTCGAGCCGGGGTGCGATCCAGACGCCATCCCGAACAAGCGCCCCAAAAAACGCGTGAAGCTGTTCCGTCAGGGCGAGTTGGGCCGGATGATCCTAGACGCCCTCAGAACCGCTGACGGCCCTATGCGGACTCAGGACGTTGTTAGCGCCGTGCTGATTGCGATGGGACATGATGAAACCGCCAGAACGGCGCTAGCGCCGCGCGTCCGAACAAATCTGCAATATCTGGTCAATAAGGCCGGGACGGTGGCAAAGATTGGCGGCGGGCGGAATGCTCGGTGGAAATTGGCCGCGCCTTCATAACGAGACGCGGCCAAAAAGTTTTACTCGAAGGCTCCGCGCCGACGCATTGCCTCAACCCTGCTGCCTTGATGCGCTTTTTCACTGAGAATTTCGCTGATCCGGCCTTGATTACATTCAAGTTCGGAGGCGATTTCGTGTTGATAAAGGCCGTTCCAGCGTTTCAGCCAAACAACGGTTGCATCTTCGAATGTGAGCGTTTTGCTCGGTGTGCCCATTGGTTTCTCCATGGGAATGTGCCGAGCAGTGTTGACCAAGACTGTAGACGCGTGCTTGTTACGTCTCGTGATCACGACCAGCCCTGCTCGGCTGGGTTACAAAACGCCGCTCCGTGGTTCAGACGGAGCGGCGTACTTGTTTTCGGTATGTTCTAATTCGTTGTCGAGTCTTTTTTGGCGCCAAAATCAACGGTTTAGGTCAAACTTCGGTTGAGTTTGGGTCAAACTTCAAATTTTTATCGTTGCCAGTATCCGGTGAAATCCACGCTTGCCTTGCTCGCCAGCGCGTTCTTGGCGACGCGACCGACCTGCCAGCCATTTGCGTGGCGGCGGTGATCTTCACGCCATGAAGCCTCTTGAGCGTAGCGGAGAAGATACGGGCCGCTGATCCAGTGATGGTGACCTTGTTCAGCGCGGCGCAAGCGGGAGAAGAATGACTCCGCTTGGTTTGTGCAAGCGTCATGCGTGCTGTAGGCCAATTCGTGATTGACGCGGCGAACCTCAAAACGGGCGTGCAGGTTGTTCCACGACGGCGCTTCGTCAGCATGAAGGACCGTAGCCGGATCAACGCGGCGGGCGATCCAGTTGGTCGCTTCGGCTTCGGTCTTGAACACCATCGGCAAGGTTTGGCCTTCACGCTCGCGGACGATGACGACGCAGCGGCGCTTGCCAGATTGATTGATGCGCAGGCGACGGTCTTTGCGATCTTCTCGCTTGTTTGCAGGCTTCACGTAACCGCCAAAGTATGCGCCGTCGATTTCGGCTTCGACGCCTTCACCGCCAAGGGTGCGGCCTTTTAATTCGGTCGCCATTGCCTCGCGCAGCTTGTGGCAAAGAACGAAGGCGGTTTTGTAGGAAAGGCCAAGTTCGCGGCTCATTGCCAACATCGACTTGCCTTTGACCTCGTTGCAGAACAGCAGGATCGCCGCGAGGTAGATGCGCAACGGCATCTTGTGCGAAGCGAACAGCGTTCCGCTTGTGATGCTGAAATCCTTGCCGCAGTCGCCGCAGCGATAGCGCGGGGCGCCAGACGGGCGGCGGCAATCCCAAACCGTCAGCGATCCGCAATGGACGCAAGCGGCTTCACCGTTCGTTTCCGGCCAGCGGAGTTGCGCGAACAGCTTTTCAATGGCCTCATCGCTCATGCGGAAAATCTCGACCAGATTCAGCGTTTTTGCGGCTTTGGAGAGCAAGAAGTGCTGGGCCATGATATTTCCTCAAATCTGATGCCTACGCATCGTATTTGGGGGTTTATCATCACCATATCAAGTGCTATTTCCTCATAATCGACAAAAAAGAATCGAATTTGAGGAAATAATGGACTCCAAAGACAAGGAATACCAGGCAAAGGCCAAGGGCCTGCTCCGGGCGGAGATGGTCAAACGAGACTTGAGTTATGAGGATTTAGCGGAGAAGCTTGCAAATATTGGCATAGAAGAAAGCGCCAAGAACCTTTCAAATAAGATTGGCAGAGGCGCTTTTACTGCGGGGTTCATGTTGCAATGTCTGGAAGCTCTGGGGTGTGACGCGCTACGGCTCTCATAATGGCGAGTGATCGAGTGGAAGTTCTCGCGATAATCGCCATCGTGCTTGGAATTGTTGCGATGTCGTGGGGCGCATGGACGTTACGCAACGTGCTAACCAGCAGTGCAGGTCCAAGCCACCAACAAGCCGACAATGCCGATACCCAAGAACGCGCCGCTAACAGTGATGGCGATTTCGCCAGCTTGCCGCCTTCGCAAAATTTGCAATCCCCAGCCGAGGATAAAAAAGAATCCAAAGCCGCCGCCGCCAACGATGACGAACGCATTAATCAGACTTGGGTGCACACCACCGCACCGAAATTCTCGACGAATTTCTGGATAGCAGTTTTTACTGGTGGCCTGTTCGCCGCCGCGATAATTCAAGCGCTTACTGTTAGCTGGCAGGCCAACATCGCCGCTGACACGCTCAATCAGATGCGAACGGATTCCGCAGGGCAGGTTAAGCAATTCATCGCTCAACTCGATGTCGCCAAGCGATCTGCCGATGCTGCGACAAAAAATGTCGAGTCGTTCGTTCGTTTGAATGAACCGTTCTTGTTTCTTGAGCCAGTGGTTAAGTTCACGCTTTCCGATCCAAGAGAGATCATCGTCGATGGTCCGGCTGGAATCGGCCTGCCAAAAACGCTTCATGATGTGAGTATTGATTACAACATCAAGATCACGAACTACGGGAAGAGCCCGTGCATAATACGGGAAATCAGTCAGAACCTTTTTCAAAAGGGTACCAAACTTGACCCGGATTTTGTTTTGCGCTCCCTTAACCTTCCCCAAGTCAATGTGAATGAAGTTCCCAATCCGAAACCCAGAGTCTCTAGCTACACAATTCTCCGTGAGCTTCAGTGGGTGATGCCTGATGGCGTTAGGAAGGTCGGCGCTAAGGACTATGACCGGGATGACTACAAAAACGCGATCACGCGCAGCACACCCCGTAAAAATCCGATCGTTTTTGAGGCGACTGTTGTCTATGAGGATTTCTTCGGCGTCGGGCGTAAAATAACTCAAGTTTGGCATATGAACGCCGCCGACCGATTCGAGCGAGTTGGCACCAAGGTTGAGCAGATTGACCTGCAAGATTATTCCGACCAATAACCCAATCATCTAACCGACCTCCCGGTTAGATGTGGGAATAACGTCGCAAAAACAAAGGCTTGCGACGTGGCGTTTGCGCCATAATACCGCTAACGCGCCAGTTCACGCTGGAATATTGCCTGTGGTTCGACCATTTTTTACCCGCGCTCGACCGGCTGGGCGCACCAGTGCCGCTGGGCGGGACATCAAATCTATTTCGTACACAGATACTGGCAGAGATCGGGGCCTGGGATCCTTACAACGTTACCGAAGACGCAGATCTCGGTTTGCGCCTCGCGCGCCGGGGGTATCGCACGACAGTCATGGAATCGACGACTTTCGAGGAGGCGAATTGCCGTCTGCCAAACTGGACGCGCCAGCGCTCACGCTGGATGAAGGGATTTATGCAAACATGGCTGGTCAACCGCCGGCGCGACCGTGCGCTTGACTGGCGTACAAGATTGTCACTCGACTTTTTTATTGGCGGCGCGGTGTTCGCGGCCATGATCAATCCGGTTATCTGGATCGTCCTGCTGGCCGAGCATCTTGGCGGTTTCGATCCCCTGGGGACGTTATTTCCATTTGCGAAAGCCGTCAGCGTCGGCGCCCTTGCATTCGGAAATCTCGCCTTTCTGGCGCTTGCCGCCTATGCGCCTGTACGGCGGGGCCTCTCGCGCATTAGCGCGTCTGCGGTTTTTACTCCGATCTATTGGCTATTGATGTCGTTCGCGGCGTGGAAGGCGCTTTACCAGTTCGTCACCAGGCCGTCTTATTGGGAAAAAACCGACCATGGGCTCAGCGAACACGCAAAGGCCCGCCGCGATGCGGCGCTGGATGAATTTGGGCTTGAACACGACGCGGCGGAGAGCCAAGTTGCTAAAAAGATTGCCCGCGATGTTCGACGGCGGCGGTAAAATAAAGGCGATCCGATGTCTCTTGCAGGTCTGCCATTCAGGAAAATGAATGGTTTGGGCAATGATTTTGTCATCATGGATTTGCGTGGCGGCGACAGGAAGATGACGCCGGACGCAGCCCGCACAATTGCAGACCGGGTATCGGGCATCGGGTGCGATCAGGTGATCACCATCGAGGAACGCGGCGCGCCGTTCATGGGCGTCTGGAACGCAGACGGTTCGGAAGTGGGCGCATGCGGTAACGCGGCCCGCTGCGTCGGTCTGATCCTGATGACAGAGGCCGAGCGCGATGAGATTGATTTACTGACGCTATCAGGGGCGATCTCGGCGCGACGCATCAGCGACAGCCGCATCGCAGTTGATATGGGCGCGCCGAAGCTTTCCTGGAAGCAAATTCCGCTCGCGGAAGAGCACCAGGACACAAGGTTCGTCAATATCAAACTTGGGCCTATCGACAACCCGGTCCTGTGGGGACCATCTGCAGTCAACATGGGAAACCCCCACTGCATATTCTTCGTTGACGATGTGAACGCGCACGCCCTTGAACGGTTTGGCCCAATGGTCGAAAATCATCCGATGTTTCCGGAACAGGCGAATGTCTCCTTGGCGGAGGTTCGCGGCAAACATTACATCCGGTTACGCGTTTGGGAACGCGGCGCCGGCATCACCAAGGCATGCGGCACAGCGGCGTGCGCCGCATTGGTGGCCGCGAACCGGCGTCGATTGACAGACAGGAAAGCCAGCGTCGAGCTAGACGGCGGTCTGCTGGCGATTGAATGGCGCGACGATGATCACGTCGTCATGACCGGCCCTGTAGAATTTGAATTCGACGGTTTACTTCCGGACGGGGTCTGACTAGCAGTGGCGAAACTCTATTTCAATTACGCAGCGATGAACGCAGGGAAATCCACTACCCTGTTGCAGTCAAGCTTCAATTATCGCGAGCGCGGCATGAGCACGCTGATCTATACCGCAGCATTGGACATGCGCGCCGGCCAAGGTTACGTCGCATCGCGTATCGGCTTGAAGGAGAAAGCGCGCACCTTCAATGATAACACTAACTTATTTGACGATGTCCAGACTGTACGAACACAAACGCCGGTCGATTGCATCTTCGTTGATGAGTCGCAATTTCTCAGCCCGACACAGGTTGATCAACTCGCGTGGATTGTCGACCGCCTCAATATTCCGGTTTTGTGTTACGGCTTGCGTACCGACTTTCAGGGAAATCTCTTTCCCGGAAGCGAACGCCTATTCGCGCTTGCGGACGAAATACGTGAGCTAAAGACGATATGTCATTGCGGCCGAAAAGCGACGATGAATTTGCGGATCAACCACGATGGCAGAGCCGTTGTCGCCGGGGCAAGCGTCGAAATTGGCGGCAACGAAAGATACGTGCCGCTTTGTAGAAAGCATTTTTTCGAGAAAATTGACGAAGCGAACGGTCAACCAAACGCATCGTAAAAATGCGATATGCCAACTGCAATGCTGACCATCAGGCGGTCGATTTCCGATAGCGGGTCGACGATCTGGTCGTGTATTTCAGGATAGCCCGCTGGATCGTTATTCCGGCCCGCGGCTTCGCTCAGATTTTGGAACTCTTTCGGGGCGTCCAGCGATTTGGGGAAAATCTGAGCAATCAGTCCCGCGGCTTCAGCGAAGCGGAACTGCAGGACCACATCGATAATATCGCCCTGCGTCAGTTCATGGCGCGAAGAAAAGCTCGGCGTCTTGGCGACAAGCATGAATGCTTCCGCGATCAGCGCTACGCGGATTGCGTGAAGGATATAAAGAGAATTTGAAAACCGACGCCGGGTTACGGGTACGGCCGACAAGTGCGTTGACGCTGCATCAAACGCCTGTCGGTCCACCGACAACAAATTCGCCAGGCGATTCAGCGCGATATCGAGCGAGCGATGAGCAAGACGGTCTGCAACCTGATTTGAAGCGAGAGCGCGATCTTTCTCGCTCGTGCGCGCCGCGCGTACAGTCCAAAAACCCGGATCATACAAGCTTGCGTAACAACGCAAAATCGAAAGGCTGGTCAGGTCGCGCGCCGCCGCCGCAAGATCAAACAGACGCGACATTCGCGCGGACGAACGAATGAGTTGCGAAAACCTTTCTGGTTCTCGTGTCGCCGCAGACCCTATCCCGCCTGCCACATTGGCGGGCGCGGCAAGTTGCTGCAAAATTGCGTTGTGCGGAATTGCGCGCAATGATCGCGCAACATCGCCCTTCGACGCGCCGCTTTGCCGGCGCGTCTTGCGGGAGCCAGTCAGCGGCAGCATGTTCGGCGCAAAGGCGGACAGGACTTCCTGATAATTCTCGTCAGAAAACAGCGCCTCCTGCCAGCCCTTGATGGCGCGATAAACATCCCAGGAATAATTGATATCTTCATAGAAGCGGTCATCAGCAGCTTTGGCGACCGGCGACGCTGACCAGGTTAGCAAAGCCTGACAGACCGCATCGGAAAGATGTTTGCTCCCAAAGCGAACAAACCCGTCGCCGCCCTGAAAGCTGCATTCAGCATTTACGGCCAACCCATCATGTTCATACCGGGCGCGCGTCCAGCCCGTCAGCAAATGCTCAAAGCGGTCCGCATAGCCCCCCGGAAATCCGCCGCGCCCCATCGATTCGCCATGGGTGTTGAACAGGACGACTTCGATGTCCGTAACGCCTTTTTGGGCGAGCGCACGTGAAATCAGAATTTGCAGGCGTTCAATCGCCATGTCGGCGGCGACCTGCCCCATAAACCGGCCGCTATCTGAGAATCCGAACTGGATTGCGATGCGTTTGCGTCGCCTTATATAAGCGACAAACTCATCTTCCTCCAAAAGTCGCTCGACAAAGCGTCCGCCACGCTCAATCGCCTCGGGCGTTTCAAACAATGGGGAAATATCGATTTTGTCTTCTACGCCATAGAGTTTGGCAAGATATATTGCCCCCATCATCATCGCGGGCGCTTCTGCTTCAGCGATCAGAAAACGAATTGGCGTGTCGCTGTCGACATGTTTCAAAAATTGCGCGCACAACATCATCTGTCGACGCGCCGTCATTTTTTCCTGAAAAACACTTCCGAAATTTATGGATTGCGCGGCCGTGCCGGCGGATTTCGACGCCGCGGCATCAAGCGCCGTTCGGTCAAGAAATTCCTGCCCCGGCGCAAAGCCGAAATCGGCCCGCAAGGCCGAGCGCACTTGCGCTGCATTTACCCGCAAATGGATGCGTGCGACGCCAAGCCCGTAGATATTCATTTCAGATCGCGCAACACACAGTAGTTTTTTAATCTGGCCGTCAGTCTCTTTGTCAATTAATTCGTTCAGCGCCGTAATAATTGGCCTTAACGTCGTCATTCGTCCTTCAGTTGTGGCGGTTAAGGTATTGGCGGCGTCGACAATATTTTCAGGATTATCCAGGTCTTCGCCAAATTTACGCGCCTGATCATCTACGACAGCGGCCGCAGTCTCAAGTTCACGAACAATTGCCTTGGCGCACGGCGCATCGTTTAATAGCGTCGCATATCTCGCAAGTTGACGCGATTTTTCTTCAAGCCGTATCCGGAACGATTGCGCCCAGTGAATATCGGTCCGGCCATCAAGGTCGTAGCCAACCCAGGTCGCGAGACTGATCGGCGCGGGCGTAACCTCGGTCCATTGTTGCGGATGGTGCGCCTCCAGCCAATCGAAATACGCGAACAGCATGGTGCGAAGCGACGCCTGCGCATTTTCAATCGCTGCAAGGACATAACCATGCTCCGCATCCAGGGTGATCTGTGGGTCCGGCGAATGCGGCGGAATGTTGGCTTGCCCGCCATCGGACGTCACCATCGACGCAAGATGATTTCTCAACGAACCCGACATGGCGAATGTCGGGTGCGCCGTGAACACAATACCGGCGCGCGTTTTCTCCAGCGCATCCTTGACCAATACAAAGTCCTGCCCTGCGATAGATTGGTAGGCGTTGGCGACAACCTCGTCCCAATCGCTGACGGTCGAACTTGTACGCAGGCGCTCAGCGCGCGCAACCAACGCCTCATCGCTAATGATGCGCGCAAGTTCGCCAAGCTTTTTTCGCGTGATTGCGCCACTTTGTAGGCCGTCCCAAAGATCAATGGAGAGCATTCGCACGCTGCTGGCGAGGGGGTCGAGAAGCGCCGCGGCGCTATGGTTCGCAAGTCGCTCTTCACACCACGACTTCAAAGTTTCGCTCATTACATCTCCGTTTCTTCAGATCCAGATGTCGTAATCAGGCTTTACGACAACACACGCTTCAGCGCTGTGCGCCATTCATCCCGCAATGCCTGCCTGGAAGGCTCGGAAATCGCCGGTTCGAATGTCGCATCGGTTTTGCGCAGACTTGAAACCTCTTCAACGCTCGTGAATATACCAGCGCCCACGCCGGCAAGCAGCGCAGCGCCAAACGCCGTCGTTTCCAGTATTGCCGGTCGATCAACCGGCGCATCCTGAATATCGGCGAGAAATTGCATCAGCCAGTCGTTTGCGACCATGCCGCCGTCGACTTTCAAGGTGTCGCAAGACGCACCGTCTGCACGCATCGCATCAATAAGATCGGCTGTCTGATAGGCGACGCTTTCAAGCGCGGCCCGCGCGAGATGCGCCCGCCCCGCCCCGCGTGTTAGCCCCAGGATCGCGGCGCGCGCATGCGCATCCCAGTGCGGCGCGCCAAGTCCGGCAAATGCCGGAACCAGATACACCCCGCCATTATCCGGCAGCGAACGCGCCAGTTCCTCGGTTTCTGCCGCATTCGAGACGAGTTTCAACTCGTCTCGCAACCATTGCACGACTGCGCCCGCGACAAAGATCGACCCTTCCAGGGCATAGTGGGCTTGACCATCAATCCGCCTGCCAATGGTCGTTAAAAGTCGATTGCGCGACAGCTTGAACTCTTCAACCGGCGCCAGCACGAAACAGCCGGTCCCATAAGTGCTTTTAATGTCGCCCGGCGCCAGACACGCCTGTCCGATCGCCGCGGCCTGCTGGTCCCCCACCATGGCGAAGATGGGCAAGGACCGGCCGAAAATCGCCGGCGCTGTCCGCCCGAACTCGCCGACATTATCAGACACTTCCGGCAAGACCGTCTTGGGGACGCCGAACAGATCAAGCAACCGATCATCCCACTTGTTCGATACGATATTGAACAGGCTTGTGCGCGCCGCATTCGTCGCATCGGTAAGGTGCGCGCCGCCGGTTAAACGCGCGAGCAGGAAACTGTCTATCGTGCCAAAACAAAGTTCGCCTCGTTTTGCCGCATCTGAAGCGCCGTCCACATGCGACAGGATCCAGCCGAGCTTGGTTGCAGAAAAATAAGGATCCAGCAACAATCCGGTCGTCTGCTGCACCAGCGCTTCCGAACCATCCTGCTTTAACTTCTGACACAGGTCCGCGGTTCGACGGTCCTGCCACACGATGGCGTTATAAATCGGCTTTGCGGTCTTTCGATCCCATACGACAGTGGTTTCCCGCTGATTGGTGATGCCAATCCCGAACACCTCGCCGCCGCTTTCTTCCGCCATGGCGATTGCAGACCGGGCGGTTTTGACCGTCGTCTCCCAGATCGCCTCCGGATCGTGTTCAACCCAACCGGGCTGCGGGTAGATTTGCGGAAATTCCTTTTGCGAAACGGCTACAATTTCACCAGCCACCGTAAAAATGATCGCACGACTTGATGTGGTGCCTTGATCAATCGCCAGCAGTAACGGCGTTCGCGCCATTCCGAACTCCATCAGAGCTTACAACGGAATGTTAAACCAGGTCCGAGCGATTTGGCGAGATCCTCAAAACGAATATATCCGCGGTCAGTCGACGTCCGCTGACAGCGCCCGAAAGCCGGATACGTCTAGTTTATTCTTGAGAACTCACGAATAACGCGCGCCGGACTGTAGGCCGTCGGCAACCATGGGACATTTGACGGGTTTGTCGTAATGGAGGATTTTCGGCTCCTCGTAGCCCATCAAGGGGGCGAAGATGAGACGGAAATCCGAGCCGCAGGAGTCTGCGGAACAGCATATCAAGAACATTCGCCTCGCGACGCGGAGCCCGCCCATAGCTCATGCGTTCCCGCCCGCGTCTTTTGCAGGAACTCGGTTGGCGACCGGAAGCCGAGCGCGGAATGCGGGCGCTCGGTGTTGTGAAGTGGCCCGGCCAATTCGGACAGTTTTGCGTTGACGTCTTCTACCTTCTTGTCAGGCGCAGCGCATGGCGATCACATCGCGCACACCGTGTTCAAAGCGAGGCGAAATCGCTGTCGCGAATTCGCGCGTTTGTGTTAACGCTTTGAAATTTCAGGCAAACAAAAATTCATCCCCCTCCCGCCGGGAGGCTTTACAATGCATATCCTGGAAGTTTTGTGAGAAGGGAGCGCCAGTTGACGCCCGCCGCCGTCGCATATCGTTTTTATACTGACCAGTTTGCACTGCGCGCGCGAATTGTGCGCGCCGCATTCTCGCGCGGGGTGAAAAACGCCAATGCACAAAATACGCAGAAAAATGCTACACCCCGCATAAAGGCTCACTTCGTGGCCTTCAGGGGGCTGCACAAAGTACGCCGATCACGGAAGAACTCGCCAGGCGGCCGTGTCGCGCGGCTGGGCGAACCAACGCCCGCTTATCTCGTATTAAACTGGCGGACAGGGTGGGATTCGAACCCACGAGACACTTGCGCGCCTACACGCGTTCCAGGCGTGCGCCTTCGACCACTCGGCCACCTGTCCGGCGCCGGTGAGAAGCACCGGCGAAGAGCGCGGGACTATACCGCCGCGATGCCTCGGCGCAAGCACCAAACCGTTGGAAATGCGGGGATTTGCCCAATCGGCTCCGCTCGGGTAATTTACTGTCAGGTTCAGCAGGGGCAACAAGGGGTTTGGCATGGCGGCGTTCCGCTTTATTTCATGGATATTAGTGGCGGTCGCAGTCGCGTTACTGGGCGCGGATGCGGTGTCGTCGATGGAGGCCGGCGAACCGGTCATCCGCACCTCGGCGGAGGTTCTTGGGCTGATCGGCGTCAATGGGCCGGGCATCGCCGAAAATTCGCCCGGCGGCCTCGCCAAGGCGCTGGCGACGGTGATGAACCTTCCACTATGGGCGGTGCTGGGATTGATCGGCGTCGTCATGACGCTCATTTTCCGCCCGATGGAATAGCCGCGAGCCCAGGGGCGGTTTCATGAAAAAAACGCTGCCTATTGCGACAGCCCTAATTGCTGTCGCAGCGTTGGCGCTTGGCGTGAAGCGGCTTGACGCCATGGCGCGCGTCGGCGACGGCTATCTGGCGAAAATTGCATGCTCGGAAGTCTTCGTTGCCGGCCGCGATGGCGAGACGGTGCTGTCGGAAGATTTCAACGACATCTCGCCGCTGTTTGACTTTGTGGGCGCAACTATCGACCACGAGACCAAATCGGTTAGCGCAAAGCTGTGGGGTCTTGGCGCCGCAACCGCAAGCTACCGCCCGGATTACGGCTGCACGCTGCACATCAACGGCGCACCGGACGCTTTGCCGCCGATTGAGCGCCCCGCTGTCTTCGCCGCGCCCATCGCGACTTATGATGACGAAGACGTAAAATCGGCGGTCGCAAAAATCCTTGTCGAGGAAATGGCGAACGGCGCCGCAAACCATCGGTCATTGCTGGTGCTGGCGAACGGGCGCCTTGTTGCGGAAGCGTATGCGGACGGTTTTGACGCGAACACGCCGTTCCTGAGCTGGTCGATGGCCAAGAGCGTGACTGCAACCATGGTCGGAGCTGCGGTTCAGCAGGGCCTTATTGATATTCATGACCGCGCACCGGTTGAGCTTTGGGCGCACGATGATCGGGCGGCGATCACCTGGCACGATCTGTTGCAGATGCAAAGCGGCCTCAGCTTTGAGGAAGACTACGCTGACCCGCTTTCCGACGTGAATGAAATGCTTTTTGCTTCGCGTGACGCGGGAATGGCCGCGGCCAGTGCGCCGCTGGCGCATGCGCCGGGGACATTCTGGTCATATTCCAGCGGCACGACCAATCTGATACAGCGAACACTGCGCCACGCGCTTGAATCGCGCGGTGTCAACTATCACTCATTCGCGTACGACACTGTATTTGCGCCCATCGGCGCGGCGAGCTTCATCATCGAGCCGGATCCGTCCGGCACGTTTGTCGGGTCTTCGTTCGTTTACGCAACGGCGCGCGACTGGGCGAGGCTGGGCGAGCTATACGCAAATGACGGCGTGTGGAACGGAACGCGCCTCCTGCCGGAAGGCTGGGCGGATTATGTCGCGACGCCCGCCGCGGCGTCTGACCGTTTTTACGGCGCGCAATTCTGGTTGAACTACGACGGTGCTGACGGTCGCGAGCGATATATGCCGGACCTGCCGCAAACAACATATCTTATGGCCGGTCATGAAGGGCAATATGTGGCGATTGCGCCGGAAAAGAATATCATCCTTGTACGTACTGGAATGACGCGCGGCCGCGAACCGATGCCCGAGATCGCGCCCGTGTTTGCAAAGATATACGCGGCGTTCGATCAATGACCCTCGACTGGCCGTCAATTGTCGCACCTGACCTTGCGGAATTTCGCACCGCCGCGGTGCGCGCCTTTGACGAATTGCCTATAGCGTTCAGGCGCCAGTGCGGCGATGTTGTCATACATGTCGAGGACTTCGCAGACGACGCATTGCTGAAGCAACTCGGGCTTGAAGATCCATATGAATTATCAGGCCTTTATGAAGGCGTCGACATCACTCGCCAATCCATAATAAGCGACATTGCGCGAGCGCCAAACCACATCCATCTTTATCGCCTGCCGCTATTGGCGGAGTGGGCGGAACGTGGAAACATTTCGCTTGGTGAACTGATCACCCATGTTCTCGTGCACGAAATCGGCCACCATTTCGGCCTGTCCGACGACGACATGCACAGGATAGAAGACACGAATTTCTAGAGCAATTTGCATTCAATCTGAATCGCGAAATTGCTCTAACTATTTGTTGGGTCGCATTTTCTTGCGACCAACCGGTTCCCACTTCGTCGGAAAATGCTCTAGTCTTCAAGTCCCAGCGTTTCGGGCATGCCCAATGCAAGATTGAGATTCTGGATCGCCTGAACGGCGGCGCCTTTCAGCAAATTGTCTTCGGCCGCGACGATCACCGCACTTTTACCGTCGACGCCGACGTCGAACCCGCCAATCAGAACACCGTTTCGCCCGGCGCCGTCGCGAAGCTCAGGCGGCTCGTCCTGCAAGGTTATCAACGGTTCGCGCCCGTAAGCATTCGCGAACAGCGTCTTCAGCTCGTCCCTGGAAAGCGGCGAGGCGAGCGGTGCGTGAACGGTCGTCAGCAAGCCGCGAAACGCTGGATGGACGTGCGGAAAGAAACGGACAGGGACGCCAAGATGTCGGCTTACCTCACGTTCGTGATTGTGATTGACCAGCCGGTAGGGAATGAGATTATCGCGCAACCGTTCAGGATCATTGCGAGGCGAAGGTGTCGTCCCGGCGCCGGAATAGCCCGAAACGCCGAACGCGACCGGCGAGCCGGCCAGCCGATCAACCAATGGCGCGGCTGCCAACTGGAAGGCGGTTGCATAACATCCCGGATTGGCGATGTATGTCTTTCCCGAAATGCCGGCGCGATTAAGCTCGGGCAGGCCATAGGCCCAGGCATCATCAAACCGTCTGTCTGCAGACAGATCAACGATGACCGTATCCGGCGCGTCTCGCATGCACGCCTCGACATAAGGCGCGCCAGCGCCGTCGGGCAACGCAAGAATGATCGCATGCACCCGGCGCCGGGCGGCTTCTTCCGGGCCCAGCGCCTCGAAAATGCACTCATCGGTATCTTCAGGTGCAATCTCAGCAACTTTGCGGCCCGCGAATTCACGACTGACGGCATAGGCCAGCATCATCTCCGGATGGCCGGAGATCAGTTTGATCAGTTCGCGCCCGACATATCCGCGCGCGCCGACAAGGCCGATCAGAAACGGTTCACTCACCTGATTGGTCCTTAAATGATTGCGGCAGCGCCGCGATACGCTCCACTATAGGCGCGATTCTTTCGAAGTTGCTCTCGCCGACCCAGAATACCGTCCACGGACCGCGCTTTACAGCCCCCGTGCAGACTTCATGGTAAAAAGCGTTGAAGCCATTTGCCGTGCGTGATCGCCAGTAAAATACAGGGTTCTGCTTCGTGAACTGCCGCCAGACCGTACGCGACAGCCCCTCGCCCCGAGCATCCTCGATGACGGCGAATTTGTCGAGATAGATAAAGTCGTCCACGTTCGTCAAAATGGCCCCGGCCCGGTAACTCTCCGACATATGGACCTGGTGAATGTCCAGCGCATCGAACCAATCGCCCTTCAGGCGGCGGCCGAACGCGTTCTCGACCAAGGTTTCCGTGCGCGCACGATCAAGGCGCGCTTTTGACGTGTACGAGCGTATCGCCTCGCCCATGCGCACGAGGGTGCCGGACCCGCCATGGGTGAACAGCTCGCGAATAAGCCCGGTCGGCGTCGTAATCGATACCGACGACGACAACGGCGCCGCGCTGAGCAGGCGATGGATCTCCTGCAGCTTTAGCCGCATGCCGCCCTGCACCCAGTCGGCTTTCATCAGCTTTTCATAATCGGTGGCGAGGTTTATCGAATGCATGAACCGGCCATGCTTGTCGAGCAGCCCGCCAACCCCGGACAAGAAGATAATCTTCATGGGTTGCAACGCACCGACTAAGGCGCGGGTTGCTGAATCGCCGTTGATATTGAGCAGCTGGCCGCCGGGAGCGATGCCGAGGCAGGTGACAATCGGCACGGCGCCGGAATTGACGACCGACTGCAAAAGACCGAGACGCACATTGTTCGGCTCGCCGACAAAGCCATATTTGTCCTTGTCGAGATAATCCGCTTCGATAACGCCTGCGACTAGCGAGTCTGCATCGACGCCCTGCGCCCTGATCGCCTCTACCAGCTTGATGTTCTCGCCAATAAAAACATCGCGCGCCACATCGATCGCTTCCGGCCCGGTCACCCGCAGCCCGTCAATCTTGGGCGTTTGAATGTTTCGCTCCGACAATGCGGCGTCAAGCTGCGGCCCGCCGCCGTGCAGGACGATCGGCGTCAAACCGACAGTGTGCAAAAACGCCAGCGCTGAGGCGGTTTCCTCCAACTGCTCCTGCAAGATCGCGCCGCCGATCTTGATGACCGCGAACCGCGATTGTCCGGCGTCGGAAAAGCGCTGAAGATAGGACCGGATCTCTTTGCCGTCCGACATGTTGGACAAGAGCTGGACAATGGTCTGCCGGGTTGATGACGTTGCATTCATGACGCTAACCAACCAGCGCTTTCATTATCGCTTTTTGTACATGCAGACGATTTTCGGCTTCTTCATAAGCGATGCAATTGGCGCTATCAAAAACAGCATCCGTCATTTTCACATTGCGGCGCATGGGCAGACAGTGAGAGACAAGGGCGTTGTTCGTCTTGCGCATCTTGTCTTCATCGACAATGAAATGCTTGTGGGCGTCGCGGATCGGTTTTTCGGGCGCCCAATTGCCAAAATAGGGAAGCGCGCCCCAACTTTTCGCGTAGACGACATCCGCGCCACGATAGGCGTCATCGATTGAATGGGTGACGGTCAGCGCACGGCCGTTCGCCGCGACGTCGCGCGCCGCCTGATCCATATAACGCTCGTCAAGTACATAGTCCGGCGACGGGCAGAGCAACGTTACGTCCATGCCGAACTTCGCCGCCGCCACCAGAGCGGAATTCGCGACCGCCGTGTTCAGCGGTTTGGGATGGTAGGTCCAGGTAAGAACGAATTTCTTGCCGTCGAGCGCGCCGCGCGCGTCTTTTTCAAACCGCTCCTGCAACGCAAGAATATGAGCCATTTCCTGGCAGGGATGGGTGATCGTCTCCATGTTGATGACGGGAACATCGGAATACCGGGCAAAAGCCGAAAGGATCTTGTCTTTTCTATCCTCCTGCCAGTCGACGAATTTTGGAAAGGCGCGTACGCCAATGAGGTCGCAATAGCGCGACAAAACGCTCGCGGCCTCTTTCACATGCTCTTCGGCCTCCCCGTCCATTACAACGCCGTCATCGAATTCAAGCGGCCACATGCCGCCGGACGGCGACAGGACAACCGCATGACCGCCGAGCTGATTGGCGCCGACGTCAAACGACGTCCGCGTTCGTAGCGAATTATTGAGGAACAAAAGCGCAATGGTCTTGTTCTTGAGGGCGTCGCCAATGGGCGACGCTTTCATCGCCCGGGCGTCGTCAAGCATCGCCTGTAATTCTTCTCTCGACCAATCACCCGTGTTCAGAAAATGTCTCATCGCGGCGTCTCTTGCATTTGTCATCGCCGTCTCGCTTGACGGCCAGCAGTGAATAGCCAAGTGTGGCCCCACCACGCAATTGGCGAAATCGCCTAATACCAGCACAATAATGCCCGATGACTGAGAAGACCCGCTTTATCGTCCTCACCAATGGCCGCAGCGGCAGCAATTTTCTGGTAAACGCCCTAAATCAGCATCCAGAGCTGGTAAATTATGGCGAAGTACTGGGCGAGTGGACGACGCCATGGCGACGACGCCGCTGGCTCGGTGTCGCCAGCGATGACGATCCCGCATCGATTGCGCGATATCTCGACAGATTCTTCACCAGCCGGGTCAGGTTCTACGCCGCCCAAGCGATATCGGCGACAGACCGGCGGGGGCGAGACGAGCCTGTTCGCTTCAAACGGTGGCGGGACGTCAAAGCGATTGGCGTCAAAGAATTCCAGCTCTTGTTCGACCAGCGAAATCTTGGCGACTACCTCGCCCGTCGCGCCGACATCAAGGTGATCGGCCTTACCCGGTCGGACCCGGTGCGCCGTTACCTGTCGCGGTCGCTGCTGCAACGGACGGGTCAGGCCGCAGCGCGCTCCACCGAAAAAGCGGTAGTCGCGAAAATCAGGCTCGACGCCGAGCAGTTCATTAAAGGCGTCGGCGTTGTCGCCGAGGAAAACAGGCGGCTCAGCGAGGCGTTGGCCGCTATCGACGATGGCCGGAAAATTGTCGTCGAATATGATGAATATTTCGCCGCCCCCTCGGCGATGGCGGCTTGTAATGATGCGATGTTTCGCCTTCTAGGGCTGGCGCCGGTCCCAACGGCGGGCGAACACCGCAAGCTGAACACGCGCGGTTTGCGCGATACCATCGAAAATTATGACGAAATTCTCGTGCGCGCACGTGGCACGGAAATCGCGCCTTACATGGAAGAGTGATCTGGGCAACATGACGGACACGGAAAAGCCAAAGATTTTTCTGAAGGATTATCGTGCGCCGGACTATCTGGTCGATACGGCGCATCTTGAATTTAATCTCGACCGTGAAAGAACGGTAGTCAAATCGACGCTGGCGATGCGCCGCGCCGAAACCGCTGACGCCGACGCCGCTGTTCGCCTTGACGGCGAGGAAATCGAACTATGCGCGCTGCTGATCGACGGAGAGCAGGTAAGCGATCAGCGCTTCAAAATTCAGAGCACGGTGCTGGAGATATTCGATGCGCCAGAACGATTCGTGTTGGAGATCACCACGGCATGCTCGCCGGCCCGAAATACCGCGCTGTCAGGACTATATATCTCAAACGACATGTTCTGCACGCAGTGCGAGGCGGAAGGTTTCCGGCGGATCACCTATTACCCAGACCGCCCCGATATTCTCGCCCGGTTCAGCGTTCGAATCGTGGCGGATCAAAATGCGTTTCCGGTGCTGTTGTCGAACGGCGATCTCGTAAATGAGGGCGGACTCGATGCGGGACGACATTTCGCCGAATGGCGCGA
The DNA here is from genome assembly GCA_041398145.1 of Parvularculaceae bacterium. Classification (GTDB taxonomy): domain Bacteria; phylum Pseudomonadota; class Alphaproteobacteria; order Caulobacterales; family Parvularculaceae; genus Amphiplicatus. The sequence continues at coordinate 268,205 of JAWKVF010000001.1, read as the reverse complement.
CCCGCACCCCAAACCGTCGTATCTTTTTGCGCTCGTCGGCGGCGATCTAGTCGCTGTTGAAGACAAATTAACGACCCGCTCGGGACGCGACGTCCGCTTGCAGGTCTTCGTACAAGACAAGAACAAGGACAAATGCGCCTACACGCTCGACTCGCTGAAGCGCGCGATGAAATGGGACGAAGACACATTCGGACGCGAATACGATCTTGACCGCTTCATGATCGTCGCCGTCGATCACTTCAATTTCGGCGCGATGGAGAACAAGGGCCTCAACATATTCAATTCCGCCTATGTTCTTGCATCGCCTGAGACCGCAACCGACGCAGATTATGAGGTCATTGAATCGATTGTCGCACACGAATATTTTCATAACTGGTCCGGCAATCGCGTCACCTGCCGCGACTGGTTTCAACTCTGCCTGAAGGAAGGCTTCACCGTATTTCGCGATCAGGAATTTTCCGCAGACATGAGATCGCGCCCGGTCCAGCGCATCAAAGACGTTCGCAGACTTTGGAGCCGGCAATTTCCCGAAGACGCCGGCCCCCTCGCCCATCCAGTGCGGCCTGAGAGCTTTGTCGAGATCGACAATTTTTACACCGCGACCGTATACGAAAAGGGCGCTGAGCTTTGCCGAATGATCAGAACACTGCTCGGCGGGGAAAAATTTCGCGCCGGTAGCGATCTGTATTTTTCCCGCCATGACGGCGCCGCCGCCACGGTGGAGGATTTCGTCACCGCAATGGCGGATGCAAGCGGCTACGACCTGACGCAATTTTTGCGGTGGTATAGCGACGCCGGCGCGCCAAGACTCACCGTTTCCATCGGCGAACTCGGTGGCGAGACGATTATGCGGCTTTCGCAACGGACCCAGCCAACGCCCGGCCAGCACGAAAAACCGCCGCGGCTGATCCCGGTTTCCTATGCGGTGATTGGCGCTGAGAGCGGGCTCATCCACGACCAAGGACTGGCGGTATTGCGGGACGAAAGCGCCGACATCGCGTTAGGCAAATACGGCGAACGCGTCATTGCTTCGGTGCTTCGCGGATTTTCTGCGCCTGTTACTGTCGAGTATGACTTGTCCGCCGACGACCGCCTTTCCATCCTGCGCCATGAAACCGATGCGTTCAGCCGCTGGGCGATTTGCAATCAATTCTGGAAAGAGCTTTGCCTTGCCCATGCCGCCGCGATAGATTTTGCCTCGCCGCAAAGGCTGCTGGAAAAATTTGCGGACGCGTTACGGCCCGGCCTTCGCTCTGCGGAGGACGACCCGGCGTTTGCCGCTGAACTGTTGTATGCACCCAGCGAGAGCGATCTTTCGAATCAAGTCGAGGTGTGGGATCCTGATATAATCCGGACCGCGCGCGCCGCCGTGCGCCGTGAACTTGCGCGCCTGCTGCAAGATGATCTGAAATCACTCTACCTGAAACTTGACGATGCAGGCCCGTTCAGTCCGGCCGCTGACGCTGCTGCGCGGCGAACGCTGAAGAACGCCACCCTTGGACTGCTCGTCGCCGGCGGCGACACATCGCTCGCCATCGAACAGGCGCGCCGCGCTGCGCATATGACGGACGAGGCCGCCGCCACCGCGGCGCTGGCGATGACCGAAGGGCCAGAGCGCCGCAGCGCGCTCGACCGGTTTTATGACCGCTGGCGCCATAACGCCCTCGTCGTGAACAAATGGCTGTCATGGAGCGCGCTCGCCCCGCCAGCGACGGCCCTTGACGAGGTGCGCGCGCTGATGCGCCACGAGGCGTTCGACCTCAAGACGCCCAACAGGGTGCGGGCGCTGATCGGCGGGTTCGCGATGAACAATCCGGCGGGATTTCACCGGGCCGATGGCGCAGGGTACGCGTTTTTCGCCGATCAGGTGGTGATGATCGACCGGATAAACCCGCAATTGGCCGCGCGGCTGATGACTGCGCTGGAGGCATGGCGACGACTGGAGCCCGGCCGGCGGGCGTTGGCGCAGAACGCGGTCAAGCGGATCGCTTCGGGGCCGAACCTTTCCGCCAATGTTAGCGAAATGGCCGCACGACTGCTCGACGCCTAAAACCTGCTGATTCGCTGGTGACAGGATGGGGCGAATGGGAATAGTTTCCAAATAGTAAACGCCGGGCGCTCGCCGGGGCGAAATCCAACTCCAGCATGCTGGCGGCAACCAATAGATGCAAGCGCAGGATCAACCATCACAGTCGCTGATCGCCAAAGCGCAGGCACTGTCGACCAAACGCCTGATGCTGCTGAGCGGGCTGCTGACGGCCATGCTGGCGTTGTTATTTTTCGGCAAGATTCAGGAAGAAGGCGCCGCGCGCCAAACCGAGACCTGGTTGCGGGTCGAGCAGGCAGCAGGCGATTGCGCCGCGGCGGCCAATGTGGCGATCATGACCGGCGATCCGGTGCGTCAGGTGCTCGCCAACTGTCGGCCGGCGGGTTCGGTGGCGATTTATCAACTGGCGGCTGACGGCTCGATCCTGACCGCAACGGGTGCAACCAATCGCAATTCACTCGCACGCGGCGACATACAGGCGCTGCAATTGTCTGCGCGCGGCGCGCAGGTGCTCGCCCTCAGTTCCGGCAAATCAACAGTTTCGTGGCGACCGCTGGACAATGGCGAGGCGCTGCTTGTCGCCGCGCCGGCGGCGGACATTTACGGGCGCACGCCGGCATGGGCGTTCTATCTGCTCGTGCTCGCAGCAGTCTCGACGGCTTGCGCCTCATTGATGGCGGCTTTCGTGCGGCAGAGCCGGGCGGCGGCTTCCGCCGCCGGGGCCGTCGATACGCTGAAGACGCTGAACATTGCGCTCGCCGGCGGACGCACCGGTGTTTGGCGCTTCGATTCGAAAACCCGCACCGTGCACATCAGCCGGGCATTGCTGGAGCCGATCGGGCTCGGTGCGCGCGACAGGTCATTTTCGATGCGGGAAATTACCGCGCTGGTTCATCCCGAAGACCTGCGCGCCGCGCTCGCGATCATCACTGGCGACACGTCCGGCGTGAGTGAGGGCGTCATCAGATTTCGTGAGCCTGCAGGCGGCTGGTCGCGGACCTATTTTCGCACCGCGCCAGACGCCACCCGGTTCAACCGCAACGGCGTCGGCTTTGACCTTTCCGGCGCGCGCACCCTCGCCGCTGGCGCGGCGCTGGCCGAGGGCCGGCTCAAAGACGCGATTGAGAATATTCCCGAAGCTTTCGTCTTATGGGACGCACATGACAGGCTGGCGGTGTGGAACCGCCGCTTCGCCAGCATCATGCGCCTTGATGCGCGCGCGCTGCATCCCGGCATGACCGCGGAAAACATCGCCGCCATCGCGCCGGTGGCCGGCGGCATCGTCACCCGGTATTTCTCGCCGGAATCGGCGCTCGACGAACAAAGCGTCGAAGTGGAAATGCCCAAGGACCGGTGGCTGAACATCTCGCGCCGTCGCACCAGCGAAGGCGGGCTGGTCTGCATCGCGTCGAACGTCACCGACATGAAACGCCGGGCGCGCGCGCAGAAAAAGAAAGAACGCGAGCTTGAAGCCACGGTCAGCGACCTTGAGGAATCGCGCCGCGACCTTTCGCAAACCATGCAGAATTATCAACTTGAAAAGCACCGCGCCGAAGAAGCCAGCCGCTCGAAAAGCGAGTTCCTGGCGAATATGAGCCACGAATTGCGCACGCCGCTGAACGCCATCAACGGCTTTTCAGAAATCATGCAGTCAGAGCTATACGGGCCGCTGGGCGACACCAAGTACAAGGAATATGTATCCGACATTCTTTCAAGCGGCCAGCACCTGCTTGAGCTGATTGACGACATTCTCGACATGTCGCGGATCGAGGCTGGCAAATTACAACTTGAACCCCGCCGTATCGAAATGGAGCGTATCCTTGAAGAAGCGACACGACTGGTCGCCAAGCGGGCAAAAGACGCCGGCGTGATGCTGACGGTATCGGTCGCCCATGCGCCGGCGGTCTGGGCCGATGCGCGCGCCGTCAAGCAAGTAGCGCTGAACCTTTTATCGAACGCAATCAAGTTCACCCCAAATGGCGGCGAAGTCACTTTGACCGCCGAGGCCGATCTTGACGGCGTCACCGTCATCGTCGCCGATAACGGCATCGGCATCGCCAGAGAAAATATGGACCGCCTCGGCTCGCCATTTGAAATGATCGAAGATCACTTCGCCAAATCCAGAAGCGGTTCCGGTCTTGGCCTGGCGCTGACGCGTTCGCTGATGGAGATGCAGGGCGGCATTCTGGCGCTGGCCAGCCAACCCGGCCGCGGCACGGTGGCCTGTGCGACCTTCGCCCGCCGCAAGGACGCGAAAGTTCGCCTGCCGCAATTCATCCGCAACGAGGCCCATATCCTCACCGCGGAACGCCAGCCTACGCCGGCCTCCCCCGATGCGCCAACCCACACGGAAGCGGCGGAATAAATTTACTCCGTCTGCGGCTCTTCCTGCGGCGGCGGGGGCGGCGGCTGATCGCTCCGATCGCCAGAGCGCCGGCCGTGCCGGGAACGCCGGCGCGTGTCGGCCTTTCGCTTCATTTCCGCCGCCAGCGCCTTGCGTTTTTCAGCCGGCAGGCCGTCAAAGACATCGACAAGGATTAACAGCATCGACTTTTCCCGGCTGCGCTCATGCGCTTCGATCTGGCGGGCGAGCGTTTCAGCCTTCGCGCGGTCCCACTCGTCAGCACCAAGAACCGCGGTGAATTCCTTGCGAAGTTTTTTTACTTCGTGATAGTGCGCGCGAAACTCTTTGCGATGATCGCCAAACGCCTTGCGAAACGCATCGCGCACCTGCGGATCCTGCGCCGCGGGCCCGCCGAACTCTCGCACGTGAAACGCTCCGGGCGGCGCAAGCGCCGATGGGTCGTGCGCCAGCCTGCCCGCGATAAAACCGCCCATGAACACATTGGCGGCCAGCGACAGGGACAGGCCGATAATCAGTCCTCTACCCATGCCGGCATCTCCTCATCCACAAGAAATCCCTCATCAATCGCCGCGGTCAAAAATACGCTTTGTTCGTCGCTGATGGCGATCATCGAACCCGCAGAGGCGACGCCCGCGGCGAAGCCCAGCGCGGTGATCCCGGCGAGCAGGCCAGCCGGCGCCAGCGTGCGCACGCCAAGAAAATCTCTCAGCCGCGCGACCAAGGCCGACGCGGCAGGGTGCGCGCGCCGCGACCGCTGAAGCGCGTCGAAATCGGCGAGCATGGACGCGCGCAGCGCATCGCTAGCCGGCGGCGCGGCGACACTTTTCAATACCGCGTCAAGCGCATTGATTTCACGGTCTTCAAGACCGCCGGGCATATCATTCACTTTCTTCACCCCGCCAATCCTTCCATCAACTCCTGGCGCATCGGCGCCAAGGCCGCCTTCAGCGCTCTGCGGCCGCGCGCCAATAATGACTCAAGCGCATCCACGCTTATCTTCATTACGTCGGCAGCTTCAATGTTCGACAACTCCTGATAATGGCACAGCACCACCGCCATTCGCTGTCGCTCGGGCAACGCCTCCAACGCGGCGAGAACGCTTTTGCGGCGGTCCTCGCCAATCAGCACCTGCGTCGCCGATGGCGCATCGTCCGCCATCTCCGGCGCGGCGTCCTGCGGCGCCTCGCGCTTCGTCTTTCTCAATCGGTCAACACACCGATTCACGGCGACGCGGTATAACCAGGTGTCAATGCGTGCGCCGCCATCCGGGTTCCATTTCGGCGCAAACTCCCAAAGCCGGAGAAACGCTTCCTGTGCAACATCCTCCGCCGCCGCTTTTTCGCCAAGCATCCGCCAGCAGACGCCGAGAATTTTATCAGCATGCCGCGAGATAAGTTCGCTCGCAGCGAGACGGTCGCCATTTCCGGCGCTCGCAATCAGCTCTTCGTCGCTGACATTCTCGAACGTCAAATCCGCCGCCGCCTCCCGTTACGACGCGGGCGCTCTCGCGCCCGCGTCGCATCTGCGTTTTAATGATGGCCGCGACGCCCTTTATGGCCGTCACGGGAACCTTTCCCCATTTCATCCTGCGACAACGACCCATCGCCATCCGCATCGAGCTTGTCGAAGCGTTCTTTAGCAGACGCCTCGTATTCAGACCAATCCACCGCACCGTCGCCATTGGCGTCGGGGAAGCGCCTGGCCTGACGCTCGCTCCTGCGCTCGTCACGCAGCGTCTTCATTTCGTCCTGCGTTATGTAACCGTCATTGTCGGCATCGGCTTTTTCGATAAAGGCTTTGTGCTTTTCATCCAGTTCGGATACGGCGACTTTGCCGTCGCCATCGGCGTCGAACCGGCTGAACCGCCCATCGCGAGCACTGTCGCCTTCAGCGGCGACGCCAAGCCCGATCGAAACCGCCGACGCGGCGATGACTGCGGTAAGAATTTTGTAGTTCATTGCGTTTCGTTCCTCGTTTCAAAGCCCCAACACAGCTTTAACGGCCGGTCTTTGCGATTCCGTCGAAAAACCTAGGACGCCCGGAATTTCGCCGCATCGCGGGCTTCGGCGGCATCGAGAAAATGGGCGGAAACGGGCTGTCCGGCGGCGTCGGGCGTGGCGACGGCCAACGATTTTCCAACATCGCCGCCGTCAATCTCCGCGATGCAGACTGACTGGCGCAATCTTGGCGAAAATGCGGCGGAAGTCACGCGCCCTGACACCCGCTCGCCAGCCAGGACCGCGCTGCCGGCGCCAATATCTTCCGCGTCGATGGCGAGGGGAACAAGATAGCGGCCCGACAAGGACTGGCGATCACCGGCAAAGCGCGCCAAAGCGGCGCGACCGGAATACCAGCCGCGATCAAGCGGCGCGAGGTGCGGCAGGCCGATTTCGTCCGGCGTGCGCCGCAAGTCATCGCGCCCGGCATGATCGGCGCTTGCGAAATCGACGCCGACGCGCGGGCTTGCGCTTTCGATCCGCACAATATCGAGCGCTTCCAGCCCGACAGGCTGCGCCGCCTGCTTGCGGCGCACGCGGTCCCACAGGGTGATCGCCTCCGCCTGCGGATAAATCAGCTCCAGCCCGGTCAACTCGCCGAGCGCAAACGGCAGCGCGGCAACTTCAACGCCGCGCACGCGGCCTTTGGAGACTTGCGGGCCCGAATTACCAACCACGCCGAGTACGCGCGCTGCTGCATGCGCCTCAGGCCCCAGCAGCGCCATCGCGGCGACATGCCCGGTAATGTCTTCGGTTTCAACGGCGAAACCGCGCGCGGCGATCTGCAACCGGCGCGCGATCGGTTCGCACACCGTCAACAGATACGTATCGCCGGTCAGCCGGGCGACGCGCGCCATCGTGACCACGGCGCCGTCGCTCGCCAGCAAGAGACCGCGCGACGCGTCGCCATCGGCAAGATTTCGCACCGGCGCCGTAGTAAGACGCGATAGCAGCGTGCCGGCATCTGCTCCGCGCACGGTGTAGCGGCACAACGCCGAGGCGTCGAACACGCCGACGGATCTGGTAAGGCTGGCGTATTCTTCGTCAATCCGCGTACAAACCAGCGCCGCCGCCCAGCCGTTAATCGACGTCCAGCTATTGGCGCTGCTCACCGCCGCGACCGCGCCGTAAAGCGGCGTAGGTTTGGGGTCGCCTGTCTCTTTGGGGCCGGGAAAAATCATCGCTCAACCCGTCCGTTTTTGACGTCCGCCAGCGCGGCGCGGGCGGCGGCGCGACCGGCATGACCGCCGGCGTAACGTCCAAGCGAAGCCTCTCGCCCGCAAAAATAATAGCCGGCGATCCCGGCGTCGCCGGACAGCGATTGCGCGCGCGCGGCAGCGGCTGCGACCGGCGGCCACGCGCGCTCCTGCCCCGATACCTCAAAATGTTCGACCCGTTTCACCAGCACCGGATCGAGCGCACCTAACACGGCGTAGAAACTTTTTCTGACGCCGTTCAGCCATTCCTGATCTTCCAGATCGCCCCTGGGCGCGGGATGCACCAGCGCATTGACGGTCACGCCGTCCGCCGCAAGCGACGGATCGAAAGCGCTGGGAAAACAAAGCTCGCACAGCGGACGATCTCCGTGTTCGCCGGCGTTCGCGGCGCGCCACGCACGCTGCAAGTCGAGATCCGACGCGGTGACGACGAATCGCCGCAAGAGATCAGTCGCCACCGGGGTCGCCGACGGCGACGCGCCAATCGCAGCGGCGATGCGAACGCCGGCGATAGTTTCTTCCCGGTCGCCGACAATTGAAGAGAACTCGACGTTGAGCCGCTTCACGCCGACCCAGCGCTCAAATGTCGTCGCGGCGCCATGCGCGCTGACGACGACAGGCGCACGCAATTGATCGCCGCTTTCAAGCTCAAGCCCGGCAATCCGGTCCCACTCGACGAGCACGGACTTGACGGCGCCGACCGACCGGAACTCAACACCGGCGGACTGCCCGGCGCGGCGTAAAGCGTTTGCAAGCCCGGCCAGCCCGTCGCGCACATACCCCACGGCGCCGCCAAGGCCCGCCGTTTCACCGCTCAACCGCAAGGCCATCGCGCCCCAACTAAAGGCTTCATACGGGCGCACCGCCGCACCCAGCGCGGCTTCTGCATATAACAATTCGCGCAGGGGCGCCGCCGTAATGCCGCGCAGAGCATCGTCGGCGGCCATCGTCATCGCCAAAGGGAGCGGGGCATGGGGACGGAACGCCCCGTCATGGTCTAACCACGCCGCAGCCTCATGCACAACGTCCAGCAGCCGCGCATAGGCGTTGACGTCATCCGGAAACGACGCCTCAATCCGCTCAAGCGCGAGGTCGGCTTCAGCCGGCAGATCGAAAAAATCGGCCCCACTCAGACGATACAAGGTGGAAAGGCGACGCTGGGCATAGCTAAGTCCATGGCGATACAGATCGAGTTCGGCAATCATTTGCGGGCTGATCCGCACGCTGAACGGATCGCCGGCATATGCAAAGCGTCCGTTCGCCAGCTCGCGGCGCTCGGCGCAGGGCCGTTCGGCAAAGGGGGTATCGAGTAGCACGGTATGCATGCCGGCTTTCGCCAGCGCCGCCGCCGCCGCCAGCCCGTCAATCGACGCGCCGGCCACAAGGGCGTCGAAACCGCCCTCAATCTTCGCCGCCGGCGCCTTATTCATCGCCGTAATGCTCCATAATCATCTGCGCCGCGGCGCCGATCGGATCGAGCGATGGCGGCGGCGCAATCGCCTCGACGGGAAAAAGCGGCCGGCCTGCATGGGCGATGTCCGGCGCGTCGCCCAGAACCGTCGTGATCGACGACGGCGGCGCATCAGCGTTATCGAGAAACGCCGAAATACGTTCCGCGACCTGACGGCCCAATGCCTGCCGGTCCTGCCCGGTCCATTCGCGCATCGCGTCGTCTTCGCAAATGCGCGCCGGACAGAACGCCGCCGTCACGTAGATGTCGTTACCGTCGATTTCAAACATCATCGGCGCATCATCGGTGAGCCGCCCTTCCAGCATGGCGTCGCGCGCGCGCGCAGCGCCGTCACGCCCGGCGCCGATAAAATACCGCACCCCGGGCGCGTCATCCCCAACCATTGGCGGATCCTCATAGCGCAGATGAAAACTGGCGCGCAGGCCGCGCCGCCGGTCGAGCGGCGACGGCGCACCGGCGACCGCGAATCCGCCCACCGCGGCGACTGCACGGCTGGAGGCGAAAACCCGCTTCACCCGCACCCGTTCATCATTGGCGAAAGACAGCGACGCGGCGCCGCCGCGTGACGGCGCACAGTCGCTGACCGGCCCGTGTATGAAAGCGACATCAGCGCTTTCGCATTTTTTCTCCAGCGCCGTCGCCAGCGCGCGGGCCGATGCGATGGCAAGGGGCCATGCGCCGAATGCGCCATAGGCCGCCTGCACGCCGCCCGCCTCGTCACCGGCCAGCGCAAAACGCGCCGCAATCGAGTTGACGAGATGGGTTTTCAGACTTTCATCGGCAAAATAATCGTCAATCAAGGCGTTAAACGACGCGTATTCGTCAACCGCCAGCCGGCCCGCAGCACCGATCACAACCGCACCGGGCTTCTTGCCGGCGGATTGCACTGGCGCCAGGTGATGGCGACGATCGGAAACTTCACGCAGGAAATCCGGCCACAATTCGGCGTCAACCGGATGCGCGCTGTGAAGAAACTCTGTCATCTGAGCGATTTCGCGAAAGCTCACGCCAGCCACGCCTGACGCATCGTCCAGCACGCCCAATGTGCGTTGCGAGGCGACGGGTTGCAGATCAAGATCGAATTCATGAAGATCAAGCATGCGCCAGAGAAAATTCGCCGGCTCGCAGAAACTGAGATAATCGGGCGTTTCATCGCCTGTGTGGATGACGACGGCGCTCTTCCCGAGCACCGCCGCAAGCGCCGCGGCGGTATGGCCCGCCGCGTCGGCGCCGATGATCGCCAGATCGTATGAACGGCTGTCAGCCATTGCCTTCGTTCCCATCTGCGGCAGCGATAATCGTGCGTTCGTAGATCGCCCGGACGTCAGTCATTTTCTGGGAAAGAATGGTTTCAGCTTCGTCAAGATCGCGCGCGCCCAGCGCGCCGGTCATGGTTTGCGTCAGCGCCGGCCCGGCCGCGTCCGGCGCAAATACGCCCGCGGTCGCCGCGCGGCTCAACTGCGCGATGGTTTCAAACATTTCATGTGCGGCGCAAAGACAATCGGCGTCCGCCGCCGTCAACAGACCGCTTTCGGCCATGGCGCGGATTGTGACGTCGGCGGGACGCGCGAGCTTTGGCTTTTTATCCACGGTGGAAATCAGCGTCAGGTACTGGGCGACAAACTCAATTTCGGTGGCGCCGCCCAGCGCGGTTTTCACATCAAAGACGCCGGCCGCTGGCTTCGCCGCGCGCAGCCGTTCACGCATGTCGTCAACATCGCGGGCGACCGCGCCCGGCTTGCGCGGGCGTTTGATGATCGTGTCAATTTCAGCGTTCACCCGCGCGCACAGTTTTGGATCGCCGGCGATAGCACGCGCCTTGGTCAGCGCCATCAACTCCCACGTCCATGCGGCGTCTTCGTAGTAATGATGAAACGCCTTGTAGCTGACCGCCGCTGGCCCCTTGCCCCCGGAAGGGCGCAATTGCATGTCGACCTCGTAAAGCGCGCCTTCCTCGGTCTGGCTGGTCATGCCGGTCACAAAACGGCGGACGAAGCGCGCATAATAGGTCGTTGGATCGAGCGGCGATGCCCCATTGCTTCGCGCATCGACCGGAGCGTCATAAACGAACATCAAATCGATGTCCGACGCGGCCGTCATCTGGCCGGCGCCGAGACGGCCGAGCGCGACAATCGCCAGGCCGCCGTCCATCGCGCCAAATCGCCTGAGCATTTCGGCCGTGGTCGCCCCGAACAGGCCGGCGATGGCGGCTTCAGCGATCACCGTGAAACGCCGGCCGGCGTCAGCGCTGTCGATCAGCCCGGTGACAAGCTGCGCCGCCACGCTGAAATTTTCTTCCGCCGTCCAGCGGCGCGCGATGTTAAGCCGGGTTTCAAAATCACCGGCGTCTTCGAGCAGCCGCATCAGCGTCATGGAAAGCTCGCCAGGCGCTGGCGGCGGCTCCGGCCAGCGCGCCTCGATCAGGCCTTCAACAAGGTGCACCCGTCGCGACAACTCGCGCGCGAGATATGGCGACACCGTCATGATCTGAATCAACTTGTCGAAAATGTCGGTGCGATTGAGGAACAGCGAAAAGATCTGCACCCCTGCGGGAAGCCGCCTCAGAAATGCGTCGAACACCAAAAGCGCATCGTCGGGCGCCTGCGCTTTGGCCAGCGCCGCCAGCAAAGGCGGCATAATGTCGGAAACCAGCGCCCGCGCGCGCAGGCTTCGGGTGGCGCGGATCTCGCCGGCGCGCCATCGCTGAACGATCTCGCCGACCTGCGCCGGGCGCGTAAACCCCATATCAACAAGCGTTTTTTCAGTCGCCGGATCAAGACTGACACCGGTAAAATTGAGCGGCCCGACGGGCGCGACATCGCCCTCCCCGCGCGGCTTGAACAGCGCCCCCGCCGTTTTGTCGGTGTCGTTCAGGACGCCCGACAAATGCTGGCGAAACGCATCGCGGGTTTCATAGCCCAGAAATGTTGCAAGCCGGTCCAGTTCATCTCCATCCGACGGGATTTTATGGGTTTGCTCGTCGGCGACCATCTGGATGCGATGTTCGACGCGGCGCAGGATTTTGTAATTCTCGCTGAGGAGATCGCGCTGATCGGCGCCAATCGCGTCGGCGGCGACAAGCGCATCGAGAACATCAAGGGTTGCGCGCAGGCGCAGCGCCGGATTCTTGCCGCCAAGTATGAGCTGTTGCGTCTGGGCGAAGAATTCGATTTGCCGGATGCCGCCGCGCCCTTTTTTCAGGTTGCGGCCGCCGAACTCACCAGCGCCCCCGGCCTGATGGATCTGGCGCATGATCGCGTAGATTTCATCAATGGCCGCATAGTCGAGATATTTGCGCCAGATGAATGGGCGCAGTGAGGCGATAAAAGCTTCGCCCATGGCGATATCGCCCGCCGCCGGGCGCGCCTTGATAAACGCCGCGCGCTCCCAGTTTTGCCCAAACGATTCATAATATGATTCAGCCGCGTTTACCGACACCGCCGCCGCCGAAACGCCGGGATCGGGACGCAGGCGCAAATCCGTGCGAAAAACATAACCATCCGCCGTCTGATCGGCGAGCCGCGACACCATGGCTTTGGTCGCCGCGACCGCGATTCTTTTCGCCCCTTCCGGCGCATCCAGCGCCGGACTTTGTGGATCATAAAGGACGATGAGATCGATATCGCTGGAGTAGTTCAACTCGAACGCGCCCATCTTGCCCATTGCAAGCACCACGACGCCGGACGATTTTTCAGGTTCATCATCGTCGACGGGCGAAAACCCGAAGCGCGCCGCCTGGCGCAGCCCCATACGCAGCGCCGAACCGGCGGCCGCATCGGCGAAGCGGGAATAATGATGCGCCGCCTCCATCGTCGTCAGCGCGCCGGATATTTCTGCAAAGGCAGCCGCCAGCGCCGCCTTGTCCTTGGCGAGACGCAGCATGCGCTGCTGAGCGGCGACGTCAGCTTCGGCGCTGGCGCGCCAGGCCTGCGCAATCGCGTCGTCGATCATCGCCTCGGGCGATGAGGTGAAAAAAGCGCCGAGCCCGTCACCGGCGCGCGCGATCAGTCGGGCAAGATAGGGCGAGCACCCGGCGACGCCAAACGCCAGATCGCGCGCCAAATCATTCACCGGCCCGCCGGCAAGTCCCGCAGCGTCGAGCGCGCGTTGCGCAGCGCCGGCGTCGAAAGGCCGGGGCGCAAACGCTATCCGCGATTCAAGACTGGCCGGCGCGTTCATACTCAATTCCTAACCCCGACCGCATCGAAATGACACACGCGCGATTGCGACAGTTTGCACGCGCAGCGTCAGTGTTTGTCGATCGACGGAAACGCGATGGTCACTTTAAGGCCTTTGCGCTGGCTGTTGCTGGCGGCGTCGCCGAGCGTGACCGACCCGCCATGGGCGCGCGCAATCGCGCTCACCAGGCTGAGTCCCAGCCCGCTGCCGGACGTCGTGCGGCTTTGCTCAAGACGGACGAAACGTTTCACCACCGCATCGCGATCACTCGCTGGCACGCCGGGGCCGTCATCAAGCACGCTAAGCAGAACCCGCCCTTCGGCGCCCTTGCGCACATCGATGCGGATGGTCGTTCCGCCTGCGGCGTATTTGAGCGCGTTGTCGAGCAGATTGGCGAGCGCCTGGCTAATCAGCGCGCGCGAGCCGCGCACCGGCGGCGCCGGCTGGGTTTTCAATTGAAGAATAAATCCCGCGTCCTGCGCCGCGGGCTCGTAAAGCTCGGCCATTTCCTCGGCGATGGCGACCAGATCGACAACATCCATCGAGCCGGCGCCCTCGCCGGATTCGATCCGCGCAATCGACAACAGCGCGTTGAACGTTGCAATCATGTCTTCGGCGTCGGCGAGCGTCGCGCGCAGCGCCTCGTCTTTCTCCTCCGGGCCGGCCTTGACCGCATCGTTGAGACGTCCGCGAATGCGGTTCAGCGGCGAGCGAAGATCATGAGCGATATTATCGGACACTTCTTTCATGCCGGTCATCAGCCGCTCGATCTGGTCGAGCATCGCGTTGAGATTGATCGCCAGATTGTCGATCTCGTCGCCGGAGCCGTTCAGCGTAATCCGCTTCGACAGATCGCCGTCGCGGATCGCCCGCGCGGTGCGGCTGACCGAGTCGACGCGGTGCAGCAAGGTTCTCGAAAACATCAACCCGATCAGAATGCCAAGACCGATCGTCGCCGCCGCAATGCGCGCCATCAACGCCTGCGACCGCGCCCTTAATGCTTCGCGGTCGGCGATGTCGCGGGCGACAAAGACAAGGAACGACGCTTCGGCGTCGGGCGCCGGCTTGAACCGGCGGATCTTGCCGCGCGCTTTCCTGGTCTCGACCCCCAGCTCGCGCCCCGCCGCATCGACGCGGGGACGCTCATAGGTGAAGTCGAAAAACCCTTCGCCCGCCGACAGCGCTTCCGGCGGCAGGGCGGTGAGATTGCCGGCGAGCACGGCGCCGGACGGCGCCCCGATCAGCATGTAAAGCCCGTCGTCACGCCAGGCGGCGCGTTCGCGCACAACCCGGCGCAGCACGCCGGCGCCTTCGCTGGAAAACACCTCGGCGAGGACCTGGACTTCCTGATTGATGACGCTGTCGGTCTGCTTGGAGACGACGCCGAATGTCGACTGATAGAAAAACCAGCCGAGCAGGCCGACCGCGAACGCGAACAGCAACACATAAATTATTGTGAAGCGAAACGTCGTGGTGCGGAGCAGGCGTAAAACGCTCATGCGCGCCGCCATCGGCGCGGCGCGGCGTCTGGAGCGTCAAGACGGGCGGCGCCGATCACCATGTTCTCCGTTCCCGCGGGGGCCAGAGCATCGTGCAAAAAATGTGCGACGGTTTTTTGCACGATGCGACCACTAAACAATAAACCATCATGGCGTGAATCCGGCTTACTGCATGATGGTTTAGTCCTCGTCGGTAACGGTATAGCCCGCGCCGCGGATTGTTCTCAACAGCGGCTTTTCAAAATCCTTGTCGATCTTGGAGCGCAGGCGCGAGATATGCACGTCGATGACATTCGTCTGCGGATCGAAATGATATTCCCATACATTTTCCAAAAGCATGGTGCGGGTCACCACCTGGCCGGCATGACGCATGAGATATTCAAGCAACCGGAACTCGCGCGGTTGCAGATCGATCTTGCGCCCGGCTCGGCGCACCGTGCGGGTGATGACGTCGATCTCAAGATCGCCAACTTCATAACGCGTCGTGACATTGGCCGGCTGCGTGCGGCGGCGGCCGAGCGCCTCGACACGCGCGAGCAATTCGGAAAACGCATACGGTTTGACGAGATAATCGTCGCCGCCGGCGGTAAGCCCTTTCACCCGGTCGTCAACCTCGCCAAGCGCCGACAGGAACAGCGCCGGCGTTTCGTCGCCCTCGCCCCGTCTGCGTGTCAGGAGCGACAGGCCGTCAAGTTTCGGCAACATACGGTCGACGATATAGGCGTCGTAATTACCCGCCTCGGCCATGTTCAGGCCGTTTTCGCCGTCGACCGCATGATCAACAACATGGCCAGCCTCGCGCAATCCGCGCGAGACGTGTGCGGCCGCTTCTGCATCGTCTTCAATGACTAGTATTCTCATGGAATTTGCTTCCGATGCGACGCCGCGATACCGGCGCACGCTGATTATGGCCCCGCCGCGCGGCAAAACCAACCGCGCCACGAGACGATTTTCCGGGACACCCTACTCGCCCTTCGGGATCGGCGTGAAGCTTACTCTCCCTTCGGGATCGACATAAAACTTACTCTCCCTTCGGGATCGACAGGGCGCTGTACTGTTTCGCCTGACCAAACTGCAAACGCAACAACACCGCTTCCTTGCCCGCCTTTTCGGCATCGGCGATACGCGCCTTCAGCGCAGAGGTGGAATCGATCAACTTGCCGTCGGCCTGAAGGATCACGACGCCCGGCTGAAGACCGGCGTCATCGGCCGGGCTGCCAGGGCGCACCGCGGTCACCACCACGCCGTCGACATCGTCAGGGATGCGGAACTGCTGGCGCGCCGTCGCGTTCAACTCCGCAACGCGCACGCCAAGACCGTCCGACAGGGTATCGCCTTCGCTTGGCGGCGTGTTGTCATTGGCGACGGTCGTGGCGTCGTCGCGCTGACCAAGGGTCACGGTAAGGTTTTTCTGCGCACCGTCGCGCAACACCACCACTTTCGCTTTCGCCCCCGGCGCCAGCGCGGAGATCGAGCGCGTCAGATCGCGCGGGTCTTCAATGTCGCGGCCGTTCAGCTTCAACACAAGATCGCCGCTTTGAAAGCCCGCTTTCGCAGCCGGCGTGCCGTCGATCACTTCCGAGACCAGCGCGCCGCTAACCTCTTCGCGGCCAAGCGCGGCGGCAAGCTCCGTCGTCAGCGACTGGATCGAAACGCCGAGCCAGCCACGCGTGACGGCGCCGTTCTGGATCAATTGCGCCACGGTTTCCTTGGCGACCTTGGCCGGGATCGCAAAGCCGATGCCGACGCTGCCGCCGTTGGGCGAATAGATCGCGGTGTTGACGCCGACGACACGGCCTTTGAGATCAAAGGTCGGCCCGCCGGAATTGCCGCGATTGATCGGCGCGTCGATCTGGATGAAGTCGAGAAACTGCCCTTGCCGGTTCTGGCCGCCGATCGCGGAGACGATGCCGCTGGTCACCGAGCCGCCAAGGCCGAACGGGTTGCCGACCGCGACAACCCAGTCGCCGACGCGGATGTTCACCTGATCGGCGAACTGCACGAAAGGCTGGCTTTTCGGCGCGTCGACTTTCAGCACCGCAAGGTCAGTGAGCGGATCAGCGCCGACCAGCGTCGCCTTCAATTCCTTGCCGTCCGGCATGCGCACGCGGATTTCGTCAGCGTCTTCGATGACGTGGTTATTGGTGACGACGTGGCCGTCGCTGTCGACGAAAAAGCCGGAACCCTGCGCCTCCATGCGCTGCACACCGCCGTCAAAATCATTGCCGCGGCCGCTATCGCCGCTGTCGGGCTGACCGAAACGAAACTGGAAGAAGTCCTGGAACGCCTGCGGCATCTGCGGTTGTTCGACTTCGCGTTCCGTCAGAACGCTGACGACCGCCGGCGACACACGTTCGACCAGATCGGCGAATGACAGCGTACCGTCAGCGGCCAGCGGCGGCGACATCAACCTCGGCGCCTGCGCGTTCGCTGCGCCATTGATGAGCGCCACGCCCGACGCGCCGGTCAGGAGCCCGGCCGCGATGCCTGCTAACAATCCCTTACGAAGACCAGTGTTCAAAGTCATATCCTAATCCTTGTTGGTCGGCGGCGTTTCACGCACCCGCCAGGCGCCCGTCTTGCGACACAAGTAATACCGGCCTATCGCGGCGGAAACCCGGCGGCGATCATTAAAAATTGTCAACAGTTCAACCCAGCGCAGAGTCAATGGATACGCCTTCGCTCAGCATGCGATGAACCGGGCATTTATCGGCGATTTCCAGAAGGCGCGCGCGCTGCGCCGCGTCGAGATCGCCGTCGAGATAGACGGTTTTTTTCATGTGCCGGATGCGATGGCCGTCCTCGCCCTCGCCTTCGCGAATAACGATTTTCGCAGCCGTCAGCGCCCAGCCCTTGCGCCGGGCGTACATCCGCATGGTCATCGCGCCGCAGGCGGCGAGCGCCATTTCGGCGAGTTTCGTCGGCGTGGGCCCAAGATCGTCGCCGCCTTCATCTTCCGGCGCGTCGCTGATGACACGGTGGCGGCCATGGCGTGCGGCGACCGCAAGGTCATGACCGTCGAGGGTGGAGACATCAACCCCGTCGGCCGGGCCGAAATCTTCCAGCAGTTCAGCGCCCGCAATCGCCGTCGCGGAACCGCCGATATAACGCGAGGCCCACGCCGCCAGCACGCCGGCGGCGTAGCGCGCATCAGCGGGATCGCGAAGCAGGTGATCGGCGTTGTCGAGGGAGATGAAGCTTTTGGGATGCTTCGCCGCGACGAACAGGCGCGTCGCATTCTCGATGCCGACGATCTCGTCGAACGGGGCGTGCATTAAAAGCAGCGGCTTTTTCAATTCCGCCACCGCGTCGAGAACCCGCGTGCCATGCAAATCGTCAAGGAACTGTTTCTTGATGGTGAACGCACGCCCGGAAAGATTGACCGTCGCGAGGCCGCGTTCTTCGATCTCTTCGCGCTTTTCACCGATATGGGCGAGCACATGCGCGGCTTCCGCCGGAGCGGCGATGGCCGCGACGCCCTTGACCTCGGGGATACGCCCCGCCGCGACGATCGCCGCCGCACCACCGAGCGAGTGCCCGATGATGATCGACGGCGCAGCGAATTCCCGGCGCATGTAATCGGCGGCGGCGACAAGGTCTTCGACATTGGAGGAAAAATTGGTGTTGGCGAAATCGCCTTCCGACGCGCCAAGCCCGGTGAAGTCGAACCGCAGCACCGCAAAGCCCGCCGTGCGCAGCCCGCGCGCGATCTCACGCGCGGCGCGGATGTCCTTGGTGCAAGAAAAACAATGGGCGAACAGCGCATAGGCGAGCGGCTCGCCGCGCGGCAGTTCAAGCGCCGCGGCGAGCTTGCCGCCCTGGCTGCCTTCAAATTCGGTTCTGTTGGTTTGTTCCGACACGGACTATCCTCAGGGTTTTGATCATGGCTGGCGGCATACCGCCATTATAGATAACGCCGGCGCCGGCGAAGGAAAACCGCGCCCGCCGTACATTCGTGTGCACAATCGGGTGAGCACGGCCGAAAAGCGCGCTCAGGCGGAGACAGAGGCCGCCGCCGCGCGTTCTTTCAGCACCGAGACTTCCAGCGGCGCCAGCAATGGCGCGGCGAGCCGCAATGTCGCCTCCATACGCTGGCGCGCCGCGCGGCGCTCGGCCCCTTCGGCGGAACGGATTTCAACGACGAGATCATTGGCGTAGCGGCGCACCTCGGCGACGGCGTCGGCGGTGATCGCCTCGCTGACGTCTGCGCGCGCCAGCCGCCCGGCGAGCGCATCGGCGGACGACAGGAACTGCGCCGCGCCCGACGCCATCGCCTGAACGCCGTCGTCGAGCCCGCGCTCGATATCCGGGCGCAGCGCCATCAGCCGGCTGGAGCCGCCGGCGTGACGCACCGGCAGCGCTTTGCGCACCGCCGCCAATGACTGTTCGCAAAACCGTTCCAGCGCCGCCGCGGCGATGTCGCGGCACGCCTCGACCCGGTTGATGGTCACGCCGTCGCGCTCGCGCCGCGCCTCGTCGATCATGCCGGCGGCGAAGGCGGCGAAATGTTCAAGCCTGATCGCAGCATCAGCCGGCTCGAACGCATCTTCGGCGTCGCGCTCAAGCGCGCGCGCGGCGCTTTCGATGTCTTCAAACAGCGTCTCAAGCAATTCGCGCGCATCCTCGCGCGCTTCGGGCAGGCGTTCGTCGCGCGCCGCGGCGATATGGTAATACACCGGCATCGCGCGCCACGGCGCATCCATGCGCCCGGCAAGACACAGCAGCGTGTAAGGCGCGCCGTCGCGGCTTTGCGCCTGAGTGCGCGCATATAGCCGGCGCGCCTCAAACAGGTCTTCTTCCGTAAACGAATAAACCGGACGTACAAACGCCGCCTGCACCGCCTTTAACTGTTCGACAACCGGCAACAACAAATTGATCTCGGCCATGTCGAGCATTGCGCCGGCGCCGCCAAGACGTTCCGTCAGGTCAGCGCGATAGGCGGTATCGGCGTCGGCATGGGCGATCAGACGCGCAAAACTTTCCGCCGCAGCAATGAACAGCGCGGCTTCTTTTTCATCGCGATCTTCGCGCGCATCGGCGATCGCCGCGTCAAGCTCGCGTGCGGCGCGCGCCGCCGCCATGCACGCCGGATCGGTTGTCAGAACATTCCAGACCGGCGACAGCGACGCGCGCGCGATGCGCCCTTTGCGTTTTCGCCCGCGCCGCCGGGCGACAAAAAAATCTTCAAACGGCGTGAAAAACAAGCGTTGCGCGGTTGGCGCACGGGCGGGAAAACGCGCCCCTTCGTCAAACAACCGTATACGGAGCATATTCAACAGCGCCGTCGTCGGCAGGTTTTTTTCGCCGCTCGCGCGCGCGGTTTCAATCGCCGCGAACAAACGCGAGGCGGCGGCGGGCGTCAGCGTCGATAAAAACGCTTCAAGGCGCGCCCAGCGCACCGGCGCAACGCCGTCCGGGGCGAAGGCGGCGCCGGGAGGCCGTTCGTCCGCTGACGTCAACTCGCTGAATTCATTCGTCATTACAGAAACGACGATAAGCGGTGACGCGGTTAAACGCCAGCAAAATGCTTGCGCGGCGCGCCGGCGTCAGCCGTTTTCCACTCGCGCACGAATTCTTCAAGTTCATCGTCGCCCGCTTCGGGAAGGACGATTTTCAGCTTGACGTATTGATCGCCGGCGGCCTTGCCCGGCGCTGCAACGCCGCGGCCTTTCAGCCGCAGCACCGCGCCGGAGCTTGACCATTTCGGCACGGTGATCGCCACATCGCCGCCGATGGTCGGCGCGGTGATCTTGCCGCCGAGCACCGCCTCTTTCAGCGTGATCGGCGCTTCGATGTGAATGTCGGCGCCGTCGCGTTCAAACACGGCGTGCGGCTTTACCGTCACCTCGACATAAACATCGCCCTTGCCGCCGGGTCCGGGCTCGCCCTGCCCGCGCAGGCGCAGGGTCTGGCCGTTGTCGACGCCGGCGGGAATATTGATGTCGAGCGCGCGCCCGTCAGCCATGGTGACGCGGCGTTTGGCGCCGCGCGCCGCATCGAGAAAATCAACATCGAGACGATAGCGCACGTCGCGCCCGCGCACCTGATGGCCGCCATAGGCGCCGCCGTCCATGCCGGCCCCGGCGCCGCCCATGCCGCTGCGCCCCGCAGACGACGCCCGCCCGCGCCCGGCGCCGAACAGATCGGCGAAGATGTCGCCGAGATCGTCGAAATCGCCCTTGCTGGCGAACCCGCCGCCATAACCGGCCTGGCCCGCACCCGCCCCCTGGCCGGCGCCCTGAAACGGGCCGCCGCCGGTCCACTGGCGGTATTGCGCCTGCGGCCGTTCGCGGCCGTCGGCGTCAATCTCGCCGGCGTCGAATTTTTTGCGGCGGTCGCTGTCGCCGACAATGTCGAAGGCGGCGGAGATTTCCTTGAACTTCTCCTCGGCCTTTTTGTCGTCCTTGTTCTTGTCGGGATGGTACTGCTTGGCGAGCTTGCGGAACGCCGCGCGGATTTCAGAATCGCTCGCGGTCGGTGCAACGCCCAGCACTGAATAAGGGTTTCTGGCCACCCTCAAGATCCTTTCGACATCAAAACGTTAAGCAAGGGCCCTGCCCCGTTCCACGCTAGATAAGCAATCATGCCGCAAAATGAAGACTTTGCGGTTAATTTTCATCGGCCGGCGTTGGAGCGAGTTACCTAGCCAAAGCACTGCCCAAATTACTAATTAACCGCTTTATACCCTACCTTTCGGCAGCGCTGATTTCGGCAGCGCTTTTCTTTACCGAACCGGTTTTCAAAATCGGCAAGATTGGAAGGTCTGCATTTGAGGCCCAGCTTTGAGACGAAGCAAACTCGCGAAAATAAGGATAGGATGCATTTCGGCCGACTCTCCGCGCAAAATACTTCATCGTTTCTAAATCGAAGTCACCTTCAATCGTAAAAGCGACGAGGTACATTGCCTTACAATATAGTAGCTGCTCACCTTCGATATTGACTTCAATGCAATATTCAAACGCGCTAATCAGTTTTTTAGATTCAGCGTCAAAAACCGGCTCCGTAATACTACTATTGATTTCGAAGTTCCGCATATCGGCGATTGCCTCATCGAAATAACGAGGCACAACCGAAAATGAACTTTGCATCATCCGTATGTCGTCCAATTCAGCAGCTTCAACCAAGCGGTTGTGTTCTGCCGAATCGAGTTGAGGTGGCCGGCCGAGTTCGCTCGCTACGAGGTCGTCATTTTTTCCCGAATTGGACACGTTAATTCCTATTGCTATGCAACTTGCGCGCGCTCATGCCATTGACTGGGTCGCAAGGGTTTGAACTTCGCAATGTCAATAGGCGGCGCAATATTTTCGTTTGCGTGCAGCTGTCGATATTTTGTCGAAGTTTCTCGCTTTTCACCCGACGGCGCAAAAAGGTGCATCGAATGCGAAACTTTGCCCTTGCGACCAGATAAATACGCATCACGCGTCGCGCTCGTGATTACGACTTCGTCCCCGAGAGCACGCAAAATACGAGCAAGCTTTTTAACCGACAAATTTTTCGGCGACAGGCCAAGCAATTGCGAAACAGCCGATTGGCTAACCCCCAGTCGCTCCGCCAATTCCTTTTGCGTAACAGACTTGCGGTCCATAACCCACTCAATGAGACCTTGGGCTTTCATGAGCGCAACATCTTCTGCATCTTCAAATTGTGCGTCCATAGGATGAAACAGTTTTCTCATTCCGAAGCTCCTTCAATCTGATCTATTAAGAACGCCGCTTTCTCAGCCGCCCGTTTCAACGTTTCTAAATTCGCTTTCTGTCGTTGTTTTTTTGGCTCAACGTGCGAAATAAAGAACGCTCTCAACCTTTGCCAACTGCCAACCACACCATATGCTCGGCATTGAAATCCTTTCACCGCTTGCAGTTTTATTCGCCGGTTGCCCACCGAATACACGCCCTCGTTTGGATTCCATTTTTCTTTTGATTTAACGAATCCATATTCGCAAAAGTGGTGACGTAAGATTTGTTCAACTTTGCGTGCATCTTTTGCTTTTGCCTTCGCCATATCCTTCACAAACCCAGCATAAACAAACACGACCGCATCGGGGCCTTTGGCCCACGGTTCATCTTCTTGAGGGTCATCGGAAGGCCTATCCATCCGCAATCAACACTTAAGTTATAGGTTAAGTATTGACAACTGATTATTACATGATCGTGAAAAGTCAACCTGCGCGGGCATACTTTTATCATCTCGCGCCCTGCGATTTTTGTCGCCGCAGCTCGTCTTCGATCCCAAGAAAATACATATAAATCAACACATTAATAACAACGTCACACCATCACTTCCGCCCAGCCGCCGGGGCCGACAAGGTCTGAAAGCTGGGCGATGCGGATGATGAGCGGCGGGCGCGCGCCGGTAAAATCGCTGGCGATCATCGCCGCGTCATAGGTGAAGGCGGGCGTCGTTGTCTCCGCCATGCGCACCAACGTCGCGCCATTGGAAATCTCAACGCGATAACGCTCATACGCCTCGCCAAGGGGCGCATCTTCGCCGGCCCAGCTATCGCCGCCAAGCCGCGTGCGGCGCAGCCACGTCAACGCAATATCGCCGCCGGCGGTCAGCCTCGCGCGCGCATGAACCGGCGACAGCGGCGCAAGGCCGCGCGCGGTTGCGACAAACGTCTTTGTGCTGAATGTATCGGCGCCGGGCGGGTCATCCGCCGGGCCGGCCGACCAGTCGAACGGCAGCCCGCGCAAATCAAACGGCAGGCCCGCCTGGCCGACCGCCGCGCCCAGCAGCACGAAGCGCGCGCCGGCGGGCGCGCCCACCGCCGCCTGTTCTTCCGTGCCGGACTGGCCGCGTAAAAAGCCCGACAAAACCCAGGCGCCGTCGACATCAAGCACCGCGTCGCGAAACTGCGCGACCTCCCAGCCGGTTGCGGTTTCAACCGCGAAGGCGTTGGCGCCGGCGAGCACCTCCGCCTCGCTGCGGCTGGCGAGCGCGCCGAAGGAAAGCCGTATACGGACGGTACGCGCATCCCAGCGACCGCTGACGCCGGGGGCGAGATCGCTTTCAAGCCGGCCGATAACGGCGCGCGCGCTGGCGGTCGCCGCCAATGCGGCGCCGTCGCGGTAAAGCGCCAGCGCGCCCGGCCACGGATCGGCGAAACAGGCGAAATAGGGCGCGGCGGCGTCATCATCGTCGCGCAACAGCGGCAGGTTCATCAACTCGAACGCCGGCTTTCCGAACACCGGCGCCAGCGCCGGCGGTTTGAAGCCGCCGGTCGCGATCGGCGCATCGTAAACGCCGGGAGCGACGCGCACCGCCTCGATCTTGCGGGCGGCGCCGTCAGTGATGGAGAGGATGCGCCAGTCGCGCGCCGGCCCGCCCGCCGCAAGGCTGACCGCGTCGCCGGGCTCGACGGCCGCAAGGGAGTGCGGCAACGCGAACGAGATCGTCTCGCGCATCACCGCCGCGTCAGCAAGAATCGAGCGGGCGCGTGCGGCCGCCGTTCCCTCGTCGAAAACGCCGGGCAGCTCGACGCCGATTTCACGGATATCAGTCGTATACGGATTTCTCGCCTCGGCGATGGCGGGCAGATAGTCCGCGCCCTCGTCGATGAAGCCAAGGCGCACCGCGCTTGGCGTATCGCTTTGCTGGCCCAGCGTGACGGAAAACGCCGCCTTGTCGCCGGCGACGAGGCCAGCGTCGGCGATGACGAAGGCCGGCGGGCCGCCGCGCGGAAAAAACCGCAAAACCCCGGCGGTCTCGGCCATATCGAACTGGAACACATCGGCGAGCGGGTCGATCATCTGACGCGGGCTCATCGGCCGGTCGACGACATAGCCGGCGAGCGCGCCTTTCAGCGCAGCGGCGTCGACCGTCGTCACCTCGCCTTCGGCGCATAGCGCACGCACCAGCAAATCAAGCGGCGCGCGGGTCAGCCGCCCGTTCAGCCAGTGGCCACGCGGCCAGTTCGCCGCATCGCCCCAGATATCCGCGCGCGCCGGAAAGAACGGATAAGGCCGTGCATCAAACGCGTAGACATAGAATTTGTCGGTTTCGATCATCAATCGTCCGTCAAAGGACGATTGCGGATTGTGCGCCGGGTCGCGCCAGTATGCGTGCACCGCCTCAAGCGTGCGGCGCTGGGCGAGGTCGTCGCGCGCGCCGCTTGAATAATAGGGCAGCGCGCTTTCGGCGCTTTTGGGGTCGACGAACACATTGGGCTGGTTCGCGCCCTTGTCGACGGCGGGGGCGCCAAGCTCGGTAAAACGGAACGGCTTCATGCCGGCGAGCCATGGCGTCGGCGCACTCTGGCGTACGCCGCCGGGGCGGTGGTGATGGGCGTTCGCCCACCATGAGCGGATATCCTTGGCGCGCCACACCCAGGGCTGGTTATAGACGCCGTCGGTAATGGGCGTGCGCACCTGCCCGTCGCGGTCGGCGGCGCTGGCGTAATACCAGTCGAAATTTTCCCCGCCTTCGATATTCGACTGGATATAGTCGCGTTGATAAACGCTGGTCCAGCCGGCGGCGAGATCTGCGTGGGCGAACCCGTCGCGCCAGTCGGCGAGCGGCGGATAGTAATCAACGCCGACAAAGTCGACATTATCGTCAGACCACGCTGCATCGAACTGATGACCGCGCAGCCCGTCAGGGTCTTCCGATGAGAAGCAATAGCCGACCGAGCCGTTCGGCCAGACAAGGCGGCGGCGCGCAGCCATTCAGCCCCGGCGCGGGTCTTGCCGGCGCCGCGCCCGCCCAGCAGCAGCCAGCACGTCCAGCCGTCGCCCCTGGGCGGCTTTTGATCGTTGCGCGCATACGCTTCCCAGACATATTCAGCCTTCCCCTCGCGGATCAGGGCGTGAAACAGATCGCGCTGCGACAGCAGACGGTCCAGCGCCGCCACATTCTCGTCCGTGAGCTGATCGAGCCATGCCGTCACGCAGTCGGCGTTCGAGCTTTTCGATTTCGTCGGCGTCCGGCAGGCGGACGTTCGCGCCTTTGTCATCGGCGGCGTGTTCCTTTCGCTTGCGGGCGGCGAGCGCGTCGGCGTCAAGCGCGACGCGGATGAAGGACAGCGCCGTGCGCGCGGCGCGGTCGAATGACATGTTGTCTTTCTTTTCCTTCGGGTCGATGCAGTCGAGCCGCTCTTCCACCAGCACCAGCGCGAGGTCGAGAATGCGCTCTGCGCGTTCCTGCCTTTCCGTCGCCAGCCTGGTTTGCATTTCATCCGTCATCGGAACTCTCCGCCAAAATTCATTCAACGCGGCAAAGCCTAAGGCCGCCGCGAGGGAGGGGGATAAGTAGGGGGATAGATGCGGGGATAAGTAGGGGGATAAGTGGCGGGATAAGTAGGGGGATAGATTTTTTTTCGCGAGCAAATTCAATTTGTTAGATGGTTAACGAAAAAAATTTCAAAACCGCCCCGCCGGCCCCGCGAAATTGCAACTGCAAGGCGGCGCCGGGCCCGCCCGCGCTCGCCCGAGTGCGGGTAAATGACGGCGGGAAAAACCCGCCGCCGCCCTCAATCGCGCCGCGATTTGACCGCATCCGGCAATCGCGTCAGTTTTGACGTCGGAAAACTGCGAGGGAGGGCGCAATGGTCCGTTATCTGAAAATCATCATGGTCGCGCTTGTCGGCCTGCAGGGGCTTTTCTATTTTCTGTCGAACGCAGTGAACTGGCCGGCGGCGAAAGCCTCGGTCGGCGCGGTGCTGGGCCAGACGGACAGCCCGTATTACACCAACACCATCGCACCCTCGATCACCGACCCGGCGCTGGTGGCGATTGCGCTCGCCGCCATCATGACCGGCGAATTGCTGGTCGGGCTGGCGTCGCTGAAAGGCGCCGCCGACATGTTCGGTAAAAAGGACGCGACGGCGGCGGAATTCAACGCCGCGAAAACATGGGCGATCATGGGCTGCGGCCTTGCGATTATCGTCTGGTTCGGGATTTTTCAGGTGTTCGGCGCGGGCCTGTTCCAGATGTGGCAGGGCCAGGTCGGCATCGCCTCATTCGAAGGCGCGTTCATGTATCACGCCGCCAGCGCGCTGGTGCTGATCTTCGTCAATCAGAAGGATGAATGAGGCGTCAGTTCGCCCGCACCCGGCAGGCGCAGCGCGCGATCTGAAATCAGCCGCGCCCGGGCTCGCCCCGATTGGTATTGAGGTCGACGATATCGAACGGTTTGACCTTGCTCAAGCAAGGCCGCACCCTGTTGCGATAGACTGAGGCGACGACGACAGGAAGGAACGCGTTAATGAGCCAAGCCCACAAGGACTATCGCGAACTGATGGCCGGCATCAATGGCGGCATCAAGGGCCTGCGCGGGGAGATTCCCGACACCTTGAAAGGGTTCAGCGCGCTGGCTGCGGCGGCGACCGCCGACGGCGCGCTCGACAAGAAAACCAAGGAGCTGATCGCGCTCGCCATCGGCGTCGCCCTGCGCTGCGACGGCTGCATCGGCTTTCACGCCAAGGCGCTGGTCGAGGCGGGCGCCAGCGATGCGGAGGTCGCCGAAATGCTGGGCATGACGGTCTATCTCGGCGGCGGGCCGGCGCTGATGTACGCCGCCGATGCGTGGACGGCCTATACCCAGTTGAAAGCGTAAAGCCGGTTGCCGGCAAGCGCCTGGCGCCTTGCGCAACAAGCGTGCAACCGGCGTCCACTTCGTCGGAAAATGCTCTTCTTGCCTGGTCGCATTTTCTTGCGACGAACCGGTTCCCACTTCGTCGGAAAATGCTCTTCTTGCCTGATCGCATTTTCTCGCGACGAACCGGCGTCCACTTCGTCGGAAAATGCTCTAGGGCTTGTTGAGATTCAGCGTGAATGGATGACGGCAGCGGCGGCGTAGATCATGGCTTTGTAGCTTGGGTCGGTTTTGTCGCTGCGCATGGCGATGCGCTTGAACTCCTTGAGTTTGCAGAAGAAGTTTTCGACGAGGTGTCGCCACTTGTACATCTCCTCGTCGATCTCGAGCGGGTTTCGGCGCTGCGGGCGCTGCGAAATGACGATCTTGGCGCCGCGTTCGTTCATGTCTTCGATGATCCAATTGGAATCATAAGCTTTGTCGGCGATCAGCGCGCCGAACTCGACGCCGTCGATGAGCGGCGCGACGCCGACCGTGTCGTAGCGATTGCCCGGCAGCAGCTCGAAGCGCACGAGATTGCCGAGCGCGTCGGTCAGCGCGACGATCTTCGTCGTCCAGCCGCCTTTCGACTTGCCGATGGCCTGGCTTTGAGTCCCCCTTTAGCGCCGTGTCCATGACGATGGACCGGCACGATGGTCGCGTCGATCATCGCGTATTCCATGTCGGGATCATCGGAAACGGCGTCGAACAGGCGCTTGAAGACGTCCGCCTTCACCCAGTCGCGGAACCGCTTGAAAGCCGTGTTCCACTTGCCGAAAGACGCCGGCAGATCGCGCCACGGGCTGTCCGTGCGCGCAATCCACAAAACCGCTTCAAGAAACAGCCGGTTGTCCTTCCCCGAACGGCCCGGATCGCTCGGCTTGCCGAGACAATGCGGCTCCATTCGCGCCCACTGCGCGTCCGTCAGCACCAGTCGAACCATCGCCAAACTCCCAAAAAGGAGTTTGAATCAAAGTTCGACCGCCTTGGGAATCCTGAATCTCAACAAGCCCTAGAACACCGTTTCGTAATTGGCGAACAGGCTGAGATATTCCTCGATCGTGGTGCCATAGGCGTCGGCCGGCGTTCCCGACCCCGGCGCTTCGAGATAATCCCGCACCGTGCCGCAACCGAGCAGGTGACACGCGGCGAGCAGCCCCGATTTGGTGATCTCAATGCCGTTGACGGTGTCGCCGACATAATTGAGCAGGCCAAGGGCGCGGATATAGCCGGCGACGCGGTCGTGATACTGGCGCACGGCGATGTCCTGCGCGGTCGGGCGGGCAAGATAGGAGGCTTTGGAGGTGACGCCGTTCGATTGCGCGCGCGCCAGCCACAGCCCGATCCAGTCATTGCGCGAGGTCTCGTTCGGCGCAACCTCGTCATACCATGTCGCGTCCATCATCGCCGGCTCGCCCATCTGGTACAGCCCGAGATAGCCAAAGGTGTTTTCAACCCCGGCATTGCCGCCGGATTCGCGCATCGCCAGCGCGTGGTAAAAATCATCGACGTCGCCGACGAAGCCCGGGGTGGTCGGCGGCGTAGTCGGCGGGGTGGTCGGCGGAAAGGTCGGCGGCGATGACGTGCCGCACGCGCCGAGCGCGGCGGCGGCCAGAACGACTGCGGCGGCCTGAAAAAATAAACGGTGCATAACGCGCTCCCTCAACTTGTCTGACAGCCGGCGCCGTTAATTCCGCATACGGCGGAATTCGCCCACGGAATATCTGAACGAGCGTTCGTGCCGGTCGCCGCGATTGACGATGATCTCGCCGGACGATCGCGTGTCGATGGTGTCGCCCACGGTTTCAAGCACCACCTGCGGCGCCCCGCCGGCGTCGCTGAGGATCACCATCTCGCAGCCAAGCGTGCCGCAGGTGAGCGGGCTTCTGATCTGCATCAGGATTTCTTCGCCCGGCAAATCGCAAATATCGGCGCGCGCCGTCCATATCCGCGTCCGGCCCATCGCGTCTGGCGCGGCCGCCAGCCGCCGCATGGTCTTCGTCAACCGCTTGTCGACCAGTTCGCGCTGCGGCGCGCTCGCCCATCTGACCTGTTTCATCCGGCCTTCGACGCCGACGGCGCGATTGGTCATGATGAGGCTCGATGAAAGCTGCACGCTTTGCCGGTCATCGACGGTTTGCGCCGCCGCCGGCGCGGCGGCGGCGAGCGCCATCACGGCAAGCGCGGGCATGACTGAAAATGTTTTGAGGGATGCAATCTTATAACGCATGGTACACTCTCCCCTTTGAGGCCCGATCGAGGTCGTCTCTTCGCCCGGCTGTCCCGCCGGACACAACGCCACGGAGGATAGGCGGGCGCGCAGGTATTGTGAATTCAACATTGGCGCAGAGTCAACAATGGCGCCGGTGCGGCGCGATCAAAACTGCGCACGCGCACGCAATGCGGGCGCAGAAGATGACATCAGGCGCACAATAGCGCGCGTCAGCGCTGTTCGACAAATTCCGCGCCGTCGAACACCCATGTCACTTCCGCCGGCGTTCCTGCATTCACAACCAGCGTATCCACCTGCGGTGAGGCGACATCCTCCGCAACGGTGTCGAGCAGCAGCGTGCGCGCGCCGCCGACATCGCCAAGCACGACAAGATCGCAGCCGACGCGCCCGCAGGTGACCGGGCCCTTGACGTGGTAGAATGTTTCAACGCCTGGCGCGCTGGCGACATCGGCGCTCGCCGTCCACACCTTGGTGCGTTCCGCGACATCGGGAATGGAGTCGATTTTCTCCAGCAATGACGCCACCGGCTCGCGGCGCAGATCGTCAAGCGAACCGAGCGTGAAATTGAGCGACGCCGGCGCAGCGGCGCGCGGCGCGTCTTCCGCCGGCGGCTCGTTCTGCGCCAGCCGGATGTCGCGTGCGCCGTCAGTTTCAGCCTCCGAAGGATCGGCGGGCGCAGGATCGGCGGCGACGGCTTCGGCGGTCGCCGGCGCCGGTGCGGGCCCGGCTTCAATGGCGGCGGCGACATCCGGGGCGGGCGCGGTTCCCGCTGACGCCGGCGCGCGGTCATCGAATGCGAAAAAGGCCGCGCCGCCGGCGGCGGCGGCCACCACAAGGCCGGAAATCATCGCCACAGGTCCGTTTCCAAAAATCGCCATGACATATCCTCCGCTTCCAATCCTTTCAGCCCCCGCCGTACTGGCGTGTGTACGACAAGAAACGATCACCAATGCCGAGTCAATCGCGGCCTTGAGGCGCCTTCGGCGCTGCAAAATAACGGTTTTGAAATCAGGGGCCTGAAATCAGCGCGCGGACGCCAGAAATTCATCCAGACGATAGGTGTTCCAATTGATCGCCAGCGCAAACTCCCGCGCCCTGAGATTGGCGATGCGCAGGCGCAACAGGCCGGGCATTGCGGGGTCGGCGCGCAACATGTCGGCGCTGGCGGCGATCTCATCGCCCGGCCAGCGGAAATCGCAAGGGTAATCGAGCGTCGTATACCCGTCGGGCGCGCCCTCGATCTGCTTGTCGCCGCACTGGGCGTTCAGCGCCTCGTGGATGCCGGGCGAAAGGGTCATGCGCAAGGCGCGGCGATATTCCGAGCGCTGACTTTCAAGGCTGACTTCCTCCAGCAGCGCCATCCCGTAATAGCCGGTCACCAGCGTGCGCAGATCGTCATCGGTGATGAGGTCAAGATTGCCCGAACCGACAAGCTCGTCAAAGGTCGCACGGTGGCGCTCGGCCCAACTGAACTGGCTGGCGCGAAACGCACTGACGACAAGAGAGGTGTCGGTCAGCGCGGCGGCGCCGGTCAGCCCGGCATAGGTTTGTTCCGCCGCCTTGCGCACGTCGCGATAGTAATCGCGAAGCACCTGGTAATTATACGCCTCAAGACGCATGTCGGCGACAAGACGGTCATGATAGAGCGCCGCGTCAATGCGCTGGGCGCGCGCCGCATTCCAGTTCGAGACCTGAATGCCGATGAAGACGCCGAGGACGACAATAATGAAATCGAGCGCAATCGCCGTCCACGCCTGTTTGCGGAAATGGTCTATGAAGCGGCGCAAAATCATTTCATCTTATCCACTTGATCGATCAGCGATTGCGCGCGGCCAAGGTCAAAATCGGCTAGATCCAGCGCCATTGTCTGCGTGTCCGTCCAGTAGCGCAAATCGTCGAGGATCTGCTGGTCGGCCGCATATCCGTCAATAACCGCTTTCAGGTCCGGCGCGTTTTCCGGCGGCGGGCAGTCGATGAAAACCTGCACACCCGGCCCCTGCTCAAAACACGCCCGCCAATAATAGCGCATAATCTGCGACGGCGTGCGGCCGCGGATTTTTTCACGATACGCCGGCAACAGATTATAAGGCCCCAGCCCGCCGCGGCGCGCGGCGACGAGGACATAATAATCGGCCAAGGCGCTTCGCATGTCAGGGTCGGGGATCAGGTTCAGCTCCCCGGCGCTGCGCAGTTCCGAATAGGTCGAATCGATGAAAGTGAACTGCCACGCCTGGCTGGCGTTGAGGAATGCACGCAGGATCTCCCAGTCGGTCGCACCCGCCGTCTCGCCGGTTTCGGCGTAATGGATAGCCTTGTAGCCCTCCTCGGCGACTTCGCGCCAGAAACTCTGGTGCGTATTCAGCTCCGCCATGTCGGCGGCGAGGTCGGCGCGAATACGCGACAGATATTCCGCCGAGCGCTGATGTTCCCTGCTGGTCTCGCTCCATGCGGTGATCTGGAACGCGATCAGGATACCCGCGACGACAATGACAAAGTCGAGAAACACCGCCGTCCAGTGTTGCGCTTTCACGTGGTCGATGACACGGCGGAGAATCATCGTTTCGCCTCCTGCCGGGAGAGCATGTCGATCAGCTGCGTTGTTTGCGTGACCAGGGCGTCCAGCACATAAACGGTCGAGCCGGTAATGCCGTATCGATAAGCGAGCTGGTTATCGACGTCCCGGCTTTCGGCGAGCGCGGAGACATCGGTTCGGAATTTCGATTTTTCAATTCCCTCGCCGACAATATAAGATTGTTCAAGCAACGGCCCATAGACGATATGCGTCAGCAGGAAGGGATTAAAAACGCCATCGCGTTCGCGAAGGCCGTCGTCATAATTTCGAGTGACGCTGTCGAGCGCGCGTTGCCAATCGCTGATCGCCTGTCTGGTCTTCTTTTCCGGAATCCGGCGCAGGCCGCCGGTTTCGGCAAGCTCATTCAACGCCGTCAGATCGGGCGCAAAGACCTTGATGCGTCCGACATTTAACAATCGCGCATTGACTTCCTCAGCGGAGATCGCCGGCGGGTGTTTCTTGAACGCGGCCCGCAGCGCATTGACGTCGTCCATCTGCTGGACAAGCTCGGCGCGATAATCGCTAAAATGTTGCTGGTTCTCCTCCAGTTCAACGCGCAGGGACGTCAATTGCTGGTCAAGCTGATTATTTTCGTTGCGCGCTTCGTTCCAGTTGCCAAGCTGAATACCCATGAAAACGCCGGCAACGACAATGACGAAGTCGAGCGCGACAGCAGTCCAGTTCTGGGCTTTGACGTGTTCGGCGATGCGGCGCAGGATCATTATTCAGCACCGATTTCATTTGGGGCGAGTGCAACACTGAACACAAGATCGAGTTGATTGGCCAGGATTTTCTCGCCCAGCGCTTCGACAATGAGCGCTTCGACAATGAGCCCGGCGACATCTATCTTCGTCCCCAGCGCCAGCCATTTGTTCATGCTGTCGAAATTCAATGGCGCCACCATTGATTGCCCCCTCGTTAACCGGTTTTTTCCAACTGTTCCCAAAAGTCTGTTGGGGGAGCGTCGCGGGTCAATTCGCTGACTGATGCGACAAATCCCGGGTTGAAATACGTTTTACACAGATTCCACAGTGCTTTGTTTCGCGGCGTCCCCAAAACAAAATAGATCACGCCGCGATAAGTCTCCCAAGCCTCTTTTGTCATGGCCCCGCTTTTATATTGTAGCCATTCATATTCACGCGCGCGCATCTGGCCAATCATCCAGAACGCCAGCTTGGTCTTTTCTTCGAAAGTTGGCGCCTGAATCTGTGAAGAAATTCGCCCGAGTTCAGGAAACTCAACAAATTTATAAACACCGACCTGATCATTTTCGAGTTGCGTCTGCCTGCTCTCGGAGCGAAGTTGCTCCGTACCCTGCCGGATTTGCAGCGCCAGATATAACAGTGTCGGCGCCACCAGCAAAACAGCAATGATCTGTGAAATCAAATATAGGTCATTGAGCGTCATTCGTCGGCCTCGTTAATATAACCTGCACAGGCAAGAAAGTTGAAGCGCCGACAACCTGGGGTGACGGCGGCCCCAATCTGGGCCTTGTGCGAATGGGAGATACGGCGCAGGATCATTGACGGATCTCGCCTTTGATACGGTCGATGAGGTCGATTGCTCGTCGGTCGAGAGAGGCCTCGCTGGCGTGTTGCAGGATGGTAAACTCCGCAAGCGTTCGTATAGCAGCGCTCAGTTTGGGATTCGCTTCGATATGATCAGTCAGTTCGTCGCTCGAAATATTTGTAAATGGGCTGAGGCCGAGATCCTGGCCGGCGAAAACTGTGCGATCTCTGAAGGGGCGGAACGTCGTATCATTCGCGTTTTCCAAAGTCGCCCAAAGCGATTTGTAGGATTGCAGTTCGCGCACGAGGTCCGCATCCTTGATAAGGTGAAGATTACCGGTTGCAATAAGTGCTGCAACCGCGGCGTCGCTCTGCGACGGGTAATAATGCATCGTGATGCGGGCCCATAGATTTGCCTTTTGAATTTCGGGAAGCGTGCTCGGGGATGGCGGCTTGATCGCCGCGCCTTCCAACAAACTTTCGATTGATTCCGGTATGGCGATCACTTCAACCGGCGCGAAACCCGCCTTGTGAAAGACCTGGTTTGAAGCGTCTATGTTAACCTGCGCCATCTCCATGGCGTTTTTCAACATTTGCCGATCTGCCCGGAGGTCATCGAGGATCGCCGCAAGCGCCTGTCGTTCTCTGGCCGATTCAGCCAGCGCATCATTCCAGTTCGAGACCTGAATGCCGATGAAAACGCCGGCAACGACAATGACGAAGTCGAGCGCGACGGCAGTCCAGTTCTGGGCTTTGACGTGTTCGGCGATGCGGCGAAGGATCATCGGCCACGCTCCGTTGTCGGCGGGTTTTGTCGCGCGCCGCCGGCATAATTTTGCAGCGTCGCGAGATACTTATTGAGGCTAGTATCGACCTGCTCCAGATAGACGCTGTAAACCTGCTGCGTGATCTCGACATTTGAAACCAGCGCGATGACGTCCGCATTTCCGCAAATCCGGTCAGGCGTTTTGATCTTGTACCGCCGCATATCGCCCAAACCGATAACCTCGCCGGATTTCAGCGCGCCATACCCCGTCAGTTCGAGACCGGCGGCCTTTGCAACCTCCTGTTCGGTGTCCTGTTTGATGCGGACATATCGTTGCCACTGGCGTTCGAGAAAATCCATCTCATCGACGATTTTCTGCACGCTGTCGCGAAGTTCAGCCGAGCGCACCAATGCAAGCTCGCCGGTATTGAGCGACTGTTTTGCATTCGGCAGGGAAAATCTCGGCGGCGGAAAATCACCAATAACGATGACCAGGGTCTTCAACTCGTCGGTGGCCGCAAGACATTTCTCGACGCCGGCGAGCCGCAAAGCGAGTTCCGTTGCGCGGTCGCGGATTTCCGTATGGACGTGACGATAGGCGCCAAGAGCGGCTTTAGCATCCCTCGCCTCACCAATCATCCTCTCAACCAGCGCATCCGCGATCCCGCGTTCAACCCGCGCCTCGTTCCAGTTATTGGCCTGCAGGCCAAGGAAGACACCGAGCACCACGATCAGGGTCTCGATCGAGACCGTGATCCAGTCCTGTCGCTTCAGGGCCATTGTGATGCGGCGCAGGATCATGACGCTCGCCCCTCTGGCGCCGGCATGCCGTCAAGCCGGTAATTGCTCCGTCGGCAGAGCGTTTCGAAGGACCGCGCCGCCTCGATACGAAAGATGAGACACCGGGCCCATCGCCGCATGACTTCTGACTCTTCAGCGAATTCAAGCACGCGGTCCATGCTGGCGGCGTATTCCGGTTTCAGCGCCGATCCGTCATCGGTATAGAAAACCGATGCATCCTGCTTCAGCCGCGGCAGGATTTCGTTTTCAACAAATACGGCGTAGCGAATATATTTGCGGGCGATGCCGCGTTGTTCGGAATAATAAAAGCCGAGATCGAACAGGCTTACGGGATCAAACAGTTCGGCAAGCGATTCCTGCTGCAATGTGTTCCATGTCTCCGGCGGCGTGTCAGAGCCCTCGATCCGGAAAAAATATGGCGGCGGCCGCTCGCCGCGGTCGAACGCCGCCCGCCAGTCCGCCAGCCCTTGCAGCACCGGCAGATAAATCCCGTCATGCGTGACGGCGCTGGCGTCATGCAGATCGGTGAGAAGCGTCGCCTTGACCTGTTCGCGCCGGCCATAAGCGGCGCGCTCATCATTCCAGTTCGAGACCTGAATGCCAATGAACACGCCCGCGACGACGATGACGAAGTCGAGGAACACCGCCGTCCAGGCTTGCGCTTTCACGTGGTCGATGACGCGTCGGAGGATCATGGCGTGCGCTCCTCAAGGCGGTGCGCCAGTTTCGTACTAAGCGCTTTGGTCTCGTCGCCTAATCGCACGGCAATGCCTTCGTTATTGATCGCGATTGTGCCGCGCCAGGTCAGTTGGGAAATCATCTCCTCCCAAATCATGGCCTCCGGCGCGGCGTCGAGAAAAGCGGCTGTGATATTGTATAGGCGACTGGCTTTTGTGGATTCAGTAAATGCCGAACTTAGCTCAACGGAGGAGGGCAATTGCTGTTTCATCAGGCCACTGTCCCACGCGCGCGCAGTGACATTCTTGCTACGGATGAATTCATTGAAACCCTGATCGACGAAGAATATGTTGTTCTTGTCTATCGCCGCCTCAAGCCGGGTTGTGCGGTAAAAATAAGAGATGATCGCCGTGCGCAGGGCCGGATCGGAGATAAGCTTGAGATTGCCGGAACTCTGGAGATCGAGAAATGTCGGGCTTTGCACCCGCAATGTGCGGCGGACGGTTAACTGGTTCAGCCCCATGTTGATCTTCTGTGCGCGGCTTTTTGAGACGTCATCGCGGATCAAATCGAAAAGCCCTGTCGCCAGATTGGCTTGAAACTGTTCGAATTCGATCTGTGCGTTGATCTCTCGTTCTATATTGTGAAGATCGACCTGTAATTGCGTCAGATATTCGGTTTCAGTCCGCCGATCCTCACGCTCATCATTCCAGTTCGAGACCTGAATGCCAATGAACACGCCCGCGACGACGATGACGAAGTCGAGGAACACCGCCGTCCAGTGCTGGTTTTTCACGTGAGCGATGACGCGGCGGAGAATCATTTACGGCGCTCCAGCTCTTCATCGATCGCGGCGATGGCGGCGGCGGCGGCCTCGTTCTGTTTGCGAAGGTCAAGGGGCGTCACGGTGTTAAGGCCCGCCCATTCGGTCAGCAGCGGCGCCATATCGGGATCGGCGGCAATGTTGGCGACCGCACGCGCCGCGACATCGTCGGCGACGCCTTCGGGGCAGTCGAGGACATAACTTTCCGCGCCGTTATCCAGCGTGAAACAGGTCTTCCAGTAATAGTCCTGCACGTCGAGCGGAATTAACTGACGCACCCGCGAGCGATAGGCGGGCGGAAGATTGGTGATCGAGAGGACGACATTTTGCGCCAGATAGGCCTCCATCGCGTTGATAACCTCGCGCGAGCGCGGCAGGCCCTGACGGCGCATCTCGTCATAGGTGGTGCGGGTGACGTCGATCGGCTGCCATTGCGAGGCGTGAAAGAAATCAACCAGCACCGGCCAGCAATCATCGCCGCAGGGCGCGCCGTCCGCCAGAAAGTCAAGCGAGCGTTCACCGGCGCTGACGACCTGTGAGATCGCATCGGCTTTCTGGTCGGTGATCTTGATCGAGGTTTCTATTTCTTCGCGAAGCGCAACCAGCAATTCGGTTTCGCGCGCCTTGGCGGCGTTCGCATCATTCCAGTTTGCGACCTGAATGCCGATGAAAACGCCGACGACGACGATGACGAAGTCAAGCGCGACCGCCGTCCAGTTCTGGGCCTTCACATGGTCGATCATCCGCCTCAGGAGCATTGGCGCGGCCTATAGCGCTGCGGCGTAAAGCGCGAGCAGGCGCGCCCAGGCGCGCTCGCCCTCGGCCGCGTCATAGGCAGGGGCGTCATAGACCGTCCAGCCGTGATCGGCGGCGTAAACCTCGATCTCGGCGATGACCCCTTGCGCGTCGGCCGCGGCGCGCAGTTTTGTCTTGTCGTCGGGCGCGCGCGCATCGTCGTTTTGCGCAATCGCAATCAGCAATTGCGCGTTGACGTCGTCCATCAGGTTGATCGGCGACGTCTCGTCATCGCCGACAAGGCCGCCGCCGTGAAAGCTCGCCGCGGCGCGGATGCGCGCGGGCACGCCCGCCGCACTCCAGATCGTGAACGGCCCGCCCATGCAATAGCCCTGAACGCCGACGCCGCGCGCCGCGTCGACCGCGCCCTGCGCATCGAGAAACGCCACAAGCGCCGCCGCATCGCGCATGATCGCAGCCGCATTCGCCGCCTCACGCCACGGGCGCACTTTTGCAAACCCTTCCTGTTCGATGAAATCGGCAAAGTCGGCGAATTGCGGCGCCGGCGCGTTGCGGTAATAGGGGTTTGCAACCAGCACCGCATAACCAGCCCCGGCGAGACGGCGCGCCATCATCTTGAACGCCTCACGCAGCCCGGCGATATCCGGCCAGATGATGACTGCGGGCGCGGACGCGTTCTGCTTGTGGACGAAAAACGCATCCATCGCGCCGTCTGCGGTCGCGACCGACACCATACGCTCTTCCAGCGCAGCGCCGTCCGCCGCGCCCGTCTTATCCGCATATGCATCATCCGTATCCGCATCGCCGGCGCCGGGCGCGCCCGACGAACATGCGCCGAGCGACAGCGTCAGCCCGGCCCCGGCGACCATGGTCGAAAACCGCCGGCGGCTGAGCGCGGCTGATCGTAATTTGTCGAAATCTTTTTCATCACACATCGGGAAACTCCTCCTTCACATCTGCTTCATGATGTCAGCATGCGCCCCCGCTGCGTCATCGACGCCGTCCCGGCGCCGTCGACTGTGCACTGTGGCACGGGCATACTCACAAAATCAACTCAGCGCGCCGTCGTTGCGAAACGCCCGGAAATCGTCTCCGGCTGTGTCGCGAACATCATCATACTGATTGTAATATTGCTGGATCTGACGCGCCAGCTCGCAGTTCTTGATAAGGCCGAGATGGCCTCAGCTGATCAGCGATTCTATCCGTTGCGCGAGCCGGCAGTGATACGGATGAGGTTTATCGAGCCCGTCAGACGATCGAGATCGTTTTCGGTGACCGGCGGCGCTTCGGGGACTCGCCAGGTTTCGACCGACAAGCGCAGAACATCCGGCAGTTCGCGATCGAACGCCTTGTCATATACATAGTCGACCGCTGCGATGCGCGCGACGGCGGAATCATTGCCCCCCGCCTTCGGCGCCGAGCGCGCCCAGCAACCGGTCCAGAAGCACGATATTTCCCTGTTCATTGTTCACAACCGAAACCACCAGCGAAAGCTGGTAGCGAAGATCCGCTTTCAACGCCGGCGAGGCGCGCAACTGCGCCGCGATTTCTTCCAGCGTCGCAGCATCGACGTCCAGCCGGCATTCGGCGGCAAATCCCGTGATCACCTGGACTTCATCGGTCAGGTCGCTGCATCCTTCGCGTATCAGCAATTGCACGCGCACGGGAATGATCGAGCGCACGGTCCTGCGATAGGGCGAGACTTCCAGTAAATCGTAACTGTTATTTTTCGCACCATTATATTTGTAATAGTCCGCCAACCCGCTATCGAGCACGCTTTTCGATAACAGCCCGACATGGCCTGAGGAGACGATCTGTTCCCATGTTGCGCGATTTTTCGGAATTTTCGCGAGTTCGCTGGCGCGGTAGGCGGCGACAAGCAGGGCCCGCGGCTCAGGCTCGGCGAGCCCCAGAAGGCGCTCGGCCTCGACGATGTTCTCCAAAACGGTGCGGTAATAATCGAGCTGGGTTTGCGTGGTTGCATGGTCCGCTCGCAGGTCCGCCACGATGCGGTCCTGATAGTCGCGGCCCTGCCGCACCTCGGCGTTGCGCTCATTCCAGTTCGAGACCTGGATACCGATGAACACGCCGACGACGACAATCACGAAGTCGAGGAAGATCGCCGTCCATTCCTGTTTGCGGAAATGTTCGATGACGCGGCGCAGGATCATTGAGCCCCCAAAAGCTGCCTCGATAAATACGCCACCCGATGCAAATGACCGCGCCCGCCCGCGCCGTCAACACTATGGCGCGCGCCCGAAAGGATGCGCGAAGGCCGCACGATCCAGAACCCCGTCATCCGCGCCGGCGCAGCCTCGCCTATTGCTGCGGATAATCGCCCTGCTGAGGATATTGCTGTTGCGGGTATTGTTGGGGCTGTTGCGGATAGCCGCCCTGCTGGGGGAATTGCGGCGGCGGCGGATAACCGCCCTGCTGTTGGCCGGGTTGCTGCGGGTAGCCGCCCGGCTGTTGCGGATATTGCTGGGGCGGCGGATACGCGCCTGGCTGTTGCGGATAGACGCCCGGCTGCTGGGGCTGCTGCGGATAGCCGCCCGGCTGTTGGCCCGGCTGTTGGCCGGGTTGCGGCGCGTAGCCGCCCGGCTGTTGCGCCGATTGCGTCGGCAGGCCGGCGGCCTTCCACGCCTCGATGCCGCCGCGATACCATAAAACGTTCGTATACCCCGCATTAATGGCGCGCAGCGCCGCATTATACGACATCCAGCACTGCGTCGACAGGCAATAAAAGATCATCGGCATGTCTTTGCGGCCCTGCATGCCCTGCTGGAACATCTGCGACATCTGCTGCTGGATCTGGTCATTGAAAGACCCCGGCTGCGACAGCCAGACCGCCGGCATGGCGCCGGGCAGCGTTTCCGGGCCGCCGAGTACGTCGAACAGGAAATACGGCGCCTTTTGTCCGACAACGAGTTCCTGAACGCCGACCGTGGTGATGAGCTGGCCGCCGGGGATGCTCGCCGGCGTCGGCCCGTGCATGGCGCCGTTGTGAAGGGTCGCGGTCGGCGCGACGCCGAAATCCTGCCGCTCCGCCGCGACATCGACGCCTTGCATGGCGCCGCCGGCCGGCGGGGTGTTCTGCGGTTGCGGATAGCCGGGCTGCGGCTGTTGCGAAGGATAACCACCCGGCTGGGGATATTGCTGGGGCGCGGGCTGCTGGCCGCCAAAACTGTCCTGCGCGGCCGCAGCTCCAATACCGGCGGCGGCGAGCGCAATGGTCGAAACGACAAGCGACAGGGTCTTCATCATCTTTCAGTTCTTTCCTTTTTCCGGCCGGCTCCCGCCAGCTTTGGCCTCAGGGAGTTGGCGTCATGATCTGGGCGGTGACGCCGAAATCGCCGGGATTGAAGTTCGCGTCATTGGTGAGGATATAGGCGTCGCGGCCGTCGACGCGATAGGCGTAATTGTAAGTGTAATCGAGTTCGACCGGATCGCCGGTAACCGGATCGTCATAAGTTTCGACGCCGCGCACCGATTCGATATATTCGCGCTGCGAGCGGTCGCTGGAGAGATCACGGGCGGAATATATACCGCTCTGGATTTCGCCCTGTTTCTTGATCGCATCCATATTGATCTTGTGCCGGTCGGCGCTGCTTTTCATCGCCTGCTGGGCTTTGCGTTCCTGATACTGGCGCAAGCGCGCAATCCATTCGGGCTGGAACCGCGCCGAGCGCGCGATCCGATGGCGCAAGCCGAGATCGAGCGCGCCGGCCGGCGCGCTCGCCACCGTGATCTCGCCCGGCCAGCCCGACACATAGGAATAATCGACCTGGCCCGGCGTCATCATGCTCATCAGCGCGACTTGCATGACCAGCGTTCCGGCGCTGATCGCCGCGCGCATGTCGCGCCCGCCCTCTTGATAGGCGATCAGGATTTCTCCCGCCTCGTAATTAATCTGTGTACGCATGGTTGGCGACGCCATCGGCGGATTTTGCGCGAGCATGTCGCGCATCGCCCTGGCCTCGTCCGGGAGGTCGCGATAATCGAGAACGCGCGCGCCGGGAAACAGCCGCGCCGCCGTCGCCTGCAAATAGTCATGAACGCCGCGATAGGCTGCGCTTTCGCACCCGCCCTGCGGCGGTTGTTGCGGGCCGATCGGCATATTGCTTTGCGTGGCGCTCCAGTTTGCAGCCGGAAAGACCCGCAGATGCGAAGCGCCGTCGGGCGAGGCGATATCGACATTGGAGGCGTAATCGGGGCCGCAAAGTCCGAACGCGCCCCACTGAACGCCGCCTTTCAGCGTCCACCCGGCGGGAATCAAAATCGTCGCGGCGACGAGCGGACGCTCAAAACCGTTATTGTCGACCATCCGGGCGCTTTGCATTTCATAAACGCCGGCCGGCAGCGGCCGCGCCGCGCGAACCGCATTGACCCCCGCAGTGCGCGCGCCGGCCGGCTGCGGGGCGCCAACTGGCTGCGCCCCGGATTGCATTTGCGCCATCTGCAAGTTTGCATCGGTCTCAGAAGAAGAATCGGCCGCGCCGCAGCCCGACGCGGCCAATAGGGCCGCGGCCGCGATTGCGAAAAATCGTGTCGTCCTGCTCCCCACCCGGCGCGCCCCTCTTCATCACCCGTCGAACCGGTTCACCTTATCTTGAAATGCCAGGCGAGGCAAAGGCGCGTCGCCTGACAACTGGGACCTGACGCCCCGCGCTTACGCCCCGCGCCTGACACATGGCGCCTGCGCGATTATTTCTTCAGGGCATAGGCGATCAGGTAGTCGCCGCGCACATCCATATTGTGTCGGGCGCCGGCGGCCTGCACCAGAATGATCTGGCGGCCCTGATTGTCGAGATAGGTGATCGGCACGGACTGGCTGCCGACCGGCAGGCGGTCTTTCCACAGCACCTTGCCGGTCTCGGTGTCGATGGCGCGCAGATAAAAATCCTGCGTCGCGGCGAAGAACGCAACGCCTGATTTCGTGGTCAGCAGGCCGCCAAGCGTCGGCATGCCGGTGTTGAAGGCGATGCTGGTCTTGAGACCGAACGGGCCGATGTCCTGGGTGGTGCCCATCGGGATCTGCCATTTGACCTGCTGCGTCGCGAGATCAATCGCGGTCACGGTGCCGTAAGGCGGCTCATAGCACGGGGTGTTGAGATATTTCACCGTGTTGTAGTCTATGAAAATCTGATAGGGCGTGCCGCGCATCGGCCCGCCCTCGCTGCCGCCGCTCATGTCCTTGCCGCCGGTTTCTTCAACCGGAATCATCCTTGAACGGTTGATCCAGCGCATGTCGTTGACGAGCAGCAGGTTGCGGGTCTGGTCGAAGGAGACGCTGCCCCAGTTCATGCCGCCGGTCTGAGCGGGATACTCGAAATAGAACTCGGTCGTCGGCGGCGTCATCAGCCCGCGCCATTCCGTTTTCGCCGACCGGATGCGGCAATAGAGCTGGTCGAGCGGCGTCATGCCCCAGCTATATTTGCCGGTGAGAATGCGTTCGTCGACGCCAATCTGCGGCATGCCGGTCGAGAACGGCTGGGTCGGCGAATAACGCTCGCCGGTCAGATCGCCCTGCGGAACCGGTTGCTCGGTCACTTCCGTCAGCGGCTCGCCGGTGCGCCGGTGTCGAGATTGAGCGCGACAACCGAGGCGCTGTATTTGTCGTCAGCCGGGGTGCGCGTGCCGCCCCAATAGTCAGGCGTCGCATTGCCGGTCGGCAGGTAGACCATGTTGAGAACCGGGTCGAACGACATCGGCGCCCAGACATTCGGCGTGCCGCGGGTATAGGTCTCGCCCGGCGGCGGCAGTTTGTCGATCGCCTCATTGCCGGGGTCCCACGCCCATTGAAGTTCGCCGGTGAGCGCATCGAACGCGCGCACCACGCCCGGCGCCTCGCCGATGGACTGGTTGTCCATCACCCAGCCGCCAATGACGATCTTGTCGCCCGCGAGGATCGCGCCGGTCGTCGGCATGTACTGACCCTCGGGATTGTCGCCCATGCCTTCGAGCAGGTTGACGACGCCGTTATCGCCGAAATCAGGGCATAACGCGCCGTCCGATGCGCGAATGCTCATCAGCCGGCCGTCGGCGGCGGCCATGGCGATGCGCGGGCCGCAATTGTCCGCATTCGCAGCGGCGCCGGGAAGCGTCGCCGGATCGACATAGGCGATCGACCGGCAGCGCTGCCAGATCGGCGCGCTCGCCTTCGGATCGAACTGCCATTTTATTTCGCCGGTCGCGCCGTCGAGCGCCGTGACGACATTGGAATAAGCGCAGTGATAAACGACGCCGCCGGCATAGATCGGCGTGTTCTGGTCGGCATTGCCCTTGTACGCGTCGGGAACCTGTCCGTGTCGCGCCGTCCACACCACTTCCAGCTTGCGCACATTTTCCGGCGTGATCTGGTCGAGCGGCGCATAGCGCACACCCTCGCCGGTGCGGCCGTAAGCGCGCCATTCGCCGGCCTGCGCGCGGTTTCCTTGCCGGGCGTGACCGCGACCGGATTGCGCACAATCTCGTGCGGAAAAAACATCGCGGCGAAATAAATAACAAAAACGCCCAGCATCGCGAAGCCGCCGGCGTAAAGAAGTTTCCGGTCGATTTTCTCAGGGGCCGACGCCGGCGGGAATAGCCGCGTCGAGAACAGCAGGACGAAGCAAATCACCATCGGCGCGGCGAGCCGTGGAACCGACGCCCAGAAGCGTAAGCCGGCCTCGTAAAAATTCCACAGCAGCGTGAACGCGAACACGCCGAGAAAAACATAAACGCCGACGATGTCGCCCTGCCAGACACGCCAGCCGGCATAGGCGAGACCGCCGCCGGCGAGCACGTAATACACCGTTCCGCCCAGCAGCATCAGCTTGACGCCGCCGAGAACAAAGAACAGCGCCCATCGCCATCAGAGCACCGCCGAGTAGTTGTACAAAAACCAGTGAACGCCGCCCAAGCGCACGCTACAGGCTCCTTCGATCTTGTCAGGCATTGTTTTCTCCCCAGAATATGATGCGGGCGACGGTCAGGACGCGAACGGCGCGCGCGTT
Organism: Parvularculaceae bacterium; assembly: GCA_041398145.1. Classification (GTDB taxonomy): domain Bacteria; phylum Pseudomonadota; class Alphaproteobacteria; order Caulobacterales; family Parvularculaceae; genus Amphiplicatus. The sequence continues at coordinate 223,728 of JAWKVF010000001.1, read as the reverse complement.
CAACTCTCACTCAACCACCAACGGCAGAATTTCACGAAACACCGCCAAACAAAACCCTTATCTTCCCGAAATATTGCACAAAATCGCACTCGGGGGCGAGGGTTTCGATGTTTTTCGCCGTTATTACAATTTGATTGTGATTAGTCTGTAAGCGCGATTTGTTTAGCCTGTACGGATTGCGCGCTTTCGCGATTCCTATGTATCGCGCTTTCGCGCTTCATTTTGTTTCGCGCTTTCGCGATTCTTTTTGTTTCGCGCTTTCGCGCTTTCTTATTTTTCGCGCTTTCGCGCGGGGGGCCGTCACATGGTCCCACAGATCGTCGGGGTGGACATCTTCTTCGCGATAGACGCCGCGCACCGCGACGCCGGCGTCGAGCATGGCGCGCTTCGAGCCGGTGAGCAGCGGATGCCAGTCAGGCAGGCCCTGCCCGTGGGCGAGCCGGCGATAGGCGCAGGTTTCCGGCAGCCAGTTGAGGCTGGCTGCATTCTCTGCACTCAGACGAACGCAGTCGGGCACGCGCGCCGAGCGGTTTGCATAATCGGTGCAGCGCCGCGCGCGCGCATCGAACAGCTTGCAGCCGACATCGGTTTCATACAGCCGGCCGGTCGCGTCATCCTCAAGCAGCACGACGCAGCAGCGCCCGCAGCCGTCGCAGAGCGATTCCCACTCCGCCGCCGTCATCTCAGCCAGCGATTTCGTTTCCCAGAACGGTTTATCCATCGCCGGACCATAGCCGGGTTCGCGGCAAAGCGAACGCCAACCAGAAACCCATGCGGAAAAGCCTTGCCGCATTGAAGTAGACTGCTTAGTTTACTTGGCGCAGCGCCCGCACAATGGTGAAATGCGCACGCGGCAGGTTGAACAGAGCGAACGGCATTATAGTGGAATATTTCGACGTTCTCATCGTCGGGGCCGGCATTTCCGGCATCGGCATGGCGCACCATCTTGAAAAGTTCTGCCCCGGCAAGCGCTATGCGATCATCGAGGCGCGGGCCGAAATCGGCGGCACGTGGGATCTGTTCCGCTATCCCGGCGTGCGTTCCGACAGCGACATGTTCACCCTCGGTTTCGGCTTACATCCCTGGCGCGACGACCGGGTGATTTCAGACGGCCCGTCGATCAAGAGCTATCTTGTCGACACCGCGAAACAATACGGCATCGACCGGCACATCCGCTTCAACACAAGCGTCGAGGACATGGCGTTCGACACGGCGCGCGCGCGCTGGACCGTCAACGTGAAGACCCCGGACGGCGACAAGCAATACGCGTGTAATTTCCTGCTGATGTGCACCGGCTATTACCGCTATTCGGCCGGGTATACGCCTGATTTTCCCGGTGCTGATGATTTCAGGGGCGATATCATCCACCCGCAGAAATGGCCGGAAAATTACGACTACGCCGGCAAGAACGTCGTCATCATCGGCTCTGGCGCGACGGCGGTGACGCTGTTGCCGGCGATGACCGACAAGGCCGCGCACGTCACCATGCTGCAACGCTCGCCGACATGGTATTTCAACCTGCCGGAACGCTCGAACGCGATACCGGTGATGTCGAAATTCATGCCGCGTTCATGGGCGTTCCGCCTGTTGCGCTGGTACCGCATCGTCCAGCAACAGGTGATTTACAAACTGATCCGCGCCCGGCCAAAAGCAAGCAGCGACAGCCTGTTCAAACTCGCGCAGGAGCAATTGCCGCCAGGCTATGACGCGCAAACCCATTTCCGCCCGCACTACGCCCCGTGGGACCAGCGCCTGTGCGTGGTGCCCGACGGCGATCTGTTCAAGGCGATCAGCGACGGCAAGGCCTCGGTCGTGACCGACCATATCGAGCGCTTTGTCGAAGACGGCATCGCGCTGAAGTCCGGCGAGCGGCTGAAGGCCGATGTCATCATCACCGCGACCGGGCTGGCGCTTGAGGCGATGGGCGGCGCGGCGGCCAGCGTCGACGGCCGCGCCGTCGATCTCGCCAACACGTTTCATTATCGCGGCTTGATGCTGTCGGACGTGCCCAACGCGTCGTTCTTTTTCGGCTATATCAACTCGTCGTGGACGCTGCGCGCCGATCTGATCGCCCGCTATTTCTGCCGGCTTCTGAATTACATGGACGAAAAGGGCTTTGACATTGCAACGCCGGTCAATGACGATCCGACCCTGAAGCCCGAGCCGGTCGTCAATCTCAGCGCCGGCTATGTCACGCGCGTCGCCGACAAACTGCCAAAACAGGGCGACCGCGCACCATGGCGCAATCCGCAAAGCTATTTCAACGACGTCGCGGCGCTGCGTTTTGGCAGGATCGACGACGGGGTGATGAAATTCTCGCGCTGCGCCGCCGCCGCCAATGACGGGCGCGCAACCGCCCCAAAACGCCCCGAGAAACTCGCCGCGGAATAGCGCGCCGCCTCATCTGATCAACGACGACGCAAGTTCGCCGCACTGGTCTTTGCAGGCGGATCGTCTAGAGTCTGTCGCAGGGGAAGCGGTTAACCGGTTTGCCGCGACACGACAGGGATTATGAAATGAAAAATTTGCTTACCGCCGCCAGCATGTTCGCGCTTGCGCTCGCCGCGATTGCGCCCGCCCTTGCACAGGACGCCGCGCAAGACGCATCTTCCGGCGACGTCATCGACGCGCGCGTCGCCGCGGTGATCGCACGCGCCCCGGTGATCGACGGCCATAACGATCTCGCTTACGCCATTCGTGAGTATTACGACGGCGATCTGTCGAAGGTCGATCTGACCAAAGACGCCAGCAAATTCGCCTCGCCGCTGCATACCGATATTCCGCGCCTGCGCGCCGGCGGCGTCGGCGCCCAGTTCTGGTCGGTCTATGTACCGGCGGCGCTTGAGGGCGCGCAATCGGCGGAAGCGGTGCATGTGCAAATAGACCTGGTTCGCCAGATGGTTGATCAGTACAGCGACGTTTTTGAATTCGCCGACAGCGCCGACGACATCGCGCGTATTGAAAGCGAGGGGCGCATCGCCTCGATGCTGGGCATGGAAGGCGGCGAGGCGATCAACAACAATCTTGCGATCCTGCGCGATTTCCGCGCCGAGGGCGTTCTTTACATGACGCTGTGCCATTCGAAAACCACCGACTGGGTCGACAGCGCCACCGATGCGCCGGCCCATGGCGGCCTGTCGGCATTCGGCGAGGACGTGGTGCGCGAGATGAACCGCATCGGCATGCTGGTCGATCTTTCGCACACCAGCGCCGACGCGATGAAAGATGCGCTGGCGGTGTCGAAAGCGCCGGTGATCTTTACGCACTCGTCGGCGCGCGCGCTAAACGGCCATCCGCGCAACGTGCCGGACGAGGTGTTGAAATTGATGCCCGGGAACGGCGGCGTGGTGATGGTGAATTTTTATCCGGCGTTCGTTTCTGAAGCGATCCGCCAGTGGGGCGCGCGCAAAGCCGCCGAGGAAGGCCGGCTGACATCGCTGAACCCCGGCGACCCCGAGGCGGTGAGCGCCGGCGTCGACGCCTTTGTCAGCGCCAATCCGCGCCCCGACGCGACGCTGGCGCAGGTCGCCGATCATGTCGAACACATCGCGAAAATCGCCGGCGTCGATCATGTCGGCATCGGCTCTGATTTCGACGGCATCGATTACACCCCGGTCGGGCTTGAAGGGGTCGACACCTATCCCGCCCTGCTGGCGGAGCTGGCGCGCCGCGGCTGGAGCGACGAGGACCTCGCCAGGCTGACGGGCGGCAACCTCTTGCGGGCGCTGCGCGCCGCCGAGGCCGTGGCGGCCCAAGGGTGACTTTGCGCTGATCGGCGTTCGTCCGGCGCAGGCCGGCGCTGGAATTTGAGCGCCGGCCCAAACATGGCGACTTCCTCATTTTTCACGCGTTTCGGCCCGAAACCCGCCATGCTAAGGGCTTAGAGCGTGACGCAGAGAAGGAGGGAACCGGTTCCCGCTTTTTCGGAAACAGCGCGAGCGCCGACCGGAACCACCAGGCAGATGAATGACCGAACCCCCTAAAGCGCCAGAAAAGATGCAGGCCGAGGCGACGGATGACGCCGCGCGCCCTGTATCGGCTCATGACGCCGCCGGCCGTGACGCCAGCGACATCAGCGCGCGCGCGCGCGAGGAAGCCGCGCGGCTGGCGGCGGAGTTTCGCGACGCCGCGAGCGAATTATCCTCGCGCCTGAAATCGCTGCCCAAGGCGGCCGGGCAGATCCTGCCCTCGCCAAAACGGGTCGCCCCGCCAGCAAGGACTTCAGGGCCGATCCGCCTGGGCGGCTCCCGGCCTTGCGAAACCGGCGATCGCGACAAGGGCGACAGCCCATCCGTTGGCGCCGAAAGCCCTGTCGCCGCCACGCCTGGCATGCATAATGCGCCGGCGGGCGAACCCGCATCGGGCGATGATGACAACACCAGCACAACCACCAGCGGCGGCGGGGCCGAATTGAGCGCGCCGAAGCGACCAGACGCAACGCCGTCGGCGGCCGAGCGCGCGCGGGCCCGTCGCAGCCAATCCGCAACAAAACCCTCGAAGGCCGCGTCAGGGCCGGCCACGCCAAAGCCGGGCGCGGCCAAACCCTCTCCGCGAAAGCGCATGCGCCCGGCCGCGGCGGCGCTGGCGCGCGAGATCGCGCTGCCGCTGTTATCGCTCGGCTTTATCGGGCTGATCGGCGGGCTTTATCTCACCTTTGTCATTCTTGCGCCGCGCCCGCCCGAAGGCGTTGATCTGTGGGCGGTCAATCGCCTGCCCTCGGTCGTCATTCTCGACCGCAACGGGCGCGAGGTCGCGGCACGCGGCGCGCGCTATGGCGAGGCCGTACCGGTCGGCGAATTGCCGCCATTCCTGATCAAGGCTTTTCTGTCTACGGAGGATCGGCGCTATTACCAGCATCGCGGCGTCGATCTGCGCGGCATTGCGCGCGCCTTCGTCACCAATCTGAAATCCGGCGGCGTGCGCGAAGGCGGCTCGACCATCACCCAGCAATTGGCGCGCAATCTGTTCCTGACGCCCGAGCAAAGTTACACCCGCAAAGCCAAAGAGGCGCTGCTGGCGCTGTGGCTGGAAGGGCGGTATTCGAAAGACGAAATTCTCTCGCTCTATCTCAACCGGATTTATCTCGGCGCCGGCGCCTATGGCATCGAGAGCGCGGCGAAAACCTATTTCGGCAAGTCGGCCCGCGACGTCACCCTTGGCGAGGCGGCGATGCTTGCCGGCCTGCCCAAGGCGCCGTCGACCCTGGCGCCGACGCTGAACCCGGAAGGCGCGCAGGACCGCGCCTTCGACGTGATCGACAATCTGCAGGAAACCGGCGAGATCACTGCGTTCGAAGCGCGCGAGGCGCGCAAGACCCCGCCGGTCGTCACCGGCGGCGGCGAGGACGAGGATTTCGGCTATTTCTTCGACTATGTGTCGGCGAAAGCGCGCGACATCGCCGGGCCGGACGCCATCGACCTCGTCATCACCACCACCATCGACCAGAAATTGCAGCGCGACGCCGAAGCGGCGGTGAAACTTGTGCTCAATGTCGACGCCAAGCTGGCCGGCGCCGGTCAGGCGGCGCTGATCGCCTATGACACCGGCGGGGCGGTGCGCGCCATGGTCGGCGGGCGCTCTTATGTCGAAAGCCAGTTCAACCGCGCGACGCAGGCCAAACGCCAGTCAGGCTCGGCGTTCAAACCCTTCGTCTACGCCGCCGCTTTTGAGAACGGGCTGGAGCCGAAAACCCGCTTCACCGACCAGCCGATTGATGTCGACGGCTGGCGCCCGACCAATTACGGCGACACCTATGCCGGCCCGATGCGCCTCACCGAGGCGATGGCGAAATCGGTGAACTCGGTTGCGGTGCAGGTCTCTGAACGCATCGGCCGGCGCAAGGTCGTCGAAATGGCCCATCGCCTTGGGGTCAGGTCCGACCTGCCGGCGGTGCCGTCAATCGCGCTTGGCGCGGCCAATGTCTCCCTCGACGAGCTGACCGCCGCTTACCTGCCGTTTGCGCGCCACGGCATGTCGGCCGAGCCTTACGCGATTTTGAAAATCGGGGACGGCCTTGGCGGCGTGATTTATCAGCACACGGACACAAAGCCGGAACAGTTGATCAGCGACGAGGTGGCGCGCGACATCACCCATGTTCTTTACCAGGTCGTCAGCAACGGCACCGGCAAGCGCGCATCCATGGGCGCGCGCGCCGTCGTCGGCAAGACCGGCACCACTAATGACTGGCGCGATGCGTGGTTCATCGGCTATTCGGCGCAGCTTGTCGCCGGCGTCTGGGTCGGCAATGACGACAATCAGGCGATGAAACAGATCACCGGCGGCTCGACGCCGGCGCAAATCTGGAAAGAGTTCATGACCGCCGCGCATCAGGACCTGCCAAAGCGCCCGCTCGACGGCGCCTACCCCGCCGCGACCTATGCCGACGAGGGGTTGTTGCTAAATTATTATTCCGATGTTTCGGCGGGCTTTGCACGGGTGCGCCGCGACGGCGACGAACGCCGCGGCGGATGGCGCAATTAAAGCGTTTCCGGTCGAAGCGTGTGCGGTTCGCCGTCCGCAAACGCGTCAAAACAAGACCTTAAAGCGACGCCCTGATTCCGTTTGAACCGGCGACGCTTTCATTCTGGCGCCCCCGATCCGCCCGAATTGAAACACAAAATGAACCATTCCGGCGCACACTCTGCGCGCGGCGTCGCCAGGGCGGCGGCGGGCGGACAGGGGGGCTTGATGGCTTCAAGATCGCAGATGAGGCCGAAACCGGCCGCCCAAAAACGCGCGGTCATTCGCGATGCGGTATGGTATTGCGCCGACAACGGCAAACACCTTGCGCCGCGCGGCGAATATGACATCGAGTCAAACGAAAGTGGCGTCGGGCTGTGTTCATGCGCAGACAGCAACCGCTTCACCTTGTCGTTCGACGCTTTCGTGCAGCATGTGAACGAGGGCCGCATTACCCTGATCGCGGCCAATAACTCGCGCAAACTTTAAGTAATTCTGATACGGTCGCGGGCGCGCGCCCGTCTGTGTACGGCATAGATGACAGCCGGCATAAAAACCATGATGGCATGATGGTTTCAGTAAAGCTTCACCGGCTGGTTTTCGGGGAGCGCCTTTAGCGCCCATTCGCCGTTTTCGCGGCAGGCGACGCCTTCCCACAGATCGGAGCGCCCGCCATAGGAGATGCGCTGCTCGTATCCACGGCAGTAAACGGCCGGGCGGCGCGGCCCGCCCGCCAGCAGCAACTCTGTCCCCGGCGCCTTGATCATCAAACTGTCGTGGATATAGCCGACTACCTTGCCGTCGACCGCCGACAGCATCCACGGCTTGCCGACGACCTTGCCGATAACATCAACGCCAACACCGGCGTTCAACTGTTGCAGCACCGGATAATCCGTTGACGGACCAAGACGCACATTGGCGTTGCTTTTCAGCGCATAGAGCCCCTGCTCGGTCTCGAAGGTTTCATCGAGCATCAGCCCGGCGGGTATTTCAGGCCGGTCTTCGGGGTCGGGCTTCAGATTGCCGACCTGCGGCGCGCGCGCCTTGACCCAGCCAAACGCCTTTGGCCCGCGCCAGTCGAACCGCTCGCCGTCGCCGCCATTGTTCATCGCCTGCGTAAAAGCCGGTTGCAGCGCCTCAACGTCACCGCCCGTAAGTTGCGCCCCGAGAACCGAGGCTGCCGCATAATTCTCGCCGCCGCCGCCAAATCCGCCGAGCGACGGGCCGCCGGCGCACGCGGCAAGCGATAGACAAGCAAGGGCGATAACAGTCAAACGCATGATTTTCGGTCCTTTTCCGGTTCGGCCCGGCGAATTTAACCGGGCCGGGCACCAGGGTAAACGCCGCACCCGCGCCCCGCGGGCGCCTTTCAGCGAAATTTTTACGCTTCTTCGCCATGGTGAGGCGGCCAGTCACAGGAAATTCGGCCATGTCGGCGAATACAGGCGCGGTTTCGCGCCTCAAGGAATTGATCGCGGTCGCCAAGGAAGGCTCGACGGAAAAGCGTACGGGGCTGTTGCGCGAAATCACCGACGTCTTCATGGCGGCGCCCGACCGCTACACCTCGTCCGAGATGCAGCATTTCGACGTCATCCTCTCGAAAGTCACCGAGAGCGTCGAAATCGCCCTGCGCGCCGAGATCGCGGATAAGCTCGCCGACGTGCCGAATGCGCCGCGCAATCTCATCCGCCAGCTCGCCCATGACGAAATTTCCGTCGCGCAACCGATCCTTGAACGCTCGCTGGCGCTGTCGGAAGACGACCTTGTCGAGGTGATCCGTCAGCGTGGCCAGGATCATCTCAAAGCGATCTCGCGCCGCCGCGAGGTGCCGGAAAAACTTTCCAGCGAACTCGTCGAACGCGGCGACAAGGACGTGCTGGTCACGCTCGCCGGCAACAAGGGCGCGCAGTTCAGCGGCGAGACGATGAACAAGCTGGTCGACCATTCGCGCACCATCAGCGAATTGCAGGAGCCGCTGGCCGGGCGCTACGACCTGCCGCCGCAATTGCTGACGCAGATGTATTTCTTCGTGTCGTCGGCGCTGAAGCGCGAGATTCTCAAGCGTTCGGACATGCTTGATCCGTCGCTGATCGACGAGGCGATCGAAGGCAATCGGCTGAAAATCATCAACCGCGCAGTCGACGACGCCCACACCGAGATCGCCGCGGCGCACAAATTCATCCAGGAACAAATTCGCCTCGGCGCCGTCAACGAGACGATGCTGAAAGACTTGATGGAGCGGCGGCGCTCGACCGAGTTCCTGCTGGCGTTTTCGCATTATGTCGGCGTCGACCCGTCGACGGCCCAGCGCATCATGCAGGACAAGACGTTTGAATCGCTGGCGATTGCGTGCCGCGCCGCCAGCATGGAGCGCTCAACCTTCGCCAAGCTGGTGTTCGGCCTGCAACGGGCGGAAAGCGAACAGCAAAAGGCGCTGCGCATTCTCGATCTTTACCTGAAAGTGCCGGCCGAAGCCGCCGAACGGGTGATGCGGTTCTGGCGCGTGCGCGCCGAAAGCCCGCCGGCGCAAAAGTCGAGACAGCGCGGCATCCACGCGATCGCCGACCGGCTTGCCGCGCAGCGTTAGAGCCTGTTGCCGGAAAAGCGGTGCGCCGTGGACGCCACCCGGTTTTTCACCCGGCGCGCAGGCGCACTCAACTTTCAACAGTACGGAAAACGCCGGCCGCAGATTGTGCGACCGGCGTTTTCTTCAGGCTGGCCCGGATACTCAACTCACATACATGGGCCGGAACAAACTTCAGGCGTAGATCCTGATATCGGAGCGTCGCGAGCAATGGCGCGAGGCGATGCGGCGCAACTGGCCGCGCGGCACGTAACGCGAATCCGGCCCCTGCGCAACGACCGTGCACACCACATTGCCGCGGCGGCTGTCGTAACCGCGACGCCCGCCGCGATCATAAGTATTATAGGCTTCCTCGATCAGGATCGCGTCGGCGCGATAACCGGGAATGCGATAGCGGTCGCGGCGCAGCACCCGACCGGCGTTGCGATAGCCGCGTCGGTCATAATACGGACGATCATAATACCGGTCGCGGCCGTCGTAATAGCCGCGATTGCCGACACTCAGCGAAACCGAAAATCCGGGATCGGCGCGGTAATAACGGTCTTTGGGATAATAATTGTAATAATCGCGATTGTGGGTGCGGTGATCGTGGTCGTGCGAGCACCGGTCAGGGCGATGGCCGCGGCCGTCGCGGTGATCGCGGCGGTCATATGAAGCGCGGCGGTCGCGTGAATCGTCGCGATCATGGCGCGAATCGCTGTAGCGGTCGCGATCACGGTCACGGCCCCTGTCGCGATCCCCGCGGTCGGCCGACGCCGCCGTGACCCCCAGTGCTGTTACGCCGACAAGCAGAGCCGCCGCCGCCTTGATGATTGCTTTCATGTAAAGTGCCTCCGAGCTACTTGCCCCAGCCGGATTGCAATACTCGCCAGCATATTCGCGAATAAGGCGAAAATGGCGCCGCGGGGCGCCCGTTTTGCGCCATAGTCCGCCCACAAAAGGCGGCGAGGAACCGCCCCGGCGCAGGCGCGGCGATTCGCCGGTCGCGCCGGGCGAAGACCCCGGCTATGCAGCGGCCATGAGCGCACCGGAAAACCCCGACGACGAGATGATGGCCAATACGAGCGGTGACGCGCGCCCCGCCAATGCGCCCGCAAAACCAGAAAGCGCCGGCCGGCACGCCATGGTGTTCACCCTCGCCGGCGTATTCGGGCTGGTGATCCTTGTACTGCTTTACGCGGTGATCGTGCGCACCAGCATTTTCGACAATGGCTTTCACATCGCCTTCGCAATGTTTGTCGGCATTCTCGGCACGGCGGGCCTTGGCTTCGCGCTGATGTCGCTGGTGTTTTATTCCGCCCGCAGCGGCGCCGACGAGGCGGTGACCAATAACACCGACGACCACTGGCGCGAGTCTGATTAGCGCGACATCAGCGAAAGCTGAACCATGACAGCTCTAATCCAGAAAGCTGCGGCCGTCGCGGTCTTCGATTTCAACCACCCAGAGATCGGGGTCGAACCCGGTTTCCTTTGCGATGTAATCATCGACGCGGCGTTCATCGACCGGGCCGTCCAGCGGCTCGCGCCAGATCGCGCGCCCGTCGAGATCGCGCGATTCGGTGAATAACCGCGCCAGCCCGGCGCCCATATAGACTTTCACCAGCACCGCCCCGGCGTCGGGGTCGCCCTTGCGGGCGATGGCCGCGAACGCGCCCGCCGCCTGCACAAGGCGCAAATGCGCGGCGACGCGAATTTCAGTTTTCAAACGCGGGGAGAGTTCCATCGACGCGACTTAAACCATCATGCAAAAACCGGATCACGGTATGATGGTTTATTCTTTAGGGATCGCATCGCGAAAAGCAAAAACCGTTGCACACTTTTTTACGCGATGCTCCGGACCGGGTCGAGCGCGCGCGGTCAAGGCGGGCTGGCGCTGGGCCGCCGCGTGACGTCAGGCCGCATCGGCGGCGGCTTTTTCAGGGTCGCGGCGCCGGGCGACCTCGCGGCGATAAGCCTCGATGCGCTCTAGCTGGGTGAGCACGGTCTCGCCCGCCGCCGCCGTCGCCGGTCCGTGATCGGCGCTGCGGGCGCGGGCCATATGCGCCTTGACGACGCCGCGCGCGGGCGCCCTGGCGGCGACCACCGGCAGGCGTAGTTCGGCGCGCATCCCCTCGCCCGGCGCAGATGACAGGACCAGCTTGCCGCCATGCAGTTCGGCGAGCGACATCGCCAGCGACAGGCCGATGCCGGCGCCGCCCTGGCCGCGCACGCCGGCTCCCTGCGCGGTGGTGAACCGCTCGCCGATGCGCGCCAGGTTTTCAGCGCTCATCCCGACGCCGTCGTCGGCGACGACGAAAATCACTTCGCCGCCATTGCAGCGCGCCGACAGGCGGATGGCGCCGTCAGGGGTGAACTTCACCGCGTTCGACAGGAGGTTGAGCAGGATCTGGCGAACCGCGCGCGCATCAAGCCAGCTTTCCGGCAGATCGCCCGCGATATCGAGATCGAGGCGCAGCCCGGCCTCGTCAATCGCATGGCGCATGATGCCGGCGCATTCGCGCGCCAGCGCCGCCGGATCGACCTTGGCGCGCTCAAGCGTGAAGCGGTCGGCGTCGATCTTGGCGAGGTCGATGACCGAGTTGACCAGATCGAGCAGATGCCGGCCCGACGCGCGGATATGCTCTGCATACTGCGCATAATTCTCATGGCCGAGCGGGCCGAAGGTTTCGCGCTCGATGGTTTCGGCAAACCCGATCACCGCGTTCAGCGGGGTGCGCATTTCATGGCTGAGATCGGCGAGCATGTCGGCGCCGTCGCGCGCATCGGCGCGGGCGCGCTCGATCTCGCGCGTCAGCCGAGCGCAATCGCGCTCGTCCTCGCTGCGGTCGATGATCAGCACCGCGGCGCGCCCGTCGGGGCGGCGCTGAAAGGTCAGTTCGAAACTGCCGGCGACGCCGTCGGCGCGGCGGGCCCGCGCCTCGATGCGGGCGACCGCCTTTGAGCGCACCGCCCGCCCGACCGCGTCACGCTCGTCGGGCAGGAACAGGCCCGACAGGGTGTCGACGGCCCCGGCCTCGGCGAACAGCCGGGCGAACGGGCCGGAAACCTCGATCAGCCGGCCGCTGGTGTCGACGAGGGCGACGCACGCGCCATCGCCGCCGGCGAACACCGCGCCGCCGCGCAGCGCGTCAACCAGCCGGTTGCGGGTCTGGGAAATCGTGGCTGAGAGGCGATGGAGCAAGGTCGTTGCAGTCCCGGTTCGGGCCCTTTTCATCGGGCTTTCGTTTACCCGGCGGCGATTCCGGTTAACGAATGGTGACATTTTCGCCCGCCCAGCGTTAACAAATGCTAAAAAAGTGCCGCCATGCGGCATGACCAGAGCGGAAAATTCAGGCGATTCTGCGCCCGGCGTCTTAAATTTATCTCGAATGCCGTTAGTATCGCGAAAGCCGGGTTAAGGGCTGGGGGCTTAGAGTTGACGGGCTTTCACGGCCGTGCAGGGCCGTAACAGCGACAGGGTTCAGGGATTCATTGGGAGATTTACATGTTGCGTAACTCGTCTTCGGCGGACATCCGCCGACACGGGCCGGGCTCAACGCCCGTCCAAAGCCGCCGGATCGCCCGGCTTGGCGGCGTCGCCAGCGCGTCGTTTCTGGCGTTCGCGGCCGCCAGCGCCGTCAACGCCGAATCGCTGGCGCAACCGCGCGACAACGCGCTGGAGCGGGCCGCCGCCGATTATGTCGCCTTCCGCGACGACATCGCCGCGATCGAGGCGGTGCCGTTCAACAGCCCTGAGACCACGCGCGAGGCCCATCGCCGGCTTTCCGCCCATAATGACGAGGCGCTGGCGGCCGGTTGGGTCGCTTATGCCGCGCTGGTCGCCGCCGACACGCCGGATTTCAAGGAGGCGCTGCAAAAAGAGGTCAACAGCCGGAAAAACCGCCATGGCAAGCTGAAGGGCGCCGACGCGTTCTTCGCAAGGCTTGCCGAAGACCCCGGCTATCCGCGCACCCTGCCGGGCGCCGACGACGCCATCAAGCGGGTGCTGGCGATGACCAGCCAGGACATGACCCGCGTCATCACCCTTGGCGAGGCGTTCAAGTCACAGGCCTACGCGATGCAGAAAACGTCGTGGGGCAAGCAGAAAATACCCGCCGCCTCGACCAGGTTGTCGGACGCGGCGTCCTATGCCCGCCAGCGCCCGGCGGTGACCGCCCCGGCGCTCGCCGCGGTCACTGAAAAAGGCGTCACCGCGCCGTCGCTCGCCAGCGCCACGTCAAGCTGGGACCCCGACTGGGGCGCAAAATCGTCAGCCGGCAGAATGACCGAACCGAGCGCGCAGATCGTCATGAACCGCGTTCTTAATCTCGCCGCGCGCTATGCGGTGAGCGGCGTCAATGAAAAGACGGTCTCGGTCTACGCCCAGAACAACAAGTCGAGCCAGTGCCTGTCGATGGCGACGCTGACGCTGAAACAGTGCATCGCCGCCACGCGCGCGCCCTATGAAGAAGCGTTCTGCCTTGGCGAACACGGCCTCAACGACGTCGCCACCTGCGTCGGCTGGGTCGCCGGCGTCGAAGCCGATTAGCGCCGTAAATCCGCACGACATCGTGCATACATTGCAGAAAAGGGCCGCATCCGTGCGGCCCTTTTTCTATTATTCCGCAAACACCCATTCCATCGCCTGGGCGATCGACGCGCTGAACGAGGCGGCGTGATCGGCGCCCGACGCAACAAGCGTTTCAACCTCCGTATCCGGATATTGCCGCGAGGCGAGGCGCAGCGCGAAACCTTGCGCATCGGCGACCATGTCGACGGCTTTCAGCCCGCCTCTGGGGCCTTCCAGCTCGCCGACGGCGATGAAGACGCGAGCGTCGAGATCGTCGTGGACGCGGGCGTAACGCGCCTCAAGCCCGGCGACGGCGTGATCGTCATACCAAAGCGCCGGGGATATGATGACATAGTCGGAAAACAACGCCGGACGGGTGAACATGACATAGGCCGCGAATACGCCGCCCAGCGAATGACCGGCCAGCGCGCGGCGCGCGCCGTCGGTGCGATAGGCGGCGTCGACAAACGCAATCGCGGTATCGTCAAGCCAGTCGAGATAAGTCGCCGCGCCGCCGGTCTCGTTCTTGAAGCCGCTCGCAGCGGTCGGCGTCAGATCACGCTGCCGGCTGGCGATGGGGTCTTCGCCCTTCGCATAGGAAACCCCGACGATGATCATCTCGCGGGCGCGCGCATTGAAAGTCGGCAATAGCGAGGCCCCGGCGGCGGCGGCGAAGAACAGATCGCCGTCATTGACGATCATCACCGGATAGCGCCGCCCGGCGTTTTCCGGCCGGTCATAACCCGGCGGCGTTTTCACATAGAGCGCGTATACCCGCCCCTTTGGCCCGGCCAGCTCATGCACCGCGCTGCCGGCGATCTGATAGGGCGGCGCCTCTTGCGCGTGCGCGCCTTGCGCCCCGAAGAGCGCCAGCCCCGCCAGCGCGGCGACGGCGCCGATCCAAGCTGATATCGCCATCCACATCTCCCGCCCGGCAGTATAGCGGGTTCGACGCCGGCGCGAAGGGCTTGCGGGCGCGCGGACGCATCTTTATGTCAGCGCCATGCAGAGCATTGACGACATCATCGCCGATTTCACTTTTCTCGACGACTGGGATGAGCGCTACAAATACCTCATTGATCTCGGGCGCCATCTCGATCCGTATCCGGACGGGTTGCGCGACGACGCCCACAAGGTGAAAGGCTGCGCCAGCCAGGTGTGGCTCGCAAGCGCAATGGAAGACGGCAAGCTGGTTTTCGCCGGCGACAGCGACGCGCACATCGTCAAGGGCCTCGTTGCACTGATGATCGCGCTTTATTCCGGCAAAACGCCGGCGGAAATTCTCGCCACCGACGCCGAAGCGACGCTGACGCCGCTCGACTTAAGCGATCATCTGACGCCGCAGCGCTCGAACGGGCTCGCCTCGATGGTCGAACGCATTCGCGCCACCGCCGCCGGCTAGAGCATTTTCCGACGAAGTGGGAACCTGTTTTCGGAACAAATGCGCGATAAAACAAAAAACCAGCGCATCGCGCATACAGTGCGCAACGGTTGATGGCTCCCACACATCAACTGCTTTTCGCGATGCGACCGCTAAAGAGTAAACCCTCATGGGGTAAATCCGGTTTATTGCGCGATGCTTTGGAGCAAGCTCCGCCGCTCGCCGCAAAGGTTAGAGGCGGCGAACCGGCTCCCGCTTTTTCTCGCGTCGCACGCTATACCGGCGCCGGACACGATTTGCGTTCAAAAAACGCCGCCGGATGGGCCGTCGCCTGTTCGACCAGCAGCGCGATCTCGCATTTCATTTCGTTCTCAAGGAATTCGACCTGCTTGTCGAAGATCGGGCAATCACGCCGGTCCTCGATGGCGTGGCAGGCATGACCGACCGTTGTGCGGTCGCGTTCGAACTCGATGGAGATGTCGCGCAACGACATCTTGCCAACAATATGGCACAGATACATCGCCATCTGTCGGGCGAACGCGACCTGCGCGCGGCGCCTGTTCGAGGCGGCGACCTCAGCCACCGGCACGCCGCAGGCTTTTGCAGCGATTGTCAGGGCCTCCATTGCAATGCGTCTTTGAAACAGCGTCGAGAAGCCCCCGCTCCTCTCAAACATCGTCATCCGGCGTCTCCCCAGCCATTTGGGCTCCCCCCTCGGGACTCCTCAATATCGCCAGTATAAAACTTGATGCGAAGTGTAGGATAAGTTGACCGGTTTCGGTTAGGTTTTGGTTACGCTTTAAGGTTAACTGATCCGTGCGCGGATCAGGCCGCAAACGCGATGATCAGCGCCAGCCCCAGCACCATCGCCGTCGCCAGCGCCATGAACCCGGTCGGCCACGATTTCGCCATTGATCCTTCCGGCCCGTGCACGGCGTAAATCCGACCCATCCCGCGCGCGACGCGATCAGAGAACAATCGCCACAACAGCATCCACAGGGCGCGCACCGCGGCCGCCGCCCACAGCAGCAGATTGCGGCCCGGAATGCGATAGAACCAGTCGGTGTCGAGATTGGTTGAGGGAACTTCCGCCGGGTAGAGGCGGAGCATGATCAGCGCGGCGAAGGCGAGCACCGCCCATACCAGAAGCTGAAAATATTCAACGATGCGATAGGCCGAATAGGGGTGGTATTCCGCAATCGCCTCCTGATTCGGCATCAGGGCGTACAGCGGCTCGGGATAAACGCCGATGGCGATGCACAAGAACGCCGAAACGCCCATGGCGATCAGCATCGCCGGCGGGGCTTCTTTCGGTCTTTTGCCTGAATCATGGGCGAAAAACGTGAAATACGGGATCTTGATGCCGGCGTGTTCAAGAACCCCGGCCGACGCAAACAGCAACACCATCCAGATCCAGAACATGTGCGCCTCGCCGGCGCCGTTGATGATGAGGCCCTTGGTGACGAAGCCGGCGAACCCCGGAAACGCCGAGATCGACATCGCGCCGATGATCGCGAACACCATCGTCAATGGCATCGTCCGGTAAAGGCCGCCAAGCTCGGTCGCTTTCGACGTGCCGGTGCGATACATCGCAGCGCCGACCGCCATGAACAACAAGCTCTCGAAGATGATATTGGTGAAGGCGTAGCCGACCGCGCCGTTGATCGAGGCGGCGGTGCCAAAGCCGATGCCGATCACCATGAACCCGACCTGGTTGTTGATCGAATAGCAAAGCACCTTGCGCAAATCGTTCTCGATAAGCGCAAAGAAGATCGGGAAGATCGTCATCACCGCGCCGATGTAAATCAGCGCCTCGGTTCCGGGGAAAGCTCGCGCTAAAGATGCAACGGCGAGCTTCGTGGTAAACACCGACAGGACAATTGTGCCGGAGATGGTCGATTTCGGATAAGCATCCTGAACCCAGGTATGCAATAGCGGGAACGCGCTCTTGATCCCGAAGGCGAGGAACATGACAAGGCCCGAAGCCTTGAGCGCGCCGTCGGCGTCGCGCAGGCCGATGAATTCAAACGCCAGCGACCCGGTTTCACGAAACACCAGCACCACGCCGGCGAGCAGCAGGACGCCGGATAAAACCTGAATGACGAGATAGCGCATGCCGGCGAGATAGGTGACGCGCGTACCCGGCGCCCACACCAGGAACACCGAGGTGAGGCCCGCCAGCTCCCACCACACGAATAATGTGACGAGATCGCCAGCGAGAACGCCGCCGAGCGCGGCGGCCGGATAAGCGAGCGTCGCCGCCGTCTGGATGCGGTCGCGTTCATGCCAGGCGTAGATGATGTTGAGCGCCGCGGCGATGTGGAACACGACGGCGAACAGGCGCGACAGCGGGTCGATGCGCAGCATCGTCACGCGCTCGCCAAAAATCGACAGATGGCCCCATTCGCCAAGCCCGAGCCGGTATAGCTGGAACGCACTGACCGCGATGAAGACGAGCGCAAACACGCGGCGCAGCGACGACGGCACGAACACGCACAACAAAGCGCCCACCGACAAGATGACGGCGGGGTTGATCGCCAGCGCGGTAAAGAGGCTGTTGGCGTCCATGCCTATTCGCGCTCCTCGTAATAGTCTTCCTTACGGCCGACCAGCTTGCGCAGGTGCTGGCCGAGAAGGACGATGAAGGCGAAGGCGGCAAAGCCGTAGACAGCGAAAAACGGGCCGAACTTTTCCACCTCGAAATGCGGATGCGGATTTTTGAACGCGGGGATATACCCGGCGATGACGGCGCCGACGCCAACCACGATCAACAGGGCGAGAAAGCCCTTGCGAAACTTCTTGCTGTCGGCCCAGCCTTTGTCGTTTGAAGAATGATCTGTCATTGCGCGCGCTCCTTTTCCCCTGCCATGGAAAGGGAGGGGCCAGCGGAAGGAACTCCCTCCGCTTCGACCGCGTTCATCGCACTCAAATCCTGCGCGGCGCGTTCGGTTTGCATGGTCGTCCGCGTGAAGGAAGCCCAATCCCGTTTGGCGGCGTCGTGAGAAATTGCAATTTTGCAGCACTCGGCCATCAGCGCGCCTCCAATATCGGGGCCAGATAGTCGTACAGGCCGTTGGCGAAGAAGAACAGCAAGACCGCGCCGGTTGCGGTCATGACCGGCGGAATGACGGTAAGGATCGGCGCTTCCCTGACCGCGCCCCAGTTCATCGGCGCGGTTCCAAGGCCCTGCGCCTTTTCACCTTCATCCGCTGGGGCCATGTAAAACGCCTGCACCGGGATCGACAGCAAATAAACGACGTTCAGCAATGACGAGATAATCAGCACGCCAATGATCGCGAGCTGCCCGGCGTCGGCGGCGCCGAGCATCAGCAGGAATTTCGGCCACGACCCGCCAAGCGGCGGCAGGCCGACAATCGACATCGCGCCGATGAAGAACGCGCCGAACGTGACCGGCATCACCCGGCCGAGGCCGCGCAGTTCGGAAACCAGCGTCTTGTGGGCGCCGACATAGATCGCGCCGGCGCACATGAACAGCGTCATCTTGCCGAGCGCGTGCATGGCGATCTGCATCGCCCCGCCCATCACGCCCATCGACGTCGCCAGCATGGCGCCCAGCGTCACATAAGAAAGCTGCGACACCGTCGAATAGGCGAGCCGCGCCTTTAAATTGTCCTTGTGCATGGCGATCGCCGAGGCCAGCAGGATCGAGCCCGCGGCGATCCACATGATCGGTGTCGATGCGCCGGTGCGGTCGAGGAAATCAATCCCGAAGATATACACGGAGACCTTGAGCACCGAGAACACGCCGGCCTTGACCACCGCGACCGCGTGCAGGAACGCCGACACCGGCGTCGGCGCCACCATGGCGTTGGGCAGCCACGGATGGATCGGCATAAGCGCCGCCTTGCCGATACCGAACGCAAACAGCGCCATCAAGATCGCCGGCAACGGCCCGGATTCGCTGACATGCATCGCCAGAATGCCGCCGGGGCGGAAATCCGTCGTGCCGGTCAGCGCGAACACCCAGACAATCGCCGGCAGCAACAGGCCGATTGACGTGCTCATCAAGATGCCGAGATAGACCCGTCCGCCGCGCCGCGCCGCGTCGTCGCCCTTGTGAGTCACCAGCGGAAAGGTCGACAGCGTCAGCACTTCGTAGAAGATGAACAGTGTGAACAGATTGGCCGCATAGGCGACGCCGACCGCCGAGGCGATGGCGATGGCGAAGCACATGTAAAACCGCGTCTGGTGCGGTTCGTCATGGCCGCGCATATAGCCGATGGAATACAGCGAATTGACAATCCACAGCCCGCTCGCCAGCACCGCGAACATCGCGCCCAGCGGTTCGGCCCGGAACGCAATCGGCGCGCCGTTGACGACATCGAACAGGATATACCCCGGTCGTGCGCCCTCGCCGACGGCGTTGAAAACGATGAGGGTGAGTACGAGCAACACCGCGCCGGTGATCAGGGTCGCCGCTTCGCGCAGGTTCGGCGCGCGGTCCAGCAGCCAGATCGCGACAAAACCGATGAGCGGCGCGATGATCGACGCGGCGATGGCGACGCCCGGTGAAATCCCCAGAAGGCTCATTGCCCGCCCCCCATCAAGGCCGCGGCGGCGCGTTCGGCAAGGCCGACGGTAAGTCCGGTGCGCACGCCGAAATAGATATTGGCCGCGACCAGCACCCACAACGGGATCAGCATCGACAGCGGCGCTTCTTTCACCACGCCCGCGAACGGGCCCTCGCTCGGCGCCGGGCGCAGCACCATGACCTCGATCACCCGGCCGATATAGATCACGGCGAGGAACGACGAGGCGACAATCAAAAACGCCGTCCACGGATGACCGCCGGAAAACGCCGCCGCCAGCAATTGCCATTTCGAGATGAAGCCGATTGTCAAGGGCACGCCGACCAGCGACAGGCCGGAGAGGATGAATGCGGCGGACGTGAACGGCATGCGCCGCGCCAGCCCGTCATAGGCCTTGATCGAATGCGAGCCGAGCCGCAGCATCACACAGGCGACGCTCATGAACAGCGCGCCCTTCATCAGGCCGTGATTGAACAGGTGCACGATGCTCGCCGACAGACCGTCTTCCGAGCCGAAGGAAATGCCGAGCAGCATATAGCCGATCTGGCCGACCGACGAATAAGCGAGCATGCGCTTTACGTCTTCCTGGAAGACCGCGACAATCGACGCGATGAACATGCCGGCGACCGCGAGCGGCATCAGCACATAGGTGAACGCGGCGGTGATGAAGTCAAAATCGGCGCCGATCACCGAATAGATGAAACGGATGATGACGTAGACCGCGACCTTGGTCGACGTCGCGGCGATGAACGCCGAAACCGCCGACGGCGCATAGGTGTAAGCGTTCGGCATCCACAAATGCATCGGGAACATCGCCGCCTTCAGCCCCATGCCGACAAGCACGAAAGCAAAACCCGCCTGCACCATGCGATTGTCGTCGCCGGCGAGCTGGAGTTTCAGGTCGGCCATGTTGAGCGTGCCGCTCGCCTGGTACAAAAGCCCCAGACCGATGACGAAAAACGTCGCGCCGATGGTGCCCATGACGAGATAGTTGAACGCCGCGGTCAGCGCCCGCCGGTCGATCCGCGCGCCGAGCGCGACCAGCGCATAGGTCGACAGCGACGAGATCTCCAAAAACACGAACACGTTGAATGCGTCGCCGGTGATCGTCACGCCGAGCAGGCCGACCATGCAGATCAGCATCGCCGCATAGAACAGATTGAGCTGGCGGGAATCGATCTCGGTCGAAATGCTGGCGTAAGAGAACGGCATCACCATCGCCGCAATGCCGGAGACCAGCGTCAGCACCAGGGCGTTGGCGAGATCGACCCGGTATTCAATGCCGATTGGCGGCGCCCAGTCGCCGAGATGATAGGAGATGACGCCATCGGCGGCGACCGTGTGCAGCAGCGCGGCGCACGCGGCGAAAACCGCCCACGAAACCGCGGTCGCCCAGTAATAAGGCAGGCGCCCGCTTGGCATCAGGATGGTCAGCGGCGCGGCGACCAGCGGCAGGATGATAGGAATGACGGGAAGCTGCGCGGCGAGACTCATGCGCCGGCCCTTTGATTCGGGGCGGCCGGAATTGAGGGGGCCGTCATCGACGGCGCGGCGTGACCAAACTCGGCGATATTGTCCGCCGCTTCCAGCTCGTCTTCCTCAATCGTGCCATAGGCTTCGCGAATGCGCACCGCGAGGGCGAGGCCGACCGCGGTGGTGGCGACGCCGACGACGATGGCGGTGAGGATGAGAACATGCGGCAGCGGGTTGGAATAGATCACCTCGCCCGCGGAATGCGCGAGCGCACCCACAGCATCAATAGCGACATCGCCGGCCAAGCCGCCAGCCGCCTCATGACCGCTCTCGACGGTGAGCGTCGGCGCCGACAACATGGCGTTGACGTCAGCGGCCGCTTGCGGCGCGGCGTGCACCGCCCCCGCCTCAAGAACTGCATCGGGCGCGGCGGCGCCGTGCCCGGCCAGCGCCTCAAGACTGTTGCCGGCGGCGCCGAATTCCGCGCCGCCGCTATTGGCGCCGGCGTGCACCGACGGATCGGCGTGCAGCGCCCCCTGGCCGAGCATGTCATGACCTTTCAGCGCCGCGCCGGCGGCTTCGCCGCCCAACCCGCCTCCAGGTTCGCTTCCATGCCCGCCTCCATGCCCGGCGCGCGCCGCCATGTCGTCGCCGACATAGATCGGCGCAGTGCCGCCGGTGATCTTGCCGATGGAAATGTAATAGATGAACACCGAGGTCTGGAAGACATTGAGCCCGATGATCTTCTTGATGAGATTGCCGCGCGCGATCACCGTATAAAGACCCATCAT
The DNA here is from genome assembly GCA_041398145.1 of Parvularculaceae bacterium. Lineage (GTDB taxonomy): Bacteria > Pseudomonadota > Alphaproteobacteria > Caulobacterales > Parvularculaceae > Amphiplicatus. Next base: position 201,941 of record JAWKVF010000001.1, on the reverse strand, counting down.
CATCAGTACGATGAAGATCCAGTAATTGTATCGTTCGACGGCGAATTGCAGGAAATCCATCGCGCCTTACCAGTCTTCGTCCCTGATTTCCGGCTCGCGGCCGGCGAAATGATAGAAAATGATCAGCATCGTCGAGGCGACCGCCATGCCGACGCCAAACTCAACCAGCAAGATGCCGTAATGCTGGCCGGCGTGGTGGGTCGAGTGCGGCGCGATCGCATCATAGCCGAGCAGATTGGCGCCAAGCAGCAGCGTCGCAACGCCGGTGCCGGCGTAAAACAAAAAGCCCACGACCATCATCACCTTCAGCACCGGAACCGGCAGCACGCGCTTTGTCTCATCAAGGCCCATGATCAGCGCGTGCATGATGAACGCGACCGCGAAAATGACCCCGGCCTGAAACCCGCCGCCCGGCCCGTAATCGCCGTGGAACTGCACATACAGCGCGAACAGGATGACCGGCGCGAACATGATCTTGATGACGACGCGCAAGATGAGGTGTTCGACGTTCATGCCCCGCCTTCCTTCGCGCCGTTATTTTCATCGTCAGCGTTATCGCCTTTGTCGGCGACGGCGCGCCCGCCCTTGGCGGAGCCGACGCCGAGCAGCAGCATGACGCCGAGACCGGCGGTGAAAATCACCATGGTCTCGCCCAGCGTATCGAAGCCGCGATAACTCGCCAGCACCGCGGTAACGATGTTCGGCACGGCAATTTCTTTCGCCGTGCGCTCGACATAAACCTGGCCGATATAAGAGTTCGCCGGCGACTGCGCGTCGCCGTATACCGGCATGTCGATGGTTGCATAAATCAACGCCGCGCCGACGAGCGCGACGACAAGCAGCGCAATCGGCGCGCGGCCCGGCGTGATCGGCTTTTCCCGGCGCACGGTAAGCAGCATCGCGCCAAGCATGAGAACGGTTGAGATGCCAGCGCCCACCGCGGCCTCGGTGAAGGCGACGTCGACCGCGTCAAGCGAGACGAAAAACGCCGCCGACAACAGCGAATAAATGCCCGACAGCATGACGATGGCGAACAGGTGCCGCGACTTCAGCATCACATAGGCGACCAGCGTCAACATCGTCAGCACCGACAGGTCGATAAACAGATTGCCGTGAATGGCGGCTGCGGTCTCGCTCATAACGGATCGCCCTCGCGCTTCAGCTCAGGGCCGAGCATCGGCCGGAGCCCGACCGTCCACGCCGCATGGGCGATGGCGTGGGTCGACACCGGGCTGGTCATGAACAGGAAAAAGCTGATGAACACCAGCTTGGCGACCACCAGCCAGCTTGGCGCCTGCAAGGCCATGGCGATCAGGATCAGTTCCGCGCCCGCCGTGTCGGTGATGCCCGAGGCGTGCATGCGGGCGTAAAAATCAGGAAAGCGCACGATGCCAATGGCGCCGGAGATGATGGCGAGCGAGCCAAGCAGGATCAGCAGCCACGAGACGATATCGCGGATCAGGTCGAGCCAGTCCATCAGGCGTCCCCCTCTTCCAGCTTGACTTCTTCAAATTTCGGCGCGTCGACCGGATCGCCCATCGACGCCGACAGCGTGCGATAGCGGAAGAATTTCAGGATCGCGATGGTCGAGGCGAAATTCAAAAGCGCATACAGAACCGAAATGTCGAGAAAATCGGGCCGCCCCATCAAAAAACCCAGCACGCCGATGAGGATAACCGTTTTGGTGCCGAAAGAATTCCCGGCCAGCACGCGGTCATACATGGTCGGCCCGGCAAAGGCGCGCACCAGCGCCAGCACCATGGCGACCACGATCGCAACAGCGGCGACCGCGAACATCATGACGCCCCACCATGTTCAAGCGCCGCGACGCGCCGGCCCATCTCGTTGATCGCCGCCTCGTCGGCAAGCTCTTCGGTGAGTGCGTGCACGACCATATAACCGGGCTCAAGATCGACAGTGACGGTGCCCGGCGTCAGGGTGATGGAATTGGCGAAAGTCGCAAGCCCCGCATTGCTGAGCGGCGGCGGCGTGACCTTCATCAGTTTCGGCGACAGTTTCGGCTCAATCGCCAGCGCCTGACGCGCAACGATGAAATTCGCCTTGCCGATTTCAACAAAAAGCCAGAACCAGTAAATGAAAACGCCCGGCATCAGCCCTTGCGGCACGCCCTCGCCGTCGAGAACGCCGGCGCGCACCGCCAGCCACACCGACAACGCCACCGAGGCGGCGCCGAACCCAAGCAGCAGCGGCTTGTCGAAATATCCCGACAGCAACAGCCACAGCCCGGCCAGCGCAACAGCGAGGATGAGTATCCGCCCCATAGGCCGTTGTGGCCCCTTTCATTCCCAGTTCATCCAGCGCAGCGCCCATTCACACGGCGCGCGGCGCGTAGCCCTGATATGCGATTGCCCGCTTTTTACCGCCTGCGCAAGCGCGCACGCGTCGCCCCGAAATGGATAGGCCGACAAGCACGCCGGGGCGCGAGCCGAAGAGGCGACGACAATTGCCAAATTTGCACGAAAATCAAGCCCCCGGCGCAACGCTGCGGCGATGTTCGCGCGCGGTGTTGCGATTGGCGCGGAGAAAAGAAAGGCGCGAACCGGGAGGGGATAACCGTTCGCGCCTTTCAGGATACACCTTCGTCCGACATTGCAGGTCTTTGTCCTTTCCAAGTTGAACCAGCGTGCGGAGCAAGATGTACAGGAGCCAACTCAAATGTGACGTACGCCTTTCTTTGTCATCCGGTCTTGTCTTCAGGTTTGCCCAGTCATCAGGCAATCTCCCTTCAGACATTCATCGCCGGCCAGGTACCGGAGGTTTTCGGCAGTCGCTGATCATGGCCGGCGTTCGGCCATGATCAGTTGTCAGTCACCACGCGTCTTGTCGTCTACCTTGTTGTCGCGCCTTCGCGTTCGGTCTTGTCGTATGGCGCCTTCGCGCCGGGTCTTGCCTTTAGGCGCATTCGCGCCGGGTCTTGTCACGCCGACGCACTTCGCCCGTTTGCGGAAACGCCGAACCGCACCCATCAGCATCAGCTCTGTCGACTTTTATCATCGGTATGCGGAGGAGTTCATACCGATACGGAGCATTGAAATACGCGAAAGCCTCCGCGTCAATAGAAATCCGCGTTAACTATATTCACATTTTTACGTTTTGTTAACCAAGGTTAACGGCGGAAAATCGCCCATGACTGCAAGCGCGCGCGGCGCTCAGTCATCTTCAAACGCGGCGCTGCCGCAGCTTTTTTCGCAGCTTCTGATCGCTTTTTGCAGGCATTCGCAGCCGGCGAAGCTTTCGACGCCGCGGGCGTCGAGATAGTCCTCAAGCGCGTCGAGAATGATGTCGGAGGCCGTCATGTCGAGTTCGGCCGCGCCAAGTTTCAGCCGCAGGAAATCGCGCGCCGTCATGCGAAACGTCACCGAGGCGCGGCGCGCGGTTTTCGCGTCTGCGGCGACAGCGGGCACGCTTTGCCGCGCCCACGGGCCGGCCGCCGGCTGCGGCATCTGGACGACGCGCCCGGACGGCAGGCTGGCGGCGCCCTCGGACTGGGCGTCATAATCGGCGTCGCTGAAATCAAGATCGTCATCTTCAAAATCGCCGGCGAAATCGTCGAGATAGGACGAGACCGCATCGGCCTCCGCCTCCATCTCCATCGCGGCGATTTCCTCCGGGGTCGGATTTTGCGGATATCCGGCTTCGGCGCTGCGCTCGTTGATGACCTTGATCGACGGGGTCAGCGTTTCTTCTTCCGCCGGGGCATCTTGTTTGCGCGCCGGCTTGGCGGCGGGCTTTTTGGCCTCAGCCGCCAGCGGCTGTTCCGCCTGGCGCGCCGCTTCCTCGACCGCTTCCTCCATATCGGCGACGGCCTTGGCCGCTTTCGGCGAGCGCTGGATGAGATCTTCGGTGAGGGTGTAGGCTTCGGTTTCGTCCGCCGGGTCGGCGACCGGCGAGTTCGACGGCGCAGCCTGGCCCTTGCGCGCCAGCAGACCAGCCGTCAGCGTGGCGAAGCGGCTTTCCGTCCTTCCCTCGCTTGCGGTCTGGGCGCCCATCGACTTTTTCATGGCCTCTTTCGCTTGCCTGACGGCGCCTTTCGATTAGTACGCGGCGAGGGTATCGCGCAGCGCGATTATTGTGCGGCTCTGCGGCCGAACACGCGGCCGGCGCCGCCCGACATCATCGCCGCGCCGCTCTCGTCCGCGGCGCGATAGCCGCCGTCGAGACGCTTCAGCCGGCCGTCGAGATATTGCCACAGCTCGGTGATTTCCTGCGCCGACTTACAGAACGGATCGATCTCCATCACCGTGCGCCCGTCGATCATCGCCGCGGCGTAGTCGACGCGGTGGTGGATGACCGTCGGCGCCACGGTGCCGTGCTGCGACAGCGCGATCGCCGCTTCCGAGGTGATGCGGGCTTTCGGCGTCGCGCCGTTGACCACGAACACCAATTGCTTGTTGCGGCTCGCGGCGATGTCGACGGTCGGCCCGACGGCGCGCAGATCGTGCGGGCTCGGCCGCGTCGGCGCGACGACAAGATCGGCGAACCCGACAACTTCGGAAATCGCCCGCGTCACCGCAGGCGGCGTATCAATCACGACGAGGCGAAAGCCTTCATCGCGGGCACGATCAAGATCGTGGAACAGGTTTGAAAATACCGACTGGATGAACGCCGGCTGCGGATCCTGCCGGACATTCCACCACTTCGCCAGCGATCCTTGCGGATCGGTATCGATAAGCGCCACGGGTCCCGCCCCTTGACGCCCTGCCTCCACCGCAATGTGGCCCGACAGCGTGGTCTTGCCGGATCCCCCCTTTTGCGACGCGAAGACTATTACGCGCATCGACGCCAGCATGCGTCCTCCAAAAATCTGCCATCAAAGGCTGCCGCCTCAATCTCGATCATGGCGCATGAGGCGTTAAGGGCGCGCGAGGAACGCGCAGCGAATTCGCCACAAAATTTATTCAAATTGCGTGGTCGCCATGAAACGAATTGGAAAGAAATGAAACCGGTTGAAAAGAAAATGCGCCGGAAGCCACCTAGATACGCAAGGTCGCGACCGACGCATGTTGGTTATGGCGCAAACTATTTAAATCCGGCTTAAGGCGCGAGCATAAAGACTGGCGCAAAACGTGTGCAATCGCCCGAACCGCAATCGGTTCTAGTCTTCGAGATCAATGCCGAGAAGCCGCGTGATGTGGGCGATACGCGGATTGCCGTCCCAGTCCCAGTAGCGCAGCACCGCGCGTGCAAAGTCGCGCGACATCGAATCGAAAATACCGAGCAGTTCTTCGGCCCGCGCCTCGCCGACGGGGCTTTCCGCACCCGGATCGCCAACGATCCGGAAAAATTCCCGGCGCGGCATGCCAAGACTTTTGCACATGACCGCAAACGGCTCGACGCCGGTATCGCGCAGGATACGCGCGACCAGTTCGCGGCTGATGCCGGCGATCATCCCGGCGGCCTGAATAATCTCGTGCGCGGGGTATTTGCGCGCCGCCGACAGGGTCTTGGACGCGACTTCAAGCGAAACCGGCTCGCCATTCACGCCGCGCGGGCGATGGCGGCGGTCGAGCATGACCAGCACTTCCTTCACGAACGGGTCCGTGCTGGCGCCGGGGCCGAACACTTTCGGATAAAGATCCTGCACCGCATCCTGAACGATCGAGCGATCCATGGCGAAACGCGCAAGGATGCGTTTGCGATTGGCGCCGTCGACCCACCAGAACATCATGAATCCGTGCGCCGGCTCCAGCTCGCGGCGGCGCAACAGCAATTCCTGCACCTCGCGGTCGGCGGTCGAGCGGCTGACCATGATGTCGATGGCGCTCGGCGAAAGTTCGTATTCTTCACGCCGAAGCAGCAATTTGCACACCTCAGGCTCGCCGTGAGAGATGATCGCGTCGGCGAGCGAGGAGGTAAGATCAATGCGGCGCGCAATCATTTCGCGATGCGCGGTCTTGCCCTCGTTCGCGCATTCGATCAGCAGCGCTTCGGAAATCGATTCCGCATGGCGGATGATCGGCTCGGCGATTTCCGGTTCGTCGAGCAACAGCATGCGCACCAGCGCGTTCGGCGCCTCGGGCACGCGGCACACCCGGCGCGACACTTCAAGGCGCAGCGAGGCTTCGACCTTGTCGAGCACCTGCAGCATGAGATCCGCGGTCAAGGAGCGTTCATTGGCGGAAATCCGCGCCGCCGGCAGGACCACAATGTCCAGCAGCTTGCGAACCAGCAAGGCGCGCGCCGAAGCGCCGGGCGAGACTTCGGGCGACAACCCGATGTCGTCAATCGGCAGATCGTCAGCAGCGGTGTCGCTCGTGGTCATAAAGCCCGGTTTCCAGCAATGTCCCCACCGGGTTGTAACCGCAACACTCTTAACGCCTGATTGACCATGGCGACGCTTTTGGGGAGACCACGCGACGCCGGCCTGCTAGAGTCATGGCGCTGCTGGTGAAAAGGTGGGAATTTTCGTGTTATCCGTTCGCTCTCGCGCCGCATTGGCCATTGTTTTTACTTGTATTTTGGCGTCTTGCGCATCAGATCCGGCGCTTACCGAGGACCCCGCCTTCGTCGCCGGTTTCGGCGATGGCTGCGTCACCGCGCGCGAGCAGGACAAGAGCTTTTCCACCACCCGCGAGCGCGATGAACACCTGTTCGAGAGTTCGCGCGCCTATCGCGCCGGCTGGCGCCAGGGCAATCAGGAATGCCAGGACCCCGCCTCGCGCATCAATGACGGCGGGCGCATCCTCGGCAACGAGCCGGAGTTTTAAGGCCGCCGCCGGTCCGGCGCAAACTATCGGTTAAAGCTTTACCCGGCGCAGCCGCAGGGCGTTGGCGAGCGGGACCGCCGAGACGAGGCTCATCGCGGCGGCCGCGGTGATCGGGCTTAACAGAAAACCCGCCGGATAAAGCACGCCCGCAGCCAGCGTCACGCCGAGTCCGCTAAAGCCGAGCGCCACGCGCACATTCTGGCGGATGATCGCCATGGTCGCGAGGCTGAGCCGGCGCGCGCGCACCAGGCCCGACAGATCGCCGCTGAGCACCGCAAGTCCGGTCTTCGGCAGCGACAGCGCCGTACCGGCGGTCAGGGCGACGCCGACACTGGCCATGGCCAGAGCCGGCGCGTCGCCATTTCCCTGCTCGGGGGCGTCGCTCACCATGGCGACGTTGATCCCGGATTTCTGCAATTCGCCGATAAGGCGCGGCTTGTCCTTGCCGGACACTTCCGCGCGGATGTCGTCAATGCCGAGTTCATCCGCAATCGCCTGGGCGGTCTTGCGGTTGTCGCCGGTCAGCATCATCACTTTCAGCCCGGCGGCGCGCAACGCCGCGACTGTCTCGCTGGCGCGCGGCTTGATCGGGTCGGCGACGCCGACAAGTCCGGCGCGTTTGCCGTTGATCGACACGAAGACGATGGTGCGCCCTTTCATCCGGTGGCGGTCGCCGGCGCCGGGCAGCGGCTTTGCGCGATCACCCAAACGCGACATCATTTTCAGATTGCCGACCGCAACTCTCGCCCCGCCGGCGGCGACCGCGAACACGCCTTCGCCGGCCAGCGCGCGATGCTTGACCGATTTGGGAACAGCGACGCCACGCGCCCGCGCGCCGTGAACGATCGCCCGCGCAATCGGGTGATCGCTGCGCGCTTCGGCAGCGGCGGCGGCGGCGAGCACCTCGGTTTCGGTGAAGCCCGACGCCGCTTCGACCACCATCAGGCGCAGCCTGCCCTCGGTCAGCACGCCGGATTTGTTGACGACCACCAGCGAGGCGCCCGCCAACGCTTCCAGCGATTTGGCGTCGCGAAACAGCAGCCCGGACCGGGTCGCGCGGCCCATCGCCACCATAATCGGCGCCGGCGCGGCATAGCGCAGCGCATCAGGGCAGGCGACGACAAGAACGCAAATCGCATTGACGAGGCCCAGCGCTGCAGCGGGCGCAGGCCCCAGCCGCCACCATGCGGCAAAAACCAGCATGGCGAGTAAAATCGTCAGTGGGATGAACAATGTAATCGGCCGGTCAAGTTTTTCGCCCGCCGCCGCGCGGCTGCGCTGGCCGTGACGGGTTATCGCCTCGATCCGCCCCAGCATTGTCTCTTCGCCGACACGGCGCGCGCGCATGATCAGCGCCGCCGCGCCATTTCCAGATCCGGCCAGCAAGGCGGCGCCCTTCCGCGCTTCAAGTTTGCCCTGAACGCCGCGCAGCGCGCCTTCGTCGACAAGGCTCTCGCCGGTCGCCACATCGCCGTCAACGGGGATGATCTCGTGCGGGCGCACCCGAAGATAATCGCCCGCGCGCACGTCGCTCGCCGGTATTTTGTCCTCGGATTTGTTGCGATTGATAAGCCGCGCAAATGGCGGCGCCGGGGGGCGCCAATAGGTTTCGTCAGTGGCGATAGCGCGCGCGTGCGCTTCAAGCGCCCGGCGCACAAGGTCGAACGCCGCAATCGCCGCGGCGTGGGCGAACAGCAATGGCGCGCCGCCGCCATGGCCTGAAAATCCGTCCGGCAAACGATCCGGCGCGATCAGCGCTACGCACGAATATCCATAGGCCAGCACCAGCGCCAGCGCGATCAGCGCCGACTGGTCGGGCCTGAGCCTGAAGATGGCGTGCGCCGCGCCGGCAAACGCCGGGGCCCCGCCCCACAACACCACCGGGCTCGCCAGGGCGAATTGCACCCACCAGCCGGCCGCCGCCGGCAGCCGGCCCGCAAGCGGCGCATTTTGCGCGCCGAAAACCGCGACAAAAACCAGCAGCAACAGCGTCAGGACGATGGAGCCGAAGAGACGGCGGCGCTCGTGAGCGTCATGACGTATTGCGGGCTCCGGCGGGGCCTTCGCGGCGGATTTTTGTGCGACAGCACTTCCCGCAACCGGACGTGTCTGCGCCGCGGTCATATTGTCGTCTCCCTGAATGAGACGAAATCATAGGCGCAATCTGCACAGCCATTCGCTAACGGGATCGGTGGTTTTGTAGTTTTCGCGGGGTGAAATTGCGCGCCGTCTCAATCCGCCAGCCTTAACCGCTGGCGGTCGAACAGCCTTAACACCTGCGCCAGTTCATGGCCGCGCTTCAAAATCACCCCGGTCATGGAAATGATCGCCCACGCGCCTTGCCGGCGGGCCAGCGCCGGGCGCTTTTCCACCCGGTAAAGCGGCACCTCTGCGGTGCGGCGAAAGATCGAAAACACCGCCGCGTCGCTAAGATGGTCGATGGCGTAGTCGCGCCACTCGCCAGCGGCGACGAATTGTCCGTAAACGCCGAGGATCTGGGAAAGTTCGTCTCGCGTAAACGCCACAGGCTCTGGCCGGCGGCGCGGCGACGGATGATCTGGCACGACACGCATCAGCGCCAGTGTTGAACGACTTGGCGCCGACGGCAAGCCTTGACGGCGCACTTGCCGGCGATCAACTCGACCTTAACCACGGTTTCGCCGCATTTTACCCCCGCGCCCGCCGCATTCGACAAGCAGATTTTACCCGGACGGACAGGCGAGCGGGCCCCGAAATTCCGGATTTCATCGCCCCCAGCCCCCGGGAGATCAGGCGCGTTTCGTCTGTCCGCTCCACCTTTGAGCGTCTTCGCAATCTGGCGGGCGGTCGCGGGGGAAGGCGGTCAAGGGGGCAAGCGGTCAAAGGGGTTGACCGCGAACGCCGCCGCTGGGCATGGACGTCGGGCAATCGAAAGCCCTGCCCGATGACCGCCGCTCTTACTGTCGCTTTTCCCGTTTTCGCCGTCATCGCCGCCGGCTATCTGGCCGGGCGTTTTCACCTCGCCAGCGCCGATGACGCCGCCGCGCTGAACCGTTTCGTCTTCCGCTTCGGCTTTCCCGCCGCGCTGTTCGCGCTGATGTCGTCAGCGGCCGGGTTCGGGCCGGCGGATGCGGCGATCGCCTTGTCCTATGGCGGCGCCGCGATCGCCGTCATGACCGCGTCATATATCCTTGCACGGATCATTTTCAGCCTGGCGCCGGAGGACGCCGGCGCGCACGCATTCGCCTCGACCATTGGCAACGCGGTTTTTCTCGGCCTGCCGGTCGCGCTCGGCATCGAGGGCTGGGCGCGCCCGTTCGTCGGGCTGATGCTGGTGGAAGGCATATTGGTGATCGGCCTTGGCGCCGCGCTGATGGCGCCGCGCAGCGAGGCGCACGGCGCGGCGCTGCACCAGCGCATCGGCGCGGTCATCGCGCGGCCGCTCAAGAACCCGCTGGTCGCCGCCGCCCTCGCCGGTTTCGTGTTCTCGGCGCTCGGCTTGTCGCTGCCCGCGCCGGTGCGGAGCTTTTTCGAGATCCTCGGCAACGCCGCCGGGCCGGTTGCGCTGTTCTCGCTTGGCCTGTTCTTCGCCACCCGCGCCTTTCCACCGCTGCGCGAGACCGCCGGAAAGACGTTCGCGATCACGGTGATGAAAATGGCGGCGATGCCGGCGCTGGCGTTTGCGTTGCTGTCGCTCGCCACCCCCGTCGACGACGCCCATCGCGGCGCGCTGGCGCTGTTCACCTTCGTGCCCACCGCTGTCGGCGCCTATGTCATGGCGAGTCATTATGGCCGCTATGTCGACGAGACCGCGACCGCCATCGCGGCGACGACGGCGCTGTCGGTGATTTCGATCACCGCGGTTCTCGTCGCATTCACCTGACCCCGGCGCGGGCCGCTGAGATCATAACTGATCGAGCGATGGCCCGCCTATTCGCAGAGCGTTTCGTCCTGGCCGGCGGCGGTTTTCATCGACGCCGACGCCGCGCGAATGCGCCCGGCATAGTCGCGATAGGCGTCGCGCTTCCATGCCGGCAGGTCAGCGCCGCCAAGCCTGCTGATCATCGCCGTTTCCGCCCGCGCGATCGCCGCCGACGCCTTGTCGTTATCGCGGACGAAACCCCAGCCATTCTGGTACATCAGCGCCACATGATAGAGTGAAACCGGATCATCCTTGACCACCGCCGCCGCGCAAATCGCATCGCGGGTTTCAAGCTGGGAAATCGTCGTCGCCGGCGCCGCGCCGGCGGCGGCGTGATAGCGCGCCACCGCGGCGCGCGTCGTCGGCCCGTAATCATTGTCGGGCCCGTTGACGAAATCGACATGGCCGAGGGATTCAAGCGCAAACTGCAACGCCAGCGTCAGCGTCGGCTGATGCGCGACCGCAGCGTCGGCCAGCCCGCCGCTCGCCTCGCGTTGCGGCAGCGTAAATGCGGCCAGCGATGTCGCCGCCGCGCGTTCTTCGGCCATGCTCGCCTGCTGTTCAAGCCGCGCCAGCCGGTCAGGGTCCGTGCGCATCAAAGCGGCGCGTTCTTCGGCGACGGTGATTTGCGAAAACGCGGAAAGCCCGGCGTTCTTCTCGCGCGCCATCGCCGCAAGATCGTACTCCTTGCTATCGGGTGCCGCGTACACACCCTCATCGGCGGCCTTGCGCCACGCTTCGTCAGCGGCGCTCCAGGCGGCGGCTTCGAATTCCGGCCCGGCGCCGAAATTTTCGCATGAGGAAAGCTCGGCCAGCCGCAACAGGCCGATGGCGCCGAAGCGCGAAAACTGTTCCGAGATTTCCTCGCGCGCGGCGGCCAGTTCGTCGCCGCTCGCCGCCTGCATCAGCGCCGCGCGGCGCTGGTCAAGGCGCTCGAACTGTTCGTGGCGGTATTTGACAAAATCGCGCTCGCGCCAGTTCAGCTTTTCATCTTTCGACATACCGCCAAACCGGCGGAACGACAGATCAGCGTTCTCTTTCAGGCGGCGCATGCGCGCGTCGCGGCGGTCGTGGGCGGGCGTCGCGCGCGCCTCGCACGCGGCGAGCGTCGTCCATTTGATCGCGTATACGCGCTGGGCCGGCGACAAATCGGAAACAGCTACGGGATAGGCGCATTGCGACAGCGCAATCTGCGCATGCGGGTCGCCGCCAAGTGCCGCCCATTCAAGGATCACCTGGTCTTCAAATGAATATTTCTCTGTACACAGATTTTTATCATCGGCATAAGCCGAACCGGCAAGTGCAGCCGCACCCGCCATGACTGCAATCATTCGCATTGCGCCCCGACCCCGTCTTGTCTTGTCTCTTGCGGACCTATCCCCCGACTAGATCGCCGGAAGATAAACCCTTCCCTAAGAAAGACTAACCAATCCGCCGCAGGTTTGTCATCCTCTTAAGAAGTGCGGGCGTGGCGGCGCGCGCCAACGCTATCAAGCCGCGCAATCAATGCGGGTCAGCGACGCGTTTTTGCAATTCGGCCGGGACTTTTTGCAGCGCAAAACAAGCGTGGTCAGACGTCGAGTTCCGCCGAGAGCGCGTTTTCCTGGATGAATTCGCGCCGTGGTTCGACGATATCGCCCATCAGGCGCGAGAATATGTCGTCGGCGCCGCCGGCTTCCTTGATCCTGACCTGCAACAGCATGCGCGCATCCGGGTCGAGCGTGGTCTCCCACAATTGCTCGGGGTTCATTTCGCCAAGCCCCTTGTAACGCTGCACCTGCACGCCTTTCTCGCCAGCGGCGCGGGCCGCGCGCAACAGGCTGTTAGGCCCGGTGACGGTGGTTTTGTGGTCCTTGCGCGTCCAGCTTGCGGGCTTTGCAAAAATCTCCGCCAGTTCGCTCATGCCTTCCTGCACGCGCCGCGCGTCGGCGCTGACGAGGATGTCGTGCGACAGGACATGACGTTCAGCAACGCCGCGCAGCTCGCGCTCGAACACATAACCGCCCGCGCCATCGAGCGCGCCGGTCCAGCCGCGTTCGAACTCATCCGCGATGAGATCGAGCCGCGCCGCCGTCGCCTCGGCGAGGGCGCGCGCCTGCATCTCGTCGTCGGGGGCTTCATGCAACGCCCGCGCAAGCGCGGCCTGCACGATGATATCGCGCGAGAACCGCGCCGGAAACTCGGCGATGGCGTCTTTTACCTTGCGCGCCCGCGCGATGACGTCGGCAAGATCAGGCCCGGCGATCACCTCGCCGTCGGCGAGAACAAGCTGGGCGTCGGTCATCCCATCTGTATACAGATAGTCTTCAAGCTCGCGATCATCGAGAACATATTGCTCTGACTTGCCGCGAGAAATCTTGTACAGCGGCGGTTGCGCGATATACAAATGCCCGCGCTCGATAATCTCCTGCATCTGGCGGAAGAAAAACGTCAACAGCAGCGTGCGGATGTGCGCGCCGTCGACGTCGGCGTCGGTCATGATGATAATCTTGTGATAGCGCAGCTTGTCGGGATTAAAGTCGTCACGCCCGATCCCGGCGCCGAGCGCAGTGATCAGCGTGCCGATTTCCTGGCTCGAGAGCATCTTGTCGAACCGCGCGCGCTCGACGTTCAGGATTTTACCCTTGAGCGGCAACACCGCCTGGTTTTCGCGATTGCGCGCCTGCTTCGCAGAGCCGCCGGCCGAATCGCCCTCGACGATAAAAAGTTCCGACTTCGCCGGATCGCGCTCCTGGCAATCGGCGAGCTTGCCCGGCAGCGACGAAATATCGAGCGCCGATTTGCGCCGGGTCAACTCGCGCGCCTTGCGCGCCGCCTCGCGCGCCATCGCCGCCTCGGCGATCTTCTGGATCACCTTGCGCGCTTCGCCGGGATTTTCCTCAAACCATTCGCCGAGCTTTTCCGCGACGACGTTTTCGACGACCGGACGCACTTCGGACGAGACCAGCTTGTCTTTGGTCTGTGAGCTGAATTTCGGATCTGGCGCCTTGACCGACAGGACGCAGGTCAACCCCTCGCGCGCATCGTCGCCGGTGATCGACACTTTATCTTTTTTGGTCAGCCCGCTTTCGCTGGCGTAGGAATTGATGATGCGGGTCAGCGCCGCGCGGAACCCGGCAAGGTGCGTGCCGCCGTCGCGCTGGGGGATGTTGTTTGTGAAGCACAGCACTTTTTCATGATAGCTGTCGTTCCACCACATCGCGACATCAACGGTGACGCCGTCGCGCTCGACGGTGAAGGCGATCGGCGCCGGAATGAGCGCGTTCTTCGCCTTGTCAAGATATTTGACATAGGCGACGAGACCACCCTCATACATCAGGTGTTCTTCGCGCGGTTCGACATGGCGCGCGTCGCGCACCTTGATCGACACGCCGGAATTCAGGAACGCCAGCTCGCGCAGGCGGTGTTCCAGCGTGTCAAAATCAAAAACCGTCTGGGTAAAGATCGATGACGACGGCAGGAACGACACTTCGGTGCCGGTTTCGCCGGTGTCGCCGACCACCGCCAGCGGCGCGTCGGGCACGCCCATGTGGAAGCGCATGAAATGTTCTTTGCCGCCGCGCCGGATCCTGAGATCGAGCCATTCGGAAAGCGCATTGACGACCGAGACACCGACGCCGTGCAGGCCGCCGGAAACCTTGTAGGAGTTCTGGTCAAACTTACCGCCGGCGTGCAACTGGGTCATGATGACCTCGGCTGCGGAAACCCCTTCGGTCGGGTGAATATCGGTCGGGACGCCCCGGCCATTGTCGCTGACGGTGACCGACCTCATTCAGCGTGACGCGAATGTCGTCGCAATAGCCCGCGAGCGATCTGTCGATCGCATTGTCGACGACTTCGTAGACCATGTGATGCAGGCCCGAACCGTCGTCGGTGTCGCCGATATACATGCCCGGGCGCTTGCGCACTGCGTCGAGGCCCTTGAGGACCTTGATCGAACCGGCGCCGTATTCATCGTTATTGTCTGTCATGTCTGCATTTTCGGCGACTTCCGCCATCGGTAAATTCCTGTTCAGGTCGTGAGTTGGCGCACATCGCCATTTGCAACCGCAAATTGCTGGGCGCGCGTGGCATAAGCTGAAAACAGCGCTTCATCCGTACCCGTCATGAAGCACTGAAAATCGAGATCGTCGAGAATATCGAACAGCGCCGCGCGCCGGTCCTCGTCGAGATGGGCGGCGATTTCATCGAGCAGCAACACCAGCGGCGCGCCGCCGGGTCGCAGCGCCAGCGCGCGCGCATTGGCGAGCACCAGCCCGATCAGCAGCGCTTTTTGCTCGCCGGTCGAACACAGCCGCGCCGGGCGCTGCTTGTCGCGGTGCGTCACCAGAAGGTCGCTGCGATGGGGCCCGGAAAGCGCGCGGCCCGCATCGGCGTCGGCGCGGCGGCGGCGTTTCAACTCGGCGATGTAGTCTTCTTCAACCTCCGCCGCCGGGGCATAGGCGAGCGCGGCTTCGAGCGCGCCTTCAAGCGCGATATCGGCGGCGGGAAACGTGCGCCTCGCCCTCGGCGACAGAGGCCGCCGCGAGCGCGCCGGCCATGTCGCGGCGCCGCCAGCGCGACCGCGGCTTCGGCCATGCAGTTCGAGCGCGTCGAGCCAGGCGTCTGCCGTACGCGCTCGTCGAGCAGTTTCTGGCGCTGGCGCATCGCGGTTTCGTAATCATTGGCGACGCGCGCGTGCGCGGGATCGTGCGCCAGCGTCATCCGGTCGAGGAAGCGCCGGCGTTCGCCCGCGCCTTCCATGAACAAACGGTCCTGCGCCGGCGTCAGCCAGATCAGCCGCAAAACAGTCGGCGAAAAAGGACGGGCCGGACGCCGCTGCGCCGTCAAGCCGGCACACCTGCCGGTGGTCGACTTCGCCGATATTGTCGCGCCGACGCCAAGCGCGCGTTCATCGTCGCCGACGTCAAGACGGGCCGCCGCAGCCCAGCCGCCGGCGCCGTCAAGCCGCGGCAGTTCGTCAAGCCGGGCGCCGCGCAGGCCGCGCCCCGGCCCGAACAGCGACACCGCTTCGAGAATATTGGTCTTGCCGGCGCCATTCGGGCCGACAAAAGTCGCCGGGCGCCCGTCGAGGTCGATCTCCAGGAGGGCGTAAGAGCGAAAGTCCGTCAGCGTCAGGCGGCGAAAACGCGCGCGCGGCCGCGAGCGTTCAGACGCCGGCGAGAAATTCTCGCCAGCTTCGTCACGTCGGATCGCTGCTTCGCTCACGATTGTTCAGCCTCAAACCCTGAGCGGCATCAGCACGTAAACCGCGCCGGCGTCGCTGTCATCGGAAACAACTGTCGGGCTCGACGGATCGGCGAGTCGAAACGTCGCCAGATCGCCTTCAATCTGGCCGGTGATGTCGAGCAGGTAACGGGCGTTAAATCCGATCTCGATCGGATCGCCGCTGTAATCGACAGACAATTCTTCAAGCGCGCTGCCGGCTTCGGGATTGTTGACCGTGAGCCGCAACCGGTCTGAATCGAGCGCGATCTTGATCGAGCGCGTGCGGTCGGCGGAAATTGTCGCGACACGGTCGACGGCCTGGGTGAAATCTCTGCTTTCAACGCGCATCACATTCGGATTGTTCTTCGGGATCACCCGCTCATAGTCGGGGAACGACCCGTCAATCAGCTTCGACGTCAGATGGCCGGCGCCGAACCCGAAACGGATCTTGGTTTCCGAAACCGCGATCTCGACTTCCTCATCGGCGTCGGCGAGCAGGCGGCTGATTTCAGAAACCGCTTTGCGCGGCACGATGACGCCCGGCATTTTCTCCGCGCCCGCCGGCAATGGCGTTTCCAGCCGCGCCAGACGGTGACCGTCGGTCGCCGCCGCGCGCAACAGCTTCGACGCCCCGTCCTCGACCGCGTGCACATAAACCCCGTTCAGGTAATAGCGGGTCTCCTCCTGCGACATCGCAAACCGCGTCTTGTCGAACACCCGCGCCAGCTCCACCGCCGGCATGGTGAAACGGACATTGAGATCGGCGGTGACAAGGGTCGGGAAATCCTCCTCCGGCAATACCGCCAGCGCGAATTGCGAGCGCCCGGCCGCGACCTGCAAGCGGCCCTCGTCAGGCAGCAGTTCAAGACGGATCTGCGCGCCGTCGGGCAGGCGGCGGACGATTTCATAAAGCGTCAGCGCCGACGCCGTCGCCGCGCCCTTGCGCGCGACATCGGCCGGGGCCGACTCGCAAATCTCGATATCGAGATCGGTCGCCGTCAGGGTCAGCGACCCGCCGTCCGCCTGCATCAGCACGTTCGACAGAATCGGGATCGTATTGCGACGCTCCACGACGCTTTGTACGTGCCCCAGGGCTTTTACAAGGGCGGATCGTTCGAGAGTGACCTTCATGCTCCGGCGCTCTTCCAAGGTGCGGCTGTCCACGACGAAAGCGCGAAATCGGCGCTCGCCGCGATGCCGTGTGGTGAAAAATTTCGGGCTTGTGAATTCCGTCGCGGCGCGCCAGCGCCGCCCGGGAATCACGCCCGCTCAATCGACGCCGGATTATAGCCGAAAACGCCGACCAAAGGCCAGCCGAACGCCCCTGAAAGATGCGCCCCGGCGGGGCCTGAAATCCGCCGCCGCCGCTCGCCTTATGCGCTGCCCAGCGCCGCCCGGATCGAGGCCACGGCGGCCTGGAATTTCTTGTCGCGCTCATACAGGGCTTCGGCCCGGCGCATCGAGCTGATGGCGGTGGTGTGATCGCGCCCCAGCGCGCGGGCGATCCGCGGAAAACTCTCGTTGAGCACCTGTCGCGACGCCATGACGAAGGCGTGGCGCGCCCGCACGATGCGTTGCGGCTGGGCCCGCCCTTTGAGATCGGCGACGGTGAGCCCGAACGCATCCGCCGCTGCGGCGATGGCGTCGTCGAGGGTGACGTTGCGGCGCCGGTCGCTGAGCCTCGATTTCAGCACCGTCATCGCCTGCTCGGCGGTGAACGCTTCGCGCTGGCCGCGCGCAACAAGCTGGACCTGATTGAAGGCGCCGATGCATTCGCGCATCGACGAGGCGAACAGGCGCGCAATGAGTTCGATCGCTTCGTCTGAAATCTCGCCCTCGCCCTTCGCTGCGGCATGGCGTTTCTTCAACACCTCGCGTCGCAGGATCTCGCCGCCGGGTTCGATCGGCACGGAAAAGCCGCCCGACAGGCGGTCGGCGATGCGCTCATGCACGCCCGCCTCGATCAGTTTCGCCGGCGCCATTTCACCGGCGATGATCAACTGGCGCCCGGCCGACGCCATCGCATTGATGAGGTTCAACACTTCATCCAGCGTGCGGGTCTTGCCGGCGAGCAGGTGGATGTCGTCAATCATCACGAGATCGTTCGCGAGAATATCGCGATGCAGATCCATGATCGAATTCGACAACACCGCGCCGACACAGCCATTGGTGAGATTGTTGTGGGCGATGTAAACGCAGCGCGCATCGGGGTTGCGCTTCAGCCAGGCATGACCGCAAGCCTGCACGACATGCGACTTGCCGACGCCGGATGGACCGTAAAGATACAACACTTCTTTCGGGCCGTGACCCGACAACACCCGCTGCGCCGCCGCAAAGGCGATCGCATTGGTTTCATCGACGGCGAACGATTCAAACGTCATGCGCGGATCGAGCGGCGAGGCGATCTTCTCAAGCGCCGGTGCAATGCGCACGGGCCGCGTTTCCGTTTTTTGCGCGCGCGCGCCGTTCACGCCACCCCCGTTCACGCCCGACGTATTCGCGAACGCTGATTTGACGCCGCGACGAGACCGCCTCTTTGGCGCCAGACCGCCGACGCGCGCCGCCTTGGCACGCAGATCGCGCCGCTTGATAATAAGGAGTTTGCGGATCGGATAGATGTGCTCGTTCCACGCCGCCAGCATGCCCGGCTTGTATTGCTGGTCGAGCCTGTCCTTGCGGAAATCGGATTCGGTCGAGAGCGTCACCGTGCCGTCGTCAACCTGATCAAGCAACAGATCGGAAAACCACGATTTGAAAACCGCCTCCCCATAACGCTTGATCAACGTTTCACGAAAAACAGTGAACTGTTCTTCAGTTGCCCATACCCGCTTCGCGCATGCTTTTTTCGTCCCGAATTTCAAATTCAACACAAGAGCGCTATGGCGGCGGCGATTGACGCCGTCAGTCGCAAGCCCGACGTTACACTTGGAACCGACGGCGCAGCCGACGGTTTATGAGTTACAGACTTATGAGAAGCAACTACCGAAACCAGAGATCGGGAGAGTCTGCACTTGCGAATTCGTGTCGCGAATGATGATGGCACCATTCATGGCTGCAGACTGGATCATACTCCCGCCCCCTTGTTATTAATTTGCGCCCGCCAGTTTTGAAATCACCGGCGCAAAGACGGAGCTGCATCTGATAATTGAAAAGATAAAATGAAATAACTGTATCCGTCTTAATTGCAGGATTAATGATACGCGGTCCGGAGCCAAACCAAAGTTGTTTGACTGTTTTTACGCAATTTTTTGATGGGTAAATGCACATGACAATGGTAATGACAAACAAATGCTGGGCGGAAATGCGCAAAATCGATCAATTTTTAATTTCGCGCATGCGCAAGACCGGCGCTGGAAGACGCTTCAACGCGTCGTTAAACAAGACGTGTAACAGCAACATGTGTCGAGGATGGCAGGCGTGTATGAATGACCAGCAATGTTCACGTTAAAGTCCTGCCGAACCACGACCGGGATTTTTATGCGAAATGATGAAAACGCGTCGCTGATCAGGCGGATATTTGATCATGACGACAGGGCGCAATTTTGGCGCGCCACTCGCCAGCCAGGAAAGACGCCGCCGGTGCCAGCGCGGCAGTTCTGGCTGCAGGCGCGTGACGCGGATGAGGCCATCCTTGCCGCCGAGGTGACCGTTTCTTCGACCTTGCGCAGGGTATGCGTGAACGAGGCTGAACGGCGCGACTGTTGAGGCGGTGCGGCGCTCGATCTTTGTGCACCATTTTCCCGGTGATGACTGTCAGCATGAAACCTGCTTGAAGCAGTGGCGCGTTGACGCGCAATTTTGAACCCGCCAACCGCTGGCGAGTGGCGGGCTTATAGACATGCTGCATAACGTAACGTCAACGCCGCATGGGGCAAAAAATCATCGCGCCCGCGGAGGCTTACCAAACCGCCACCCGAAGAGCAGTGCCACCGCCAGACGCCACAATAAAAGGTCGATCTGCCGGACTGGACAATGCGCGCGGATCGGGGCGCCGCAGGCGGTGCAGCCCGCGCCCGCCCGGTCATAGACGCTGAACCGGTGCTGGAAATAGCCACGCGCCGTCAGAGGCGGCAAAATCCTTCAGCGACGACCCGCCGGCCGCAATCGCCTCGGTCAGGACGTCGCGGATCGCCGGGGCCAGGCGTTCGGCGCGCACGCCGGCGACGCTGGCGGCTTTGCGCCGGGGCGACACCCCGGCGCCCCTTGAACAGCGCCTCGCAGACATAGATATTGCCAAGGCCGGCGACCACCGACTGGTCCAGCAGCGCCGCCTTGATCGGGCTGGCGCGGCGTTTCAGCGCCGCCGACAGGCCGGCCGCGGAAAATTCATTGCCGAGCGGCTCCGGCCCCATGCCGGCGAAATGGCGGCATCCGGTCAGGTCGGCCGTGGCGGCGAGGTCCATAAATCCGAACCGGCGAGGATCGTTATAGACGATGCGGACGCGGCCCGCCGGCCCGCTCAGCAAAAACCTGACATGGTCGTGCGCCGGGTTCGTCGGCGTCGCATCGTAAAATTCGCCGGGGCGCGCCTCGCCGTCTCCTGCGCTGACCGTGAACCGCCCGGACATGCCAAGGTGCATGATCAAGGTTTCGCCTGTCGATAAGCCCGCTGTCAGATATTTGCCGCGCCGGCCGAGCGCCTCAACCGTCGCGCCTTCAAGCCGGCTCGTGAAATCCTTCGGAAACGCGAACCGCAGATCGCCGCGCGCGGTGCGAACGCTGTCAAAGCGCGCGCGCTCCATCGCCGGCGCAAGCCCGCGCCTGACGGTTTCGACTTCCGGCAATTCGGGCATGGAATGATCCTCGTTGACTGTTTGGCTGTTTATCGTCGGCGCCAACACCGCTAGTTTGGCGAGCTGAGAACGGGGAGCCAAGTACGGATTGATGCCGCAGCACCGCTATCGTGCGTTCATCAGCTACAGCCATGCGGACGAAGCATGGGGCGGCTGGCTACAGCGCAAGCTTGAGACCTATCGTCCGCCGAAAGGGCTGGCGGCCGACAGGGCCTCCGCTGGTTTAAAGCCGGTGTTCCGCGACCGCGAGGACCTGCCGGCCGCCGGCAATCTTAATGCCGAGATTCAGAAGGCGCTGTCGCAAAGCGAGCACCTGATCGTCATCTGCACGCCCAATGCGGTGCGCTCGCCCTGGGTCAATGAAGAGATCAAGCTGTTCAAGCGCCTGCATGGCGGCGACAGGGTGCTGGCGCTGATCGCCGACGGCGAGCCGGGCGACGCCGAGCGCGAATGCTTTCCCGAGGCGCTGCGCTTCGCCGTCGACGACGCCGGCGGGATCACCAGCACGGCTGTCGAACCGCTCGCCGCCGATGCGCGCGAGAGCGGCGACGGCAAGCGTGCAGCCTTCCTCAAGATCGCCGCCGGCCTGCTCGGGGTGCGCCTCGACGAACTTGTCCGCCGCGACGCCCAGCGAAAAATGCGGGTGATGCAGGCGCTGGGCGCCGCCGCCGCCGCCATCATCGCGGTCATGGCCGTACTGACCACGATTGCGGTCAACCGCAGCATCGAGGCCCAGCGCATGCGGGCGGAGTCGGAAAACCTGATCGAATTCATGCTCACCGATCTGCGTGACAAGCTTGAACCGGTCGGACGGCTCGACGTGCTGGAATCCGTCGGCGAGCAGGCGACCGGATATTACGACCGTCAAGACCTGAAGCATCTTGACGGCGACTCGATAAGCCGTCGCGCCAGGGCGCTTTTACTGCTCGGCAATATCGATGAACGGCGCAAGGACCTCGACGCAGCGCTCATTTCGTACAAAGCCGCAGCAGCGACGACGCAGGAGCTGTTGCGCCGCGCGCCGGACGATCCGCAACGCATCTTCGATCATGCCCAGTCGGTTTTTTATGTCGGAGACATCGCCAATCAGCGCGGCGAATTCGACGTCGCGCAGGAACAGTACCAGGAATATTACCGCCTCGCGCAGAAACTCGTCTCGCAGGATCCGACAAACCCCAAATGGCGCCTTGAGGCCGCCTACGCCACCAGCAATCTCGGCACGGTGTTGAGCTATCTCAATAAATTTGACGACGCGGCGCCGTATTTTGAGGAGTCGACCGACATCAGACGCGACCTGGTTGAGGCGGCGCCTGGCGACTGGAAACTGGCTGACGCATTCGCCTATTCGCTGTCCTGGGCCGCCTATAATGACATAGAACGAGGACATTTTTCGGACGCCCTCACGAAACTGAAAGAACAGCTTTCTATTTACCAGCCAAAATTGTCGGACGCCCTTGAAAGCTATCGAGTTCTGGAAGACGTACTGACTGTGCGCCGGCGGCTAGGTAAGGCGTATATGGCGCTCGGCGAGCTTGACGCCGCCGCACGGGAGCTTCCCATCGCAACAGCCTTTGGCGACAGATTACTCGAAAGAGACGGCGAGCAGATGCGCTGGCTGCATTATGCAGCATTAGTCGATTTAGATATGTCGCTCCTGCTGGGGTTTCGTCATGACGACACTGGCGCGGCCCAAACCGCAAACCGCGCTTTCGCTCGCGCCAGCAAGCTGTATCGCATGACGAAAGAAGACTCTTCCGCAAAAACCACCTACGGCAACGCGCTGGCGCGTCGGCTGGCGACCGCCGCCGACCCGCGTGAGAAAAAAAACCTTGCATCCGAACTTCGTGAATTTCTCAATTCAGATCTCCGCGACCTCAAGCCTCCCGAATACGAAAATTATTTAGTGATGACGGCGGCGCTCGCCAGCTATCACGCCGTGCGCGGCGACGATGACGGCGCGCGCCGCCTCGCCCACGCGGCGATCAACAGGTTTTCGACAGCCGAGGACAAGCTTTCGGCGCTGACGCTGATCCCGCTTGCCGAGCTTTACGTGATCACCGGCGACATCGACAATGCGCGCCGCCTGGCCCAGCGCCTCGACGCAATGGGCGTGAAGCGCCCGGATTTCATCGCGTTGAAAGAACGCTTGCAAACAATGCAGGAGTAATGCGAATTTCTTCCAGTCAATTTTAGCACTGATCGGGGGAGATATGACCAAAGAGTCACGACCGCAATTACTGGTCGACATATCCGTCAAAATCACGTCGGACGCCAAAGGCGGCTATGCATTTCACTACGCCGGCGATTTCTGCAAGCCCAATGGCGATCTTGATTTCTCAGGCGGCGACGCCCGGAAAAAAGCGATCAGGATTGTCTTTTCCATCGCTGACGGGTCGCTCGCCGGCGTCAAATTCCAGGCCAAAGGCGATAACGCGTTCTGGATCGCGGAAAAATGCAAGACCGGCCCCGACGGTTGCCCGCAGGGGCCTTATTGCGGCGACCAGTTCACTGGCGTCACGACCCTTGCCAAGGGCGCCAAGCTTCAGCTGATCGACAAGAACGACGATGGCAAGCTGTACCGATACATGCTGCGGTTCGACCTCAACGGCGCGCTCGTTATTCACGATCCGGACAACCAGAACGGCGGCCACGACTGAAGAAGACCGCAACCGGCGACAAAAAACCCCGGCGGTCACCCGCCGGGGTTTTATTATTCAAGCCTGAAAATTTGATCAGTCTTTTTTCTCTTTCAGCGCGGCGCCGAGAATATCGCCGAGCGAGGCGCCGGAATCGGCCGAACCATATTGCTCGACGGCTTCTTTCTCCTCCGCCACTTCGCGCGCCTTGATCGACAGCGAAATCCGGCGCGAGGTCTTGTCGAAACCGGTGACGCGCGCGTCGATCTTGTCGCCGACCGCAAAGCGCTCGGGACGCTGCTCGTTGCGGTCTTTCGACAGGTCGGATTTGCGGATGAAGGCTTTCGGACCGCCCTCGCCGCCAACCTGGACCTCGACGCCGCCGGTTTCGATTGCTGTCACCGTGCAGGTGACGTCGTCGCCGCGGTTGATCTCGCCAACCATATCCATCGGGTCGGACGCAACCTGTTTGACGCCGAGCGAGATGCGCTCTTTCTCAGGGTCGACATCGAGAACTTTCGCCTTGACCATCTGGCCTTTTTGATAGTCCTTGATGGCTTCCTCGCCAGAGCGATCCCAGTCGAGATCGGACAAGTGGACCATACCGTCCATTTCCTCGGTAAGGCCGACGAACAGGCCAAACTCGGTGATGTTCTTGATCTCGCCCTCGATGACGGAGCCAATTGGGTAGTTTTCGGCGAAGCTCTCCCACGGATTATCAAGGCACTGCTTGAGGCCGAGCGAGATGCGGCGCTTGGTTTCGTCGACTTCCAGCACCATGACTTCGACTTCCTGCGAGGTCGACAGGATCTTGCCGGGGTGGACGTTCTTCTTCACCCAACTCATTTCTGAAACGTGGACGAGGCCTTCAATGCCGTCTTCCAGTTCAACAAACGCGCCGTAATCGGTGATGTTGGTCACGCGGCCCTTGAACTTGGCGCTGACCGGGTATTTCGCTGCGACGCCCTGCCACGGATCCGGCTGGAGCTGCTTGATGCCAAGCGAAATACGGTGCGTTTCCGGGTTGATCTTGATGATCTTGACACGAACGGTATCGTTGACGCCAAGAACTTCCGACGGGTGGTTGACGCGGCTCCACGACATGTCGGTGACGTGCAGCAGGCCGTCGACGCCCGGCGCCAGTTCGACGAACGCACCGTAATCGGTGATGTTCTTCACCACGCCTTCGCGCTCATCCCCCTCGTTCAGCTCGCGAACGACTTCCTGACGATGTTCGGCGCGGTCCTCTTCCAGGATGGCGCGGCGCGAAACGACGATATTGCCGCGGCGCTTGTCCATCTTCAGGATACGGAACGGCTGCGGGATGTTCATCAGCGGGCCAGCGTCGCGCACCGGGCGGATATCGACCTGGCTGCCCGGCAGGAACGCCACCGCGCCGCCGAGATCGACCGTGAAGCCGCCCTTGACGCGGTTGAAAATGACGCCTTCGACGCGCGCTTCATCCTGGAACTGCTCTTCAAGACGCTCCCAGGCTTCTTCGCGGCGCGCCTTGTCGCGGCTGACAACAGCCTCGCCATTGGCGTTTTCAATGCGCTCGACATAAACGTCGACTTCGTCGCCGACCATGATCGTCGGCGCCTGCCCGGCTTGGGCGAATTCCTTCAACGGCACGCGGCCTTCGGTCTTCAGGCCGACATCGATAACGGCGACGTCTTTTTCGATGGCGGTAACCTTGCCGGTCACCACGGTTTCTTCAAAATCCTGTCTGTCGAGGAGCGAGGCCTCAAGCATTGTCGCGAAATCATCGCGCGTGGGGTTAAGTGTTTCAGACACTTTCGTTCAGTCCTTTTCCAATTCAGCCATGCGAGCCGGCCGGTTGCATCCGGCGGTCTTCCCCGAACCGAAAGCCGGGGCGGTTTGAGCCGAGTTAGGGTTAAATGAGACGGCGCGGATCGCGTGGAACGGACACAAAAAACCGCTTCCCTGAAAAGCGCCCGGGAAAGCCGACCCTGGATTTGACCCGTCTGGTCCGCAACGGACCGGGCCTGATCAGCTTTCGCAGCGCTGGAAAACGCCGTCGATCACGCGGCGCGCCGCCGCGAAGGCGGCTTCTATAGTCAAATGAGTCGTATCTAGCAACTCTGCATCCTTGGCCTGCACCATCGGCGCATCCGGGCGGGCGGCGTCGCGGGCGTCACGCTCTTTCAGATCGGCCAGAACTTCGGCTTCGGTCAGGCCCGGCTTGCCGCCTTTCAATTCCAGCCAGCGGCGGCGGGCGCGCACTTCCGGGCTGGCGATGACGAAGAATTTCAGCGGCGCGTCGGGGCACACAATGGTGCCGATATCGCGGCCGTCGAGCACCGCGCCTGCCGCCCCGCCCGGCGGGGAGACGGCGAAATTGCGTTGAAAATCAAGCAGCGCCTGACGCACCAGGCGCTGCGCCGCAACGACGCTGGCGGCGGCGCCGACCTCGCGGGTGCGGATATCGGCGCCGTCGAGCTGGTCGAGAGAATAGTTCCGCGCGATCTCGCCGGTCGCCGCCTCGTCATGCGGGTCGAGCCCGGCCTTGAGCACGAGGAACGCAACGCCGCGATAAAGCGAGCCGGTGTCGAGATAAGCAAGGCCGTAATGTTTGGCGATAAGCTGCGCCAGCGTCCCCTTGCCGGAGGCCGCCGGGCCGTCGAGCGCGATGACGAACGGTTGCCGCATGGGTGGCGGCAATAACCCGGCTATCGAGAACCGCGCAAGGCGAACCGGAAAAAAATCCGCCGCGTGCGCGCAATCGCGCCGTCAGCGGGAGGCGATATCCGCGCCGATGCGGTTCATCAGGCCGAAAAAGCCGGGAAAGCTGGTGGCGATCATCGAAGCGTCGTCGATCTCGACCGGCCGGCGCGCCGCCAGCCCCATGACAAGGAAACTCATGGCGATGCGGTGATCGGCGTGGGTGCGCACCAGAGCGCCCCCGGCGGGGTCCCCGCCGCCGGTGATCTTTATCCAGTCCTCGCCGGTTTCAACCGCAACGCCGTTCGCGGCGAGACCGGCTTCAATGGCGGCGAGGCGGTCGCTCTCCTTCACCCGCAATTCGGCGAGACCGCGCAGGACGCTCTCCCCCTCGGCGAAGGCGGCGACGACCGCGAGCACGGGATATTCATCGATCATCGACGGCGCGCGCTCGCTTGGGGTTTCAACGCCCCGAAGCGTCGAATGGCGGGCGCGCAGATCGGCGACAGGTTCGCCGTTAACCATGCGGAGATTTTCCATTTCAAGGCGCGCGCCCATTTCGGTCAGGGTGTCGAAAAATCCGGTGCGCAGCGGATTCATCAACACCCCGCGCACGGTCACGTCCGAGCCGGGCGTGATCACCGCCGCCGCCACGATGAACGCCGCTGACGACGGATCGCCGGGAACCTCGATCGACGCCGGCGTCAACGCCGCACCGCCGGAGACGCGAATTTCCCTCACGCCGCCCGCCTCCTTGATCTGCTGCGGACACCCGAACGCCGCCAGCATGCGCTCGGTATGATCGCGGCAGGGCTCCGGCTCGAACACCACCGTCTCGCCGCGCGCGCCGAGCCCGGCGAGCAGCACCGCCGATTTGATCTGCGCCGACGCGACCGGCAGGCGATAGCGGATCCCGCGCAGGCCCGAGGCGGCCAGTTGCGCCGGCAAGCGCCCGTCATTTGTGGTGAATGCGGCCCCCATATCCTCCAGCGGCGCGGTAATTCGGCGCATCGGCCGGCTGCGCAGGCTGGCGTCGCCGTCGAACGCCGCCGCAACGCCGCGGCCCGCCGCCGCGCCCATCACCAGCCGGCAGCCGGTGCCGGAATTGCCGAAATAGACAGGACCGCCGGGTTGTTTCCATTCCGCCCGCCCGACCACCCGCCACACCGGCCCGCCCTCCGCAAGGTCGCGCTCGATTTCCGCCCCGAAAGCGCGCATCGCCGCCGCAGTGCGCAACACGTCATGGCCCTCAAGCAGGCCCGCAATGCGGGTTTCCCCATCAGCCATCGCGCCGAAAATCAGCGCCCGGTGTGAAATCGACTTGTCGCCCGGCGCCTCGATAACGCCGCCAAGGGTGTTGCCGCCCGTCGCGCGGGCGCGCCGGCCCCGATCCTCGTCCATCCCTGTTTCCCTGAAAGTCGCAGCCGATCATCCTGGCTGTGGTCTGAACAGGGGTTTTGACAGCGCCGGTTCGGCGTGGCAACAGACCGCCCGACCCAATCTCAATCAGCCAGGGAAAACGATTTCCGTGACAAAATCCGAACTCGGCGTGAAGCGCGACTGTCCCGAATGCGGCTCCCGCTTCTACGACCTCAACAAAGAACCCGCCCACTGCCCCAAATGCGACCATGAGTTCATTCCGGAAGCGCTCTTGAAACCGCGCAAGCCGCGTCGCGAGGATGAATCATCCGAAACCACTGAAAAGCCCGCAGCGGGCGGCGAGGTTTCGCTGGAAGCGGCGGACAAGGAGCAGCGCGCCGCGACATCCAAACGCAAACCGGCGATGGATAACGAGCAAAGCGACGACGATGACGACGACGACGAGCTTGAAGGGCTCGGCGATATCGACATCGATCTCGACGATGACGACGACGATGACGACGACAGCCTGCTCGACGACGACGATGACGATGACGACGTCAAAGGCATCGTTTCCGGCAGCGGCGAAGACGATTCCTAAGGGGCAAGATTTGGCTTGCGCGGACCAGACGCCGACGTTAGGTTCCGCGCTCCCAAATTCCCTTTCCGGGTTGGGCGGCGGCTTTCGTTTACACGGGGGCGCTGCCGTTTGGTTCCGGGGCTATAGCTCAGTTGGGAGAGCGCTTGAATGGCATTCAAGAGGTCGGCGGTTCGATTCCGCCTAGCTCCACCATTTTCTGGTATCTCGCGGCAATGCGCTTCGCGCATGCCTCCGATGGGGCGCCCTGAGCAGCGGGCGATCAATCGCCGCTCGCCTTTTGCAGCGGGGGGCATGAACTGATGCGCGTAGCGGTTTTTGGCGCCAATGGTCAGGTCGGACGCGAGCTTGCCGCCGCCGCTACTCGCAATACCGGGATCAACGTCGACTTCGCCGACCGTGCGCGCGCCGACCTAGGCGTCGCCGGCGCGGCGGCTGACTTCATTCGCGCAGCGCGCCCCGATGCGGTGATCAACGCCGCGGCGTGGACCGCCGTCGACAAGGCGGAAACCGAAAAATCCTCCGCCTTTCGCATCAACGCCGACGCCGTTCGTGAGATCGCGCAGGTCTGTGCGCAGACCGGCGCGCGACTTGTGCATATTTCAACCGATTACGTTTTCGCCGGCGATGGCGACACGCCGCTCACGGAAGACGCGCCGACTGGTCCGCTCGGCGTTTACGGCGCATCGAAACTGAAAGGCGAGGACGCCGCGCTCGGCGCCCTGCCGGATGCGTGCATATTGCGCACGTCCTGGGTTTATTCCCTGCACGGATCGAACTTCGTCAAAACCATGATCCGCCTCGCCCATCAACGCGATGAAATCTCCGTCGTCGCCGACCAGATCGGCGGGCCGACGCCGGCGCGCGAGATCGCGCAAGCGTGTTTTGCAATCGCCGCGAAGACGGACGGACCATGCGGGGTTTTTCATTTTCAGGGCGCACCGCCAGCAAGCTGGGCCGATTTCGCCGAAGCGATTTTCGCTGCGGCGGGTTTACAGACGAAAGTGCGCAAAATCACCACGGCGGACTTTCCAACGCCGGCGAGACGCCCGCTGTTCACGGTGCTTGATTGCAAAAAAATTCATAATGCCTATGGCATAGTTCAGCCTGACTGGCGGCGCGATCTGAAAATCACCGCGCCGCGCCTGCTCGACGCGTATCGCAAGGAGGCCGCTGGCCAATGAAGGGAATCGTACTTGCCGGAGGATCGGGAACGCGGCTTTATCCGATCACGCGCGGCGTCTCAAAACAGCTCACGCCCATCTTCGACAAACCGATGGTCTATTACCCGATCTGTGTGCTGATGCTTGCCGGCATTCGCGACATCCTGATCATCACAACGCCGGAAGACCGCGCCTCGTTCGAGCGGCTGCTCGGCGACGGGTCCGAATGGGGCGTGCGGTTTTCCTATGCGGTCCAGCCAAGCCCCGACGGGCTGGCGCAGGCGTTCATCATCGGCGAAGACTTCATCGCCGGCGATAAATGCGCGCTGGTTTTGGGCGACAACATCTTCTACGGCCACGGCCTGACCAGCGAACTGCAAAGCGCCGCAGCGCTGAACGACGGCGCGGTGATTTTCGCCTATCAGGTGACGGACCCGCAACGCTATGGCGTGATCGCCTTCGACGAAACCGGCGCCGTATCGAGCATCGAGGAAAAACCGGAAAAGCCAAAATCGAATTACGCCGCGACCGGTCTTTATTTCTATGACGAGACCGTGGTCGAGCGCGCCAAGTCGGTGAAACCATCTGCGCGCGGCGAGCTGGAAATCACCGCCCTCAACGATCTTTATCTCAGGGATGGCAAACTGAAGGCGCAAATGCTTGGCCGCGGCTACGCCTGGCTCGACACCGGCACGCACGAATCGCTGCTGGAAGCCTCACAATTCGTACACACTATCGAAACCCGTCAGGGCCTTAAAATCGCCTGCCCTGAGGAGATCGCGTTTCGCGCCGGCTATATCGACGCCGAGCAGTTGCGCCGCCTGGCCGCGCCGCTCGCCAAAAGCGGCTATGGCCAGTACCTGTTGCGCATTGCCGGCTGACCCACGTTAAAACGCTTGAAAATCAACGGATAACCCATTCACACGAATAACACGCAGGGCGGTTTTTGATCTGGGTCTTGCTCTTGTCTTCCCAGATTGAATATGACCTCTGCCAACACCGGCGCGACTGCGCCAAAACCAATACCGGCGCGAAAGCGCCAATGCCAACAATGGCGCAGCGGCGCCGATATCGGGCCATGGAGCTAAGTATGAAGATTTTTGTTGTCGGCGGCGACGGGTTCTGCGGGTGGCCGACCTCTCTGCACCTTTCCAATCTCGGCCACGACGTCATGATCATTGACGATCTGTCCCGGCGCAAGATCGATGTCGAACTGGAAGTGGAATCGCTGACCCCGATCAAGCCGCTTTCCGTGCGCATCGACGCCTGGAAAGAAGTCTCGGGCAAGACGGTCCGCTATGAGAACATCAATGTCGCGAAGAATTACGCGCGGCTGCTGCATCTCATCCAGGAAGAAAAGCCGGACGCGATCATTCATTTCGCCGAACAGCGCGCCGCGCCCTATTCGATGAAATCATCGTTCCACAAGCGTTACACCGTCGACAACAATATCAACGCGACCAACAACATCCTCGCCGCGATTGTCGAATCCGGCGTCGATGCGCATCTCGTCCATCTCGGCACGATGGGCGTTTACGGCTATGGCACGGCTGGCATGACGATCCCCGAGGGGTATCTGCCGGTGAAGATCGCAACCGAGGACGGGCGCGAAATCACCCAGGAGATTTTGTACCCCGCCAATCCAGGCTCGATCTATCACATGACCAAGACGCAGGATCAGTTGCTGTTCGCGTTCTACAACAAGAATGACGGGCTGAAAGTCACCGATCTTCATCAGGGCATCGTGTGGGGCACGCAGACCGGCGAAACCCGCATGGACGAACGGCTGATCAACCGTTTCGATTATGACGGCGATTACGGCACCGTGCTCAATCGCTTCCTTATGCAGGCGGCTGTCGGTTATCCGCTGACCGTACATGGCACCGGCGGGCAGACGCGCGCGTTCATTCACATTCAGGACACCGTGCGCTGCATCCAGCTTGCGGTTGAAAACCCGCCGCAACATGGCGAGCGCGTTCACATCCTGAACCAGATGACCGAAACCCACCGCGTTCGCGACCTCGCGAAAATGATCGCCGACAAAACCGGCGCCAAGATTGAGAACGTCAACAATCCGCGCAAGGAAGCCGACGAAAACGACCTGCGCGTCGAGAACCGGCGTCTTTTGAACCTGGGGCTGGAGCCGATCACGCTGGAAGACGGCCTGCTTGAGGAAGTCACCGAGATCGCGCGCAAATTCGCCGACCGCTGCGACCGCACGAAAATTCCGTGCATCTCATACTGGACGCAGGACCAGCGCAGCGGAAAATAACGCGCAAGCGCCCACAAAATATTCGGCGAAATTCCGTACCCGGATTAGAGCCGGTTGAGTATTCGGCTCTGATTTTTTTGAGCTGCCCTGGCCAGCGGGATGTGGACCCCGGCTTTCGCCGGGATGAGCGGCGCACTTGGCCACGCATCGCCATACCCACATCCGTTCATCCCGGCGAACGCCGGGATTCAATTATTTCAGTCACCGTTGCGGCGAACCGGTTTTCACTTCGCCGTTCAACGCTCTGATCTCCAGCAGCGCCAATACGAATCGCATGTTCAGATCAATGCGGGCGGCGTCATTCGTCAACGAATGATAAAAGGAACGCCCTCGTTTCCTCCAGCGTGCGGTCAGCGGCATTGCGCCAGTCGTGAACCGAGGCGGCGTTCAGCAACGCGCCCTGCGGCGACAACACCATAATCGTTGGCGTACCGACAATTTTGTCAACGCCGAAACGTTGCGCAACCTCAAGGTTGCGGTCGCGCCGGCCGATATCGACATAAACCAGTAGGAAATGGGCCTCGATGATCGCGGCAAGGTCCGGATCAGAAAACTTCGCGGCAAGGCCGCGGCTGTCATGGCACCAATTGCCGCCAAGCACCAGCAGCGGCCGCTTGCCGCTCGCCTGCGCCGCGATCAGCGCCGCATCGACATCGGCCATCGCGTCAGCACCGGCGTCAAACGGCCTGAATTCGGCGAACGCAGGGCCGTGGCCGCCCGATTGAGCATCCTGCCCCGCCGGCGCCTCGCCCGCCGCGACGCCGGCGACTGCAAGACTTGCGACAAGCGAACCTGTCAGAAGGAAATTTCGCGCCATCTTTTTCTCTCAGGTTTCATCAATTCCGGAAATAGGCTTTCAGGCGCGCCGACGCCTCGCGCAACACTTCGGGGCGTTTGCAGAAACAAAATCTCGCCAGATGGCGCGGACCATCATTACCCGGATAAAACGCGGAAACCGGCACCGCGGTGACGCCGGCTTTTTCGGTAATCTCGCGGCAGAACGCATCATCGTCGTCGGCGCCGACCGAGCGGATATCGACATTGACGAAATAGGTCGCCTCGCATGGCAGCACGTCAAAGCCCGCCGTCGCGAGCGCGTCGATAATGAGGTCGCGCTTGCCCTGCATCCCTTGCAGGAAATCCCGATAATATTCGTCAGCGAAATCAAGGCCCGCCGCCACAGCCCGTTGCAGGTGCGACGGACAGGTGTAGGCGATAAACGAATGCGCCTTGGTCAGAACGCCGATCAAATGGCGCGGGCCGCTGACATAACCGATGCGCCAGCCGGTGACCGAAAACGTCTTGCCGGCGGAACCGATGCGCACGCAACGCTCGGCCATGCCGGGCAGGCTCGCGAGCGGGATATGCGCCGCGCCGTCAAACACCAGATGTTCGTAAACCTCGTCGCAGATCACCAGAAGGTCATTGGCGATGGCGACATCGGCGATCGCCTGCAATTCCTCGCGCGCATAGGCGCGCGCCGCCGGGTTGTGCGGGGTGTTGACCGCGATGACGCGGGTCTTCGGCGTTATCGCCGCGGCAAGGCTCGCGGCATCAACGCGCCAGCGGGGCGGCGCCAGCGGCACGACTTTCACCACCGCACCGGCGGCCTCGATCAGCGGCGCGTAACAGTCATAGGTCGGCGCCAGGACGATTGCTTCATCCGTAGGCTGAAGAAACGCAAAGAAAGCCGCCGCCAGCCCTTCGGTGGCGCCGGCGGTGACGACAACTTCATCGTTCCAGTCATAGTCGAGGCCGTAAAACCGCGCATTAGCCCGCGCCACCGCCTGACGCAGTTCCGGCAGGCCCGGCACCGGCGCATACTGGTTCGGGCCCGCGACCAGCGCGTCGGCGGCAAGCTTCAGCAATTCTTTCGGCCCGTCCTCGTCGGGGAAGCCCTGACCGAGATTGATCGCGCCATGTTGCTGCGCCAGCGCCGACATCACCGCGAAAATCGTCACCGGACGTTTTGCGAAGACGGGGTTCAGCACAGGCGGGGTTTTGGTCATGGCGTTTTCTCGTTGCGAACGCCATGACCCTCGCATAACCGACATCGCGGTCAAGTCCGGCGCGCCAGGATTACCCGAGACAGCACGGCCGGCGTCAAGAAAAAGACCGCCCGAAGGCGGCCTCAATCTTCATCCTGTCGCCAGCGCCAGGATCACCCGGCGCAGCATTCCAGGTCTTAGTTGTTCGGGTCGTCGGTCGCGTCGTCAACCGCGTCCTGAGCCGCATCGACGGTTTCGTCGACCATGTCGGCGGCGTCGTCAGCCATATCATCCATGGCGGCGCCGGCGTCGTCGGCCGCGTCGCTAACAGCGTCAGCCGCGTCGTTCATCATATCGCCGGCGTCATCCATGGCGCCGTCGATCGCGTCCATCGAGTCATCAGCCGCCTGATCGACCGCTGCCGCAGCGTCGTCCATCGCATCGCCCATATCGTCAACGGCTTCATCCACCGCTTGTTCGGTTTCAGTCGCCGCCTCTTCCGTAGACGACTGTTTCTCGCACGCAACGAGACCCGCCGCGCCGAAAGAAACCGCCAACAAAACTAACCACTTCTTGCTCATGATCCATGCACCCCTGCAGTCGCGGACCGGGAATCGGCCGCGCAATCGCGGCGGTTGTCTCAGATTTTACCGAACGGGTCAAAGGCCATGACCGTGAATGCACGGCCTGCGGGCAACAAAAATTACTACATATTGTTGAAAAACAACAGGTATTCCGCGCGTCTCGCGAGGCATCCAGGCGGCGCGTTAAACTTTGGAAAGCTGCCCGGTTTTCCGGTCAGGTTTTGCCGCCGCCGCGCGCCTGCAAACGCTTTAGAATAACCGCGCGGCGTGGATGACCAGCAGCACCGCCAGGATCGACCCGGCGACATAGGTGCCGAGCGCGCCGACGAATTTGACCGGCGTCGCCGCATGCACGGAGGGGCTGGTCAGCACGCCAACAGCGTGAACGTAACGCGAGACGACGGCGACAATCATGACGGCGCCGATCCACATCGGCATCATCGGCATGCGAAGCCCCAGCGCGAGGATTAACAGCGACAGCATCGGCGCGTATTCAATGCAATTGCCATGGGCGCGCACGGCCTTTCTGAGCGCGCTCGTCGGGTCGGCCTCGTGCTCGGCCTGGGTATGCATGACCGAGCCGCGCACCCGGCTGACATTGAAGCCGAGCAGGAACACCAGAAGGCCCATCAGGCCGACGGATAACAGTGCAATCGCCATCGCGTTCACCCCACAATTGACGCGGCGATATTGGGCAGGTTCGCCGGACCCGACAAGACTGAACAGCAGGACGCCCCGTTGGCCATCCCGGCGCCTCTCACCCTGCGCTCATCCCGGATTTGATCCGGGATGAGCGCAGGGTGAGATTTTACAACCCCTCATTCGCTTTATTCACCGCGTCGGCCTCCAGATAAAGCTCGCCGCCCATCTGTTTGTATTTCTCGCTCATCGCGGCCATGCCCTCTTTCGAGGCGCGTTCCAGATCTTTCTTCTCATTATCGCTCATGCCGGCGGCGTAGTCGCGCACTTCGGCGGTGATCTTCATCGAACAGAATTTCGGCCCGCACATCGAACAGAAATGCGCAACTTTATGCGCTTCCTTCGGCAGGGTCTGGTCGTGGAAGTCGCGCGCGGTCTCGGGGTCGAGCGCCAGGTTGAACTGGTCCTCCCAGCGGAAGTCGAAGCGCGCGCGGGAAACCGCGTCGTCGCGCAATTGCGCGGCCGGGTGGCCCTTCGCCAGATCGGCGGCGTGGGCCGCCAGCTTGTAGGTGACGACGCCGACTTTCACGTCGTCGCGGTCGGGCAGGCCCAGATGCTCCTTAGGCGTCACATAACAAAGCATCGCCGTGCCGAACCAGCCGATCATCGCCGCACCGATGCCCGACGTGATGTGATCGTAACCGGGCGCGATATCGGTGGTCAGGGGCCCGAGCGTATAGAACGGCGCCTCGCCGCATTCCTGCAATTGCTTGGTCATGTTGACGCGAATCTTGTGCATCGGCACATGGCCGGGGCCTTCGATCATCACCTGACAGCCATGGGCCCAGGCGATTTTGGTCAGCTCGCCCAGGGTTTCCAGCTCGGCGAACTGCGCGCGGTCATTGGCGTCGGCGATGGAGCCGGGGCGCAGCCCGTCGCCAAGGCTGAACGACACGTCATAGGCCCGCATGATCTCGCAGATATCTTCAAAGTGCGTATACAGAAAGCTTTCGCGGTGATGGGCAAGGCACCATTTCGCCATGATCGAGCCGCCGCGCGACACGATGCCGGTCACGCGCTCGGCGGTTAAATGGATGTAGGGCAGACGCACCCCGGCGTGGATGGTGAAATAATCAACGCCCTGTTCGGCCTGTTCGATCAGCGTGTCGCGATACACCTCCCATGACAGGTCTTCGGCGACGCCGTTCACCTTTTCAAGCGCCTGATAGATCGGCACCGTGCCGATGGGGACGGGCGAATTGCGGATGATCCATTCGCGGGTGTTGTGGATGTTGCGGCCTGTTGAGAGGTCCATCACATTGTCGGCGCCCCAGCGCGTCGCCCACACCATTTTGTCGACTTCTTCCTCCACCGACGACGCCACAGCGGAATTGCCGATATTGGCGTTGATCTTGACGAGGAAATTGCGGCCGATGATCTGCGGCTCAAGCTCGGGATGGTTGATGTTCGACGGGATGATGGCGCGCCCGCGGGCGATCTCGTCGCGCACGAATTCCGGCGTGATGAAGGGCGGGATCTCCGCGCCAAAGCCTGTCCCCGCCGCAACGCGCGCCTCGGCGCCGTCGAGCATCTGCTTGCGGCCGAGATTCTCGCGGATAGCGACAAACTCCATCTCGCGGGTGATGACGCCGGCGCGGGCAAATTCATATTGCGTCAGCGGCCCGGCCCCGGTTCCGCGCAGCGGCCGATGCGTGACGGGGAATTCGCGCGCAAGGTGCTTGCCGGACGCGCCGCCATTGTCTTCCGGCCTGACGTCGCGGCCGTCATATTCCTCAATATTATTGCTGTTTTGGGCGCCGCGCTCTTTGATCCACGCGGTGCGGGTGCGCGCAAGGCCCTTTTCCACGTCGATCGCGACCGCCGGGTCGGTGTAAGGGCCCGAGGTGTCATAGACCGGGACCGGCGGCTCGTTCGCGCTTTCGTGCAAATCTATCTCGCGCACCGGCACGCGAAGGTCAGGGTACAGATCGCCGGCGATATAGGTCTTGCGGCTTGACGGCAACGGCCCGGTAGTGACTTCCGGGGTTGTAAACTGAGACTGGGGAATGTGTTTGTTCATGGCCGTTTCTCCCTCGCGCCAAGGGCGCAGACATTAGACGCGCCGACGGGCGCAGACTGTAGAAGCGCCGACGGGCGCGGAAAACAGGCGCAGATGGAGAAAACGCTCACGACTCCGTCCCTACGCCGGTTCTAACCGATCAGGTTCAAAGGGTGCCCGCGTGAAGCTTCCCCGGTTGGGAAATAACGCGATCTCAGCAGGTGACGCCTGCGCCCCTCGGAATGAGAGTGATTTAGCAAGACGCGCGCGGCGCGGCAAGGCGCGGCCTCGCGGTTTTGTGTGGTTGCGATCTTCGCTGTGGTCCTACATGGTCAATCACCGGCTGCGCCGTCTGTAAGGAGACCGCCCACATGACCGACAAAACCTATACCCCGCCGAAAGTCTGGAAATGGGACAGCGAAAGCGGCGGCCGGTTCGCCAGCATCAATCGCCCGGTCGCCGGGCCGACCCATGAGCAGGAATTGCCGGTCGGCAAACACCCGATGCAGCTTTATTCGCTGGCGACGCCGAACGGCGTCAAGGCGAGTGTGATGCTGGAGGAGTTGCTGGCGCTGGGCCATGAGGGCGCAGAATATGACGCCTGGCTGATCAATATCGCCGACGGGCCGCAATTCGGGTCGGGGTTCACCGCGATCAACCCGAACTCGAAAATTCCCGCGCTCGTCGACCGGTCCGGCGCGCAACCGATACGGGTTTTCGAAAGCGGCGCCATTTTATTGCACCTTGCGGAAAAATTCGGCGCCTTCCTGCCCCAAGGGGGTAAAGCGCGCGCCGAAACCCTGTCATGGCTGATGTGGCAGATGGGCTCCGCGCCGTTTCTCGGCGGCGGGTTCGGGCATTTTTACGCCTATGCGCCGGAAAAATACGAATACCCGATCAATCGCTATGCGATGGAGGTCAAGCGGCAGCTTGACGTGCTCGACCGCCATCTCGCCGAACACCCGTATATGGCGGGTACGGATTACACCATCGCCGACATCGCGATCTGGCCGTGGTATGGCGTGCTGGCGCAGGGAAAGCTTTACGACGCGGGCGAATTTCTCGACGTTCGCTCTTACAAAAACGTCCAGCGCTGGACGGCGGAAATCGCCGCACGCCCGGCGGTTGAACGCGGCCGGATGGTCAATCGCGGCTGGGGCGAGCCGTCGGAGCAATTGCTCGAACGCCATGATGCGTCGGACTTTGACACCAAAACCATGGACATGCTCGGGGCGGGCGAGTGAACTTTACTCGTCGGCGATGACGACCCCGACAATCGGCCCCATGGCGAGGCCGGGGTCGTTGCGCGACAAATCCGGCGCGTAAAGGCGCGAGATCGTGCCGTCGAGATAGAGCGCGTTCGGGGTTTTCAGCTCATCACGGAACAGGCGCGCAAAATCGTAAAACCGCACCGGCTCATCTGAAATCGCGAACACCACCGCGCCGTTCTCGCGCACGCCGACGCCATTGCGCCGTTTGAAACTGTCGGACTGCGGCAGGAAACGCGGGTGAACCTCGCCGTCGATCACCAGCATCGGCCCCGACTGGGTGGCGTAGGCGAGCGCGTCATGCGCCGCTTTCAGATATACCTGCGTCGTGCGCACATGCGCGCCGCGATGACCGTCTTCGGCCCAAATCCAGAACACGCCGTTCGGCAACATGTGAAAATTGCCCGGCCCGTCGCGGGTGGATATCCGCTGTTGTTCCGCCCCCGCCTCGACATAAAGCCCGACCGGCGTGCGGTCCTTGTGATACATGCCGGCGTTCATCGCAAAGGCGAGGCGCTCGCCGCGCAGCGCCAGCGCGGCGTTGACCGCATTAAAGTCGCCATAGGGCGCGCCGTCAGCGTCATTCAGAAACAGCCGTATATCTTCCGTTTGCGGATCGAAAACACAAACGGCGTAAGTCGCATCGGCAAAGTTGCGCTTCTCGCACGCGGCGTTCGCGCCGCCCGCCGCGAGGAAAAAGATCGCCGCCAGAAACAGCCGCATCACCGCGCCTGTTGTTCAACTGGCGGAATTGTCGCCGGCGCGCGCGCACCGGCGACAAACGCCGCCGGCTCCTGATCGACGCTGCCCCCGAGGTTTTCGGCGATTTGCACCGCCATCGCCCTGGCGAGCGCGGTGCGCCCTTTCGGGCCGATTTCGGCCGCGGCGAAACCGCCCCACAGCCGCTCACCGTCATTATACAGATAAACCGTCATCGACACCGAACGGCGGTCTTTCTTGTGTTTGATATAGCTGTCCCAGTAGAGCGGGACATAATCGAGCAAATCGGCGTAATCGATCGAGCGTGGCGGCGGTTCGGCCGTGCGGAAACGGTTGTCCCTTACCGGGTCGGAGAGCGAGGGCCCAAACCGCAACGGACTTTGCGGCGGCGCGGTCTTGAATTCGTTTGCAACCTCGACATTGAGACTGAGGACGAGCGCGCCGTCGCCAGCGTCTTCCTCGTGGGCGAACAGCGCAAAACCGCGCGCCGCCAGCATGTCGGAAAGCTCGGTGCGCACGGCGCGCTCAAGCACGGTTTCCTGCACGTCGGGGATGACGATGGCGGCGCCGGGCGCAATCAGCGCCGTCTCGCCGTCCTTATAGGGGAAGGTTTTAAGCCAGCCGACGCCAAGCATATTGTTGATGTCGTCCGCCGGCGCGAGGCGGGCGGTCTCTTCAGCGTGAACGCCGCCCATTGCCAGCGCCGCTGCAGCCAGCGCCACTGCAGCCAGCGCGGCAAGATATGTTCGATACGCCATGACAACCTCGCAAACGCCGGTTCGGCTATTCCATCTGCCCGCCAATAGTGACAGGGTTAGGGCGAAAGTCAGGAGAAGTCGATGAGGCCGGAATTCACAATCGCGCATGCGGCCCCTGCCGCGATGTTGATGGCGATCGCAATAGCGCCCGCCGCCGATGCCGGCGAAGACGCGTTTCACGCCGGCACAGTCATCGCCGATTACGGGCAGGTCGCGACGGTCGTCAGCGACGTCGCCATCCCCGCGGAGACCAAATTCAAGGTCGCGTTCGACATCAACACCGCCGGCGATGCGGGCGAGGTCAACCGCAGTCTCAATTCGGCCGCGCGTTTCCTGAACATGCACGCCGAAGCCGGCGTCGACCCCGGCGACATCTCGCTGGCGCTGGTGGTCCATGGCGGCGCGGTCAAAGACGTGGCGCGGCGGGCCGACGGGGCGGAAAACCCCAATGCGGCGCTGATCGCCGCGCTGGCAGACATGGGCGTTCAAATTTACGTCTGCGGCCAGAGCGCGGCGTATTACGATATCGGCAATGACGATTTGCTTCCCGGCGTCGAAATGGCGCTGTCGGCGATGACCATGCATGCGTTGCTGCAACAGCAGGGCTATACCCTGAACCCGTTCTGATTATCACCACCGAGGATAAAATGCGTATACTGATAAAACTGGCCGCCTTCGCGGCGCTGGCGACGGCGCTCACCGCAAATGCATGGGCGGATGAAAATGGCGAACCGGCAATAACCGCTTCGCGCGCGCTCAGCATCGGCGAGGTTTACACCCTTCCCCCGGCGGTGCTGGGCGCGCCGCGCCATATCGTTATCCGCACGCCGACAGGCTATGACGAGGCGGCGGACAAGACCTATCCGGTCTTGTATGTCATCGACGGCGGCGCCGAACAGGACTTCCCGCACATCGCCGGCCTGGTGCAGAGCGCCGAGATCAACGCCACATTCGAGCCGATGATCGTCGTCGGCGTCGAGACCATGAACCGGCGCGCGGAGATTTCGCCGCCGGTGAAAGACGCAACGCTTTATGAAGAGGAGCTTGGCGCGACGCCCGGCGGGTCGATGAAGTTCCGCGAGTTCCTGGCGACTGACGTGAAACCATTCGTGGACGAACATTTTCGCACAAACGGCCATGACGCGCTGATGGGCGAGTCGCTGGCGGGCCTGTTCGTTGTCGAAACGCTGTTCAAGGCGCCGGACATGTTCGACGATTACATCAGTGTTTCGCCGTCGATGTGGTGGGAAAACATGGAATACGCCAAGGAAGCGTCAGATTATCTTGACGCGCTGCCGGGCGGCGAGAAGCGGCTATACCTCACCCTCGCCGATGAGGGCTATCGCCATGGCGAGGGCGTTGAAAAACTCGTCGCGGCGCTGGAGCGCTCAGCCCCCGACACGCTTCAATGGCTGTTCGTGCCGCTTGGGCAATCGGAAAATCACGCCAGCATCTATCACGTCGCCGCGCTTGATGCGCTGCGCAGCTTTTACGCGCTGCCGACGCAGTATGGCCGCCCCGGCAAGCTGCTTAGCGGCGAGCCGCTGGGCGAGCGAACGCCGGAACAGCAAAAGCGCCTCGATACGCCGTGCACGAAGGAAACCGCCCGGCTGACGACGCCGGGCGAAGAAGCCGCGAATAAAAACGCGAAAGTTTATGAGTGCCTGCTGTTCGACTTTGGCCCGCGCGCGAGCGCTGGCACGTTTGAACGCTAAAGCGTCGCGGCTTCAAACGGAATCAGGCGTCGCTTCAAGTTCTTGTTTTGACGCGTTTCCAGACGGCGAACCGCACACACTTCGCCTGGAAACGCTTTAAACCATCAACCGCTGAACCACTTATCGGCAACAGTCTCTAAAACTCCGGCGCGTCCTCGCGCGTCAGCCGGTAAATCAAAATCGCGGCGCGTTCCGTCGCTTCTTTCAGGCTCGATATGCGCAAGGATTCCTCAAGCGTGTGCGCGCCCGCGCCATCCGGCCCAAGGCCGTCCATCGACGCGGCGATATAAGGCGCGGCGAACGAAATATCGGCCGCGCCGCGCGCCGCCGGGTCATTGCCCTGCACCGGCCCGTAGCCTGTGTCGCTGCTGACTGCGGAGAACACATCGAGCAGGCGCTGATTGCCATCGGTCGGCGGCATCGCCGGATAGCTGTCGACGAACTCGATCTCGGCGCCGGTTTGGGGGCGATGTTTTTCAACAATCTTGCGCATTCGCGCGCGGGCGCGCGTCTTCTGCTCTTCGGAGATGAACCGCAAACCGCCGTCGACGACGACCTTTTGCGCCACGACATTGGTTTTGCCGAGCGCCTCGCCCTCGTTGCGCGCGGGATCGTACGCGACATCGGTGCCGCCAAGGATGACGCCGGGATTGAAGGTCAGGTATTTTTCGTTTGAGAGCTCCTCATAGAATTCGTTGAGAATGCGCGCCGCCTCGAATATCGCGCCGGCGCCGGTTTCGTCGCTGAAAATGCCGCTGGAATGGCGGCGCAGGCCGGTTGTCGTCAGCGTCCAGCCCGATGCGCCGCGCCGCGAGGTGACCGCCGCCCCCGGCTCGCCGCCTTCGAAATTGAGCGCCACGTCGGCGCGCTTCGCCGCCGCGGTCAGCGACGCCCGCGACACGCTGACGGGCTTGCCGGTCAGTTCTTCATCGCCAGTGAGCACCACGTCAATCTGCGCGTCGTCGAGGGCGCCGGCCTCGGCCAGCGCTTTCAGCGCATACAGCAGCACCACGTCGCCGCCCTTCATGTCGGCGACGCCGGCGCCATTCGCAATGTCGCCGTCGACGGAGAATTTCTGTCCCCCCGCCGCATCGTCGAAAACGGTGTCGAGATGACCGATCAGCAACAGCTTACGCCCGGTCTCGCCGGCATGGGTCGCCACGAGGTGTCCGGCGCGGTCAATCTCCGGCGCGAAGTCCTCCCACTGTGTTTCAAACCCGAGCTGGCTCAATTCGTCGCGGAAGCGCGCGCCGACCGCGCGCACGCCGTCATGGTTCATGGTGCCGGAATTGATATCGACCACTTCGCCA
Source organism: Parvularculaceae bacterium (assembly GCA_041398145.1). GTDB lineage: Bacteria > Pseudomonadota > Alphaproteobacteria > Caulobacterales > Parvularculaceae > Amphiplicatus. The sequence continues at coordinate 159,560 of JAWKVF010000001.1, read as the reverse complement.
AGAAACTCGATGGCGTCGCTTTGCTGCGCGGCGACGATGTCGCGGATGCGCTGTTCTTCCGCCGTCAATTGCGCCTGCGCCGCGCCCATGCCGACGCACCATGCCGCCAGCGCCCATAAAACAGTAGTCTTCATCGCCCGCCCTTCATGGCTACATCAAACTTCCAGCCAGAAACTTCCGGCCAGACCGTCGGGCGGCCAAACGGAATCACCCGGCGCGTAACACTGAAACTCTTGCGCATATCACGGCGGGATTCAAACTGGTTTCGCTGGCCGGTTTCGCTGGATAAAAAATGCGCGGCGATTTGCGGCAGGCAGATCGCTGGCGGGCGTCCCCTTTTGAAACTCAGCCGTTTCCCCCATCGCCCGCAATTGCCGTGATCAAGGCAATGAGGAAAACGGCATGTTCCGTCCCTAACGCCGGCATGACCCGGATCAGGTTCAAAGGGTCAATCTCAGTCCCAATTGCCCTTGCTCCCTGGCGCGCAGCGCTTCGCACGCGGCCCCATGAAGACCGTCGCATGAAGTTACGCGTCGCACGAGCCGTCGTCCATTGGCGACAGGCGGGACGCCCCTCGGAACAAGAAAGATGATGACTCAAAACATCGCGATTCACAACAAAAATCGGCGCACACCCAAGTTGCCGGGGCGCTGCAATTCGCGTCGCTAGATGGCGGGGGCGGGCGGCGTATTATCCGTATGCGATGCGATTGAGATCGCGCGTGCGATCGCCGCGCGCATCGCCTTTTGGGAAAAATTCATGGTCAGGGTGTCGATAATCTCGCCGGTGTCGGCGTCGATCAGCAGCGTGAAGCCCGTCGCGCCCTTGTTGCGCGCGTAAATCTCGCCGACGCCGTTGGCGTCTGCAAGCTCAGCGACTTCCTTTCGCTCGCCAAAGGTGAAATCGAACACGATGAATGTGACCGGCTCGCCCGCAAAGCCGGGGATGACTTCGGCGAGGTTCGGCTCAAGCACCTTGCACGCCGGACACCATTCGGAAGCAAATGTCGCCGCGACAATTTCGGGCTTGCCGTCATAGGCGAGCGACAGGCCCTGCGCCGGCGCGCGCACCGCAAAAACCAACGCCGCAACTGCGACGAACGCAAACACCCACGGAACGATTTTTGCAGCTTTCACCAGCACGCCTCCTGCCGGGAAAAATGACCCGGTCCTGCGCGAAAATCGAGTCACAATCACGCCAGACCGCTCATGACCGGATCAATCCCGGCCCGATCAGACAATGGCTGATCAATCCTGACCCGATCAGCCCTGATCTGTTCAACCTTGGGCTGATCAATCCTGAAACGGATCTTTCATCAAGATCACGTCATCACGCTCGGGGCTGGTTGAAACCAGCGCCACCGGCGTTTCGATCAGCTCCTCGATGCGGCGGACATATTTCACCGCTTCCGCCGGCAATTGCGCCCATGAGCGCGCGCCGGCGGTGGACCCGCGCCAGCCCGGCATTTCCTCATAGACCGGAATGGCGGTCGCCTGCGCGTCGGCGCCGGCGGGAAGATAATCAAGGCGCGCGCCGCCGACCTCATAGCCGACGCAGACTTTCAGCGTCTCGAACCCGTCGAGCACGTCGAGTTTGGTCAGCGCAATGCCGTCGACGCCGGCGACTTTCAGCGACTGGCGCACCAGGGCTGCATCAAACCAGCCGCAGCGGCGCTTGCGCCCGGTGACGGTGCCAAACTCGTGGCCGCGCTCGCCCAGGCGAACGCCGGTGGCGTCGGTCAGCTCTGTCGGGAACGGCCCCTCGCCGACCCGCGTCGTATAGGCCTTGACGATGCCGAGCACGTAACCGACGGCGCGAGGCCCGAGGCCGGAACCGGCGGCGGCCTGGCCGGCGACGGTGTTCGACGACGTCACATAGGGGTAAGTGCCGTGATCGACATCGAGCAGCACGCCCTGCGCGCCTTCGAACAGGATGCGCTTGCCCGCCTTGCGCGCCAGATCAAGCTCGCGCCAGACCGGCCCGGTGAAAGCGATGATTTTCGGCGCCACCTCGCACAGCGTGTCATAGAGCGCGCCGGCGTCAGCTTCCGCCTCGCCGAAGCCGCGGCGCAGCGCGTTGTGATGAACCAGCAGGTTTTCAATCTTTGCACGGAGCGTTTGCGGATTGGCGAGATCAACGACGCGCAGGCCGCGCCGGCCGGCCTTGTCTTCATAGGCGGGGCCGATGCCGCGCTTGGTGGTGCCGATCCTGGTGCCGGCGCTTGAGCTCTCGCGCATCTGGTCGAGTTCTTGATGCACCGGCAGGATGAGCGAGGCATTTTCCGCAATCAGAAGATTTTCCGGCGTGATCGACACACCCTGTTTCGACAACCGCTCGATTTCAGCGAGCAGCGAAAACGGATCGACGACAACGCCGGAGCCGATGACGCCAAGGCAGCCCTTTCGCACGACGCCGGACGGCAATAATGAAAGCTTGTAAACCGCGCCGTCGATGACCAGCGTGTGCCCGGCGTTATGCCCGCCCTGAAAGCGCACAACAACGTCGGCCCGCGCCGAAAGCCAGTCGACAATCTTGCCCTTGCCCTCGTCGCCCCATTGTGCGCCGATAACGGCCACATCGGCCATGCTTCGCCTCCGACGGATATTGAAATTGCGCGGCGCACAATAGGGGCTTTGGCGGCGTGGTCAATGCGCCCGGCCGACCGCAAATAAGGCACGTCACACCGCATATCAGCTTGCGCCGCAGCGCCGCTTGCCGGCATCTGGCGGCGGGCGCAAAATCCGGGCCGCCGGCCGTCGCCAAGGCCGGCCTGTCCGCCAGCCTTATGAAGGGGGCTTCATGAAAAAATCACTGTTTTCCGCCGCATCCATGCTCACGGTGATTGCGCCGCTATCCGGCGCCGGGGCGCAGAGCGCGGCCCCGCCGCCACGCCCGGGCTGCGACGCGGAGATTTATCGCGCCTTTGATTTCTGGGTCGGCGAGTGGGAGGTCTTCAGCCCCGACGGCAAGCGGGCCGGAGACAATTCCATCACCATCGAGGAAGACGGCTGCCTGCTTATCGAACGCTGGCGGGGCGCGCAGGGCGGTACGGGCCAGAGCTATAATTTCTATGACCCCGGCATGGAAAAATGGCGCCAGGTCTGGGTCGCGCGCAGCGGGACCATCGACTATGCCGGCGCCCTTAACGATGACGGCGCCATGGTGCTTGAAGGCGAGATCGCCAATCGCAACGGCAAGACCGCGCCGTTCAAAGGAACATGGACGTTGCAAGACGACGGATCGGTGCGACAGCAATTCCAGCAGTTTAACGCCGAAACCGGCCATTGGGACGACTGGTTCATCGGCATCTACAAACGCGCTGAAGACGAAAACGAATAGGCTGCGTCACGGCGTATAGGCGCGGTCGCGATACCACACCGACGCCAGCCATTTTTCACCCGATGCGATGGGCAGGCTGGCATGACGCGCCGAAACGTCCGGCGCGCCGTGGGCGTCGACGTTGTCAAAGGTGACGACGTCGCCTGTTTTGCCGGCGATTTTGACGCCGGGCGAGAGGAAATGCGTCTCGCCGCCCGCATAGCCGTCGTTTAAATAGATCAGCGCCGTGCGCACGCGCTGGCCGCGGCGGCGAAGGTCTTCTTCGCCCGGCCCCAGAAAATCATGGTGCGGACGATATTCCTCGCCGACGCGATAGCGGATGACGTTTACCGGCTCGGCATGCATGAATGAAATCTGCGCCAGCGCGGCGAGCCGGCGCGTGGCAAGCGTCACCGGCAGGTCAGTGGAGCCAAGGTGAAAAGTGCCGCACCACGCGGTGCGGTGGGCATGCACCGCGCCGGCGGGCCCGTCGCCCATGCTGACCGCGCCGCGTTCGAGTTTGGGCTGCGCCGCCGCAATCAGATATTCGCATATTTCGGGCGCAAACGCGGCCTCAATACGGTCAAGTCGCGGGCTGGCGCACGCGCGCGTCACATCCGCCGGCGCCGGCCAAGAAAAGCCGCGAAGTTTTTCAAACGCCCGCTCGATGTCCGGCGCGCCGTCGGCGGCGTCGCTCTCGCCGCCCGCAGGTTCGACAAGATGGGCCGGGACTGGATAGCCGGCGGCCTGAAGCTGTCCGTAGAGGCGTTTGGCGGCCGCCGCATCCGCACGTTCGCGCCCAAGATTGACGCGGCGAATCGCGATCAGCGCCGCTGTCGCGCCAGCACGCGCGGCAAGGCGCAGCATTGCACTCGCATCTTCATCCTCCGTATCAAGAACAAAAAGCAGGACAGCCGCCTGGGTCAGCGCCGCGACGTCATTGCCGGTGCAGGCGCGTTTCAGCCAGCCAAACGCGGCGTCAAGATCGCCGCCGTCATGGGCCAGCAATGCCGCCTGCAACCGTAACGCCGGTGCGGCGCCCAAAGCGGCGGCGCGGGCGACGCCGTCGCGCCCGCGCACGGGGTCGAGCGGCGCGCCCGAGGCGCCGGTCAGGCGCGCGGCGGAAAGGGTGAACACCGCATCGGGAAAATCCTGCTCGGCGGCCTGCTCAAGCCAATGGCGCGCCTCGGCGTTATTGCCGCGCGCGCTTTGCGCCGCCGAATAGGCGTATTGCGCACGCGGATCGCCCGCCCGCGCCATGGCGGCAAGCTGGTTGAAACTGGGCGCGTGATTGCTCATCGCGCCATCCTAGAGCATGTTCTCTTAAATACGAGTCAGGAACATGCTCTGGCTTTTTGTTTATCGCGCAGTTTTTCCGAAGTTGATGGATGGGCAACCATCAACGGTTCCCGCTTTTCCCAATGCGCTCTGGCAAGCGTGGCGATCCAGCGCGAGCGTGTCAGAACGCCCATGGCGCGCGTGGGAGGACCAGCGCGTATACGTCAGAAAGCCAGCGCGCGCGCCTGTTTGACGTGCGGCAACGCGCGCACTTTCTCCAGCACCGCCTCGCTAACCAGATCATCGACGGCGAGCAGCGCGATGGCATCCTCGCCCGGCGCGGAACGCCCGAGATTGAAGGTCGCGATGTTGACATTCGCCGCGCCGAGCGTGGCGCCGAGCGCGCCGATGAAACCCGGCTTGTCCTCATTGGTGACGTAGAGCATGTGGTCGGCGAACCCGGCCTCCATCTCGACGCCCTTGATTTCGACGATACGCGGCGTCTGGCCGAACAGCGCGCCGGAGACAGAGCGGTCCTGTCGTTCGGTGACGATGCGCAAACGGATGACGCTTTCAAAGTTTTCCGCGTCGTCGCGAAACGTCTCGGCGATGGCGATGCCGCGTTCCTTGGCGACGAGCGGCGCGTTGACGATGTTCACTTCCGCCAGCATCGGGCGCAGCACGCCGGCGACCGCCGCCGCCGTCATCGGCCTTGTGTTCAGCTTGGCGACGCCGCCGGAATAAACCACCTCGATCGCTTTCACCGAGGTCTGGGTCAATTGCCCGGCGAACCGCCCGAGATATTCGGACAGTGCGATGAACGGCTTTAATCGCGGCGCTTCTTCGGCGGTGATCGAGGGCATGTTGAGCGCATTGGTAACCGCCCCGCGCATCAGATAATCCGCCATCTGCTCGGCGATCTGCACCGCAACGTTTTCCTGCGCCTCGCTCGTCGAAGCGCCAAGGTGCGGCGTTGCGACGACGCGCTCATGGCCGAACAGGGGGTGCTCTTTGGCCGGCTCGACCGCGTAAACGTCCAGCGCCGCGCCGGCGATATGCCCTGTATCGAGACCGGCCTTCAGCGCCGCCTCGTCAATCAGGCCGCCGCGCGCGCAGTTGATGATGTAAACGCCTTTTTTGGTTTTCGATAACGCCGCCGACGACAGGATATTACGGGTCTGATCGGTCAACGGGGTGTGCAGGGTGATAAAGTCCGAGCGCTGAAGAATCTGGTCGAGGCCGACTTTTTCGACGCCAAGCTCGACCGCGCGCGCATCGGTCAGATACGGATCATATGCGATCACCCGCATTTTAAGGCCGATTGCGCGGTCGGCGACGATGCCGCCGATATTGCCGCATCCGATCAGCCCGAGCGTCTTGCCGAACAGCTCAACCCCCATGAACCGCGATTTTTCCCACTTGCCGCCATGGGTCGATGCATTTGCCAGGGGGATCTGGCGGGCCAGCGAAAACATCATCGCAATCGCGTGTTCTGCAGTGGTGATCGCATTGCCGTAAGGCGTGTTCATGACGACGATCCCCGCCGCCGTCGCCGCCGGAATGTCGATATTGTCGACGCCGATTCCGGCGCGGCCAATCACTTTGAGGTTTTTCGCCGCGGCGATCACCGCCGCCGTCGCCTTGGTCGCCGAGCGCACCGCAAGGCCGTCATACTGGCCGATCACCTTGAGCAGTTTGTCGGCGTCCTTGCCGAGCTTTGGCTCATAGGTGACGTCGACGCCGCGTTCCTTAAAGATGTTGACGGCGGTTTCGCTCAATTCGTCAGAGATAAGAACTTTGGGCATTTATCTGGATCTTTCGGAATCTGGTTGATCTGGTTTGGGGGAGAATCGCAGCGGACAATCGGGCGCGCGACTGGTCAGAGCGAGGCGATCGCTTCGGCGAACGCCCAGTCAAGCCATGGGCAAAGCGCCTGGACATCGTCAGTCTCGACCGTCGCGCCGCACCAGATGCGAAGCCCTGGCGGCGCATCGCGATAGCCGCCAATGTCGAATGCGGCCTCTTCCGCACCCAGCAACGCCTCCATCTGCTTGACGAATTTGCGCTGGCGCGCCTCGTCGAGACCGGCGAACCCCGGATCGACGATTTTGAGGCATACGGAGGAATTCGAGCGAGACGCCGCATCTTCGCAGAGAAAATCGACCCACGCGGTCTCGTCGACCCAGCGCACAATCGCCGCGAGATTGGCGTCGGCGCGCGCGCGCAAGGCGCTGAGCCCGCCGAGCGAAACGCCCCATTTCAGCGCGTCGATATAGTCTTCAATCACCAGCATGGACGGGGTGTTGATGGTCCCGCCCTGAAACACCCCGGCGATCAGCTTGCCGCCCTTGGTGAGGCGAAAGATTTTCGGCATGGGCCAGGCCGGCGTGTAATTCTCAAGGCGCTCGACCGCCCGCGGCCCGAGAATGAGAACGCCGTGCGCGCCCTCGCCGCCAAGCACTTTCTGGAATGAGTAAGTGACGACATCGAGTTTTTCCCAGTCGAGCTTTTGCGCAAACGCCGCCGAGGTTGCGTCGCAAATGGTGAGACCGGCGCGGTCGGCCGCGATCCAGTCGGCGTCCGGCACGCGCACGCCCGACGTCGTGCCGTTCCAGGTGAAGATGACGTCGCTGGTAAAATCGACTGACGAGAGATCCGGCAGTTCGCCATAGGGCGCCTTCAGAACCGTCGCATCAAGCTTGAGCTGTTTGACGATGTCCGTCACCCAGCCCTCGCCGAAGCTTTCCCAGGCGAGCACCGTAGCCGGGCGCGCGCCGAGCAGCGACCACAACGCCATCTCGACGGCGCCGGTGTCCGACGCCGGCACGATGCCGATGAGATGGCTATCAGGCACTTCGAGCAGCGCGCGGGTGCGGTCAATCGCTTCTTTAAGCCGCGCTTTGCCGATCTGCGAACGGTGCGAGCGCCCGAGGGTTTCGACGCCAAGATTGGCGGGGGACCATCCGGGGCGCTTGGCGCAGGGGCCGGATGAAAAATATGGCCGCGCAGGGCGCCGGCCGGGTCTGGTCGTTTGCATGTTTTTACTCCCATCCTTCCAGATGGGTCGCGCCGCGTTGGGACGGCGTGGCCCGGCGCGACATTCAGACGAAATCGGCCGCCGCGTCAAATAAAATTTTGCAGCGCAACAAAATGCTAGTATGAGCAGAATCTGTTCCACGCCGACCCGCCGGAGTTTGGCCGACATGGCCCGCCCTTCCGCTTCATCAACGCGTCCTGGCGAGCCGTCGCTCGCCGACTGGCTGTTATTGCTGTTGCTGGTTGGGCTTGGCGGCTCGTCATTTGCGCTTATCCGCGCGGCGATTGACACCATCCCGCCGGTTGCGGTCAGCGTCGGCAGGCTGTGGATCGCCGCGGCGATGTTATTCATCATTATGCGGATGAAAAACCGCAAATGGCCGCCGCTGATGGCGGGCAATAAGCCGCACCGGCTATGGGCGTGGATGGCCGCCATCGGTGCGGGCGGTTATGCCGCACCGTTCCTGATTTTTCCGTGGGCGCAGCAATTTGTTCCAAGCGGACTGGCCGGCGTCTATATGGCGTTCATGCCGTTGTGGACGCTGGGCCTTGCGTATTTTTTCGCCGATGAACGCCTGACGCCGCAAAAGATCGCCGGGTTCGCCCTTGGCTTCGCCGGCGTCGGCATTCTTGTCGGGCCGGAGGCGCTCAACGGATTCGCCCATAAAGGGCATGCGCCGTCAAGCCTTCTCGCCGAGGCGATGTTATTGCTGGCGACGCTTTTTTACGCCGCCTCCGCCGTGATGGCGCGGCGCGCGCCGGCGGCGCGGCCGCGCGCGTTTTCCGCCGGCATCGTGCTCATGGGCGCGGTGTTCGCCACGCCGGCGCTGCTCATCGCGGGCGATCTCAACATCAGCGAATGGTCGGCGAAAAGCATCGCTGCGGTGATCGCGCTCGGCGTAGGCCCGACCGGTCTTGCCGGCGTCGTCATTATCGTCCTGATACGGCGCGTCGGCGCCAGCTTCATGGCGCTCGCCAATTACCTGACGCCGATCTGGGCGATCATTGTCGGGGTCATCGCGTTTGGCGAACGCCTGGCGCCGTCGGCCTTTATCGCCCTTGCAGTGATCTTCGCCGGCGTCGCGATCAGCCAGAGGCGCGGGCGCAAGGTGGTCGAAGCCGGCGATGCGCTGATCGAGGAATTGCGCCCGCAGATCCGCCGCGATCAGACCGAGAGCTGACCGCGCATCACCGCCACAGCGCACCCGCCGACGCGCACCGACCGCACCGCGCCGCCCAATGCCTCAACCGTTACGTTGATAAGGCTCGCCCGGCCCATTTCAAAACCCTGTTCAATCTTCCACGCGCTGACGCCGTCAGGCAAGTCGCCCGTAGCGGCGATCTGGCCCGGCAGCGCGGCGGCGGCGCTGCCGGTCGCCGGGTCTTCCACAATGCCGGCGCCGGGGGCGAACATGCGCACATGAAAATCCGCACCGGGATGGTCGCCGCCTTTTGCGTACAAAAGAACGCCAACGGTGTTTTCAAGGCCGAGATCGTCGAACGCGCCGCTGTTCACTTTCGCGGCGCGTACCGCGTCAAGCGAGGCCGTGGCGAAAACGAAATTGACGCCGGCGCCAATGAGGCGCGGGCGATGCGCGCCCTCGTTGATCGAACCGGCTGGCAGGGACAATGCGCGCGCCAGCGCCCCGGCGGCAGGCGCTCCGCCGGCGATTGCGGGCAGATTAGGGTTTAAGAACTCCGCATACGACACGCCGTCGCGCGTATCGAGGCCAATAGCGAACACGCCGGTGTTAAGTTCAAGCTCCATCGCGTCGGCAAGATTGCGTTTCGACGCAATTGCGATCGCCGCGCCAACCGTCGGATGCCCGGCGAACGGCATTTCATATCCGGGTGTGAAAATCCGTATCTTGGCGGCGCTTTGCGGGCGGGCCGGGCGCAGCACGAACACCGTCTCGGAGAGATTGAACTCGCGCGCGATTGTCTGCATTTCATCGCTTGTCAAATCATCTGCATTCTTGACGACGGCAAGCTGATTGCCGGCGAATTTCCGCCCCGTGAACACGTCGAGGGTGACGAAATCATAAATGCGCATGGCGAGATCCTTTTCCGAAAGCCCAAGAACTGGGCAGGCGGGTCCGCGCCGCCAATTCAGAATTTTTCAGCATGTGGTCAGCTTGCCTTAACAGCGCGCCTCATCAGCAGGTCTTGCATGGATGCGCGTGATTGAGCGGCCCGTGCCCCGCGCCATAGCCGGGCGCTGTTTCAATCGCCACGCGAACATAATCGATGGCGCGCTCGACCGCGCCGCGCAGCGGCATTTTCTGGGCGATGCCGGTCGCTATGGCCGACGCCAGCGTACACCCGGTGCCGTGGGTCGAGGTGGTGTCGATGCGGCGGTTTTTAAAAACTTCAGCGCCGTCCTGGGTGACCAGCACATCCTCGACCCAGGCGCCTTGCAAATGCCCGCCCTTGGCGAGCGCCGCCGTTGCGCCGCGACGGACCAGCATTTCCGCCGCTGTTTTGAGATCTTGCGCATCATTGATGTCAATGCCGTTCAACGCCGCCGCCTCATCGGCGTTCGGCGTGATGATGGCGGCGAGCGGCGTTAAGCGCTCTAGCAACAGCGCGGCGACCCCGCTTTCGGCCAGCGCTGCGCCGCTGGTCGCCGCCAGCACCGGATCAAAGACGATAGGTATGTCGGCGGCCGCCTCGTTCAGCGTATCGGCGATGACGCGCCCGGCCTCGACCTCGCCGATCATGCCGATCTTGACCGCGTCGGCCCCGATATCAGACAACACGGCAAGAATTTGTGCACGGATTATATCCGGCGGCGTCGGGTGCACGCCGCTGACCCCTGTCGTGTTCTGGATGGTGAGCGAGGTGATGGCGCTCGCGGCGTAACCGCCAAGCGCGGTGACAGTCTTGATGTCCGCCTGCACCCCGGCGCCGCCCGACGGGTCTGACCCCGCTATGATAAGCACACGTCCCAGCAACGCCCCAATCTTTCCCTATTCGCGCCTTCAAGCGTTTTTACATCAGCGCTTGAGGGAGACTAGCGAAGGGAGCGCGCGATGACGACAGGCCAACTGCTTTGGGCGGGACTTTTGTGTTGCATCGCCGCGCTGGGCCTGCAGCTTTTTCCTGCGGCCGCCTATGAAATCGGCGTCGATATCGGCGCCACATGGCGAGTTTTCGGCTTTGGCGTCTTCCTGATCGCGGTTGCGACCCTGCTGTCCGCCGTCAAGGGCCCGCGCGGGCCCGCCGATTGACACCGCGCGCCTCGTCGGCGTAAAGCCACGGCCGGGTCGGAGACGCCCGCCGTTCGCAGGCGCAAGCCATGGTGAAGGTCTCCTGATTTTTCGGCTTTTCGCCCTTCGATGGTGCGGACCGACGGCAATGCGAGCCCCGTTACTTTTCCGCCCAACCATTGAACGAGGCTCACCATGAACGCCCGCCCCTCTTCCGTTCGCCCATCGCCATCGACCCGTCCAGGGCTCGACGAGTTGAAACACCACGCCAAACGGCTGCGCGCCGCCCTGGCCGAAGATGGCGACTTCATCACCCACAGCGAAGCGCTGGAGCTTGTCGCCCGGCAAAACGGCTATCGCGACTGGAACACACTGCATGCGGCGGCGGGCAATCGCCCGCCGGGTGTCGACCTGGCGCTCGGCGCGCGGGTGACGGGCGAATATCTGTCGCAAGCCTTTGAAGGAACCGTCATCGGCGTCGAAGCGCTGGGGCCCGACCGGCGCCGCGTCACCATCGAGTTTGACGAAGCGGTCGATGTCGTCTCGTTCGAGAGCTTTTCGGCCTTTCGCCGGCGCATCACCTGCGTCATCGACGATTCCGGCGTGTCGCCGGCGCGCACCTCGAACGGGCGGCCGCATCTTGAGGTGCGCTGATGACCGACAAAAACCGCCGCGCCTTTATCGAGGCCTTCATGGACGAGGTGTGGTCGAACGGCGATTGCGCCCGCATCGGCGGGTTCATCGCCCCGCGCTATACGATTTACGCTGATCCCGGCGATCCGTGGGATGGCCGGACGCTTGACCGCGCCGGCTTTGTCGAGCGGCTTGAAATCTCCCGCGCGCCGTTTCCCGACCAGCGGTTCACCGTGAACGAGGTCCATCTCTGCGACGAGATCGCCGCTATCGCCTGGGGCTGGGAGGGTACGCACCTTGCCGATCTGCCGGGGTTTCCCGCCAGCAACAGACGCATCATCACCAGCGGGCTGACGTTTTATTATTTCGAGAATGAATTGTTACGCGGGCATCGTCAGCAAACGGACCATTTGTCCGTCTATCAGCAATTGGCCGCGCCCGGTTAACCCGCGGCGACGGCGACCGCCTCGCAGATATCGTCGACGACCGTGCGGACGAGATTTTCGTCGTCGCCTTCCGCCATCACCCGGATCAAAGGTTCGGTGCCGGACTTGCGAATAACAAGACGGCCATGGTCGTTCAGCCGCGCCTCGCCGGCGCTGATCGCCGACTTGACCGCCGCCGCCGCCAGCGGATCGCCGCCGTTGTAACGCACATTCTTCAGCAATTGGGGATACGGATCAAACACGTGGCAGGCGGCTGAAACATCAACGCCCTCTTCAGCGACGACCGCCAGCACCTGCAGCGCCGTCACCAGTCCGTCGCCGGTCGTCGAATGATCGCTGAGGATGACATGGCCGGACGGTTCGCCGCCGACATTCATACCCTTGGCGCGCATCGCCTCCACCACATAGCGGTCGCCGACCTTGGTGCGTTCAAGCGCGAGCCCCTTGCCGGCGAGATGCTTTTCAAGGCCGAGATTCGACATCACCGTCGCAACCACGCCGCCGCCTTTCAGCTCGCCGCGCCCATGGAGCGAGCCGGCGATCAACCCGAGAATCTGGTCGCCGTCGACAATTCGCCCTTTCTCGTCGCAGATCAGCACGCGGTCGGCGTCGCCGTCGAGCGCGATGCCGATATCGGCGCGGTATTCATTGACCGCCGCCTGCATCGCCTTGGTGGCGGTCGAACCGCATTCGCGATTGATGTTGAACCCGTCGGGATCAACGCCAATCTCGCGCACATCAGCGCCCAGCTCCCACAATACGGTCGGCGCAACCTTATAGGCGGCGCCATTGGCGCAATCGACAACGATGCGCAGCCCTTCCAGCGAGAGTTTGCGCGGGAAGGTGTTTTTCGCGAACTCGATATAGCGCGCGCCGGCGTCGTCGATACGCTTGACCCGGCCAAGATCGGCGGAGGCGGCAAGCCCCTTTTCGGGGCCGTCTTTCATCAGCCGCTCAATCGCAAGCTCCATCTCATCAGAAAGCTTGTAGCCGTCAGGGCCGAAAAACTTGACCCCATTGTCATGGTACGGATTATGTGAGGCGGAGATCATGACGCCAAGATCGGCGCGCATCGAACGTGTCAGCATCGCCATCGCCGGCGTCGGCAAAGGCCCGAGCAGGAAAACATCCATGCCCGAAGCGGCGAAGCCAGCGGTCAGCGCCGGCTCGATCATATAGCCTGAAAGGCGGGTGTCCTTGCCGATGACGACGCGGTGGCGGTGATCGCCGTTCTTGAAGAAACGCCCGACCGCCATGCCAAGGCGCAAGATCGCGTCCGGCGCCATCGCGCCCGCATTGGCGAGGCCGCGCACCCCGTCGGTTCCGAATAATCGCCGTTCGTTGCTCATCTCACGCGTGTCGCCTGTCTTCTCCGGGCGCCTGCTTCGTCTCGCGCCTGAAATGCCCCGGTCCTGACGGAAAAATCAAGGATACCAGCTTCGGGTCGCCAAGGCATTAACGCGTATACGCGGTTATCCCGGCAAACCAGCCTGTTGGGGGGCGTCGCCAATGGCGGCGTCGATTTTCAGCGCCTGGCGGGTCGCGCCGACGTCATGCACCCGAACGATCGCCGCCCCGCGCCGCACGCCGGCGAGGGCCGCCGCAATCGACCCGCCAAGGCGCTCGTGCGCCGGCCCGTCGCGGTCGAGGGCCGCGATGAAGCGCTTGCGCGAAACCCCCAGCAGCACCGGGGCCCCAAGCGCGCAAAACCGCTCAAGCCCGGCCAGAAGCTGAAGATTGTGGGCGAGGGTTTTTCCAAAGCCGATACCGGGATCGACGATCAGGCGTTGCTCGTCAATGCCGGCGCTGACGCACGCGCCGATCCGGCCGGCGAGATAGGCCAGCACCTCGTCGACGACATCGTCATAGACCGGCGCGTCCTGCATCGTCCTGGGCTCGCCCCTGGCGTGCATCAGCACCACCCGGCAGCGCAGGCGTGACGCGACGGCGAGACTGTCAGGTGAAAACGTCAGTGCGGAAACATCATTCCAGATCGACGCGCCGGCGGCGACCGCCGCGGCCGCCACTTCCGGCTTGCGGGTGTCGATGGAGATTTCGACTGGCGATCGCCGCGAGAGCTCCTCGATTACCGGAACGACCCTGCGCAATTCCGTCTCAGCTTCGACAAAATCGGCGCCGGGGCGCGTCGACTCGCCGCCGATATCGACAATCGCGGCGCCGTCGGCGTGTAATTGCAGTGCGTGCGCAACAGCACGGTCCGGCGCCGCAAACGCGCCGCCATCGGAAAACGAATCCGGCGTCACATTGACGACGCCCATGATTTTCACCGCATCATTCATGCGCGACCACCTTTTGTTTGTCGCACGCGGGTGCGGCGAACAGCCTGGCGCCGTAAGCCGCAATCATCATCGCGAATCCCGCGATCAGCGCCGCCGGCGCCGCGATTGCGCCCCATACCGGCATCAACACAAACAACAGCGCCACCTGCGCCACGGCGGAAACGCCCTGCGCCGCCAGCGTCAGCCCGGCATGGCCAAGCGCAAGCACCGCGGCCTCGGCGACGATCCACACGGTACGGAATAACTGCGCCACCGCCATCAACGCAACCACCGGCGCTGCGGCGGCGAATTGCGGGCCGGCGAAGGCGGTGACGATGGGCCCGCCAAACAGGCAGTAAATCACAACAATCGGCGCGGCGGCGCCAAGCCCGACCGCGAGCGACCGGGCGGCGACGGCGCGCATCCCGGCTGCGCCGGATTGCGCCGCGACCCGCGACAATTCCGGATAGGTCGCGTGCGACAGCATGTTGACCGGATGTGCGATCAGATTGGTCAGGTTTGTCGCGATCTGCACAAAGCTGCTGGCGGCGGCGCCAAGCACCGCACCGACAATCAGTACGGGCACATTCTGCCGGGCAAGGTCGAAGGTCGACGCAAAATTCGTCTTGACCGTGAACCCCAGCCAGCCCGGCGCCGGACGGCGCGATGCGCGCAACGCCGGCGCGACAAGGCCGCGTGCGCTGACCTCGCGCCAGCCGAGCCACCACAAGGTCGCGCCGTCGGCAACCGCGCTGACGATCCATACGATCAAAAACCCTGTGAGGCCGCCATCAAGCGCCCACACGATCAGCGCGCCGACAAGGCGCGTCAGCGGCATCACCGCCAATTGCCAGCTTAGCGCCTTGAACCGGTCGAACAGGCGCAGCACCCCGGTCGGCGTCGCCGCAATCAGGAACGGTACGGCGAAACAATAGGCGTAGATGAGCGGCTTGGCCGCGTCTGGCCAGGCGAAAAGACGGAACGCCGCCTCGACGAAAGCGAGCGACAGCGCCACGCCGAAGACGGCGCTGGCGAGATCGAGCGTCACGGTAAACCGCAGCAACCGGCCGAGCGCGGCGTCATCGCCCGCCGCCGCCATCGGCGCGCCGAACCTGATCACCGCCTGCCATGACTGAAACCGGACGACGCCGGCGGCGGTCACCGCATAGGCGCTTGCAAGAACGAGATGGCCCATCCCCTCGGCGCCGAGACTGCGCGCGGCGATGGCCAGGTAAAACAGGCTGAGAACGCCGCCCGTCGCCTTGCCGCCGAGCAGCGCGCCGGCGTTTTTGACGATTCTTCGCGCCACCCCCTGATCTGGCCCCTGATCTGGCCCCCGATCTGGCCCCTGATCTGGACCTTTCGCCGAATTGGCGGGCGGGGTCTTTGTAGAATTGGCCAACAATCACCCTCCGCGCCTGATCGTCGGGCGCGGCGCGCGACCCTTGCCTGATGCGTTTACGCGAACTCGATCAACTGGCGCAATTGGCTGGCCCGGCTAGCTGGCCCGGCTAGCTTGAAAACGCGACCTTGGCTGGAATGGCGATTTCCGGCAATGCGGTTTCGTGCGGGTCGCGGATCGTCTTGCCGACCACGAAATCGACAATGGCGCGCGCCGCCCTCTCGGCCGAGGGTTCGTCCGTGAGGTCGAAGGTGTCCTGAAAATGCGCGCGCTGCGCCAGCGCATATTCGTCAGGGCGCTCGACCGCGCGGGCGAGCACATCGTCCAGCGATGACAGGTCCGGCAAAACCGGACCCAGCCGCCAGGCGGAAAAATTCTCATCGCCGCGCCAGTCAATGGCGCCGGGGTTGAGGAAAACGCAAGGCCGCGGCCGTGCAATGAACTCTATCACCTGGCTGGAGATATCGCCGAGATAGATATCTGCGCTGTTCATATAGGTCATGTCGAACAGGTTCGGGCTGTTGAGATCGACGTGAATGTTGTCACAGCGACGGAAACGGTCGGCAAAACGCGCGCGCCAGGCGATGCGCCGGGTTTCCGGCGACACATGCACCCGCCGGTTGAACAGCATCACATGAGGGGCGAATATCAGGTTGAAGTCGCGATTTCCGGCGAAATAGTCGAGCACCGCCTCGCCCATCGAATACCACGACGACCCATCTGGCGAAAAATGCGGGTTGTAAACGACGGTCGGCCGGTCATTGTCGAAAAACTTTGTGGCGTTTTTCTTTTCAAGCAACTGGTCGAATTTCGGATAGCCGATCAGCGCGTATTCATTACGTCCGTCGAGACCGCCGGACTTGCGCAGCCGGCGGACATATTTCTCGCCCTGAAGCAGCAACAGGTCGAACCTGGCGAAGGACGGGTGAAACCCGATCGCGCGGTCGCCGGCGCCATGGCGCACATGAATGAACTTCACCGACGGGTCGTCAAGCAGGTCTTTGAGGATGAGGCTGGTGCGCTCTGGCGCGACCAGCGCATCGAGATCGCGAAACGCATCAACATTGAACATCAGCCGCGCAACCCGACTCGCCGGAGAAAAAATGTCGGCCGCGCGCGCTATCGGCCGCGCCGGCAAGGGCGTGCGCAAATGTACGAATTCGATACGGTGCGCGAATCTCGGCTCGATGCTGCGCAAGACAACGTCGCGCATATCCGACCCGCCGACATAGGCGCGAATTTCAAACTGCGAGGGCGACGCCGCAGCAGCATTCAGAATCGGCAACAGATGACCCGCCTGATGCCCGGCGTCATGGTTGAATAAAAATCCGATCTTCATCTTGAAACGCTTTCGCTGGTGACATCGCGACCGCTCCCAAGCCGGCGCCAGGATCATTTGGTACGCACACGGACACGCTGCAACCAGGCGCTTGCATCAACTTGATGTGATGTGCGGGCGACTGGGTAATGGTTACGGAGTACTGGCGACAAACAACCTGCGTGCGCCGCCACGAATCAACATCTCCCACGATAAACAAGACGGTGATAACATTAAAGGTTGCGCAGATACGTCGCCAAAAGCTTAAAAAACGGTCAGACGCACAAAACGCCGCAGACGAATGATAATACGCGATAACATTTCGTGATCAAACGCCCCCGCTGATTCCTGGCGCCGATTGCGTCTGACGAGAATCAGCAATCGGCTCTAAATTATGGGTGGAGTCTGTTGCAAACCGGTATACCGGCGAACCCCTTTACTTGCAACAGACTCTGAAATGAAAACTCCCGGCGCGTTGACCGGGAGTTGATCAGGACGTTGCTGCATTTGGGCGGCGTTTGGCCGCCCGGCGGTCACGCGCCTTGCGGACTTGGCTCCATGCCGCCGCCGGCGCCGCGCGGCTGCCCGCCGCTTGACGGCACCGAGGAAGGCGGCGGCGTTTCATTGCTGTCGGACGGATCTTCGCGGACGATTTCCTCGCCGCGCAGCAACGCCGCGATCTCCTCGCCGGTGAGGGTTTCATATTCGAGAAGCGCCTGGGACAGCTTTTCCCACTCCTCGCGGCGATCGGTGAGGATTTTCTTGGCGCGGTCGAAGCCTTCAACCACGAATCGTTTGATCTCGTCCTCGATCAGCTTGGCGGTGTCGGTTGAAATCGTCTTGGTGCGTGCGATCGACTGGCCGAGGAACACCTCGCCCTCGTCTTCGGCGTAGGCGATCGGCCCGAGTTTTTCAGACAATCCGTATTGCGTCACCATGGCGCGCGCGATCTTGGTGGCGTGCTCGATATCCTGCTGTGCGCCGGAGGTGACTTTCTCGACCCCGAATTTCAGCTCTTCCGCGACGCGTCCGCCCATCGCCATCGCAATGCGCGCCTTCATCTGTTCAAACGTCATCGAATAACGGTCGCGTTCGGGCAGATATTGCACCATGCCAAGCGCGCGGCCGCGCGGAATGATCGTCGCCTTGTGCACCGGGTCATTGCCGGGCACGCTAATGCCGACGAGGGCATGGCCGGCCTCGTGATAGGCGGTGAGCATTTTTTCTTCTTCGGTCATCACCATCGAGCGGCGTTCGGCGCCCATCAGCACCTTGTCCTTGGCGTCGTCGAATTCCTTCGCGGTGACATAACGCTTGCCGCGACGCGCCGCGAGCAGCGCCGCCTCGTTGACGAGGTTGGCGAGATCGGCGCCGGAAAAGCCCGGCGTGCCGCGCGCAATCGTGCGCAGGTTCACATCCGGCGCCAGCGGCACTTTCTTGGCGTGCACGTTGAGAATTTTTTCCCTGCCGACGACATCGGGGTTCGGCACCACGACCTGACGGTCGAAACGGCCCGGACGCAGCAGCGCCGGATCGAGAACGTCGGGGCGGTTGGTGGCGGCGATCAGGATGATGCCTTCATTGGCTTCAAATCCGTCCATCTCGACCAGCAACTGGTTGAGCGTTTGCTCGCGCTCGTCATTGCCGCCGCCAAGACCGGCGCCGCGATGGCGCCCGACAGCGTCGATTTCGTCGATGAAGATGATGCACGGCGCATTCTTCTTGGCCTGGTCGAACATGTCGCGCACGCGCGATGCGCCGACGCCGACAAACATCTCGACAAAGTCAGAGCCTGAAATGGTGAAGAACGGCACATTGGCCTCGCCGGCGATGGCGCGGGCGAGCAACGTCTTGCCGGTGCCCGGCGGGCCGACCAGCAGCGCGCCTTTCGGAATTTTGCCGCCGAGGCGCTGAAACTTCATCGGATCTTTCAAATATTCGACGATCTCTTCGAGTTCTTCTTTCGCCTCATCAATGCCGGCGACATCATCGAAGGTGACGCGCCCCTGACGCTCGGTCAGAAGTTTCGCGCGGCTTTTGCCAAAGCCCATCGCCTTTCCGCCCGCGCCCTGCATCTGGCGCATGATGAAAAAGATGAAGGCGAGGAAAATCAGGAACGGCAAAATGTTGAACAACAAAGACAGCGCGAGCGGCAATTGCTCTTCCGGCTTGATCGAGGTCTTGGCGCCGGCGGCGTTCAGCTTGTCGGCGACGGCAACGCCCGCTTCTTCCGGGATCGCGGTCACGAAGGTCGTGCCGTCGCTGAGCGTGCCCTTGACATTGCCCTTGTCGATCTCGGCGGCCTGAATCTCGCCAGCGTCAATGCGCGTGACGAAATCAGAATAGGTCAGCCGCTCGACGACCGGCCCGTCGGACGAAAACTCGAAGAGCTGGAGCGCGATAATGAAAAATACGAAGACGAGGCCCCAAATCAGGAGATTACGCCCATTCATGCGTGGAATCCTTTCCGGTCGAACCGTTGTTCCTACAAGATAGGTGTTAAGAAAGCCGGGCGCCATGGGCGCGGCGGAAAATCACGCAATTCCAGAGCAATTTGGGTTCAATCTGAACCGCGGAATTGCTCTATCTTATTGATTGGTCGCATTTTCTTGGCGACGAACCGGTTCCCGCTTCGTCGGAAAATGCTCTAATGAAATCTGTTTACGCGGCGGTAAAACCGTTCCGGCGCGAGGGCTTCAAACGCGATATCGCCGCCGCCTGAACTGCCAGAAGGGCCGGCGACGCGGCCGCTGTCTCTGACCGCCACCGGCATCGCCGCCTTCGCCTCCGCCGGGCCGTCAAAATCGTCGAAAACCGCATTTTCCGCCAGATTTGAAGCCAGGGGCGCGGCCGCTAGCGCGGCGAGCGTTAAAGCATCTTCGCCGGTATTGGCGACGACAAACCGCCCGTCCCAGCAGGTACGCGCGCCAGGCGCGAGGCGCACCACGCCAGCCGGCGCCACCCCGGCGCGACCCAGCACCGCCGCCGGTTCGCGCAACACCCATGTCCGCCCGCGCCATGGCCGGATCAGCGTCCCGCCCAGGCTGGCGCGGTGGCCCGACGCGGCAACGCCCATCGCCGCGCGCGCGCGATCATGATGGGGCCGGTGCGCGCCGCCGCCGACCGCATGGATCAGCCGCGCCGCCAGCCCCGCATCGGCGAGCCCATCGCGCGACAGGAAACTGGCGCCGCCCCAGGGGTGAAAACGCCCGTCCAGATCATCGAAAGCGGCGCGTTCGCGGCGTTCGTCGTCCACAGCGACCGCCGCGGCGCGGCGCGACATTTCGATCAGCGCGTCAAACCCCGGCCCGGCGCCCGCCGCCAGCGCATGCCGGACGCGGACGCGCTCGAATGCAGGATCAGCGTTTGACGGGTCTTCGATGAACGGGTGGCCGTGCGCGCGCAACAGGCCGACGAGGTCGCGCTTGCGATACGCCAGCAGCGGCCGCGCCAGCACCATCGCCGGCCCGGCGCCGGCGGCGACAAAGCTCGTCTCTGCCATGGCGGAAAGTCCGCGCGGGCCGGCGCCGCGTTTCATCCGCATCAGGACGGTTTCGGCCTGATCATCGGCGTGATGCGCGGTCATGATCGTCGAAGCGCCGAAATTTTCCGCCGCGCCGATCAGCAGGCGATAGCGCGCCGCCCGCGCCGCCGCCTGCACGCCGCTTGTCGGTTTCTCGCCGTCCCATGTCAGCACGCGGTGCGGTACGCCGAGCGCGCGGGCATAACCGCTGGCGCGGCGTGCTTCCTCGGCCGCGCCAGCGCGCAAGCCATGATCGACCGTAAGGGCGAGAATTTCGGCGTCGCCGCTGGCGTGCAGCGGCGCGCAAAGATGCGCCAGCGCCGTTGAATCAGCCCCGCCCGACAAGGCAATTACAACCCGGCGCGGCGCGCCGAGGCGGCCCCAGATTGCGCGAAACCCCGCCGCGGTCAGCGGCGGGGTCTCAAGATCGGCGGCGAGCGTCATCCCTATCGGCAGTCGATCCGCGCCATTTCGACGTCCGTGCGTTGCAGCACCGCCGGCGCGGCGGTCGGGTATTTCGATTTCAGCGTTTTGAAAACCTTGCACGCTTCGGTTTTCTGTTCGAGCCGCGAAAATGCGGTGCCGAGTTTTAAATACGCCTCAGCCGACCGCGGGCTCGACGGATAGGCCTTGATGAACGCGATAAACGTGTCGGCCGCTTCAGCGTTTTGCCCGGTCGCAAGATAAACCTCGCCAAGGCGGAATTTTGCATCGGACGAGCGCGGATGATTGGGGTACGCATCGAGGAACAACGTATACGCCTGTTGCGCGCGGGCGTAATCGCCGTTCAGCAAATAGTCGGTCGCATAAACATAGGCGGCGTCAGGGTCGAGCGGGATCGTCACCCCCGGCCCGGCGTCGGCCGAGCGCGCGATTTCGCTGGCGATCGGATCACCGCCGCCGACAAGATCAACCGGCCCGCCCGCCGCGCCGACGGCCTGATCGCCGGCGAGTACGGCGGTCACCGCCTGCAACCGGGCGTCCATCTGTTCCAGCCGATAACCTAGCTCTTCAATCTGTCCGGTCAGCGAGCGCACCTGCGCTTCGAGCTGATCGACTCGCTGGCTGGTGCCGAGCGCCGCCGGGGACGACGCCTGCAACTCGCTGACGGCGGCTTCCAGCGCTTCGACCCGATCCTTGGTGCCGGCGTTCGCGGCCGGCGCGGCCAGGCCAAAGCTGGCGGCAAGGGCGGCGGCGAGACCGGCCTTCGCGATACCTGATTTACGCATCCACATCATCCTCATCTGCAATTGCGGTCCATTGTAACCGACGAGACCCGATAGCCTCAACCAAGGGCGTAAGTATGGCGAAAGAAAAGGCGCGCCGGCCATGACAGCCGACGCGCCCGGAATTCAGAGCCTGTCGCCCGCGAGCTTACGCGCCGACCGAAGTGATGGTCGTCGTGGCGTTGCGGTTCATCGACCAGGCTTCCTCGGTCGAGCGCGCGTCGATCGGGCGCTCTTTGCCATAGGAAACGGTGGTGATGCGCGAGGGATCAACACCCATGCTGACGAGATAGGCGCGCGCGGCTTCGGCGCGGCGGGCGCCCAGCGCGAGGTTGTATTCGCGGGTGCCGCGCTCGTCGCAATTGCCGGCGAGCTGGATCCTCGTGGACGGATATTGCTTCAGGAAATCCGCCTGACGGGCGAGCGTCGCCTGCGCCTGCGCGGACAGATTGTATTGATCGTAACCGAAGAAGACACGATGGCCGACATTCTGCTCAAGATCGGCCTGGCTGCCGGCTTCGGGGCCGGTGCGGGTGTCGACGCCGGAGTTGGCGTTATCGGTCGCGGCCACATCCGGGCCGGTTGAATTGCTGGCGCAAGCCGACGCCATAAAGATAGCGCCAGCAACACCGGCCATTTTCAAGATAAAAGACGTTTTCATTCTCTTGGTGCTCCACTGCCAATTCGGGCTTAGCGAGCGCGCCCCCGCGATCAGCCCCTCATAAAACCTTTGTTTCGCGTCCTAAACGCGAACGCGTCGCGCCAATTATAAAATCAGCACATGTCGCCGCCTAGTTGGATAACCACGAAAGATTAACCAACCGTTCACCGATCAATTCACGGTAATGAGGTCCGCAGCCCCAATCAAGCTATGCCGGTCCGGCAGCAAAATGAAAAATATGTTACACGGCGCTGCAATGCGGCACATCCCTACGGCAAGGGGGGCGACCATGCCGGATCGGAGGCGTCGCCCGGCGTGCGCACCCGGCGCAGATTGCGCCCTGTGAGATCGACCGACCACAAAGACGGTCCGGCGCCCGGCGACGGCTCACGGAAAAACATCAGCACGCGGCCGTTCGGCGACCAGGTCGGCCCCTCGTCGAGATAGCTCTCGGTCAGCAACCGCTCGCCGGAGCCGTCGGGGCGAATGACGCCGATATAGAAGCGGCCCTTGTATTGCCGGGTGAAGGCGATGAGATCGCCGCGCGGCGACCATACCGGGGTCTGGTAACTGCCCTCGCCGAAGGTGATGCGTTTCTGATCGGAGCCGTCATCGTTCATCACGTAAATCTGCGGCCGGCCTGTGCCGCTGCGGTCGGAGGCGAACGCGACGCGCCGGCCGTCCGGCGACATGGTCGGCGAGGTGTCGACCGCCAGATTATCGGTGAGGCGCGTCAGCTTGCGCGTCGACAGGTTCATCTTGAACACGTCGGAATTACCGTTGCGCTCCATCGACATCAGCACCTGCGTGCCGTCCGGCGTAAACCGCGGCGCGAAGGTCATGCCGCGGAACGTGCCGAGCTGTTCTTGTTCTGTGGTTTCGATATTGAACAGGTAAACCTGCCCCGGCCGGTCGTCGAACAACGCCATGTAGGTGATCTGCTGCTGGGTCGGCGAGAACCGCGGCGTCAGCACCTGATAGTTCAGCCCGTCGGTAAGCAGCACCGGATTGGCGCCGTCCTGGTCCATGATCATCAGCCGCTTGGTGCGCTTTTCCTTCGGCCCGGTTTCATGCACGTAAACGATGCGGGTATCGAAATAACCGTCTTCGCCGGTCAGCGATTTGTAAACGAAATCAGCAACTTTGTGCGCAGCGCGCCGCCAGTTATCGGCCGGCGTCTTGAACGCGACGGCGCCGAGCTGTTCGTTGGAGTAAACGTCCCACACGCGGGTGGCGACCTCGATGCGGCCGTCCGGCGTCTGTCGGACTTCGCCGACCACCAGAACCTGCGCGTTGATGATGCGCCAGTCGGCGAAGCGCGGGCGCACGTCGACGCCGGAAATCTGTTCGATATAGGCGCGCTGGTCGACGACGCTGAACAGGCCCGAGCGATCAAGATCGGCCATCACCACTTCGGTGATGTCGCGGCCGACGGCGGAGAGCTGGTCGTCGGCGCCAAGAAAATCCGGCGCTGCAATCGGCATCGGCTCGATATTGGCCTGGGTAATATCGATGCGCACGCGCGCATGCGCCACGCCGGCAAATGCAGCGATCACGGCGAGTATGGCGATAAACACTCGGGTCATCATGTCTCTTTCTGTCGTTTCGGTTCACGCTCGACGCGGGGCCGGTTCACCCTCGACGCGGGAACCTAGATGGTTCGCAGCGCGGAATTAAGGCGCCGCGCGCGCCTTGTTGATTAAAATCCCGCCATCAGGCTCGGATCGAAGTTCAGCGTGAACGCATTCCATTCCTGATACCGGCTCTGGTCGAAAAAGTCATAGGGCTGGCAGGCGCTGACCGCGCGCACCGCGTTTTGCTCCGCGACCTTCCAGAAGCGGTTGCCCGACATGTTGATCTGCATGGCGTTGACCACCCGCGGCTGGCCCTTGAGGGAGCCGTCGCGATTGAGATCGATATCGAGAACCACCACCAGTTTTTCCGGCTCGGGCGCCCCGATGATCGCCGAGGCGTTCCAGCACCGCGCGACGGCGGCGCGCATTTTGTCGATATCGCTGGCGGTCAGCCGGTCGCCGGCGCCGATGGCGGCGCGCGGCGTATCCGCCTCCAGCGCCGGATCGGA
This sequence comes from Parvularculaceae bacterium, assembly GCA_041398145.1. Classification (GTDB taxonomy): domain Bacteria; phylum Pseudomonadota; class Alphaproteobacteria; order Caulobacterales; family Parvularculaceae; genus Amphiplicatus. Next base: position 135,148 of record JAWKVF010000001.1, on the reverse strand, counting down.
CGCCCCGCCGGACGATGTCGGCTGGTTGTCGCGCGCCTTGTCGACCAGCGCCGACAGCGCGTCGAGATCAAGATCGTCGTTTTTCGGTTCCGGCTTGGGTTTCGGTTTCGGCTGCGGCTTTGGCGGCTCAGGCTTGGGTTCAGGTTTGGGCTCAGGCTCTGGCTCGACCGGGGCGGGCTCAGGCTCTGGTTCTTTCGCCGGCGGCGGTTCGGGTGCGGGCGCCGGTTCCGGCTCCGCCTTCGGTTCGGGCCTGGGGGTTTCGATTTTCTCCGGGGCCGGAAGATCAGGCTCAGGCTGCGCTTGCGGCTCCGGCTTTGGCGCGGCGGCGGGCACGCTCGTTCGTTCGGCGAGTTCGGCTTCGGCGATCAGTTCGATCGGCACCACCGGATCTTCGATCAGCTTCGTGCGCCAGCTATCGGGCAGCGACAAAAACGCCGCGCCGATGATGCAAGCGTGAAGCAGGAGAGAGGCGAACAAGCCAAAACGCATGGGCGCAACCTTACTTTCCCAGCGTCAGTTCAATTCCCGGTCGGTGACGAGGCCGATGCGCCGGAACCCGGCGGCGTTAATCCGCCCCATGACGCGAACGACTTCGCCATAGGAGCGGGCCTCGTCGCCGCGAATGTAAATGCGCTGGTCGTAACCGGCGACCGCAATCGCTTCGAGCCGCGGCACCAGGCCGTCCAGTTCGACCGCAGTTTCCTGCACGAAAATCGTGCCGTCGCCAGTGATCGTCACCGTCAGCGGCTCGCCCTCGTCGGGGATCGGCTGGGCGGCGGTTTCCGGCAGGTCGACCGCAACGCCGACGGTCAATAGCGGCGCGGCGACCATGAACACGATCAGCAGCACCAGCATGACGTCGACCAGCGGCGTCACGTTGATTTCAGACATCACCCTTGTGCGCCCGGGGCGATAGCGACCGCCGCCGTTACCCATTGAAACGCCCATTAACGCGACCTTTCATCGAGCTGGCGCGACAGGATCGCGGAAAACTCGTCGGCGAAGCCCTGCATCTTGACGGCGAAAGAATTGAGCGCCGCCGAATAGCGGTTATAGCCGACGACCGCCGGGATGGCGGCGACAAGGCCGAGCGCGGTGGCGAACAGCGCTTCGGCGATGCCCGGCGCGACGACCGCGAGATTGGTGTCCTTGGTGGCGGCGATCGCCTGGAACGCGGTCATGATGCCCCAGACCGTGCCGAGCAGGCCGACAAACGGCGCCGCCGAGCCGATAGTGGCGAGCACGCCGAGATTGCGCTCGGCCTCTTCAAGCTCGCGCGCGACGACGACGTTCATAACCTTGTCGATGCGATCTTTCGCGCCGATGGTCAGCGCCTCGGAGCGGCCCGTATCCTTGGCGCGCGCCCATTCGGTCATGCCGGCGGTGAACACGCGGCCCATCGGATGGTCGGCCTTGTCGCCGATCTTGCGATGCAGTTCATCGAGCGGGCGGCCCGACCAGAACGCATCTTCAAAGCGCGCCGATTTGCGCTTCAAGCGGCCGAACAGCATCGACTTGTCGAAGATCACCGCCCACGACCACAGCGACGAGACGATGAGGATGCCCATCACGATCTTGACCACGAGGCCGGCGCTCAGGAACAGGCTCCAAAGGCTGAATTCTCCCCCGAGGGTGCTGCCCGCCGCTATGGCGACATCTGCTTCCATGGTCTTTCGTCCTTCGAAATCTGCGCTGACTTGAGTCTGCTTTGGCTAATTCTGCACTGGCTGACGGCGATTAACCGTCATCAGTAAACATAAGATGCGCCCCAATTGCGGCGGCCAAAAATCCGGCGCGACAACAAATCCGGGCGCAAGGACAACGCCGCCGGACTGGGCGTTCGGGCTCAATCCGGTGCGTCGCCTTGATCTTCCCTTAGCCGGTTCGCCGCCGCGCGGCAAAGGGAATGCGGCGCAAATGCAGGAAAATCGGGGTATTGCGACCCCTCGCCTTGCAAAAGTTTAATCTTGCCTCACGCCGCTCACGGCGGCGAGATCAGCGCGGACAAAGACCTTCGCCGTTGCATCGCCATAGACCGCGGTCCAGCCGGCGAGATCGCCCAGCACGTCGCACAGCGGCGCCGGCGTCGCCAGCACGAAGGCGTCGATGCGGTATTTTTCCGTCAGCGCCCGCCATGAAACCTCATCAAACCGGGCTGAACCGCGTTGCGGCGCCATCATGCCGAGGGTGACGCCGTCTTTCAGAACCTCGCGCGGAAACGCCGTGTCGGCGCGCCCGTCAAAGAACACCAAAGGCGCGCCGCGCCGCGCGAACGCCATCCAGCCGCCGAAATCATACTGGTTGTATATGCGCGCGCCGGGGTAATGCGCGTCAAGGAAGGAAACCGCCGCCGCCGGCGTGATGCTGGCGCGCATCACCGCGAAGTCGCCGCCGCCGGCAAGCGCACGCTGCACGCCGGGCGCACTGGCGAGGATGACGCACGCCGCAGCGCCGATCGCCAGCGCGCGCCGCGCCACCGGACGCGCCAGATCGTCCGTATAGGATTTATCTCTCGCCGCAATCGCTGCGGCGGCGGGCGTCTGCGACAGGCGCAACGCGAGCGCTTGCGCAAAATACGGCGCGGCGAGCAGCGCCGTCATCTGCATCATCCGCGCGCCGGTGAGGCCGGCAGCGATCCAGAACGCCGCCAGCAGACGATCCGCCAGCGGGATGCGCCTGTCGAAAAAGCCCCACACTGCGACCAGCGCCAGCAAGTAAAAGGTTGCAGGATTAAGCCCCAGCTCCGTCCCGCGCCATTCGATGAGGTAAGGCTTCAACACGCTCGCCATCGTCAATTGCGTCGCGGCGACGACGCCGATGCCGTAAGGATTGACGAACAGCGCGGCGATGCTGGAGACGCCGATCAGCAACAGCGACTTTACGCGGGCGACATCGCGCGCCGCCGCCGCCTCGATCACAAACAGGCCGATAATCACAAACCCCGACAGGAACGCACCATGGGCGTTCACCCAGACGATCATCAGTATCGGGATCAGCCAGAGCTGGCGCGACGATCCGAAACGCGCCAGCGCATAAACGCCAAGCGCCAGCAGGAATGACACAAGCTGCGGGCGCGCCAGCAGGCCCGAAGTCAACAGCGCCCCGGCGACGCAGGCGGCGATCATTGCGGCGATGGCGCTGCGCGAGGATTTCAGCGCCAGCGCGGCGACGCCGGCGACTGCGGCGGCGTAAAGCCACACCGTCATGACAACGACAGCCGGCAGCCCGCCCCATTGGTGAACGAGGCTGAGCGCAACGTCATATCCCCAGGACAGATTGTACCAGGGCTGGTCGCCGGCGGTGTAGGACCATGGATCGGTATGCGGCAGCGCGCCGGTATTGCGGATGAGATCGCCGGCGGCGATGTGCCAGCCGGTATCGGGATCAGTGAGCACGCGTTCGCGCACAACAATCCCGACCGCGAAAAACAGAATGAAAACCACCAGCGCCATGGTGCCGTATTTACGCGACGCGCGCAAAATTCAGGTTAACGCGGAGAGGAGATAGATTGATAAAGGTCAGGCGATCAAGGCGGCGAGGTCAGGCGGGATGCGCCGCGGCCGGCCCGCAAGGTTCATGCATGCGGCGTCGACATTGGCGCGCGCAACGATCGTATCGCCGCGCCGCATGGTTTGCGCCAGCACCATGCGCGCCCCCCTGACCTCGACAAACTCCGTCACAACCTCAAGCGCGTCGTCGATCCGCGCCGGGGCGATCCACTCGGTCGTCATCTTGCGCACCACGAAGGCCAGCGGCTCGTCGCGGGCGAGAAGGTCCGTATGCGTCACGCCGCAGGCGCGCAGCGCCTCGGTGCGGCCGCGTTCAAAAAAGTGCAGGTAACGCGCATGATAGACGACGCCGGAAAAATCGGTGTCTTCATAATAAACGCGCACATCGGTGCGGAACGAACGCTTGGCGGGGGCGGTTGAGGATCGCGTGGCGGGCATTTGCACAGCTAATCAAAAACCGCGCCGCACGTCCACGCCCCTTCCCCCGCCACACGCCCCAGAACACTTCACCTCAATGCGCCAGCAGCAAGGGTGTTTTCGCCTGTTTTATGAGGGCGCGCGTGAACCCGCCAAGCACAAGCTCGCGCCAGCGGCTGTGCGAATAGGCGCCGGCGACAATCAGGTCGGCTTTCCAGTCGCGGGTTTTATTGAGGAAAGTCTCGTCGGCGTCCTCGCCTTTGGCGCGGTCGATGCGCACCGCTTCGGCGCGCACCCCGTGCAGGCGCAGCAATTCGGCGACAGCTTCAGGCCCTTCCACCCCTGACGGCAGCGGATCAACCGAAATCACCGCGACGTCTTCGGCGTCTTCAAACAGCGGCGTCGCCGCGCCGAGCGCGCGCGCCGCCTCGCGCCCGCCATTCCAGCCGACGGCGATGCGTTTTGGCGCGCCGGCCATGGCGCCCGGCGGCGCGATCAGAACCGGGCGGCCGGATTGAAAAATCACTTCTTCCAGCAGTTCGATATCGGCGACCGCAAGATCCTCGCCGCTGCGGCCGAACACCACGAGATCGCTGACCCGCGCGGCGGCGGAAACATCATAGGGCAAAATCCCGTTCTGGTCGGTCCACGAGGCCGTTGCGCCGGAATCGTCGCGATGCGCACGCGCATCGATCACCGGCGCGCCGGAGCGGGCGACAACCGCGTCGAACACCGCTTTCAGCTTCGCCGATTGATCCTCCATCGCCTTGTTCAACTCGGCGATCTGCTCGTCGACAAAGACGACGCCCACCGGATAATACGCGCTCGCCGGCGTTGTCGGGCTCTGGCGGATGTGCAGGACCGCAACATGCGCCTTGCAGCGCTTGGCCAGCGCCAGCGCCGCCTCAAGCGCGGCTTCGCCCGGTTGCTCCGCCTGAATGGGCGCCAGAATTTTTTTAATCGACATAAACGTCTCCCGTTTCGCGCCCGCACTTGCGCATTCCCCATGCGCATGCCGGCAGCGGCGCTATTGCGGCAGTTAAAACGCCAGACTCAAAACGCCGGACTCAAAACGCCAGAGCTATAGATTAAAGTATGGCAGCCGCAGGTTTTCGCAAGCCGGAAGGCGAAATCGCCGCACCAGCGCATCGACCGACGCGGCGCGCCGGCGGTTCAATCCTGCTATTTGGCCTGCTATTTGGCGCCGAACAGATCGCCCGGCGTTCCCTTTGGCGCGGCAAGGCCAAGATGCGCCCATGCGCTCGCCGACAGAATCCGCCCGCGCGGCGTGCGCTGAATGAGCCCGCATTGCAAAAGAAACGGTTCCACCACGTCCTCGACCGCGTCGCGCGCTTCTGCGAGCGAGGCGGCGAGCGTTTCAACCCCGACCGGGCCGCCGCCGAAATGCTCCGCAATCAGACGAAGATAGCGCCGGTCGAGCGGGTCGAGGCCGAGGGCGTCGATTTCAAGGCGCTTTAACGCGCCGTCGGCGACACGCGCGTCGATGACGGCGGCGCCTTCGACGGTCGCCACATCGCGCACCCGGCGCAGCAGCCTTCCGGCGACGCGGGGCGTCCCGCGCGAGCGGCGCGCGATTTCCATCGCGCCGTCATCGGAAATCCCCGCGCCGAGCTTGCCGGCGCCGCGCACCACGATCGCGCGCAGATCGTCATGGCCGTAAAAATCGAGCCGCACCGGAATGCCGAACCGGTCGAGCAAAGGTTTCGCGAGCAGCCCCGAACGCGTCGTCGCGCCGACCAGCGTAAAGCGCGGCAAATCGATCTTGACCGAGCGCGCCGCCGGACCCTCGCCGATCATCAGATCGAGGGCGTAATCCTCCATCGCCGGGTACAGCACTTCCTCGACCGCCGGCGTCAGCCGGTGAATCTCGTCGATGAACAACACGTCGCCGGCTTCGAGATTGGTGAGCAACGCCGCGAGGTCGCCCGGCTTGGTGATCACCGGGCCGGACGTCGAGCGGAAATTGACGCCAAGCTCGTTCGCGACGATCTGGGCCAGCGTCGTCTTGCCGAGGCCGGGCGGGCCGTGAAACAGCACATGGTCAAGCGCCTCGCCGCGCGCGCGCGCCGCCGCCACGAACACCGACAGATTGTCTTTCGCCTGGGGCTGGCCGACGAAATCGTCAAGCCGCTTCGGGCGCAGCGCCGCGTCCATGTCTTCGGGTTTGCGCTCAGCGTCGGTGAGACGGTCGCTGTCATATGCGGGCTCAGCCATGGCGACGGCCTTCCCCCCTCGCCCATACAGGCGAGAGAAAAACACTTACACCCCTCGCCCCATCAGGGGAGAGGGGCCGGGGGTGAGAGGCGCTGATATCGCTGTTCATGTCGCTCATGCCGGCGCCAGTTCTTTGAGCGCGCGTTTGATGAGGTCCTGCACGGCCAGATCGTCGCCGGCCCCTTGCGCCGCTGATGCGACCGCGCGGCGCGCATCGACCCCATCATAGCCAAGATGGGTGAGTGCCGAGACCGCATCGGCCCGCGCCCCGTTCGCCGGTGCGCTCGCGCTGGCGGCGGTCTTGCGCGCCGCGAGGGTGAGCGGCGTTCCCGCGCCGCCGGCGAGCGCACCGAGTTTCGACTGCAATTCCGTCGCGACCCGCTGGGCGAGTTTCTTGCCGACGCCATGGGCGCGCGACAGCGCGGTGACGTCTTCGGCGGCGATGGCGTCGTAAAGATCAGCAGGCGGAAGAACCTGTAAAATCGCCAGCGCATGGCGCGCGCCGACCCCCTGCACCGCCTGCAACAGGCGGAACGCGTGACGCTCACCCTCGTTCTCGAAACCGTAAAGCCGGATCAGGTCTTCGCGCACAAGGGTCTCGATCGCCAGCGTCGCCGCCTCGCCAAGGCCGAGCCGGCCAAGCAGGCGCGCATGGGCGTGCACTTCATAGCCGACGCCGCCGACATCGATGATGACGGTGTCGGCGTCGAGCGCCGCGACAATACCCTTCAATCGCCCGATCATCCGGCCCTCTTCAATTTGTGCTTTCCCGCATTTGCGGCGAGCGCCAGCGCGCCGCGGTGATGGGCGTGACAGATCGCAACGGCGAGCGCGTCGGCGGCGTCGGCGGCCTGAACGCCGGACGCCGGCAACAGCACGCGCACCATCGCCTGCACCTGCATCTTGTCGGCATGGCCGCGCCCGACCACGGATTTCTTGATGGTGTTGGCGGCGTATTCGGCGACATCGAGCCCCGCCGCCGCCGGCGCCAGCAGCGCGACGCCGCGCGCCTCGCCCAGCACCAGCGCGTCACGCGGGCTGGCGTTGACGAAGGTTTCCTCAACCGCCGCCTCGCCGGGAGCGTGATCGGCGATCAGCGCCGCCAGCGCCTCGTAGATGGCGGCCAGCCGATGGGCGCGCGACAGCCCCCGCCTTGGGCGGATCACCCCGGCGGCGACGAAGGAAAGCCGCGGGCCGGCGAAGTCGATCACCCCCCAGCCGGTAATGGTGGAGCCCGGATCGACGCCGAGAATGCGAATCACGCCTGTCATGGCGCGACCTTAGGCGGTTCGGAACAAAAGGGAAACTTCTCCGCCGCCAATTTCAGCCCGTGACTGTCGCCGGCTTTAATCGCGCAGCGTAAGCGGGCCCGGCGTCTGGCGGGCGATGTCGCGCTGCAACCGCCTGGCGCTGGCGCGCAGCGCATCAGGCGTTGTCGGCGCCGCAATCAGTTGATCGGCGATCACGCGGGCGGCGGCGGCGTCTTTCGCCCGGCCGTCGCCCTTGAACAGCGCGACCGCATATAAAAACGCCGATTGCGGATCGCCCGCGCGCATGCCTTTTTCAAACCAGTCGGCGGGCGCGCCATCTGCATCGCCGACGAGGTCCCCTCTATGTGCAAAAAGGCCCATGCCTGCGAAGGCCGGCGGATAGCCGGCGCGCGCCGCCGCGCGCATCGCCGCGACCGCGCGGGCGGGGTCGGGCGGGCCCAGCGCCGGCGCGTCATATAACAACGCCAGATGATACGCCGCCTCGCCATGGCCCTTGCTCGCGGCGAGCGTGAAGAATTTTTCCGCCTGCGGATAGTTTTGCGGCACGCCGTCGCCGTTTAAAAACGCCACGCCAAGATAAAACGCGCCGTCGGCGTTTTGTTTCGCCGCAGCGGTGGCGAAATGGCTGGCGGCGATGGCGCGGTCGCGCGAAACGCCGACGCCCTCGGCGTACATCAGGCCAAGGCGCACTTCGGCGCGGGCGTCGCCCCTCGCCGCCGCGAGGCGGAACCAGCCGGCCGCGCGCTCATAGTCGACAAACGAATTGCGCCCGCCGAGCGCCAATTCGCCCAGCGCCACTTGCGCATCAGCGTTGCCGGCGACGGCGGCGTCGCCGTAATAGCGCAGCGCCGCGCCGATATCGGCGCGCACGCCAAGGCCTTTTTCGTATAGATAGCCCATCAGGTGCTGCGCCGCCGGGTCGCCGGCGTCGGCCAGCGGTTCGGCGAGCGCGGCCGCACGCGCATAATCACCGGCCAGCAGCGCAGCGTGGGCCGCATCGACACCGCGCTTTAGCGCTGAATGCTGCGCAAGCTGTTGCGGTCCCGGTTGCACGGGTTGTTGCGGGGCCGGTTGCGCCAGAACGGGACATGCAAGCGCGAACGCCGCCGCTGTCATCCCGGCCGCTGCACGCCCCGCCATTGCGAATTTCGCTTTCGACACCCGACGCTCCTGAAATCGCGCCCCGCAAAGCGGGGCGCTTCAGGGCGAAATCAGCATCAATCATGCCGCATGCACGCCGGAACCATATCGGGTTGGGTTAACCGGCGGCGGCGATGGCGGCGAGCAGCTTACGCACCGCGGCGGCGGGGCCTTCGGCGTCGTCCCAGACCGCAGAGGAAACCGCGATGAAGTCGGCGCCGGCGCGCACCAGTTCGCCGCAATTGTCAGCGTTAACGCCGCCAATGGCGACACAGGGCACGGTCGTCGCAAAACTCCATTGCACCAGCAATTCAGGGTCCGCCGTGGTCGCAGCATCTTTCGTCCGTGTCGGGAAGAATGCACCGAAGGCGACGTAATCGGCCCCCGCCTCGCCGGCACGCATGGCGAGATCGCGCGAGTTGTGACAGGTCACGCCGACGCTTGCATCCTCGCCCATGATGGCGCGGGCCTCGTCATAACTGGCGTCGCCCTGGCCGATATGAACGCCGTCGGCGCCGGCGGTGCGGGCGAGGTCGGGCCGGTCATTGACGATGAAATTAACCCCGTGGGCCCGCGCGACCGGCAGAAGCCGCGCCGCAGCGGCGAGCACCATGTCGTCGCTCGCCCCTTTAAGGCGCAATTGCATGCAGGCGACGTCGCCGGCGCCAAGCGCAGCGTCGAGCGCGGCGGCGAACGCGTCGATGTCGTCGATGGCCGGCGGCGTAATCAGGTAAAGCCGGCAGGGCGGGTCTTCTGGCTGGGTCATGGCGCCGGGATAGCCAATTGCACGCCGCCGCGCGAGCCCCTTAGCGGGCAAAAAAACGCAGATCAGGCCGGCTGAGGCGCCGCTTTGGCGCGTTCGCGTTCGCTCTGCGTCTGCGCCATTTTCGGGCGCAACAGCCTGTGTTTCACGCCATCAGGAACGGCGTTGTAGACCGTCGGCTCGATGATGTTCAGCCGCGCCCGCACCTCGGCCAGCGGCAAAGGCAACAACGCCTCGACATCATGGCCGAGCACGAAGTCCGCAGCCTCGCCCATTCTCGCCGCCTGACGCGACGCCTTCATGACGGGTACGGACCAGCGCTCAAGCTTCATGGCCGCAAGCCCCATGAAAATGATCAGCCGGAGGCCGCGATTGCGGGTCTGGCGGCGCGTGAACGCAAGATTGCAGACCTCGCCGAGCGGATCGCGGCCATAACCGGTAAGCACGTGCCAGAGGTCGTGGCTGACCTCAAGATGGGTGAACGCGCGGCGGAACTGGGCGATTTCGGGATAGTCTTTCATATCGACGCTGGCCTCTTCAGCCGCCGCCAACAGCCCCTGCGGGGTGAACCCCGCCTCGTCCATAAAGTCGACATAGGCGCGCCCGAACGAGCCCGCCGGCATTGCCCGCAAGCGCGGAAAATCGGCGAGAATGTTTTCAAGCTCGACCGGTTCGGCGACGACGCGGCGACCGTAATCCGTGGCGACGAAACGCCGGAACAGATTGCGGCCCGAGGCGCCGGAAAGCGCCGTCACCACCTCGAACACCTGACGGGTGTCGTCCTTGTTGAGCACCAGCTTGATGGCCGAGGCCAGCGCGTGAAACGGGCGGACTTTCGGCGACGGCGGCGTCGCAAACCCGTCGACCCAGACAAGTTGGTCAGGGGTGAGTTCGATCCTGCGGTCGGCATGCGTCCTGGCGGGCGTCATTTGCGGCGTCTCCGATTTGCAGTGAAAATGGCGGCGGCGAAAGTACACTGATCAGTTTACCTCCGCTCAAATCGGGAAGCAACCGTTTTTCGTCCCGGGAGGGCAAACAAAAACGGGCGCAGAAGCGCCCGTCTTCATGAGTCCCGTGGAGGGGGATTAAGCGGCCTCTTCCAGCCCGTCCGACCACTCGCCAAGCTGGGCGAGGCCGTTCATGCGGGCGCGGTGCGCAAACGCGCCCTGCCCGGCTTTCACGTTTTCGGCCTTGCCGCTCCACGCCTTCAAGGGCGCGGCCTGAAGCGCGCGACCGTAAGAGAACGACAGCCCCCACGGCATCACGTCCTTGTATTCGGCGTTCATGGCATTGAGGTGCGCCGTCGCCTCAATGTCGGACTGGCCGCCCGACAGGAAGACAATACCCGGCAACGCCGCCGGCACCGACACGCGGAAGCATTTGACGGTCTTTTCCGCGACTTCGGCAGCGCCTGCCTGTTTCGCCGCTTTCTTGCCGGCGATGACCATGTTCGGTTTGAGGATCGCGCCTTCCAGCGCGACGCGCGCGAGGTACAGCTCTTCAAACAACAGCTTCAGCGTCATCTCGGTGACGTCGTAGCAGCGGTCGATATCGTGATCGCCGTCCATCAGCACTTCCGGCTCGACGATCGGGACGATGTTGGCTTCCTGGCACAACGCCGCATAGCGCGCGAGCGCGTGGGTGTTGGCGCGCAAACAGGTGTAGGACGGCATCGACTTGTCGCCGCCGCGGCCGATATCGATCACCGCGCGCCATTTCGCGAAACGCGCACCCAGCTCGTAATATTCATTCAGACGCTCGCGCAGGCCGTCGAGTCCTTCGGTGACTTTCTCGCCCGGCGCGAATGGAATGTCCTTGGCGCCCATATCGACCTTGATGCCGGGGATCGAGCCCGCCTGTTCGATCAGCTTGACCAGCGGCGTACCGTCCTTGGCGTTCTGGCGAATGGTTTCGTCATAAAGGATGACGCCGGAAATATTCTCGCGCATCGCGGATTCGGTGCGGAACAGCATTTCGCGATAATCGCGGCGATTATCGGCGGTCGATTCGACATTGATCGAGTCGAAGCGCTTTTTGATCGTGCCCGACGATTCGTCTGCGGCGAGAATGCCCTTGCCCGGCGCAACCATGGCGACGGCGACTTTGTTAAGCGCATCCAGATTCATGTTTTCAGTCTCCCGATTCAACAAAAAGCGGCTACTTTTTCAGCGCCGCCACCCCCGGCAATTCCTTGCCCTCCAACCATTCAAGAAACGCGCCGCCCGCAGTCGAGACATAGGTGAAATCGTCTTCCACCTGCGCATGGGCGAGCGCCGCGACGGTGTCGCCGCCGCCGGCGACCGCGACGAGACCGGCGTCATTGACGCGTTTGGCGGCGAACCGCGCCGCCTCGACAGTGGCGGTGTCGAAGGGCCGCGTTTCAAATGCGCCGAGCGGACCGTTCCAGACCAGAGTTTTCGCTTTCTCGATACGATCGGCGATGGCGTCGACGCTGTCAGGCCCGATATCGAGAATCATCTCGTCGGGGTCGACCGCATCCACCGGTTTGACGGCATGTTCTGCGCCTTCCTTGAACTCTTTGGCGACAACGACGTCGACCGGCAGCAGAATTTCACAGTCGTGGTCAGCCGCCTGCGCCATGATTTCGCGGGCGGTCGGCGCAAGATCCGGCTCGCACAAAGACTTGCCGACAGAAATCCCCTTGGCGAACAGGAAAGTGTTCGCCATGCCGCCGCCGACCACCAGCACGTCGGCCTTGCCGACGAGATTGAGCAGCAGTTCGATCTTGGACGAGACTTTCGCGCCGCCGACGACGCACATCAAAGGCCGCTCGGGATTGGCGAGCGCGGCGGTGAGGTAATCAAGCTCGCGCTCCATCGCGCGCCCGGCCGCGGCGGGCAATATCCTCGCCAGCCCCTCGGTCGAGGCGTGGGCGCGGTGCGCGGCGGAAAACGCATCATCGACATAGATATCGCCATTGGCGCCAAGCGCGGCGGCGAATTCAGGATCGTTGGCTTCTTCGCCCTTGTGGAAGCGGGTATTTTCCAGCACCGCGACGTCGCCGCCGATCATCCGCTTGACGACCTTTCTGGCGGCGTCGCCGATGCAGTCGTCGGCGAATTCGACCGGACCGCCCAACAGCGCCTCCAGCTTTTTCGCTACCGGCTTTAACGACTGGGCCTCGTCGCGCTTGCCGCCAGGGCGGCCGAAATGCGACAGCAAGATCACCTTTGCGCCCTTTTTCGACAATTCCTGAATGGTCGGCAACGCCCGCACGATGCGCGTATCGTCGGTGACGACGCCGTCCTTCATCGGCACGTTGAAGTCAACACGGACAAGGACGCGCTTGTCGGCGACATCGAGATCGTCAAGCGTTCTGTAGGCGGACAATTGCGGCCCCTTTCAGCGTTACAGGAATTTGCCCATGACCAGCGCGGTGTCCGACATGCGGGTCGAGAAACCCCATTCATTGTCGTACCAGGTCAGGATGCGCACCAGCTTGCCTTCGAGGATCTGCGTCTGCGGCAGCGCGAAGGTCGATGAATGCGGATCATGGTTGAAATCGGCCGACACCAGCGGCTTGTCGGTGCAGGCGAGAATGCCCTTGAGCGGGCCGTTCGCCGCCTTGACGATGGCGCCGTTGACTTCCTCAACCGTGGTGTTGCGGCTCGGGGTGAAGACGAGATCGACAACCGACACGTTCGGCGTCGGCACACGGATCGACGAGCCGTCGAGCTTGCCCATCAGCGACGGAATGACCTTGCCGATGGCTTTGGCCGCGCCGGTCGAGGTCGGGATCATCGACATCGCCGCCGCACGGGCGCGATAAAGATCCTTGTGCATGGTGTCGAGGGTCGGCTGGTCGCCGGTGTAGGAGTGGATCGTCGTCATATAGCCGCGTTCGATGCCGATGGTGTCGTGCAGCACCTTGGCCACCGGCGCAAGGCAATTGGTCGTACACGATGCATTCGAGACGATATGATCGTCGGCGCCGATGGTGTCGTGATTGACGCCATAGACGACGAGCTTGAGATCGCCGGTCGCCGGCGCCGAAATCAGGACGCGCTTGGCGCCGCCTTTCAAATGCGCGGACGCTTTTTCCCTGTCGGCGAAAATGCCGGTGCATTCAAAAACGACATCGACGCCGAGATCGCCCCATGGCAGTTTCGCCGGATCGCGTTCGGCGAACACCTTGATCGGGCCGCGGCCGGCGTCAATCGTGTCGGCGCCGGTTTTGACTTCCTGCGGGAAGCGGCCGTGCACGCTGTCGAATTGCAGAAGATGGGCGTTGGTCTCGACCGGGCCAAGATCGTTAATGGCGACGACTTCGATATCCTTGCGGCCGTTTTCGATCATGGACCGCAATGTCAGACGGCCGATCCGCCCGAAACCGTTGATTGCAACCTTAAGCGCCATTTTTACTTCTCCCTGTCGATGAGCGTGCGCGCGGCGTCGGCGACGGCGCGGGCGGTGATTCCGAATTGCTTATACAATTCCGGCGCCGGAGCGGACGCCCCGAAACCGGACATGCCGATAAACGCGTCGCGGCGGCGCAGGAACAAATCCCAGCCCTGACGGATCGCGGCCTCGATGCCGATGCGCGGGGCCTTGCCGAGCACCGATTTGCGGTAATGCTCGTCCTGCGCGGCGAACAGCTCGAACGAAGGCGCAGAAACGACGCGGGCGCGGATCTTGTTGCAGGCGAGGTCTTTTTGCGCCGCCAGCGCGATCTCGACCTCAGAGCCGGATGCAATCAGCACGACATGGGGCTTTGGCGCATCGGCGAGGATATAGGCGCCGCGCGCGCAAAGGTTTTCACCCTCATGAACGATGCGCGCCGGTTCGAGATTTTGCCGCGTCAGCGACAAGACGCTTGGCGTGTTTTTCGCCGCCAGCGCCAGCGCCCAGCATTCGGCGGTTTCAACCGCATCGGCCGGCCGGAACACATTGAGGTTCGGGATCGCGCGCAGCGCTGCAAGGTGTTCGACCGGCTGGTGGGTCGGCCCGTCTTCGCCAAGGCCGATGGAATCGTGGGTCATCACGTAAATCGTGCGCACGCCCATCAATGCCGACAGGCGGATCGCCGGGCGGCAGTAATCGGCGAACACCATGAACGTGCCGCCATAGGGAACAACGCCGCCGTGCAGCGCCATGCCGTTCATCGCCGCGGCCATGCCGAACTCGCGAACGCCGTAATAAAGATAGCGCCCGGCGTAATCCCCCGCCGTCAGCGCGCCGAGCGATTTGGTCTTTGTGTTGTTCGAACCGGTCAGGTCGGCGGACCCGCCAATCGTCGAGGGTGCGGCGTCATTGATCACCTCAAGCGCCATTTCCGACGCCTTGCGGGTGGCGATCCTCGGCGGCTCGGAGACGAGTCTTTTCTTGTAGTCGGCAATGGCGGCGTCGACCGCGCCGGCGACGTCGCCGGCGAGTGCGGCGTCAAAGTCATCCTTGTGGGCGGAAAACGCATGGCGCTTCCTCCACGCTTCATGCGCCTGCGCGCCGCGGGCGCCGACCTCGCGCCAGGCGTTGAAGATGTCGGCGGGAATTTCAAACGGCCCGTATGGCCAGTCGAGCGCCTTGCGCGCGGCGGCGATTTCATCGGCGCCCAGCGGCGCGCCATGGGTCGCGGAGGTGCCCTGCTTGGTCGGCGCGCCCTTGCCGATAACCGTCTTGCAGGCGATCAGCACCGGACGGTCGGACGATTGCGCGGTTTCAAGGACGTCCGCGACAGCGCCCAGATCATGGCCGTCGACGCTCAGCGTATTCCAGCCCGAGGCGGCGAAGCGCGCGATCTGGTCGGTCGAATCCGACAGCGCGACCTTGCCGTCGATGGTGATGCCGTTGTCGTCCCACAGCACGATCAGCTTGTTGAGCTTCAAATGACCGGCGAGCGAGATCGCCTCCTGGCTGACGCCCTCCATCAAACAGCCGTCGCCGGCGATGACCCAGGTCTTGTGATCGACGAGATCATCGCCATAGCGCGCCGACAAATGCGCCTCGGCGATCGCCATGCCGACGGCGGTAGCGAGCCCCTGGCCGAGCGGCCCGGTGGTGGTCTCGATACCGGCGGCGTGGCCGTATTCGGGATGGCCGGCGGTTTTCGAGCCGAGCTGGCGGAAGTTTTTCAGCTCCTCAAGGCTCATCCCCTCATAGCCGGTAAGGTGCAACAGGCTGTACAGCAGCATCGAGCCATGGCCGGCGGACAAGACGAAACGGTCGCGGTCGGGCCAGGCCGCGTCGGCGGCGTCGAATTTCAAAAACCGCGAAAACAGGACGGTTGCGACGTCGGCCATGCCCATCGGCATGCCGGGATGGCCGGATTTGGCGCGCTCGACGGCGTCCATCGACAAGGCACGGATCGCATTGGCCATCTGGCCAAGCATTTGTGGTGAAAAGGATGGGTATTCCCGACCGTCGATCGCCATGAATGTCCTCAGGGCCGACGCGGGTGACGAATATGCGCCGGGCGCGCGGGCGCTTCATGCCTTGCACGGATGTAAGGGTCAAGGCCCGCAAAGATCGCATACCGGCGCTGGACACAACGGCCGACGAACCCCAAAATCATGCGCTATAAAGGAGTATTTCAGTTATGAGTTCGCTTGAATCCGCCGTTGAACGCCTCGCGGGCGCCCTTGATTCGCTGGAGACACGCCTCACCGAGCGATTGCACGAGCTTTCAGACCGCGCCGACGACGCCGATTCCCTGCGCGCCAAGGCGCGCGCCGCGCGCGAGCAGGCGGCCGCCGCCTCGGCCGAGATTTCCTCGGTGATTGCCGATTTACAGGCGCTGATCGCCGCCGGCGACGCCGACACGCAAGCGCCGCTGAAACGCGCATCGGGGGAATAGGCGATGGCGCAGGTCGAAATCATCATCAATGGGCGCGCCTACAAGGTCACCTGCGAGGACGGGCAGGAACGGCGCCTTGAACAGCTCGCAAGCCATCTTGACCGCCATGTCAGCGATCTCGCCGAGGATATCGGCCAGATCGGCGACGCGCGCCTGATGCTGCTGGCGGCGCTTACCGTGTGCGACGAGCTGTTCGACGCGCGCGCCAAGATCGCCGCCTTTGACGACGAGCGTGAAGCGCTTGACGCGGCGACCGTCGGCGGCGCGACGCGGGTGATCGACGCCGCGGCGGGACGCGTTGAAGCGCTCGCGAACCGGCTCGCCGAAGCATAGATCGCCGAACCGCCAGATCGGCGCTCAGTCTCGCCCGTCATTTGCGCAATGCACGGCTGGCCCCGAATACCCCTCGCCTTGTCGCGACAATAGTTGCGCGCAGCGGAGACCGTCCCCTTATCCAACCCTTGATCGCACCAGGGAGGCCACGTGTCGCGTCAGAATTTCTGGGATAGATTTGCGGAGAAATATTCTCGCCAGCCGATCAAGGATATGGCCGCGTATGACAACACGCTGGCGCGCACCGCCGCACGCCTGTCATCTAGCGATCATCTCCTTGAGATCGGCTGCGGCACCGGCACGACCGCTTTGCGGCTCGCCGAACACGTTCAGCGCATCACGGCGAGCGACATTTCGGAAAATATGATCGCCATAGCGCGGCAAAAGGCGACGGATCAAAACATCGGCAATGTCGACTTTTTTCCGGCGGACGCCGCAACCGCGCCGAAGACCGATGGCGGCTACGACGCCGTTGTCGCTTTCAATCTGCTTCATCTTCTCAAAAACCCCGGCCAGACGATGGCGCATATCCATGACCGGCTGAAACCGGGCGGATATTTCATCTCGAAGACGATCTGCCTTGGCGACAAGCAAGGCTTCATGCGTCCGCTGATTTTTATGATGCAGATATTCGGCCAGGCGCCATATGTGCGTTTCCTCAAGACGGCGGAGCTGGAATCAGCGATTGAATCGGCCGGCTTCACACTCGAAGAGGCGGATTACATTCCCGCCGACAAGCAAATCCGGTTCATCATTGCGCGCAAAACCTGAAGCGTCGCCGGTTCAAACAGAAACAGGGCGTCGCTTAGAGTTCTTGTTTGACGCGTTTCCAGACGGCGAACCGCACACATTTCGCCTGGAAACGCTTTAAACAACCGTCATGATATCGTTGAGGGCTTTTTTCTTCATGGCGTGATGGGGCACAAGCGCGCCCGGCGACGGCTTGCCCACCACCACCAGCAGATAGGGTTTTTCCGTCTGCGGACGTTTTAACGTCTCGGTCAGGAACGCCATCGGATTTGGCGTATGCGTCAACGTCGCAAGGCCGGCGTGATGCAAAGCGGCGATGAGAAAACCGCAGGCGATGCCGACGCTTTCGTGGATATAATAATTCTTGCGGTCGTCGCCCGCCTCGACGCCGCCGCGGCGCTGGGCGAACACCGCAATCAGCCATGGCGCGACTTCGAGAAATTCCTTGTCGGCATCGGTGCCAATGGGGGCCAGCGCATCGAGCCATTCCGCACCGGCGCGTCCGCCGTAAAAGGCGCGCTCTTCCTTCTCGGCGGCGGCGCGGATCGCCGATCTGGTTTTCTGGTCCCTGACCGCCACGAAATGCCAGGGCTGGTGATTGGCGCCTGACGGCGCGCGCCCGGCGGCGGCGATGCAGGTTTCGATGATATCGAGCGACACCGGATCGGGCGCGAAATCGCGGATCGTGTGGCGGCGTTTGATCTCATCGAAAAACGCCGCCGAGCGCGCCCGCATGTCGTCGGCGTCGCGTTCGACAAAATCGCCAAGGTCGGAAAGTTTTGTAAATTGCGGATCAGGCGCCATCGCTCACCGTTCGGCTCGCGTCATGATGAACGGCCGAAAAGGTTTTTGAAGTTCCTGCCCTTCGGCAGATATTTCAACCTTGGTTTGGCGTTGAATTCATCATCAACGAAGGGCAGCAGCACCCCCTCGCCCGCTTCCGCATAGAAATAGGATCTGTTGCTGAGCACATTGCCCTTGGTCTCGCCGGGATGCGGGTGGGTCGATACCAGGACTGCATTCGTGAACCCTGCGTGCCCGATCATTTCGATGAATAGTCGTTCAGTCGGATTCCAGCCCCACAACTCGCCAACCTTGCGCTGCTTTGCGTCGGCCGCGCGATTGCGCATGACCAGACGATCACCCGGATCGGTCTGGCTGGAGGCGATGAAATGTTTTCTGCACATACCGCCCAGCATGTCGAGCGCCAGTTGCGGATGACGAATGTGGTAGGCAAGGCCCACATAGCAGACAATGTCGAATTCGCCATGCTCGCGCGCACTGAACAGATCGCCTTGATGCAGTTCGATCGCATCTTCGAGTTTGAGCGCGTCAATCACGAACCGCCCCTGCTTCACATAGCGCGCGTGGTGTTCAATGGCGACGACCTTCGCCCCGCGCTTGGCGAATTCCACGCTAAGCCCGCACGCATTTGCGCCGAGATCGAGAACCCGCATCCCCGTGAGGTCTTGCGGCAATCGATCTTTATACAGGTTATAAACCAGTCCCTGATTTCTGATCCCCGGCGTGAAGACGCCGGGCTCGATCTCGATCCTGTGGTACCATTCGCCAAAGTCGTTGAAATTCATGCCTCTCCCCAATCCCTGGCTTCGCCGCATCCAGGCGCCGGTCAGTTAGCGCAAGGCCCGGTCAAATCCTTGATTAACGGTCCGGCCCGCCCGCCACAAGACACCCGGGCAAAGTGCATAACATGCGCCGGCGACGTCAGCGGTGGCGATCATTTCGTATCGGAAAACAGCGGCCCCGGATCGTCGATGACCTTATAGACGCGCACGCCACCGGGCGTCTCGCCGCCGTCCTTGCCGACGTAAACGACATCGGTGCGCAATTCATCGCCGATGAAGCTCGCTCTTGAGCGAACCGAGGCGATGCTTTCATGGCCTTCGACCTGTTCTTCGGCGACGAGCGCGCCGTCGACAAATTCAGCCGCGCCGGTGGTGTGAAAACCCGCCGTGGTGAAATAGTGATAGACATAGGTTTTTGCGCCTTCATCGAAGAAGAAGATCGTGCGCCCGCCATAATCGCCGCCTTCGAGCCGATGGGTCGATTGCAGCGCCCGCCCGTTCAGGATCATCTCCCATTTGGCGATATCGACAATCTGCTTTCCCGTGTCGTCGGTCCACTCGCCGCGCATGGTCTTGCCGGCGAACGGCGCAAACGGGGCCATCGGCGCGTAAGGTTCAGCGAAGGCGGCGGCGGTGGAAATCACCGTGAACACAGCCAAAACGGCGATCAGCTTTTTCATGTCCAACCCCTGTCTTAAACATATGTACCTTATAGGTTACATATTAACAGCCGTCAAGCGGTTGCAAATATCTGAACGGGTCAGCGGCGGCCGAACAGGCGCTCAATATCGGCGAGTTTCAACTCGACATAGGTCGGCCGGCCGTGATTGCACTGGCCGGAATGGGGCGTCGCCTCCATCTGGCGCAATAGCGCATTCATTTCCTCGCCGGTGAGGCGGCGCCCGGCGCGCACCGACCCGCGGCAGGCCATCGACCCGCAAATGTCTTCAAGCTTTTCCTTCAGCGCCAGCCCCTCGCCCAACTCGCCAAGGTCGTCGGCGAGGCGGCGCACCACGGCGCCGATATCGGTCTTGCCGAGCAGCGCCGGGATCTCGCGCACGATCACCGCATCATCGCCGAAGCGCTCAATCGCCAGCCCCAGTTCGGCGAATTCGTCAGCGCGCGCCTCAAGGCGCTCGACCTCGTCGCGCTCAAGCTCGACGATTTCGGGAATCAGCAGGCCCTGACGTTCGACGCCGCCGGCGGCGAGCGCGTGCTTCATGCGTTCATAGACAAGGCGCTCATGGGCCGCATGCTGATCAACGATGACGAGCCCGTCGGCGGTTTGCGCGACGATATAGGTTTCGTGCAATTGCGCCCGCGCCGCGCCCAGCGGATAGGCGTCTGCGGATACATTGGCGGCGGCGTCATCGCCAATCGCGTTTTCGCCTGACGTTTCCGCACGCGCGCTCGGCGCCGAAAACCCGGCGTCGAAATCGCGCGGGCGGTCATGCAGCTCGCTCGCGGCAAGCAGGTCTGCGCGCCGGAACGGATTTGGCGCCGAGGTCGCGCCGCCCCGCCATTGCGAAACACCGCCCGCCGATTGCGGCTGCATGCGCCCGAGCGCAAAGGCGCTTGTCATCGTCGAGGCGCGATGGCCCGCCGCCGCGAGTGCATGACGAAGCGCGCCGACGATGAGGCCGCGCACCCCGCCGGCGTCGCGGAACCGCACTTCCGTTTTCGCCGGATGGACGTTGACATCGACGTCTTCGGACGAGATCTCAACGAACAGCGCCACCGCCGGATGGCGGTCGCGCGCGAGGAAGTCGGCATAGGCGCCGCGCACCGCGCCGACGATCAGCTTGTCGCGCACCGGCCGTCCGTTCACGAACAAAAACTGCTTGTCGGGCAGGCCGCGATTGTAGGTCGGCAGGCCGGCAAAGCCTGAAAGCCGCACGCCGTCGCGTTCGGCCTCGATGGGCAGCGCGTTGTCTTCAAATTCGCGCCCCATGATGTCGCCGAGGCGTTTCAACTGCCCGTCAACGGTGTCGGGCGCGGCGGCGAGCGCCAGCGACTTTCGCGCGTTCAATGTCAGGGAGAACGCAACGCCCGGATGCGCCATCGCCAGCCGGCGCACGACCTCGGCCGCGGCGGCGGATTCGGCGCGGTCGGTTTTGAGGAATTTCAGCCGCGCCGGCGTTGCGTAAAAAAGATCGCGCACGGCGATGCGCGTTCCCGACCCGCCAAACGCCGCCGGCCCCGGTCCTTCCATCGCGCCGCCATTCACCGTCAGGCGCGCGCCGTCGCCGCCGCGCGGGCGCGAGACGATTTCAAGGCGTGCGACCGCGCCGATCGACGGCAGCGCCTCGCCGCGAAACCCCAGCGTGGAAATATTCATGAGATCGACATCGCCGGCCGCGTCGGGCGCGAGTTTTGATGTCGCGTGGCGTTCAATCGCCAGCAGCATCGACGCCTCGTCCATGCCGCAGCCGTCGTCTTCGACGATGATTTCGCTCTTGCCGCCGTCGCGCAGCGACACCGAGATCGCCCGCGCGCCGGCGTCGAGGCTGTTTTCTACCAGCTCTTTGACCACCGCGGCCGGGCGCTCGATCACCTCGCCGGCGGCGATGCGGTTGACGGCGGCGAGCGGCAGGCGGCGGATGACCGGCGCGGGCGTGTCTGGTTTGGCGGCGCGATTCGACATGGCGCCATCATCGCGACCGCCAGCGCCGGGGCAAGCGGCGTTTTATCTTTTCTATTTGATAAATATTTCATTATTTGATAAACATCAGCCCACGCTCTTTATGTGACAATCGGGGACGCATCGCCATGGACGACACGGATCAACCAAAAGGGCTCGCCAGCGCGGTTTTTTACAAGGACGCCAAGGCGGCGTTCGCCTGGCTGGAAACGGCGTTCGGCTTCGAACCGGCTTTTGTCCTGCTCGACGCCGACGGCGCGCTGGCGCATGCGCAGATGAGCGTCGGCGGCTCAACCCTGATGGTCGGCAATGAATGGGGCGAGGCGTTTCGCAGCCCGCAAACAGTCGGCGGAACCAACACCCAGGCGGTTCATGTCTTTCTGGCCGAGGGCGAAGACATCGACGCCCATTGCGCCCGCGCAAGAGCGGCCGGCGCACAAATTATCGCTGAGCCGGACACGCAGTTTTACGGCGACCGCACCTATCGCGCCAAAGATCGCGAAGGTCATATCTGGACCTTCGCCGTCACCGTGAAGAAAATGTCGAGCGACGAGTGGGACAAGGCAAGCGGGCTGACAACGAAACGGCGGCTCGATTGAGCGCGGCGCCGCTAACACCATCAGAGGTGTCCATCGACGCGACTTTGGCCGCGATCGCCGACCCGGCGCGGCGCCGAACCATCGAGCTGTTGCGCCAGCGCCCGCACCGCGCCGGCGAGCTTGCCGCATCGCTTGGCCTGACCGCCGCGGCCATGAGCCGGCACTTACGCGAACTGAAGCGCAGCAATCTGGTGGAGGAAACCCATCCGGCGTTCGATGCGCGCGTGCGCGTCTATTCATTGAAGGCCGGGGCGATGGCGGAGTTGAAAGACTGGCTGGCCGAGACCGAGGCGATGTGGGCGCGCCAGCTCGCCTCGTTGAAAACGCATATCGAAAGGCAGACGCAATGACGTCGGCCGCCATCGTCTCGCTGCGGGTCGCCGCCAGTCCCGAACGCGCCTTCGACGCGTTCACTCGCGATATCGGCGCATGGTGGCGCGCGGATCAGTTTTTCGCCCTGACCCCGCGCGGCGACGGCGAGATGTTCTTCGAGCCCGGCCCCGATGGCCGCCTCGCAACGCGGCTGGCGAGCGGAAAGATTTACGAGATCGGCCGCATTCTCAAATGGGCGCCGCCGCACCTTCTGGCATTCCAATGGCGCCCGGCGACCTTCGCGCCGGAGCAAATGACCGAGGTCGAGGTGCGGTTCGAGGCCGTCGACAATGGCGCGCGCATCACCATCGAGCACCGCGCCTGGGACGCCATCGCGCAAAGCCACGTCGCCCGCCACAGCTTTGAGCTGATCGCGTTTCAACGCCGGCTCGCGCTGTTCTGGCGCGCCGGGCTGTCATCAATGGCGGAACAGATTTCTGATGGAGGCCGGTAATCTGGCGGTCAGTAAACCCGGTTCATCAGTAAACCCGGATAATCAGTAAACACCGGGCAATTGCTGCGCGTCGGTGTTCTTGATCGTGACCCTGGCGTCTTCGCCGGTGACGCGGGCGATGGCGGTTTCCCGCCCCTCGAACCAGGCGGCGGGATCGTCAACACGCAGCGGCGCGCCGGAATCGTCAACCTTGTCGTTGTCGAATTTCCAGAACATCAACTGGTTGGCGAAGCTGCGGTCTTTTTCGACGCGGCCGCCGTTTTCAGCATCCAGCACCGCGCGGATCGACGGATCGACGCCAAGCGCACCGGCTTTTTGCAGCAGCACCTGCTCGCCGTCGCTGGGCGGCGCGGCGGCGGTGTCGCCCATCAGCACCTGCTGGGCGCGTTCGGACGGCGACATTTCCTGCGGGCGGGTTTCGCCCGGCTTTGGCGGGCGCATTGCATAATCCGGCGGCACCACCAGGGGCGCCTTGGTCGCAATCGCAAACTCGTCAGGGGGATTCTTGCCGCCGCCGATAGCTTTGCCGATGCCGGCGCAGCCGCTCGCCGCCGCCAGCATCACCAGCGAAAGCCCGACACGTACAAGAATTTTCCGGTTGTTCACGCGATCACTCCAGTCTCGAAGGCCCATTTGCGAAAGCGACCTTATAGCCATGGCGCGCCGCCGACGCAAAGACCGCTCGCCGCTAATTCCGGCGCCGGTTTAGTCGCCGGGGCCGTTTTGCGCGCCGGGCTGATCCTTGTGGGTCAGCGCGTCAATAATAAGGCAGGCGACGCCGACATTGATCGCCGCGTCGGCGATGTTGAACACCCACGGGAACCACAGGCCGGAAAAGTCGAGAAAATCAACGACAAAGCCATAGGCGACGCGGTCGTAAAGATTGCCGAGGGCGCCGCCGATGATCAGCGCCGCGCCGGCCGCCGCCCACGCCCGGTTGAGCCGCGCCAGCCAGATGATCACCGCCGTCGCGATGGTGATCGAGATCGTCGACAACAGGATGCGCGAGCCGAGCCCGCCGGCCAGCATGCCGAAACTGGCGCCGCGATTTTCAACATAGGTGAGATTGAATACGCCGCTGAGTTCGATCTGGCGCTTTTGCGGCAGGTTGACGATTTCAACGATCCAGAATTTCGACGCCTGATCGAGCGCGGCGACGGCGCCGGCGCCGATGAGCCCCTTGAGGAATAACGGATTGGCGCGCGCCGCGGCGCGCCATTCTTTGAAGCTGGCGCTGAACCCTGCGGTGAATTTCGCAACACTCACGTCGCCGTCTCCCCTACGCCTTCACGCCGCCAAGGCGCGACACCGCATCGGCGCAGCGCCCGCATAGATGCGGATGCACCGGGTCGGCGCCGACATCGTCAGTGTACCGCCAGCAGCGCTGGCATTTTTCGTGCGCGGTCTCGGCCGGCGTCACTGCAACACCGGGCGCATCGTCGAGACGGAAGGCGCCCTTCGGCCCCTCGCCGTCGACAAGTGTCACGTCGGAGGTGATGAACAAATCCGCCAGATCGCGCCCGGCGACGGCCTCGCGCAGCGCCTCGCTTGCAAGATACACCGTCGGCGCGGCCTCAAGACTGGCGCCAATGCGTTTTTCGCGGCGTTCGATTTCAAGCGCGCCGGTGACGACCCGGCGCACGCGGCGCAACCGGCCCCACACGTCAGCGAGCGCATCATTGCGCCAAGCGGTTTGCACCGCCGCCATCTGGCGAAGATGCACCGAACCGGCCCCCTCGCCATGGCGGGCGGACCACGCCTCTTCCATGGTGAACACGCAGATCGGCGCCAGCCACGCGGTCAGCCGCTCGAACACGATGCTCATCACCGTGCGCGCCGCGCGCCGCCGCGCCGCAGACGGATGATCGCAGTAAAGACTGTCCTTGCGGATATCGAGATAGAACGCCGACAGATCGAGGGTGCAGAAGTCGAACACCTTGCGCCACACGCCCTTGAAGTCAAACGCCTCATATCCGGCGCGCACCTCGGCGTCGAGGCCGGCGACGAGATGCAGCAAGTAACGCTCAAGCTCCGGCATGTCGGCGGGCGCAACCGCGTGCGTCTCGTCATAATCGGCAAGCGCGCCCAGCAGGTAACGCAGCGTGTTGCGCACCTTGCGATAGGCGTCGACCGCCGAGCCGATGATCTCCTTGCCGATGCGCAGATCGTCGGAATAGTCCGAGCTCGCCACCCAGATGCGCAGGATATCGGCGCCGTAGTCGCGCATGATGTCGGCGGGATCGACGACATTGCCGATAGATTTCGACATTTTGCGCCCGTCCTCGTCGAGCACGAAGCCATGGGTTAAAACGCCGTCATAGGGCGCGCGCCCGCGCGTGCCGCAGCTTTCCAGCAGCGAGGATTGGAACCAGCCGCGATGCTGGTCCGACCCTTCCAGGTAAAGGTCGGCCGGCCATTTCAAATCCTTGCGGCCTTCCAGCACGAAAGAATGCGTCGAGCCGGAATCGAACCAGACATCGAGAATGTCCTCGATCTTCTCGAATGCATCAGCGGAATAATCCGCACCAAGAAAGTCCTGCGCCGGGGTGGTGAACCACGCGTCCGCGCCATGCGCCTTCACCGCCGCGACGATGCGGGCGTTGACGCCTGCGTCGTTGAGGATTTCGCCGCTGTCGCGATTGACGAAAATGGCGATCGGCACGCCCCAGGCGCGCTGGCGCGACACCAGCCAGTCGGGCCGGCCTTCGATCATGGCGCGCAGGCGGTTCTTGCCCGCCGCCGGGGTGAACGCCGTCGCGTCTATCGCGGCGAGCGCTTCGGCGCGCAATGTCTTTCCGTCCGGCTTCTCGCGATCAAGCGCGATGAACCATTGCGGCGTGTTGCGGAAAATCACCGGCGCTTTCGACCGCCATGAATGCGGATAGGAGTGTTTCAGCCGCCCGCGCGCGATCAGCGCGCCCTTTTCGATCAGCGCCGCGATGACCGCGCTATTGGCGTCGCCGTCCTGTCCGGCTTTCTTCCCTTCCAGGACGAGAACCTTTTTTCCCTCAAATCCCGGCGCCTCATTCGTGAAGGCCCCGAATTCATCGACCGTATGCGGAATTTCCGCCTGCGTGCCGAATTCTGTGACAAAGGCGATATAGTCGTCCTGGCCGTGACCGGGCGCGGTGTGGACAAAGCCTGTGCCGTCCTCGTCGGTGACATGATCGCCGGCGAGCAGCGGCACGGCGAACTCATAGCCGCCGCCAAAGCCTTTGAGCGGATGGTCGCAGGCAAAGCCGGCCGGATCGACATCGCCCAGCCTTTTGGCGCCGGCGATTTTCGCCGCCGCGCGCACGCTTTCCCACAATCGGTCGGCGACGATCAGTTTCTCGCCAACGCGCGTCCACGGCGTTAATTCCGCGCCGGTTTTCGGATCGACGACCTTATCCATCCCGGTGACTTCATAAACGCCATAGGCGATTTTCGGCCCGAAGCAGATGGCGCGGTTGCCGGGGATGGTCCACGGCGTCGTCGTCCAGATGACGATGGAAGCGTCTTTGGCATCACCCTTCGCGACCGGAAACTTCACGAAGATCGTCGTCGAGGTATGGTCGTGATATTCGATCTCGGCTTCGGCGAGCGCGGTCTGTTCGACCGGCGACCACATTACCGGCTTCGAGCCGCGATAGACGAGGCCGGCGTCGACGAATTTCAAAAACTCCGACACGATGGTCGCTTCGGCGTCGAACGCCATGGTCGTGTACGGATCGTTCCAGTCGCCGACAATGCCGTAGCGCTTGAACTCTTCGCGCTGGATGGCGACCCATTTTTCCGCGTAAGCGCGGCAGGCGGCGCGAAATTCAGCCGTCGGCACGTCGCGCTTGGCGCGGCCGCGGGCGCGAAATTCTTCCTCGACCTTCCACTCGATGGGCAGGCCGTGACAGTCCCAGCCGGGCACATAGTTGGAATCGAAACCGGTCATCTGGCGCGCGCGCACGATGATGTCTTTCAGCACCTTGTTGAAAGCGTGGCCCATGTGCAGGTGGCCGTTGGCGTAGGGCGGGCCGTCATGCAGCACGTATTTCGGCCGGCCCGCCGCGTCGGCGCGCAACTGGCGGTAGAGGTCTGCGGCCTCCCACGCTTTCAGCCATTCCGGCTCGCGCTTGGGCAGGCCGGCGCGCATCGGAAAATCCGTCGCCGGCAGGAACAGCGTATCCTTGTAGTCGCGCTCGGCGCTCTCGGGCGCTTGCCCGTCATTCGATGCAGTCGGCATCGCTCACTCTCTTGAAAATCAGTTTTCAGCAAATTGGCGAAAGGGGTCCAGGGGAGGAAAAACCCGCAACCGCGCGACGCGTCAAGCCGAAGCTGACGCGCGAACGCAGCGCGGGCGGCGAATTCGCGCCCGCGCGCCGGAAATAATCTGAAGATGATGCGGCGCGCCAGTCATGGCGCGCCTTGTATCAGGGCCGCCCCCCTAAGTCGACCGGTGCGAAGTCGACCGATGCGGCCCTGGCGCGGCGGGAAGCGTCTCAATCGACCTGCAGGAAGCGTACGCCCTGGTCGTCGGCCTCGCAGACCATACGCCTTGTCCATTCTTCGCCGCGCGCATTCGAGGCGCGAAAACTCGCCTCCATCCGCAGCGAGCCGTCAGCAAGGGTCTCGACCTTGCCCGGCGCGCCGGGCGCGGCGACCAGCATGCCGCCGGCGCCGGCGGCGCCCCTGGTCTCGGCGACGCATTCGCGGAACGCGGCCTGCGCCAAATAGCCGTCGGCGTCAGAAGGCGGCGTAGCGCCGAGAAGGCCGCTACCGTCATCGTAAGCCGCGCCCTGATCGTAAACCTGGTCGGCCGGGCCGGGCCGGCTTTCGGCGCGGGCGTAGCGGCGATCATCGGCGCGGTCATTGTAATAGGCGCCGCTGCGATTATCGCGGCGGTAATAATAATCGTCGTCAAACGCGCCGCGACGCGCATACCGATCATAATAGCGGTCGTCGTAACGGGCGTAGCGGCCATCGTCATAGGGCGCATACCGGTCGCGATTGTCGAGGGCGCGGTCGATCAAAATCACCCCGCCGATAATGCCGGCGGTGATGACGGCGGCCTCAGCGCCCGACAAATGGCCGCGATTGCGGTGCGAGCCGTAATAGTAATGCCGGCGCGGGGCGTAATACCCGTAATAGCCGCCATAATGACGGCTCGGGTAGTAGCCTGAAGAATGATGAGAATTATAGGCGCGGGCATGATGGCGCCCATGCCCGCCGCCAGCGAACGCGGTCGCCGGCAGGGCGGTCAACGCGGTCGCTGCGGCGGCGACAAGCAGGCTTTTCCTGAGAAGAGACTTCGCAACACACTGTTTCGACATGGGACACCTCCCTCGGCCGATGGCCCTAGCCCCTGGACGAAGCCCTGGACCAAGCCATTCGGCCATACGCAACTCGCGACGGCCGGTTGAACCGCCGCACTTTTTCATGCTTCACCGGATTTTGGGCGACTTTATGACCGAAGTCCACGACTGCGGGGCTTGCCACGCAGATGTGATACGCGCGATCCTGCACCGAACGGGAGGCGTGCCGAGATGATCAGGGGAAGAACCGCCCTGCGCTGCGTGTTTCCGGCGAGCGTCCTCTTCGCCGCCGGTTGCGCCAGTTCGATGAGCGCACTCGATTGCGCCGACGCCGACTGGCGCGCGCTGGGCGAGGCGGACGGCCGCGCCGGCGAATTGATGAGCGCTTTTGAAGACCGCGCCAAGGCATGCGAGGGCCACAAGGTCCAGCCTGACCCGATCGCCTATCAGCTTGGGCGCATCGACGGCCTCGCCGAATTGTGCACGCCGGACGGCGGTTTCGCCGCCGGGGCCGCCGGGCTGGAATATCAGGGCGTTTGTCCGAAACCGACCGAGCCGGCGTTTCTGGCGAAATATCAAACGGGCCTTGAATTGTTTGAAAAGACGCAAGCGCGCGATACCGCGGTCGCCGACCTTGAAAAGGCGACAAAGTCGCTCGACCGTCACTATTACAATCTTCGCGTCGCTGAAAACCGCGTTGAAAATCCCAATCTCAGCCCCGGCGACCGCGAGCTTGCACGACAGGACGTCGACTATCATCAACGCGAAATCGCACGGATCGAGTATGATCTGCCGACGCTGAACGCCGATATCGAGATCGCGCGCACCGCGCTCGACTCGTTTCAGGAAAGTCTATCGCAAACACCGGTTAAAGCCGGACCGAATTAGAGTCTGGAAATGATCGCGCGTGCAGTGTCGCAGTCGCGGGCGATTTGCGCCTTGAGCGCGTCGAGGCCGTCGAATTTCCTCTCGTCCCGGATGAAATCCAGAAACTCGACCCTGATAATTCGTCTGTAAAGATCGCCGGCGAAGTCGAACAGATGCGCCTCCAGCAGCGCGGCGTCAGAGCCGACGGTCGGCTTGCGGCCGAAATTGGCGACGCCCGCGTAAATCGCCCCCTCGACATCGACGCGCACCGCATAAACGCCGCGTCGCGGCTCGATCAGGTCGCCGAGCGAAAGGTTCGCGGTCGCAAAGCCGATCGTGCGGCCCAGTCGCGCGCCCTCGCTGACGACGCCGCCGACCGACCAGCGCCGGCCGAGCATCGCGGCCGCGCGCGCCATCTCGCCCGCGGCGATCGCTTCGCGGATGGCGCTCGACCCGATCTTACGTTCCGGCCCCGGCGCGGGTTCGGGCTCAATGATGAGCGTTTGCATATCGTTGGCGGCGCACAGCGCTTTCAGCATTTGCGCATCGCCCGCGCGACCGGCGCCGAAGCGGAATTCAGACCCGACCGCCACCCCGGCAAGGCCAAGCGCGCCCTTCAGAACGTCGGCGACAAACGCCTGCGGCGTCAGCGCCGCCAACGCCGCGTCGAAGGCGAGCGCGTCGACCACCGCCGCGCCGGCCGCTTTCAGCAGCGCGTTGCGGTCGGCGGCGGTGGTGATGAGGAACGGCGGATCGTCCGGGCGGAAGAACCGGCGCGGATGCGGATCGAAAACGACAGCGCCAGCTCTGGCGTTATGGGCGCGGGCGACATCGCCGACCCGGGCCAGCAATTGCTGGTGGCCAAGATGGACGCCGTCAAAATTGCCGATCGCCGAAAAAGTCCGCATGCCTGTCACCATACCAGCCGCGTCGCAGCGAACTGCGCGTGAACACCCGCCGCGGCCAAAGCGGCCTCGATGCCGTCAGCGTCGCTGGCGCCATCATGAACGCCGCCGTCGCCGGCGACAAACAAAGCCGGCAGGCCGTGCGCGTTGGCCCCGGCGATATCGGTTTTGACGCCGTCGCCGACCGCCAGCACGCGGGCGCGCGCCAGTGCGGTCGCTTCGGGCGCCGCGCCAGACGGCGAATTGAGGGCCGCCGCCTTTAACGCCAGTTCGTAAATCGGCGTATGCGGCTTGCCGCCATAGATCACCGCCCCGCCGAGATTTTGATACATCTGCGCCAGCGCGCCGGCGCAATAGATGATGCGACCGCCCCAGCGCACGACGATATCGGGATTGGCGCAGATCATCGGCAGCTTGCGCGCCGCCGCCGCCGCCAACATGTCGGCGTAGTCTTCGGGCTGGTCGCGCTGGTCGTCGACCATGCCGGTACAGATGATGAACGCCGCCTCGTCAAGCGGCGCAAACGCGATATCGAGCCCGTCATACAGCGCTTCGTCTTTTTCCGGGCCAAGCTTGTAAGCCGGCGCAGGCAGGTGCGCGGCGATGGCGGCGCGGGTCGCATCGCCCGAGGTGACAATGGCGTCATAGGCGTCGCGCGGCAGGCCGATGCGGTCGAGCTGGGCGGGGATGATCGAGCTTGGCCGCGGCGCATTGGTGAGGATCACCACCGGCCCGCGCCCGGCGCGAAACCGCTGAAGCGCCTCGGCGACGCCGTCAAACAGCGTCACCCCGTCATGGATGACGCCCCAGGCGTCGCACAACATGGCGTCGAACCCATCGGCGATTTCACTGAGGCGGTCGATATGGCGCGGCTTGGTCATGGCGCCATGCCCTAATTGCCTCCAGCCCGCGCGGTCAAGCCGGACCGCGCCGGGCTATGCCGCAATCGGCTGCGGGTCTCCCGCATATTCGCCGAGATAGAACTCGGCGCTGCGCGCCGGGCCGAACAGATTGCCCTGACCGAAGTCGATGCCAAGGCTCAGGATTTCCGGCATGTGGGCTTCAAGCTCGATCTTTTCCGCGATGAGATCAATGCCCGCCGCCGCAAGGCGCCGGCGAAACTCGGTCAGCCGCGCAATCGAGGCCGCGTCGCCGCGGGCGGCCGCCAGCAACAGGCTCGCGGGCGCTTTCACGAAGCTGAAATTGCGCTCCCGCAGATCTTCCCAGTCAAGGTCGATGGAGTGCACATGGTCGACCGAAAACGCAAAACCCCTGGCCGCGATCGCCCTGAGGTTTTCGCTGACTTTCGGGTGCATGGTCTGCACCGCCGGATAGGTGAACTCGAAAACAAGATTCGACGCAAGATCGGAATTGACTTCAAGATAGTCCGTGAAGTGATTGAAAAACTCGGTGTCATAAATTGTCGCCGGCGACAGATTGCAGAACACCGTAAGGCGCGGCGTATAACGTGAATGCTGACGCAAGGCCTGCACGCAGCGAATGAGAATCATGTTGTCGATCACGCCGATCTTGTTGGCGCGTTCGGCGGCGTCGAGATATTCCGTCGGGCTGAGGACCTTGCCGTTGGCGTCGCGCAGGCGCGAGAACGCCTCAAAGAAGCGCGGCTTGCGTTGCGGCAGGCTGACAATCGGCTGCAGGTAAAAATCGATCCGCTCGGACTCGATCGCCGCGCGCACCTTGCCAAGGACGGCGAGATCGTCCTCCGACATCGTGGCCGCCGGCGACAGGTTCAGGGCCGCAGCGACTTTTTTCATGCCGGAAACATCGTTCGCCTGAACCCGTTTGGTGAGACGCTTGAGCATTTCAATTTCGTTTTGAGCGCGGTTGAGCGCAAACCCCATGCGCGCGTGCAACATAAGCACCGCGATCAGCGATGCCCCCAGCGTGATTTCAACCCGCCCCGGCATGCCGTGCATGAAAGAGGTCAGCAGCAGGACAACGCTTGCTACGCCAACCATGAAGTGCACGCCGAATCCATAACGCGTCGTGCGCTGATGAATATTCATCTCACCCTCCAGCAGCGGCGTCCTCGGTGATCGAAGAAAGCCGCGAACCCTATGCCGGGGCGAGGTTAACCATAAGGCGTTGCAGAGTGTTTAATTCCAGTGGGGTCCGCGTTCATATTCGGTTAACAAGTCATTGACCTCCACCAGAGGTGGAGGTTTGAAACGCTTCGCTTGGACCACTGGACGTGGTTTTGTTAACGTAAACTAGTACTTAAGGTGAAACAGGTCAGCGTAGTCGCTCTGCTTGTCCTGTTTCTCCTGATTCTGGATGTAGCGTCTGACGACCTCCTCCTGATAGCCCGTCGTTGAAACAAAATATCCCCGAGCCCAGAAATGATACCCCTTGTACTTGCGCTTGCGCGCATACCGGTTGGCCACGTAAAGCGCCGTCTTTCCTTTGAGAAATCCGACAACGTGAGCAACCGAGTATTTGGGCGGGATGCTGATCAGCATATGGACATGATCGGGCATCAAAAACCCTTCCTCGATAACGCAACCCTTCTGGATCGCCAGCTTGATAAATAGCTCGCGCAACTCCTGACGAACGCTCCCGTAAAGCCGCTTCGTCCTGTATTTACTGCCGAAAACAACATGGTATTTGCAGTCCCACGTCGAGTGAGATAGCGTCTTGTAGTCCATAAAACCTCCATGCTTGGTTTTAAAACCACGGCAATGGTCCAAGCGTGGAGGTATCTTTCCTACATTGTAGAACCCGTCCAATCCTCCACCGAAGGTGGAGGTTTTTGATTGAATAAAAAACCGCCCGGCGCGGGCCGGGCGGCTCATCCTTGGCGAGATCGAGAGGGTTAGCTCTGGAACTGGCTTTCAACCGGGTCGATGACGATTTCGACGCGGCGGTTCAGCGCCTGGCCGGCCGTCGTCGCATTGTCGCCGATCGGGCGGGTTTCGCCATAACCGATGGCCGACAGGCGGGCCGGATTGACGCCCTGGGCCGCGAGATAGTTCGACACGCTTAGCGCGCGGCGCTGCGACAGGTCCATATTGTACGAGTCCGATCCGCGGCTGTCGGCGTGACCGCTGACGGTGATCGTGGTCTTGTCGAACTCGTCGAGCACGACCGCGACCGCGTTGAGGGTTTCGTAAAAGCCCGGCTGGACGTCGGCGCTCGCCGTATCGAAGGTGATGTCCGACGGCATGATCAGGCGGATATTGTCGCCTTCACGCTGGACCTGGACGCCGGCGTTGAGCAGCCGCTCGCGCAGCTTGGCCTGTTGCTGGTCCTGATAGACGCCGATGCCGCCGCCGATGACCGCGCCGGCCGCCGCGCCGATTGCAGCGCCCTTGCCGGCGCCGCCGGTCGCCGCGCCGATGATGGCGCCCGCAGCCGCGCCCGCCGCCGCGCCACCTGCGCCCGAGGTGACAACCCGGCCGGCGCGCTTTTCGCCGGTATAGGGATTGGTGGTGCAGCCCACGGCGAGAACCGCCAAGGCCCCGAGAATTACTGCTTTGCGCATAGGATCCTTCCTCTTTCGCATCGCGGCGTTCGCCGCTCCGCCACATAATCCTGGCGGGCTCTCCCGCCGGTTAAAATCATGCGGCAATATGGCTGTATCGCCGTTCGCCCGGTATTAAAAACACGTAATTGCGCCCAAAATCGTCCCATCTGGGGCGGATTCGCGGCGCTGCGATCACGTTCCGCTGAGATTTGCGTCAGCCGCTATGGCCGGCTTGCGGGAAAAATTCTTCGGCGCCGCCTCCTTGACGCCCGCCCACCGCCTCCCTAGATCGCTGCTAGCACTTTCTGTACATGAGTGCTAACGGATGGGCCTAGCCCGTCTGATCACATTTAACCGATTGTTTTTTAAAGCAGATCGCTAACAGGGAGAATTCCAAATGGGCTTCAGGCCGCTCCACGACCGCGTTCTCGTCCGTCGCATTGAAGAGGACGCGAAAGTCGGGTCGATCATCATTCCGGACACCGCGAAGGAAAAGCCGCAGCAGGGCGAGGTTGTCGCCGTCGGCTCTGGCGCGCGCGGCGACGACAACGAGTTGATTCCGCTGGACGTCAAGGCCGGCGACAAGATCCTGTTCGGCAAATGGTCGGGCTCGGAAGTGAAAATCGACGGTGAAGAACTCCTCATCATGAAGGAGTCTGACATCCTCGGGATCGTCGAATAATCCGGAACAGAATTTAGGAGATACAGGAAATGGCTGCGAAAGAAGTCAAATTTGACGTCGACGCCCGCGATAAAATGCTACGCGGCGTCGACATCCTCGCCAACGCGGTGAAGGTGACCCTCGGCCCGAAAGGCCGCAATGTCGTGATCGAAAAATCCTTCGGCGCACCGCGCACGACCAAGGACGGCGTGACGGTTGCGAAGGAAATCGAGCTTGAAGACAAGTTCGAAAACATGGGCGCCCAGATGGTGCGCGAAGTGGCGTCGAAGACCAATGACGAAGCCGGCGACGGCACCACCACCGCGACCGTTCTCGCCCAGGCCATCGTCAAGGAAGGCGCCAAATCGGTCGCCGCCGGCATGAACCCGATGGACCTCAAGCGCGGCGTCGATCTCGCCGTGTCGAAAGTGCTCGAAGACATCAAGAGCCGCGCCACCAAGATCGCCAAATCGGACGAAATCGCCCAGGTCGGCACGATCTCGGCGAACGGCGAACGCGAAATCGGCGAAATGATCGCCAAGGCGATGGAAAAAGTCGGCAATGAAGGCGTCATCACGGTTGAAGAAGCCAAGACCGCCGAGACCGAGTTGGACGTCGTCGAAGGCATGCAGTTCGACCGCGGCTACCTGTCGCCCTACTTCATCACCAATGCTGAAAAGATGACGGTCGAACTCGAAGATCCGTACATCCTGCTGCACGAGAAAAAACTCTCAGGGCTTCAGGCGATGCTGCCGCTGCTTGAATCGGTCGTTCAGTCCGGCAAGCCGCTGCTGATCATCGCGGAAGACGTTGAAGGCGAAGCATTGGCGACCCTCGTCGTCAACAAGCTGCGCGGCGGCCTCAAGGTCGCGGCCGTCAAGGCGCCGGGCTTCGGCGATCGTCGCAAGGCGATGCTGGAGGACATTGCGGTGCTCACCGGCGGCCAGGTCATCTCTGAAGACCTCGGCATCAAGCTCGAAAACGTCAATCTCGACATGCTGGGCCGGGCCAAGAAAATCGCCATCAACAAGGACGACACCACGATCGTCGACGGTTATGGCGAAAAGACCGACATCGAGGCCCGCACCTCGCAGATCCGCAAGCAGATCGAAGACACGTCGTCGGACTATGACCGTGAAAAGCTGCAGGAACGTCTGGCGAAACTCGCCGGCGGCGTTGCGGTGATCAAGGTTGGCGGCGCGACGGAAATCGAAGTGAAAGAGCGCAAGGACCGCGTCGATGACGCGCTCAACGCAACCCGCGCCGCTGTCGAAGAAGGCATCGTGCCGGGCGGCGGCACCGCGCTGCTTTATGCAACGCGCGCGCTGGAAGGCCTGACCGGCGAAAACGCGGACCAGAACGCCGGCGTCAACATCGTGCGCAAGGCGCTCGAAGCGCCGATCCGCCAGATCGTCCGCAACTCGGGCGGCGAAGGCTCGATCGTTGTCGGCAAACTGCTGGAGCAGAAAGACGACAAGTTCGGCTTCAACGCGCAGACCGACGAATATGTCGACATGATCAAAGCCGGCATCGTCGATCCGGCGAAAGTCGTGCGCACCGCGCTGCAGGATGCAGCCTCGGTCGCCGGCCTGTTGATCACCACCGAAGCCATGATCGCCGAAGCGCCGAAGAAAGACGGCGGCGGCGGCATGCCCGATATGGGCGGCATGGGCGGCATGGGCGGTATGGGCGGCATGATGTAATTGGCGAAAGCCAATGCATCGTGAGGCCGCCCATCATTCAAAGATGTTTGGATCGGCGCTGCCGATCCAAATTGGCGGCATGATGTCATTGGCGAAAGCCAATGAATCGTCCTGGCAAACGCCAATTTCAGTTGCGTAAACAAAGGCCGCCCTTCGGGGCGGCCTTTTATTTTTGACGCGCGCAGTCGCGCGCCAGCACCCGTTCCACGGGTTCGATAATCTGATTACGGAATAATTCCTCGCCCGGAACGTCGGCCGGCCCGCGGCTGGTGACGACCGCAATGACAATACCGCAATCCGGATAGGCGTTGAGATAGGCGTTATCGCCCCAGTCTTCCGAACCTCGCGCGCTGCGCGCCGGGCCGAGCGGCGAATCAACGAGAAAAGCGCCGTAGAGCACCTCGCCAATCCCGATGCGTCCGCGCGGCTCATCCAGCGCCGCAAGCATCGCCGGCCCCAGCACCTTGCCGTCGTCGAGGGCGGCGCGAAACGCTGCGAGATCGCCGGCGGATATCAACAGCCCCGCCGAGCCGAGCATGCCGTAATTGCGGCCTTTAAGGCCTTGCGGCGTCGGCGTCAGCGGCTGGCCGCGCAGATGCGGGTCGTCAACGTTCACCTCGGCCCAGAATGAAAAACCGGCAATTCCCGCCGGCCTGGCGAGCATGTTGCGAAACAGCGTTTCGTAAGGCGCCGCGTAAACCCGCTCCAGCACAACGGCGAGCGCGTCATAACCATCGTTGGAATAATGAAACGCCCCGTCTTTCGCAAAACCGGCGTTCGCCGCCGCAATCGCATCGATGGCGCGCGCCGGGTCAGCTATGCTTTCCGCCGCATAGGTTGAACGCAGGCCGGAGCGATGCCTTAGAAGTTCATCCAGCGTGAAATCACGCCCGGCCAGCGCCGAATCAGGAAACAACGTCGCGGCGTTATCACCCAGCGACAGCTTGCCGTCCTCAACCGCCTTGAGGGCCATGATCGCGGTGAAAAATTTCACAAGCGACGAGACCTGGTATCGCGTTTCGTCCGTAACCGGAATCATCCCTTCGCGGTCGGCGGAACCGGCGGCGCGATGATACATGATCGCGCCATCGCGCAGGATAACGAGCTGGCCGGCGAACCCGGCGTCAGCGACATCGTCCACGATCGCATCAATCGCCGCGCGCGCGCCGGGGTCAGCCGCCGCGCCAGCGCCATTGCTGCTGCATGACGCCGCAAAGACGCTGAGAAAACAAAAAACGACGGCTCTCATTTAAATCCTCCACCGCATCCAGCCACGCGGGTCGCACATTCTCATCGCCAGCGTATAGGATGAATTTGGCGGCGCCGGCGTTTACCGCGCAAACAAGCGGGCAAAAGCCAATGGCGTCATCGCGAGATGATCGCGAAGAGCCCTGCCGAGATGGCTTTGATCGAAATACCCGCAGGAAGCCGCGATTTCCGCACCCGATTCCGCCCCCGCCGCCAGTTTCGCCATCGCGCGTTCAAGCCGGGCGAAATTTGCATAGCCGCGCGGCGAGACGCCGAAGCGTCGCTTGAAGGCTCGGGAAAAACTGTCGGCGCGAACGCCCGCCGCTTCCGCAAGCGCCGCAATTTGCTGATGCGGGTTCCGGCACAGGCTAAGGGCCGCGCGCTCAAGATCGTCTTCAGCCGGAAAAGGGTCATAGGCGATCCTCGCGACATGCTCGATGAGGAACGCGGCGGCGTGACCAGACGACAGCCAGCGCCTGACCTTGCGGTTATCGAGATCAATCGCGCCGCGCAGAGGTTTCCAGAAATCGGCCCGCCCATGTCGCGCCAAAATCTCCGGCGGCGCCTTGATCTGGAGATAAGCGGCGCCGGAATCGCCCGCCCGGTCGTCATGGCAGGCGAAGGCCGGACGAACGATCACGTCGCCGCGCGAGAACCCGCCCGCGGCGCCGAAACTTTCCTCACGGAACTGGCCGGCGAGAATCACCACGATGCGGGTTTCGGCGTGGAGGTGAAATGGTTGGCGCTGAAAGGGAAAATACCGGTGTCGCCGCATGTGTCTTCGCCTGCGCTTCAGCGTTGAGCTCGCGCCCGAAGATGACAGCGGTTATTCGCCATCGTCGAGGGGGCTGCGCCGGATTTGCGTTGCATGGTTTGGATTTCGCGCCAGACCGCAGGGCCGGCAGACGCCGTTAACCATCTATGTTGTTGAAATTGAAGGGAAACAAAAATTCATCCCCCTCCCCGCCGGGCGCCCTATGCTGTGTTCATGAATGATGTGATCGGACAAATTGCACCTTTACGCCTGCGGGCGCGACTGACGGCGGCGGTGGCGGCGGCGGCGGCACGCGCGTCGGGCGAAAACGAATTCCGCAAAATCCGCACAAAAATGCTACAGGCCGCGAAAACGCAGGACTCGTGGCATACGGCGCCCGCCGCGAATTTCGTGAAATACGGGAATATTTGGCCGGTGATCGGCGCGGATCGCACGAGAACGCTTATTGCAAGGGGTTCTCACGATCGGCTAAGCCCGCACGGGCGGGCGGCTGAATCCGGTCCGGAAAGGGCCAAAACGGGGACTTGGAGTAATACATGACGACTGCCGACCAGCAGCCGATAACCGAAAACAACGCCCATGCGCGCCTAAAAGGCGCAGCGCCATCAGGCGTTCCATGGAAACTGATCTTGCTCGCCGCCGCGACTGTCGCTCTCGCCGTCCTGTTCTGGGACGCCGCCGCCAATCTGTGGTTGCGCTGGGGCAAGCAGCAGGAATTATCGCACTCCTATTTCATCCCGCTGATTTCGGCCTGGCTGGTGTGGACCAACCGCGAGACGGTGAAGAAAAGCGTCGGCGCGCCGTCATGGTGGGGCGCGGCGCTGATCGGCCTGGCGATGGCGCTGCTGGTGCTCGGCAAGCTGACCAGCATCTATCTGTTCCAGCATCTCGCCATGGTGGTGTCGGTCGCCGGCCTCGTCGCGCTGTTCGGCGGCGTGTCGCTGTTGCGCACGGTGGCTGCGCCGGTAGCGTTCCTGCTGTTTGCAGTGCCGCCGCCTTACTGGGTGATCACCGTGCTGTCGTGGAAATTCCAGCAGATCTCATCGGTGCTTGGCGTTGCGATGATCGAGCTGATGGGCATTCCGGTATATCTTTCGGGCAATATCATCGACCTTGGCGATTATCAGTTACAGGTCGCCGAAGCGTGCAGCGGGCTGCGCTATCTGTTTCCGTTTCTCAGCCTCGGGGTGATCGCCGCTTACATGTATCGCGGGCCGTTCTGGCACAAGGCGGTCATCGTCGCGGCGACATTTCCGATCACGATCTTGATGAACTCGTTCCGCATCGCGGTCACCGGCGCGCTGGTGCAGGCATATGGCGTCGAACACGCCGAGGGCGCGTTGCACTTTTTCGAAGGCTGGGTGGTTTTCCTGTTATGCCTTGCGGCGCTGTTCGGCGTGGTCGCGATATTAACGCGGCTGACAAAGCCGAAACAGAACCCGCTTGACGCGCTGACGACGCCCGATTTGCACGCCAGCACGCCGAGCCGCGGCGCCAAAACCGCGCCGGCGCTGATCGCCGCGACGCTGGCGATTTTCGTCGCCGGCGCCGGGCTTGTGCGAGTCGCCACAGTCGACTCGCTGATCATCCCCGACCGGGAGGTGTTCGCCGGCGTGCCGTATGAGTTCGCCGACTGGCAATACACCATCCGCCCGATGGACCCCGGCGTCGCCGAAGTGCTCGGCGCCGACGACACCATCGTCGCCGATTTCATTGCGCCGGACGAAACGCCGTACAATCTCTACATGGCCTATCTCGACGCCCAGCGCGACGGCCGCTCATGGCATTCGCCGCGCCAGTGCATCCCCGGCGGCGGCTGGAAGATCACCGCCCACACGGTGGTCAAGACGAAAACCGCCGACGGCAAGCCGTTTGCGTATAACCGGATGATCATTGAAAACGGGTCGAACCGCCAGCTTGTCTATTACTGGTACGACCAGCGCGGGCGCAAAGTCGCCAATGAATTCGTGATGAAATTCTGGCTGATCTATGATGCGGTCATGCGCAAGCGTTCCGACGGCGCCATGGTGCGACTGATCACCCCGATCAGGGTCGGCACGCCGGCTGGCGAAGCCGACGACAATCTTCGTGCGATGGCGACGCGCGTCAACGCATTCCTGCCCGCTTATGTGCCGAAATAGAGATGCGCCCAAAAGCTCGCATCCGGCGAGAGACGACATTCGATGCGTGTACTGATTACTTCATTTAACGTGTCGCGCCGGATGGGCGGCGAGGCGGTATTGCCGCTGCACTATGCGCGCGAGCTTCGCGCGCTTGGCCATGACGTTCATGTGCAGACACATGCGCGCGTTCGCGATGAGTTGAAAAACAGCGAGATCTGGGACGAAGAGCGCACGCATTTCATCGAGGATTCGCTTGTCGAGCGCGCGATCCACACCATCGGCAAGGCCGCGCCCGGCGCCATTCGCGAAACCGTTTTCATCAGCGCGATCAACGCCGTCACTATGGCCCGCCTCGCCGGCGCGGCGCGGCGCCTGGCGCGCGATATCGGCGCCGACATCATTCATCAGCCGGCGCCGGTGTCGCCGCATTTCCCGTCATTCCTGACCGATATGCCAGCGCCCGTGGTGATCGGCCCGCTCAATGGCGGGATGAGTTATCCGCCCGCATTTGAAAAAGAATTCTCCAAGGGTTCGCAGGCAGTCGTGCGCATCGGGCGCATGTTTTCCGGCGTCGGGAACATGCTGTTTCCGGGGAAAAAACGCGCCGCACGCGTTCTCGTCGCCAATGAGCGCACGCAAAATTCGCTGCCCGTCGGCGTGCCCGCCGAGCGCGTGCGCCTGCTCGTTGAAAACGGCGTCGACCTGACGCTGTGGGGTGGCGGAGACAATAATGGTGAAAAAGATCACAAGCCGAATTTCGTTTTCGTCGGCCGTCTGGTCTGGTGGAAAGCGGTTGAATTGCTGATCGACGCGTTCGCCGCCGTCGACGCCGACGCGACCTTGACGATCAT
This sequence comes from Parvularculaceae bacterium, assembly GCA_041398145.1. Taxonomy (GTDB): domain Bacteria; phylum Pseudomonadota; class Alphaproteobacteria; order Caulobacterales; family Parvularculaceae; genus Amphiplicatus. The sequence goes on along the minus strand of JAWKVF010000001.1, from coordinate 94,365 downwards.
CGGCGACGGACCGGAGCGGGCGCGACTGGAAAAGCACGCCATCGCAACGCCCGCATTCGACCGCATCTTCTTCGAGGGGTTTCGTCCGCAATCGGAAATTCGCAACACCTTGTCACGGGCGCGGGCGCTGGTGCTGCCGTCACTGCGTGAATGCGGCGGCGCGGTGGTGCTTGAGGCGTTCGCCTGCGGCGCACCGGCGATCGCGACACGCTGGGGCGGGCCGGAAGATTATATCACCGATGACACCGGCGTGCTTGTCGCGCCTGACAGCCGCGACGGGTTCATCGGCGCCCTTACCGCCGCGATGAACGAGCTGGCCAAGAACCCCGGCAAGGCGCACGCCATGGGCGAAGCCGCACGCCGGCGCGTTGAAGACAATTTCACATGGTCGGCGAAAGCCCGGCAGATGACGGCGATCTATGAGGACGTCCTGGCCGAGGCGGAATAATCCGGTAACGGATTATTCCTCCGATTCGCCTTCGTCATCGCCATGGCCATGGCCGGCGCCCGATCTGCGGCCGGCATCCGCCTTATCGCCGAGCTTGAACACGCCAACGCGCTCGCTATAGAGCGTTTCGCCGGTGTCGTCGCGCGTCGCCTTGAAGACGAGGCCGCCCATATTCGACTTCTTCTTCGATGTGCGCACGCGTTCCGATGCGGCCCCGTCGGGGCCGGTTCGCATCTGCCCGACCGCGCGCATCTCCTGAAGATTATCGCCCCGGTACAGCGTGACCGGCGTGCCAGCCGGCAGGCCGGTGACCGTGATATTGACGGACTGGCCCGCCTCGACGAAGCGGCTATCGACAACCAGTTTCGGCGCGATCTCGCTCGCGCCGCCCGGCAGCGCGTTTTGCACCGGCCCGAGCTGATAAGGCGCAAGGCCCGACCCGCCATGGCTCGCTGCGTCGCTGTCGCCAATACCGGCGCCGGCATACCCCTGCCATTCGCCCGCCGGCGCATAGCTGACGACTCCGTTGTTCACGCCGCTGGGGCGCGTTTGCGGCGAGACGACCGCCACCGGCGCCAGCACCCTCTGACCGGACGTCAACGAGGTCCAGTCAACCATCGGATTGAGGATCGCAACGGCGTCGCTGGAGACGTTGAACCGATAGGCGATGTTTTCAAGGTTATCGCCGTCTTTGACCGTGTACAGACCGGTCAGCACCGCGCCCATGTCAAAGGCGCTGGCGCGCTTCGCCTCGATGCCGCCGGGAATTTCCAGCACCTGCCCCTTGGTCAGGTAAGCCGGCCCCGAAGCCGAGGGATTGGCGCTCGCCAGCGTCGCCGCCGGCACGTCGCACAGCGAAGCGATATCGGCGAGGGTTTCGTCGGTGGAGACCTTGACGTAGCGCTCGCAGCGCCCGTCAAGCTTTTCGGCGATTTCATCCGCATACGCCAAGTGCGCCTCGCGCGCACCATCGATGCCGGCGTAGGACACCGCCTCAAGCGGCGCGCCGTTGACGGTCCATTGGCTGGGCGCGCGCAGATCGGCGACCTTGTCGACCTGGTAAAGCTGGCGCGCGCCGGTATAGAGCGCCGCGTCATACGGATTGCGGCTCGCCGTCTGCACGGGGTCGGCGGCGCACCCGGCGACAAGGGCGACGGCAACCAGACTGGCGCTTGAAAATGTTAGTAACTTCATGACATTACGCTCCCCAATTCGCGAAATCGCGTCTAGCGCGGGGCCATATTAACCTTTTTCCGTCGCAAACGCACCCTCGCCCGCCGCGAGCGCCGCACCCAGCCGATGATTTACGGTTTTGTCATTTGAGGCCGGGCCGCCGCCATGATGTTCTGCGACAAATGTCACACCCCAGCGTAACATCTTAAGGAGATCGCGAATGAAATCCATGCTCTTCCTCGCTGCGGCGTCGCTGGCCCTTGTGGCGGCGGCCAAGGCCGAAACCTATAATCTGCGCCTGGCGCAGGACGGCGAGGCGCGGACCATCGCGGTTTCGACCCAGGACGATGCGACCTTTGCAGTCGCCCGCGGCGGCGACAATCTCGCCGTACTGACCGGCGACGAGGCCGCCTTGGCGTTCGCCGCGCTGAAAGACGCGGTCAAAAGCGAGGAGATTGACGCCGGTCTTGAGGACATCGAGCATAGCGCCGACGGCCACCGCAAAATCGTCGTTCACAAGATGGATGTTGACGACCATGACCAGGGCGACGACCATGAGGTGCGCATCGTCAAGAAAAGCGTCAGGCGCGAACAGGGCGTCGACGAAATCACCGAGATCGAAGTCAGCGTAAGTGATGCCACAGAGGCGGACAGCACCGACGAGGCGTTGGCCAGTATTGCCGCAGACGACATCCAGGACGACGAGGAAAACATCATCGGCGCCGGCGACGCGCCGGAGGAAAGTTTCAAGATCTCGCTGTCGGACGAGCTTTCCGCCCTTGAATCCGGCGATAAGGTAAAAACCGTCAAGGTCGTCAAACACGACGGCAAGAACGAACTCATCGAAATTACGGGCGCGAGCGCCGATGCGGCGCGCGAGTTCATCGACGACGCCGAGGGCGTCGACAGCCTTGAAGCAGCGTCGATGCGCAAAACCGTCGGGCTTTAGGCACCGCGCGAAGTTTCAGGTTGCCCCGGCAGGCGAGACGCTGCAGGAATATGCGCCTTAACTACCTTGGCGCGAATTATGTCGATTGAATTGCTGGGCGCCTTTACAACGGCGTTCGTCACACTGTTCATCGTGATCGACCCCATCCTGGTGACGCCGATTTTCGCCGGCCTCACCAAGGATGAAACCCCGCGCGCGCGGTTGCGCATTGCGTTTTCCGCCGCGATTTACTCCATCGGGATACTCACGATTTTCGGCGTCGGCGGCAACGCCATGCTGCACCATCTCGGCGTCACCATGGCGGCGTTCCGCGCCGCAATGGGGATCATCCTGTTCATCATGGGCTACCGGATGTTCTTCGAACCGGAATCCGAGACGCAGGCGAAAACCCCCGGCCCCAAGGCCGCCGCGCGCGATCATATCGCGTTCTTTCCGCTGGCGATCCCGATGCTGGCGGGGCCCGGCGCGATCGCCACCATCATGTTGCTGATGGGCCCGCAAACCCCGTTTGTCGAAAAAGCCGCCGCCTTTGTCGCGATGGTGATCGTGCTGGCGATTGCGGTGTTGATGATGGCGTTCGCCAGCCGCATCGGCGACGCGCTGGGCAAGACCGGCATGAATGCGATCACCCGTATTCTCGGCATGCTGTTGATGGCGCTGTCGACCCAATATGTGTTCGACGGGGTGCGCGTCGGCGTGCTCGAACACGTCGCCGGCTGAAAGGTCAGCGCTTGCGGTCGAGCGTTTGCCTGACCGCCGCGACCAACTGATCCCGCGGGACCGAGAACTGCGCCGGCTGCGCCTCGCGCCATTCGGCGTTGTCTTCAATCGATTTCGAAAGCTCAGCGCCAAGGATAAGATCCTTGATCTGGAGCTCGCCGTTTTCGCGCTCGTCCGAGCCCTGAATAACTGCGACCGGCGCGGCGCGCTTGTCGGCGTATTTCAGCTGCTTGGCGAAGTTCGAGCCGCCAAGATAAACCTCGGCCCGCACGCCTGCGGCGCGCAGTTCGGCGGCCATTTGCTGATAGGCGGCCATCTGGTCTTTTTCGAGGGCGAGGATGACGACCGGCCCCTGCGCCGCGGATACGCCGGCGCCTTTCAACTCAAGCGCGGCGAGCAGGCGCGACACCCCGACGGAAACGCCGACCGCCGGAACTTCCACGCCCTTGAATCGCTTGACGAGGCCGTCATAGCGCCCGCCGCCGCCGACCGAGCCGACGCGCACCGGACGGCCCTTTTCGTCGCGCACCTCGAAGGTGAGATCGGCCTCGAACACTGCGCCGGTGTAATATTCCAGGCCGCGGATGATCGACAGGTCGATGGCGACGGCTGATTGAAAGCGCGTCAGAATCTGGCGGTTGATCGCGCCCAGTTCTTCAAGCCCGGCGGCGCCGCTCTTGGTGTCGCCAAGAATCGCGCCGACATCTGCAAGGCATTGTTCATTGCGCGCGGTCAAAGTCTCAGCCTGCGGCGCCGAGGAGGCGAGGAAGCCGATCACAGCATCGATCTTGTCGTCGGCGAGTTTCACCCCGTCGGTGAAATCGCCGCTTTCGTCCTTGCGGCCCGGCCCGAGCAACAGCCGCACGCCGCCCTCGCCCAGCCGGTCGAACTTGTCCATCGAGCGCATGACGTTGAGCCGCGTCCCGGCGTCGCCATCATCGGCAAGGCCGATCTTTTCAAAAAGTCCGTCCACGATCTTGCGGCTGCTGACGCGGATTGCGTAGTCGCCGAGCGGCACGCCGGCAGCTTCGATCACTTCGCAGAACAGCATGCACATTTCAGCGTCGGCGTCGGGCGCTGGCGCGCCGACCGTGTCGGCGTCGCACTGGGTGAACTGGCGAAACCGGCCCGGCCCCGGCTTTTCGTTGCGCCACACCGGACCGACCTGATAGCGGCGAAACGGTTTTGGCAGAGCGTCGTAATTCTCGGCGACATAGCGCGCCAGCGGCGCCGTCAGGTCATAGCGCAGGCTCAGCCACTGCTCGTCGTCATCCTGAAGTGAAAACACGCCCTGATTGGGCCGGTCGACATCGGGCAGGAACTTGCCAAGCGCGTCGGTATATTCGAACGCCGGCGTCTCAAGCGGGTCGAAACCATAGGCCTCATAGACCGCCGATATCCGCGCCAGCATCTCGCGCTCGGCGGTGATCTCAGCCCCCAGCCGGTCACGAAATCCGCGCGGGATGCGCGCCTTGGGGCGGAATGTCTTTTGTTTCTTGGCCATAGGCCCCGCGAGATAGCCGATGCCGAAGACCGGCGCAACGCGGAGGCAGGTGCGCCTATTCCACCAGGTCGACGCGGTTGATCAGCACCGTCTCGACCGGAACCTCGGACGGAAACGGCCCGCCGGGGCCGGTCGCCAGCGCGCCGATGGCGTCGACGACATCCATGCCTTCAACCACCTTGCCAAACACCGCATAGCCGTAGCGCGGACCGAGGTCGTTGACGTAATGGTCGAGCTGGTCGTTGTCCTTGAGATTGATGAACCATTGCGCCGATGCGCTGTTGGGGTCGGACGTGCGCGCCATCGCGATCGTGCCGCGCAAATTCTTCAGCCCGTTATCGCCTTCATAAGGGATCGGGTCGCGGGTGGGGCGCTCGCGAAAATAGCGGTTGTAACCGCCGCCCTGAATGACGAAGCCCGGCACGACGCGGTGAATGATCAACTGGTCGAAATGCCCGTCCGCCGCATATTGCAGAAAATTTTTAACGCTCGCCGGCGCTTTGTCGGGATCAAGCTCTACGATGATATCGCCCATCGAGGTCGTGATTTTCGCCCGCGGCGCGGGCTCTGCACTGGCGCCGCACGCTGACAGGAAAGCGATGGCGATAAAGGCCAGCATCGTGCGCATGGCGAACTCCTCAGGTCTTTGCGTCTTCGGCGCGACTGTACGTTTTGCGCCTTTGGCGGATCTCTTGGTTTATGCGCCTTCGGCAAATCTCTTGGTTTATGCGCCTTCGGCGCGGGTGCGAACCGAGTTAATCCGATCAATAAGGCGATTTGTCGACCCGTCATGGCCGGTGGCCGGCGCAGCCTCGCCGCCAATGTCTGAGATTTCCGGCAAAATGGTCTTCGCCAGCGTCTTGCCCAGTTCAACGCCCCACTGGTCGAAGGAATTCACGCCCCACACCACCCCCTGACAAAACACCTTGTGCTCGTAAAACGCGACCAGCGCGCCCAGCGTTTCCGGCGTCAGTTCATCCATCAGGATCGAATTCGTCGGGCGGTCGCCCGGGAACGCCTTGTGCGGCGCAAGCCGGGCGATCTCGTACTCGGCGACGCCAGCTTTGGCAAGCTCGGCGCGTACCGCTTTTTCATCCTTGCCAAGCATCAGCGCTTCGGGTTGCGCCAGAAAATTCGCCAGCAATTTGCGGTGATGATCGCCAAGCGGCGCGTGCGTCAGCGCAGCGGCGATGAAATCGGCGGAAACGACATCGGTTCCCTGATGCATGAGCTGGTAAAACGCATGCTGACCATTGGTGCCGGGCTCGCCGAATATCACCGGGCCGGTCGCGCACCCCACCGGCGCGCCATCCATGCGCACCCGCTTGCCGTTCGATTCCATGTCGAGCTGCTGAAGATAGGCTGGCAGGCGGTGCAAGTGCTGGTCATAGGGCAGGACCGCGTGCGAGGCGAACCTTAGAAAATTGTGATTCCATACGCCAACAAGCGCCGCGATCATCGGCATGTTTTCAGGCGGCGGCGCAGTGCGGAAGTGTTCGTCCATCGCATGGGCGCCGCGCAGCATCCGCTCAAAGACGTCGAACCCGCAAAGCAGAGCGATTGACAGTCCGATCGCCGACCACATCGAATAGCGCCCGCCGACCCAGTCCCAGAACACGAACATGTTCTCCGGCGCGATGCCGAATTCCGCCACCGCCGGCGCATTTGTGGACAGCGCAATGAAGTGCTTGCCGATATCGCTCTCGTCGGCCTGCGAGTTCAGGAACCACTGGCGCGCGCTTTGCGCGTTGGTCATCGTCTCCTGCGTGGTGAAGGTCTTTGACGCCACGACGAACAGCGTACGCGCCGGGTCAAGCGCGCCCAAAGTGTCGGCAAGTTGCTGACCGTCGACATTCGACACGAAAAACCCGCGCTTACCTTCCAGCCAGTAGGGACGCAGCGCCTCAACCGCCATCTGCGGGCCAAGATCAGACCCGCCAATGCCGATATTCACGACTGTATCGATCGGCTGGCCGTCGAACCCCGTCAGATCGCCAGTTGCGAAGCGTTTGGCGAACGCCTGCATTTTCGCTCGTTCCGCCGCGACCAACTGCGAGATATTTTCGCCATCGACATTATAGGCGCGTCCGGAAAAATCGCGCAGCGCGACGTGAAGCACGGCCCGGTCTTCGGTCTCGTTGATTTTTTCGCCCGAGGTCATGCGCGCGACCGCGTCGCCAAGACCGGCATCGGCCGCGAGATCGAACAACGCCGCCATCACCTTGGGCGTTACCTTGTTTTTGGCGTAGTCGAAATAAAGCCCGGCGGCTTCAAGCGACATCTGCGCCGCGCGGCCGGGATCTTTATCAAACAGCTCGGCCGTGCGCCGCGCCGACAACTCGTCGGCCAGGTCCACGAGCCGCCGCCAGGAAGCGGTCTCATTGATGGAAGTCATGCCCGGTTCCTCTCACCGCCGACGGCGCATCGCCTGCGCGCCGCCCTTGCTTGGTGCGCATTGATAGGGATTTTACCGAACCGGCTCAACGGTTCTTAAGGGTGTGATGGTAAATGCGCTGATCATGACGCAATTGACGACAACCCGCCGGATCGCCGGCCTTGCTGTGCGCAACCTGCTCGCCGTGCTCGCGGTAACAGTCATTTTCGCGGTTCATGCAGCGCAATCGAGAACCGCGCACGCGGACGCCTTTACCCTTAGCGACCAGCGCTAGCCGGTGACGGCGGCGATAATCGCCGCTTCGGTCAGCGGCTGCGGCAGCACGATCGCATCAGCCTTGCCCTTGTAGACGACGTAAAGCGGCACCCCATTGGCGCCAAAGCTTGCCAGCGCGGCTTCGATGACCGCATCGCGGCGCGTCCAGTCGGCGGTGACATAGCTCACGTCATTGGCGACAAATGCCTCACGCACCCGCGCCGATGACAGCGTCGTCAGCTTGTTGACCTGACAGGTCACGCACCAGGCGGCGGTAAAATCTATGAAGATCGTTTCGCCTGCGGCGCGGCGGGCTTCAATATCCGCCGGGTCGAACGCGACGGACGCCGCTTCGCCATTTCTCGCCGAAGAAGACATGCCGGCGGGCGCGCTGCGGACGACCAGAAGCAAGCCTGCGACCGCCGCCAGAACCAACACGCTGGCGACACGTAATGGCGCTCGGTCATTGGCCTTCGCCCATGTCCACAACACCGCCGCCAGCGCGATCAGCACAAGGCCGGCGAGCGCTGCGGCGAGCCCTGCGCCGCCCGTTTGCTGCGCCAGCACCCAGACGAAAAACGCCGATGCGGCGAACACCGGGAACGCCAGCAACAGGCGGAACCGCGCCATCCATGGCCCCGGCTTCGGCAAGCGACGCGACAGGCCGGGCAAGGTCGACACCATGAGATAAGGCGCCGCGAGCCCAAGCCCCATGGCGAGGAAAATCGACAGCGCCGGCAGCGCCGGCAACACCGCCGCGGCGCCAACCGGCGCGGTCAGAAACGGACCAACGCAGGGTGCGGCGACGAATACGGCGAGGGCGCCGGTCAGGAATGAGCCGAGATCGCCGGACCGACCCGCCAGCCCCGACCCGACGCCCTGCAGGCTTTCGCCGATGGAGAAAACGCCGGCGAAATTAAGCCCGACGGCGAATAGCACAAACGCCGACAATGAGACGACCACCGGGGATTGCAGGTGAAAGCCCCAGCCGAGGCTCTCGCCGCCGGCGCGCAACGCCAGCAGAACCGCACCGAGCAACAGGAATGTCGCGACAACGCCGAGCGTGTACAAAATTCCGTGGCGGACCTGCACCCCATGATGCTTGCCTGCGACTTCGGCTAAGTGCGCGGCCTTGACGAAAAGAATCGGAAACACGCACGGCATGAGGTTCAACAGCGCGCCGCCAAGGAACGCCGCCAGCAACAACCCCGCCAATCCCGGCGCGCCGGTCGAGGCCGCTCCCCCGGCGCCGCGAACAGCCGAAACCTCGTACGCGAACGGTCCGCCCTCGCCTTCGCCGGCGACAACCCCGCGCAGGATTTCAGTATCGCTTAGCGTATCGCCCGCATATCCGGCCTGGGCGACAAGTCGCAGGCCACCACGCACGCTGCGGGTTTGCTGCGGCGCCGCCGGTTCGATAACCCCCCCAAGGTCGGGGAAGAAAAATCCGCCCGCAAGGGACTTGTCGGCGCCCGCAAGATCAATCGTGATATCGCCGCGGTTCAATGAAAATTTCGCCGTCCCCGGAAACACAACCGGTTCGTCATCGCGCGCCAACACCGCGAGGCGCGCGCCCTCACGATTGGCGGCCGGGTTATCCGCAATCGGAAGATCAACGGTGAACTCTGCAGTTTCAGGCACGCAAATATCGGCGCAGATCAACCAGGTCGCCGACAATTCGATCCGCGCCGTGTCGCCGCGGCGTGCGCTCGCCGGCGCTGTAATATCGACGAGAAATTTCGGCTCGCCTTCATGGCCAAAATTCACCAAAGGCCCGACAGGGATGCGATGCGGCGCCGGATAGGCGATCTCGCCCGCCGCAAATCCGGCGGGAAGCGTCCATTCACAGCTAAGCGGAAGACCGGAATCGCCTGGATTTTTCCAATAGACATGCCAACCATCCTGCAATTGCTGGCTGAACACCAGCGTGACGGAACCGCCCGGCGCAACCGCGTCGTTTTCGGCGATAAGCATCGAGCGGGCATGGTCGGTAATGGCGACAGAGCGCGCCGACGCCGGCGCGACGGCAACGATCAACAGCAGCAATATCAACAAAGCCCGCATAAGCCGCCTCTACTACGCGAGCCCGTCACCACGGCCAAGCCATCCCTCAGGCGATCTCGCCCGTAAGTGATCGGCGCAACAAAAAAGCCGCAGCGGCAATGGCGTGCGGCTTTCTTTGAGAATTCGCAAATGGCGGCGCTTATGACAGGCGCTGGCCGCTTACCGCCTCGACCTCGGTGACATTCAGGCGCTCCATCCGACGCGAGATCAGCGTGCGCCAGTTCGCAAGCGAGATCATGTGCGCGTAAAGTATCGGCAGCACGTTCATCTTGCGCAGCTCAAGAAACTGCGCATCCGTCAACGCCTGCAATTTCGCCTCGTCGACGCCAAAATAGTTGGCGAACGGACGCGGCTCTGAATCGCCCTGCGGCGTGTACTGCGCCGTCTGACCCTGAATGATGTCGTATTTTTTCAACTGTTCGACGATCTGGTCCGTCAACCGGCGATCCGTCTCGTATGTCTGCGTGAACTCCATCGCCTGCTTCGAGAACTGGCTGAGGCCGTCCTTATCGAAAAGTTTACGCTCCGCGCTCTGGGAAAATCCTTCATAGGCGGCGTCAATCACCAGCGCCATGCGGTCGCCGCCGGTCTCGCCGGCGAGCGCGAACGGGTACCGGCGCAGATAGCCGGGGATATAAGCCATTTTTTCCCAATTGCCGTCTTCGCTGACGAACAAGTTGAGATCGTCATGAAGACCAAGAACCGCGAGCGGAACCGGCTGCTCTTTCGACATGAACACCACCGGAAAGAATTTCGACGCTTCCGGGATTTCTGAAAGCGTGACCGGCACGGCGCGGATTTTTGAGCAAAAGGCGAACGGTTTGGCCGCTGGATCAAGGCCCATGCCCGCATGCTGCTCGCGGTTGAGCAGTTCCGGGCGTTCAAACAAGAACATGTTGCCGCTGACTTTCGGCGAAGCCTGAGTTTGGCTCATTATCGAGGAATCCTTCGTTTTTACTTCGCTTCAGGCGCTTTGCGCCCGCATTGAGTTGTCACGCCGCCACCCCCGGGCAGGCTGTTGGCGCCCCCATAGCAAAAAGCCCGCCGTCCTCCAAGCCTAACCGCAGTCTCTTACCGCCGGTGATGGTGCGCGCCGCCGTCAAACCGGCTCGCCGAGGAGAAAGCGCGCCGCCAGATCGGGCTTTTCAAACGGGATCAAATGCGTGACCCCTTCCGCCCTTGTGACCTGTGCGCCGGCCCGGCGAAACCGGGCGGCGGCGGCGCCCATCAGCGTCGAGGAGGCATGGCGCGCACCGAGCACCTCCACCGGTGCGTGGATTTTTGTGACCGCGCCCCAGAAATCATGCCCGAACGCCATGAAATTCGAGGCCTCCCATTCGCGGGCGCAGGCCAGAGTGACGCCGTCGTCTTCGGGTTTGAGGCCGTCGATCAGATACTCTTCAAGCACCGCGGCGCGCCAGGTCGAAAACAGCGCTTTGGTGCGATAGCTGTCAATCACCGCCTCGCGGTCCGGCCAACGCGAACGCCGCGACAGCGCTGCACGCACAAGGGGAGATTTGCGCGCCTGCGAACGAAAACCCGGCAGACGAGCCAAAAACCGGTATCGGTCAGGGACGACAACCGGTTCTATCAGCCTGACCGCCGACACCCGGCCGGATTTCGATGCAGCAAATACGCAGGCGACGCCGCCCATGGAGTGACCGGCGAGCGTCCACTCGCCGGCGATATCGAACCGCGCGGCGATGTTCTCCATTATACGGAGTAAATCGTCGCCAAACAGGCTCATATCATAGCGCCGTGACGGATCAGCGTGCAGCCGCGTGCGCCCGTGGCCGCGCTGATCTATCGCAAAGATATCATAACCCTGCGTCATGAAGTTCAGCATCTGGCGATAGGCAGAGGCGCAAAACCCGTTGGCGTGCGCGAAAATCATCGGCGGCGCGCCGCGCTGGCCAAAACGCAAAAAAGCAATTTCGCAATCATCGACGACAACCACGCCGCGATGCGCAGACAGAACGTCAAGCGGGTCAACAGCAGCAACGCTCATGATCAACCGGCCGCATGCGTCAGGCGATAGAGCGTCTGCAGGTAAAGCGCGTCGTCCGCCGCCCGGTGACGGCGCGCCCCGCGCAATTCCGCCTTCAACAGCAATTTTTCTTTCTCAGACGGCTGCATCCTGGGCATCAATTTAGCAAAATCGAACAACTTGATGGCGACCTTGCGGCCAGCGGCGTCGAACAGTCGCATCATCCAGTATTCGTCCCAGTCGGGCGCGTCGGAATACACCTCAAACCCCTCAAGCGCCGCACACAGATGATCGCAGACGTCGCCCGGTTGTAATCCTTCCCGGTTGAGCCGTTCGATTGACAGGCCGTGCAACGCCTCGGCGTTTACGTCCCACACCGTGATCGACCATTGCTCGGCCGGACGGATGAGATACGCATCTGCCACGCCCTCGACATACGCCCAGCCGACTTCAACCGGCCATGAGCCCGCTGACAACCCGGAAGCTTCAAAGTCGATGAACGCAATTCGAGCGCTTTTTTGGCGTCGATCAGGCAGAGCAACATCTCCATGACGCCGAATGCGCCAGTTAAAGACCCGTCTGAGGGCCGGTCTTCAGGTTGGAGGCGGCTGCTTAAGCAACTTCCGCGTTACAGCCAAGCAACATCTATGTTGCAACGCAACAGATATCCTGGGGCAACTTGAATTGACGGTGTCTCGCGACGTCGCTTTATTTGTTTTTTTGCTCGCATTTTCTGGCTTCAAACCAGTAAACTACTTGATCGGCGACAGAGTTTAGGATTTGCGTCGGTAAACGCCCGACGCCGGGTCCTGCTCAAGTTCGATGACCCGGTGCGGGCCGGGATCGCCCTGCTGAAATTCTTCAAGCGCGCTCTTGAGCTCCTCGCCCTTGCGCCGAGCGAAACGATACAGCGCCACCGCGCCGCCAACGACAACGAAGCCCGCCACAATTCCCGATATCGAACTCATATTCCGGCCGCCTTATTTGATGCGATCAGCAAATCTCTGACGAGATCATAACCCGTAACGCGACCATAATGCGGCAGCTTCGGCTTCGGCAATCATTCTGCCGACATCGACGGGCGATTCAGCGATTCCAGCCGCTTTTGTCCCCAGCAGGCGCTGGAACATCGGCGCACGCGCTTCGATCACCTTGATCCGCACGGCGTCGCCAAAACGCTTGCGCAGCACCTCGTCCGCATGGCCGACGCCATCGATGAGGCCGCGCTCGCGCGCGCCATGGGCCGTCCAAAACGCCCCGGAATACACGTCCTCCGCTGGTTTCAATCGTTCGCCGCGGCTGATTTTAACCATATCGATAAAATCGCGATGGATATCGCTGAGGATCGCCTCCAGCCGGCGAACATCGTCAGGATTTTCCTGCCGGAACGGATCCAACTGGCTCTTAGACTCGCCAGCGGCGTGCACGCGGCGCTCGACGCCGTGACGCGCGATAAGTTCGTGAAAGCCGAAACCTGCTGAAATAACCCCGATTGATCCGACGATGGACGAGGCGTCGGCGTAGATCTCATCAGCGGCGAGCGCGATCATATAGCCGCCGGACGCGGCGACGTCTTCTGCGAACGCGAATACGGGCAAGCCCGATTTTTCGGCTTCCCGGCGGATTGCCGCGACGATCAGTTTCGACTGCACCGGCGAGCCGCCAGGCGAATTGATATACAGCGCGACCGCCACGGCGCCGCGCGTCTTGAACGCAGTTTTGATCAACGGCTCCAGCGCCTGATGGCTGACGCCGCCCCGCCCCGGCCCGGTCAACGGCTTGATGACCCCCGAAACGCGCAGCGCAACAACCACTGGCGGGCGCAGCTTTTCCCGCAATCGCCGCCGCCAGCTTGGTTTATCGGGTCGAACTTCATCCATCAGGCATCAAATCCGTGTGCAATCTTCCATCAGGGCTGTATGGCTGTAAATTCCTGTGCAATAGGTCGCAAGAGGGCTGCTTGACCGCAAACGCTCCAGCGACCAATCTTGGCCGGCTCCGGGCTGAACCGGTCCTTAACCTGCTGCGGCATGAGGAAAATTGGAACTCGCGATTTCATCGAGACCCGGCGACGTCAAGAATGCCGCCGCCTTTTCAGGCGCCGTCGCCTCTTTGCGCGAGCTTTGCGAAAGCGATCTCGGCTTCGTTAACGACGTGATCCTGCGGTCCCTGCGATCACAGGCGCCGATTATCGCCGATATCGCCGGCCATCTGATCACCGCCGGCGGCAAACGCCTGCGACCAATGCTGACGCTCTCGGCCGCCCGGCTGTTCGGTTATGAGGGCGACCACCATCTTAAACTCGCCGCCGCCGTTGAGCTCATCCACGGCGCAACGCTGCTGCACGACGACGTGGTCGATGCCTCGGCGCTGCGCCGGGGCGCACGCACCGCCAACATCATCTGGGGCAACAAGGAAACGGTGCTGGTCGGCGATTATCTGTTTTCGCGCTCGTTTGAACTGATGGTCGCCGCCGGCGATTTGAAAGTGCTCGATATCCTGTCGCGCGCCGCCAGCGTCATCGCCGAAGGCGAAGTGCTGCAACTGGAAACCCAGAAAAACCTCGAAGCGACATTTGAAATGTATCTTGCGGTGGTGGAGTCAAAAACCGCGGCGCTGTTTGCAGCGGCGGCGCAGTCTGGCGCGGTGATCGCCGGGGCGGACGCAACCGCCGAAGAGGCGCTGCGCAGCTTTGGCCGCAATCTCGGCGTCGCATACCAGCTCGTCGACGACGCGCTCGACTATTCCGGCCGCGAGGCCGCGCTCGGCAAAAGCGTCGGCGACGATTTCCGCGAAGGCAAGATGACCCTGCCTGTCGTGTACGCCTTCGACCGCGCTTCGCCTGATGACAAGGATTTCTGGCGGCGGACGATCGCCGAAGGACGCCAGAACGAAGACGACTTCGATCACGCGCGCAGCCTGATTGAATCAACCCGCGCCCTTGAGGACACGCTCGCTTGCGCAAGGCGATATGCGGCAAGGGCCATGGAAGATCTCGCCGATGCGCCGCAGAACGAATACACGGACGCCCTGAGCGAGCTTGCGGCCTTGTCCGTTGCGCGCCTTTCCTGAAGGCGCCTACTCAGCCGCGGCGCGCAATTCCTGCTCGACACGGGTGAACCGATCATCATCACCCGCTGAGGACGCAGGATTTGTAAATCGGTATACAAACAATGCGAGCGGAATAAACGCAGCGGTCAGCATAACCGGCGCGATCAACTGATACGGCCCGTGCAGCAGCGTCATCATCATGGCCAGCGCCGTCGAAATCGCGGTCAGGCATAGATAAATCGACGTCACGCCGCCATGGGTCACACCCGCCATGAACAGGCGTTGATATATATGCTCGCGATGCGCCGACAGGATATTTCGACCGCGCGCGGCGCGCACAATGAGCGTCACGGCGACATCGAACAGGAACGGCATGAACGCAATTGGCGCAAACAGAATGCTCACCGGTCCGGCGTCGGAATTGGCGCAGACCACGGCGAGCGCAGCGATGGTGAAACCGATAAACTGACTGCCCGCATCACCCATGAACAGCGCCCCGCGATTGAGGTTTGTCGGGATGAAGCCGAAGATAGACACCGCCAGCATCAACGCCGTCATTGACCACGCCAGATCGCCAGCGCCAACCGACGCGACCGCCAGCGCCGCCATCACGAACGCCCCGCACGAGGCGGCAAGGCCGTTGACGCCGTCCATGAAATTATAGGCGTTCATGAACGCGACGATGGCGAACATCGTCAGCGCATATGCGCCGGCGTTTGCAGCCGCATCGCCGAAAATCTGGAGCGCCGGCAGGGAAACAGGGTCAAAATGATATAAAAACGCTGCGGCGGTGAAAACCTGTCCGGCGAGCTTGACCAGCGGCTTTAATGTCAAAAGATCGTCAGCAAGCCCGACCGCAAACGCAATCGTCGCGAACATCGCGAACATTAAAAAGTCATTGTCGACACCCGACATCTTGCTGAGCAGCGCCAATATCGACATTGACGTGATCCACGCGGCGAAAATCGCAACCCCGCCGGAGCGAGGCGTTGCGCGCGCATGGGCTGAACGTTCGTTCGGCCGGTCCTGCAGCCAACGGGTCTCGGACAGCGCACGGCTGAGCAGGAATGAAACGCACAGCGCGGTCCATGCCGCCGCCGCCGCCATGATCGCTGCTGGTGAAACCATCCGACCCTAATCCCCCTCGATCTGTTCGGCGGAAACCACCTTTCCGCTCGCCGCCCACCAGCCTTTGCCGCGGGCCGCCGTCGCCGCACGCGCCGCCGCCGCCGCCGAGGTGAACAGAGCAAAAACGGTCGCACCGCTGCCTGACATCCGAGCATAGAGCGAGCCGGACCGCGATGACAGCCATTCGATGATGGTTTGAACTGAGCCCCGGCGCGCCACCGCGAATGGCTGTAAGTCGTTGCTGGACAACGCCATTAACCGTTTCATGTCCTCAACACTGAAAAATCCGCGCTGCGCAGCAATCGCCGGCGTCGGCGGATATGGGTGGGCGTCATCAAAGCTGCGGAAGCTTGGCCCGGTCGGCATCGCTTCGAGCGGATTGACGAGACACACCCACAAAGGCGGTAGGCGAGGACCGGCGCGAATCACCTCGCCCGCGCCGGTGACATCGACCGGCCCGGCGCCAAGGCATGCCGGCACATCGGCGCCAAGCCGGAACGCGAGGCGGCGCAGTTCGTGCTCGCGCATCGACAGGCCCCAAAGCCTGTCCAGCGCCCGCAGCGCCGCCGCCGCATCAGCCGAGCCCCCGCCGACGCCAGCGGCGATGGGTAATCGCTTCTCAAGGGTCATGCGGGCGCCGCCACGGGCGCCGCTCGCCTGTTTCAAGGTTTCGGCGGCGCGCATGACGAGGTTGTTCGACGCCGATTCGCGCTGTAACGGCGCGGCGAACGGCCCGGTAATTTCAAGCGTGATTGCGTCGCTTGGCTCGACGCTCAACACATCGCCGAAATCGGCGAAAACGAACAGGCTCGCCAGATCGTGCAGCCCGTCAGCGCGTTTGGCGCCGACATGCAGGTACAAATTGATCTTCGCCGGCGCGATTTCGCAAATCATGTCGCCAGCACCAGGAGGCTAGTCACCGGACGCTTCAGGCGCGGGAAGGCCGTTTTCAAGCTTGCCCTCGACCTGTTCGCGCATCCGGTCGACGGGTTTGAGTTCGAGCGCGCGCCGCCATTGGAAACGCGCTTCACGTTCGCGCCCCAGACGCCAGTACACATCGCCCAAATGGTCGGTGATGGTCGGATCGGCCGGTTCAAGCGCCGCCGCCTGCTCAAGATGTCCCAATGCCTGGTCATATTCGCCGAGTTGATAATGCGCCCAGCCGAGACTGTCGATGATTGCGCCGGAAGACGGCTCAAGCTCGACGGCTTTTTCAATCAGCTCGAATGCGCGTTCGAGATTTTCGCCGCGTTCCGCCCAGCTATACCCGAGATAGTTCAGCGTCGTGGCTTCCTCCGGCGCAATTTCCACCGCGCGTTCGAGATCGCGTTCGGCGGCGGGCCAGTTGTCGATTTCCATCAATGACGCCGCACGGCTGAGGTAATAACGCCAGGCGTCTTCGCGCGGCTCATCGCCCAGGCTGTCGATGACCTCGCTCAACACACTGATAGCACCTTCATATTGGTGTTTGCGGGCGAGCAGCCCGGCATAAGTCAGCCGCGCCTCATCAGCGCGAGGGTCAAGCTTGACTGTTTCCTTCAGTATTTTGGCGGCGTCATCCTCTCGCCCCTCTTCAACCAGCCCGGCGGCGATTTCGATGCGCGCTTGCTCGTAATGCGGCGACGAAGGCGGGATTGGCATGAGCGCCCGGCGCGCAGAATCGTAATTGCCGTAAACATTCATGACGCCGCTTACTAGGCGGCGCGCATCGGCCGAACCCGGATCGAGGTAGATCGCCATTTGCGCCAACGCCAACGGGAAATTGTATTTCGGCAAACCGACGTTAAAACCGGCGTCGGCGGCGCGTTGGCGTTGTTCGGCCGATTGCTCCAGCATGTTCCCCGCAAAGAGGTATAGCGCAATGGCGCCGCCCTTATCAGCAGTAATTCCTGCGTATGCAGACGAAATTTCGCCGCGATCAAGGCGTGACAGCCCCGCTTGCGCAACACGGCGCGAAGGGCCGGGATCACGATCAAGAAGCGCATAAAATTCACGCGCCGCAGAGACGTCGCCGCTGCGCTCAAGAAACGCGCCATACGCTTCGCGACCCACCGGTCCGCCATAGGAGTAAATAGATAATTCATGCGCCTGACGCGCGCCCGTGATTTCGCCTTTTGTCTCAAGCATCAGCGCTTTGAACAGCGGCACGAAGCCCTGAAAAACATCGGGGCCGCCAGCATCGAGCGCTGCGAGGCCGGCGTCGGCGCCGCTTGCCGCATAGATCGCCCAGGCGTCGAGGAGAAACGCGATGGTTTTTGCATAAGGCTCAGTAAAGTCGCCTTCAAGATATTTACGCGCCGCCCCATATTCGTGGCGCTTGATGTCGACGACAGCAAGCGTGATCAACGCCAGCGCGTCGGGCGAGTCCACACTTGCAAGACGTCGCGCATATGGCAGCGATGCTTCAATCTCGCCGGCGGCAAGGTGATAAAAGAAGGCATCGCGCAGCAATTCCTCGTCAGCCGGACCAGCCTTGACCGCAGCGCCATAGGCATTGGCGGCGGCCTGAACGTCATTGACGCCTTCGGCCAGACGTCCCGCGAGATAATCGCCCGTCACCGTTCCCTGTCGCGGGGCCGTGGCGCAAGCGGCGAGCGCCGCGGCGGCGAACGCACATGAAACAATCCTTGTGAAAATCAACATTCTGCTCCGGGCGATGCGATTACATATTCGGATAGTTGGGACCGCCCCCGCCTTCGGGCGTCGTCCACACAATGTTCTGGGATGGATCCTTGATGTCGCAGGTTTTGCAATGAACGCAATTTTGCGCATTGATCTGGAACCGTGGATCCGATCCGTCGTCATCGGCGATCACCTCATACACCCCGGCCGGACAATACCGCTGAGCCGGTTCGTCATAGATGGGCAGATTTACCGCAATCGGTATTGACGGGTCTTTAAGGCGCAGGTGGGGCGGCTGATTTTCTTCATGATTTGTCGCTGAAAACGACACGTTCGTCAGTCGGTCGAAGGTCAAAACCCCGTCAGGACGGGGATAATCGGGCGGCGCATGCTTGTCGGCCGGCTCCGTCGACGCCGCATCGGTTTTGCCATGGCCAAGGGTGCCAAAAATTGAAAACCCGGGAATGATCGTGTTCGTCCACAAATCCAGCCCGGCGAACGCGATGCCGCCGGCGAGCGTGCCGAATTTCGTCCACAACGGCTTGGCGTTGCGCGCCTTTTTCAACTCGGCCTTGACCGCCGAACCGTCATAGGCGTCATCATAAGCAGTCAGCTCATCGCCTTCGCGCCCGGCGCTCACCGCGTCAAACGCTGCATCCGCCGCCATGACGCCGGTCAGCATCGCATTGTGATTGCCCTTTATGCGCGGCACGTTCACAAAGCCCGCCGAGCAGCCGATGAGCGCGCCGCCGGGGAACGAAAGCTTCGGCACTGACTGATACCCGCCCTCGGTGATCGCGCGCGAACCGTAGGCGATGCGCTTGCCGCCTTCAAGCAGTTCGGCGATTTCAGGATGCGTCTTGAATTTCTGAAACTCTCCGTACGGATAAAGATACGGGTTTTTGTAATTCAGGTGAACGACGAACCCGAGTGCGATGGTGTTGTCGTTGTAGTGATAGAGAAATGAGCCGCCGCCGGTATTGTTTTTCAGCGGCCAGCCGAATGTGTGCTGGATATGGCCCGGCCGCGACTTCGCGGGATCGATCTCCCAGAGTTCTTTCAGGCCGATGCCGTATTTTTGCGGCTCGCGACCGTCATCAAGACCAAATTTTGCGATGATCTGTTTGGCGAGCGAACCGCGCACGCCCTCCGCGATAAAGACGTATTTGCCGCACAGCTCCATCCCCGGCTCATAATGATCAGTCGGCTGACCGTCGCGGCCGATGCCGACCTCGCCGACGACGACCCCTTTTATTGATCCATCTTCGCGGTAGACAAGCTTGGACGCCGCCATGCCAGGATAGACTTCAACACCCATCGCCTCTGCCTGCTCGGCAAGCCAGCGGCAGATATTGCCCATGGAAACGATGTAATTGCCGTGGTTCTTCACCATCGGCGGCATCCCCCAGACAGGCAGCGAAAACGAGCCTGACGGGCCCAGCAGTTTGAAACTCTCCGACGTCACGGGCGCATCGACCGGCGCGCCGCGATCTCGCCAGTCAGGCATCAATGCATCAAGGCCGGTCGGGTCGAGCACCGCGCCCGACAGGATATGCGCGCCGACTTCAGAGCCCTTTTCGACAACCACCACATTAATGTCGGCGCCGGCGGCCTCGGCCCGTTGTTTCAGCCGGATCGCAGCGGAAAGCCCTGCGGGGCCCGCGCCGACGATCACAATGTCAAATTCCATGGTTTCGCGTTCGGGGGCGTCGCCGGCCATCAGCAATCCTCGTCATTGTAGCGATCAATCTGCATTCAGCCTTTGCTTTTGACGCATTTCCCCGGCAAATGCCAATGCCATGAGCTTTCGTTTTTCGCCGGCGACGAGATCGGACAGATGATGACCCCGCTATTCTGGGCGGCGGCGTGCGCCGTCATGACCGCTGCCCTGCTCGTGGCTGAGGCGCGCGATTCGGCAAGCCTTAGATGGGTGTTCAAACCCGCCGCATCGGCGTGCTTCATCGCGCTTGCGATCTCCGCCGGCGCCCTGGACAGCACGTTCGGCAAGACGATCCTGTTGGGTCTAGCGTTATGCGTGGCGGGCGATGTGTTGCTGATCCCGACCCACCGCGCGGCGTTTCTGGCGGGCATGGCCGCTTTCGCGTTGGGGCACATCGCCTATGCCGGCGCCTTCGTGACCGGAGGCGTCAAAATCGGCGCTGCGGCGCTGACCTCGGCGCTTATCATGGCGGTGTTTACGGGCGCTGTGCTGACCCGGTTATGGGCGAAACTTGACGATTTTCGCCTTCCCGTCGCCGCTTATACGCTCATCATCTCGTTGATGGTGGTCGCGAGTTACGCGCATCTTCAGGCGGCGCCGACGATGCAGGCGCTTTATCTTTCATTCGCCGCCGTTGGCTTCTCTCTTTCCGACGTTTCCGTCGCCGAGGACCGTTTCGCCACGCCGTCATTCGCCAACAGGTTGTGGGGTCTGCCATTATATTACGCCGCACAATGCCTGTTCGCCGCCAATGTTTGATTGAAGCCATTTGACTGCGAAGGACGGGTGTGCTGCGTCTTCCCCCATGGTGGAACAACACGGGACAGATACGGCCTGCAGGGCCTTGCTGCGATGGTACGTTGAACAAGGCGTGGACGAAGCCGTCGGCGCGTTCCCGGCAAATCATTTCGTGTCAGACACAGTGTCTGATATTATTGATATTTCACCTGATCGACCGTCACGGTCGGCGGCGAAACAGGCGCCCGTGGCGGTCATCGCGGCTACCGCCAGCCTGAGCGTCGACGAAGCGGTGCATGCCGCGCGAACCGCGGCGGCGGCGTGCGCCACCCATGATGAATTGCGCGCGGCGGTCGTCGCTTTTGACGGTTGCGGACTGAAACAGGGCGCGCGCAACACCGTTTTTGCTGACGGCGTACCGGGCGCGCGATTGCTGATCATCGGCGAAGCGCCGGGGCGCGACGAGGACCGCATCGGCAAACCGTTTGTCGGTCGCGCCGGCCAGTTGCTCGACCGCATGCTGGGCGCAATCGAGCGGTCGCGCGAGGCCGACACGCTGATCTCCAACGTCGTGTACTGGCGTCCGCCGGGCAATCGCGCGCCGACCCAGGTGGAAATTGCGATCTGCCGGCCTTTCGTCGAAAAACTCATCTCCATCACACGGCCAAAGGCGATCATGCTGGCCGGCGGCGTGCCGATGCAGGCCTTGCTGGGCATTACCGGGATCATGCGCTCGCGCGGGCAGTGGCGCGACATCGAACTCGAAAACGGCGAAACCTTTGCGGCCTTGCCGGTGTTTCACCCGGCGTTTCTTCTGCGCCAGCCGGCGCAAAAGCGCCTCGCATGGCGGGATTTATTGGCGTTAAAGGCCAGGTTAAGAGATGATTAACGTCGGCGCGCTTATCGTAGGCAGGGCATTGTGGCGGTTCCAACCGGGGTTAGACGTGGCGCGTTTGTTTCTTGTCATTGCGGCGGTTTTCGCAATCGCCGGGATCGCCCGCGCCGACGAGACGCCCACTGCGCCGACGGTTTTGTCGCAAGCCGATGTTGAGCTTTACCGTGAGATTTTCAGCCTTCAGGACGCCGGCCGCTGGGACGCCGCTGATCGCCTGATCGCACAGCTGCAAGACGATGTGTTGCTCGGCTATGTCAAATACCAGCGTTATATGCACCCGACGGCGTATCGCTCTCAATATGGCGAACTCAAACAATGGATGGCGTATTACGCCGACCATCCGGAAGCGGAAAAAATTTATGCTCTGGCGCTGAAACGCCGCCCGAAAGGCGCCGCGCCCCCCGTCCGTCCGATCACCCGTAAATGGAAAAGCATACCAGCCAAGCCCTTGCACCCGGATCTGGAGGCGGATTACGCGCGGACATCGCGACCGCTGCTGAACCAGATCGAGGGCCGCGTGCGCTATCTCGCCAAGAAAGAACAGGCGGCGCAGGCATTGCGTGAAATTGAAAAGCGCCACCGCACCGGCGCCATCACCACGCGTCAGTTTGATCGCATGCGCTCATGGATCGCTGCGAGCCTTTATTATCAGGGATATGTCGAAACCGCGAAAAAGCTTGCCGATGAAGCCGCCAGCCGCAGCGGCGAGAGCGCCGTGCTTGCATACTGGATCGCCGGTCTGATTGATTTTCGCAATGGCGATTATGACCGCGCGCACAAGAATTTTTCAGCGATGGCCGCCAATCCGTATCAGGAGGACGACTTGCGGTCAGCGGCGGCATTCTGGACCGCGCGCACCGCGCTCGCGGACGGACACGCAGGGGATGTCGCCTCCAACCTAGAGATCGCGGCCGATTTTCCTTTTACATTTTACGGTCAACTCGCCCTGGCCCAGCTTGGCAAGGAGCATGATTATAACTGGACCGCACCGGCTGTTGAACCGGCCGCCGTGGAAAAGCTGTTTGCAGACTTGCCGCAAACGCGCCGCGCCGTCGCGCTTGACGAAGTCGGCAAGGACATCGAAGCGGACATCGAACTTCGCTGGGTGAACGGGCGCGCCTCAACTGATAATGCGATAACCCTGCTGGCGCTCGCGACGGCGCTCAACCTGCCGGCCGCACAGATCGATATTGCGATGGCGCGAGAAGGGCGCGTTTTCGAGCCAGGCCTCTACCCGGTTCCAGATTACATCCCCTCCGACGGATTTACCGCGGATCGCGCGCTGCTTTATGCGCTGATGCGGCAGGAATCGAAATTCAAGGTCGAAGCGACCAGCCGCGTCGGCGCCAAAGGACTTATGCAGTTGATGCCGCGAACGGCAAGCTATGTCGCCAAGGATCGTTCACTTCGGCGCGGCAAGGGGAGTGACCGGCTGTATGACCCGGCGTTCAACATGTCGCTCGGGCAAAGTTATGTGAACCATCTCATTGAGCGCACCACCGACGGCGACCTGTTTGAAATGGCCGTCGCCTATAATGGCGGGCCCGGCAATCTTCGGCGCTGGAAGCGCGATCTCAGCCTTGAAGATCCGTTGCTCTTCATCGAAAGCATTCCCAACCCGGAAAGCCGTGATTTCGTCGAACGGGTGTTGACGAATTTCTGGGTTTACCGCGCGCGCCTTGGCCAGACCGCGCCCTCGCGCGAGGAAGTCGCCGCGGGACGCCTGCCGCTTTACGAAGCGCTCGACCAGATTTCCGCGCAATAAGTCGGGTAATTCGGGTATATGAGACCGCGTGGCGCCGCGAGCGCGCAATGCGGGAGCGTTATCATGACGAAGCGATTGCAAATCAAGGCTGAAGGCGGCTGCCTTTGCGGCGCCGTGCGGTACCACGTCGACGGCGCTGTCGAGGAATCGGGCTATTGTCATTGCCGCACCTGCCAGCGCCAGAGCGGCGCGCCGGTGGTGGCGTGGTTCGCGGTAAAGCCCGCGCAGTTCGCTTACAACTCTGGCGCGCCTGCAACATTCAGGGCGTCGGCACGGGCCGGGCGCGAATTCTGTTCAAGCTGCGGAACCTATCTTGTGTTTCGCGAAGACGACGCCAAAGCAACGCTGAGCGTCAACACGGCCACGCTTGACGATCCCGCCGTCATGGCGCCGGAATTTCACATCTATTACGGATCGAAAATCGCCTGGTTCGAAACCACTGACAGTCTGCCGCGACACGAGCGCGGGATCGGCCAAGATCGTTAGAGCCGATTGCGGCTGACATGATTGCGCATTCGGCTCTAAATATCTGGCTGAGCCTGTTGCGAACCGGTGTTGATGGATGGGAACCATCAACCGGTGAACCACTTTACCTGTAACAGGCTCTAATCGACGATGCCCATGACTGACATGATGGCCGGGCCGAGAATAACCGCGAACAGGACCGGCAGGAAAAATCCGATCATCGGCACTGTGAGTTTCGGCGGCAGGGCGGCGGCTTTTTTCTCGGCTTCCTGCATCCGCAATTCACGGCTTTCCTGGGCCATGACCCGCAGCGACTGCCCGAGCGGCGTACCGTATTTTTCCGACTGAATAAGCGCCGTCGTAACGCCTTTCACGCCGTCGAGACCGGTACGCTCGGCGAGATTGGCGTAGGCCAAGCGCCGTTCCTGAAGATACGAGAGTTCTGCGACGGTCAGGCCCAGTTCCTCCGCCAGTTCCGGCGAGTTCGAGCCGACTTCCTGGCTGACCTTTTGGAACGCGGCCTCGATCGACATCCCGGATTCCACGCAAATCAACAGCAAGTCGAGCGCATCCGGCCAGGAAAGCTGGATTTTCTGTTGACGTTTGCCCACCGCGTTCTTGATGTAGATGTTCGGCAAATGGAAACCGGCGAGAAATCCGCCGAACGTCGCCATCAACTTGCCGAAACTGTCGAGCTCGAACCCGCCGAGCAGGTAAACATATACGCCGGCAAACGTCGCTGCGACAAACGGCATGCCGATGCGCGCGGCCATAAAGATAAAGACCGGACGCTGACCGCGGAACCCGGCCATGATCAATTGCTTGCGCGCCTCGTTTGCGTCAAACACCTCAAGCAGGTTGAGGTTTTCGACGAGCTCTTTCAGCGCCCCTTGCGCCGACGCGGCGCGCAGCTTGCCGTTGGAGCGCTTGGCGAAGGTGTCGCGTTGCTGCTGGCGCAGGCGCTCGCGGTAATCGGCGACGCCTTTCATGCGCTCTTTCAACCGATCCTTGACGAATAACGGTTCTATCAGCGTGTAGATGGTGCCGATCGCAGCGAGCGCCACGAGCAGCGAAATCTGAAACTGGCGATCCGTGACTGTGTTGATGAACTCGTTCATGTCGCCGCCCTAGACCTTGATCTGCATCATTTTCTTCATCACAAAGATGCCGGTGCCCATCCACACGCCGGCGCCAAGCAAAACGAAATTGCCGGGCTTGGTGTTGAACAATGGGTCGAGATAATCCGGCGACGACAATTTCACCGCGCCCATCACCAGGAACGGCAAGGCGCCGATGATCAATGCCGAGGCCTTGGCTTCCGAGGAGAGCGCCTTGATTTTACCCTCCATCAGCTTGCGCCCGCGCAAAACGCCGGCAAGATTGCTCAAGGCTTCCGCAAGGTTGCCGCCGGTCTTTTGCTGGATCATCAGGACAATCGCGAAGAAGCTCACCTCCTGCAGCGGCATGCGCTCATACATGCGCCCCAGCGCCTGCTCCAGCGACAAGCCGATACGCAGGCCCTCCGTTAGCTGATGAAACTCTTCGTTTACCGGCTTTGGCGCTTCCGCCGCGATAATTTTCAGACATTCATTGACCGGCAGACCAGACTTGACACCGCGTACGATAACATCAATGGCGTTGGAAAATTCACTGGCGAACTTCTTCTGACGGCTCTTGATCGAAAAGCCGACAAACCAGTTCGGCAGCCCGAACCCGCCGATAAAGAACATGCCAACGGTGACGATGGGTTTCTGGCCGGAAATAAACCCTATAAAACCGAGAACCAGCGCCGCAACGACCGCCCCCATATAGAACTGTTTCGATGTGATCGGCAGACCAGCCTGCTCCAGCTTTCGCTCCAGCGAAACGCGCTGCTTTTTCTTGAGCTCTTTGTTCTGACTTTCGATTTTCGCCAGCGCCTCGGTGACCTTTTTGCGCCGGTCTTTACTGGACGCCTCGTTCGCCGCGGTCTGGCTGGCGCGCTTTGCGTTTTTGCGACCTTCAAGCGCGGAGACGCGCTTTTTCGCCTTGTCTTTCTGGGTTGGCGCAAGAAAGACGAATGCAAGGGCGCCGACAGCGACAATCCCCAGAACCGCAACGATGATGAACTGCTGGTCCATGCGCGCTATTACTCCGCCGCTGCGTCGAGAGCCTCAGCCAGCTCCTGATCCTTGCCGTAGTATTTGGCGCGATCCCAGAACGCCGGACGCGCAATACCTGTGGATTGGTGCTTGCCGGCGAGCTTGCCATTTTCGTCTTCGCCGGTAATCGCATAGACAAAAAGATCCTGGGTGATGATGGTGTCGCCTTCCGTACCCAGCACTTCGGTAATATGCGTGATGCGGCGTGAGCCGTCGCGAAGACGCGCCGCCTGAATGATGATATCGATTGAACCGACAATCATTTCACGGATGGTTTTTGACGGCAGGTTATAGCCGCCCATGGTGATCATGGATTCAATACGCTGAAGGGCTTCACGCGGGCTGTTGGCGTGCAACGTGCCCATCGAACCGTCGTGGCCGGTGTTCATGGCCTGCAGGAGGTCAAACGCCTCCGGGCCGCGAACCTCGCCGACGATGATGCGTTCAGGGCGCATACGCAGGCAGTTCTTGACAAGGTCGCGCATGGTCACCTCGCCCTGACCTTCAAGGTTCGGCGGGCGAGTTTCAAGCCGCACGACGTGAGGCTGCTGAAGTTGAAGTTCCGCGGCGTCTTCGCAGGTGATGACGCGTTCATCAAGTTCGATGAAGCCGGTCATACAGTTGAGCAGCGTCGTCTTGCCCGAACCGGTCCCGCCGGAAATCAGCGTGTTGATCCGCGACGCACCGATAATTTCAAGGACTTTCGCCCCTTCCGGAGAAATCGACCCGAAATTGATCAGGTCCGACATCTTCAGCTTGTCTTTTTTGAACTTACGAATGGTCAGCGCGGCGCCGTCAATCGACAACGGCGGCGCGATGACGTTGACACGAGAACCGTCCGGCAGGCGCGCGTCGCATATCGGGCTTGCTTCATCGACACGGCGGCCAACCTGGCTCACGATGCGCTGACAAATGTTCATTAACTGTGCATTGTCGCGGAAGCGGACATTGGTAAGCTGAATCTTGCCGCCAACTTCGATAAACACCCGATTGGCGCCGTTGACCATGATGTCGGCGATGTCGTCACGAGCGAGAAGAGGCTCAAGCGGGCCATAGCCAAGAACGTCATTACAGATGTCTTGCAGCAGCGCTTCCTGCTCGGCGATCGACATCTGAACATTCTTGATCGAGATGATCTCGTTGACGATATCGCGAATTTCTTCCGCCGCCGACTCGGTGTCGAGCTGTGCAAGCTGCGAAAGATCGATGGTGTCGATCAGGGCATTGAAGATGGTCGTCTTGGTCTGAAAATATTCATCCGTACGCCCGCCAATTTCCACCCGTTCCTGCTTGGCGGCGGATTTTGATACGCGCGGCGGCGGCGCTGGCGCCTTTTTCGCCGGCGTCGATGCTGCGGGCGCAGCCGGCTTCGGCGCCGGCTTTGCGCCAGCGGTCGCCTTCGGCTTCGCCGCGGCCTGCGGCTGCGGATCTACTTCTGCTGTTCTGCGTCCGAACATGGATTAACGCCCTATCGTTTTTTGAGCAGTCCTGCGAGGCTGAAACGGCCGCGCTTGGTCGGCGACGTCGTGCGGCCAAGCACATGCGCCGTCAGGTCGCGCAACCCCTGCGCGGTCTTTGTTTTGGCGCCGACTTCGATAATCGGCGCTGCGTTTGTCGCCGCCGTGTGGAACAATTGCGGCTCCCATCCGAACACCACAGTCGGCTTCAAACCGACATGCTCGACATATTGTTCCGGCTGTACCGACGACAGTTTTGGATCAAACTGATTGATCACCAGAATCGGCGGCGCATCGTTCGGCCGTGAACCCGATATGATATCGACGAGGTTCTTGGTGTTGCGGAACGCCGCCAGATCGGAAGTTGCGGTAATGATGATCTGGTCAGCCGTCTGCAAGATGCGTTTTGACCAGCCGCTCCAGATATGCGGCACATCGACGACAATCGTCGGGGCCGCGCCGCGCACGACGTCGATCACCGTCTCGAACGCCTGATCATCGATGTCGTAGTCACGATCAAGAAGGTTTGGCGCCGTAAACAGGCTGAGATGATCGGTATGCTTTTGCAGCAACCGGTCGAGCAAGACGTCGTCAAGGCGTTCCGGCGACGAGAGCGCCTCAATCAGGCCGGACGTCGGATCCTGTTCGAAGTCAAGGCTGGCCGTACCAAACGGCAAGTCAAGGTCGAGAATGACGGTGTCGCTTTGCTGTTCTTCCGCCGCGCACCACGCCACATTGTGGGCGATGGTCGACGAGCCAACTCCGCCGCGCGCGCCAACAAACGCAATCGTACGCCCGATCGGCGGCGCCGACGGATCAATGTAGAGCGCCGCGATCGACTTGATCAGTTGCAACGGCGAGCGTGGACGAACGATGTAATCGCTTACGCCCTGACGCACCAGTTCGCGATACAATGCGATGTCGTTTGCGCGGCCGATGATGATGACCTTGGTGGTCGGATCGCATACTTCGGCAAGTTCGCCGAGCTGGCCGAACAGGCCCGGACCGCCCTCCAGCGATTCAAGCATGATCAGGTTCGGCGTCGCCGCGGTCTGGAAATGCTCAATCGCCTTGGAAAGCCCGCCCATATGCATGGTCAAATGGGTCTTGGCGAGACGACGGTCGATGCCGGCTTTTTCAATCAGCGCCGTTGTTTCCGGCGTTTCGCAGAAGGCATGGATGGAAATGCGCGGCACCGGCCGGTGATCTTCATCATCTTCGCCATACTCAGCGAGCGGCGCGTCGTCATATCCATCCTGAGCGGTCAGCGAGGTCTGCATCGTCACCGCGGGCACGACAGGCGCACGCTTTGCCGCAGGCGCGGCGACCGGCGCTTCGTCTTCCTCCGCATCTGGCTCGGGGTCCTTGAGGTCAGCCGGATCGAAGCTGAAATCATCAGCGTCGTCCGCTACGCCAAGCTCGCCGGCCAGAAGCTCCTCGTCGGAGAGCTCGTCCACGTCAAAGTCTTCCTCGCCGAGCGCCGCCAGCTCTTCCTCCGACAATTCGTCTTCGAGCCAGGCGTCGTCGTCATCGACCTCCACGGTTTCCGGATTGGCGTACCGAACCGTTTTGGACTTCATCGGACCGCCATCGGGACCAAGGCTGGCCGCGGCGTTTGCCGCACCTTCCTCGTCCTCTAGCGAGAAATCGATAGCTTCTTCTGCAGCCTTCCTCATCATATTCTCCATTCAGGCGCCGTTATGGCGACGCCGACCCCCCGAAATCTTATTCTGCAACCCGAACGTCAGATTCTGAATCCGTTTCAGAGGCTGGCGATGTTCCTGCGCGGAACGCCTGCACCCCGCGAATACGGAAAGCCGAGTCGGGGTCGGTCATTTCCGCCGGCGCGATCAGATCATGCGGATCGGCAACCATCGCCGCCAGGTTGTTCTGTGATGAACAGCCGAAATTCGGCGTCCGACGGTTTGCGTAATCGCGCTGGCGGATGCCTTCCCAGACGCCGCACGCACTCGGCGTTGCAACATAATGCGTATAGGAAAGAATGACGTCGCCTCGCGATCTATCGCCGGCGGCGTAGGCGTCAGCCTGCATCGCCGACCACGGTACGCCTTGATCGAACAGCGCCTGGCGGATCTTGCCGGCGGCGTCCTTTGCCGCGCCGTCAGAACCGACGCCAGACGGCGTCGTAACCGACAATGCGCCATGACCGTTGCGAAGATAAGAGTCGGCGAAAGCGCGAAGCCGGGCCCTGTCTATCGATGACAGTTCGGTCGATGCGTCGGCCAGATCGATCGTCATTGTGATGGTCTGGCTGTCCACAGAGATCGGATGCTCTTCGGCCACGGTCAACGCTTCTTGCGGGCCGTTAAATGCGCTTGAACACGCGGCAGCGGCCGACGCCGTTATTGCGACCAGAAGTGTTTTGTATGCTGATTTCGTCATGACAGTTTTCTTTCTAGTCGAGGATGAAGCCCATCGGGCCTTGCAGCGTCTTCTCTTCGACGCCGGTGCCCGCCAGCCCATAGGTTGAAACCAGTTTGCCAGTCAGAAGGGTATGCATGTCGCTGGCGGCGACGAAGCCCTTGGCTGGGTCGGTGAGCTTTGACTCATGCGTCGGATCGACCAGATACGGCGTCACGATGATGACCAATTCCGTCTCGGAATTCTGGTAATCGCGGCTGCGGAACAATTGCCCAAGCAGCGGAATATCCTTGATGCCCGGCACACCGCTGATGGTCTGGCGCATGTTCTCCTGAAGCAGGCCAGCCATGACGAGGCTGCCGCCCGACGGCAATTCAACAGTCGTCTTGGCCCGGCGCACGGTAAGCGAGGGGATGGTGAGACCGTTGGTTGAAAATACCGACGGTTCGCCAGCAGGTATGCCGGTGTCGCGCCCGATCGGATTGCCGAGGATAGGAACGCCCGCAACCTCGCCCGCTGCGACCGACGTCAGGTTGACGACCTGGTCGGGAATGCCGTCGCTATCGCTATCGATCATCGTATATTGATCTGAAGGACCCGGCACCGCCGGCGTACCTGGAATGGTGACCGTATCGCCGCCGAGGCTGAAATTGTTCTGCGGCGAAATTTCACTGACTTCCGTCGACACTTTGACATTGATGCGGCCCTTGCCCAGCACCAGCGGCGTAAAGCCGAGGCCGACGCCGAACTCCTTGAATTCGAGCGAGATAACGCCGTCGCGCTGCCCGATCGGGATCGGAAACTCGCCGCCCGCGAGGAAGCTGGCGGTTTCGCCGGAAACGGCGGTCAATGTCGGTTCGGCCAGCGTCTTGACGAGGCCGACGCGCTCAAGCGCCTGGAACGACAAGCCGACGCGCGATTCGCCATCGCTGAACAGACGGCTGAACGTGCCGGTCAAACCCGCGGTCGCGCCGCTGGCGATGGTGCTGGCGGTCGCTTCAATCGTCGAGCTGGAAAGCGCGGCGACGCCATTGGGATCAATGCCGAGTTGTTTGATCAGCGAACGCTGCATCTCAACAACACGAACCTTGAGCATAACCTGTTCGCGATCACGGATCGACATCATGGAGATGACTTTTTGCGGATCGCCGATAAACCGGCCTGCGATGTCGACGGCATTCGTCGCCTGTGCGCTTGACGGCACATTGCCGCGCAGAATGACATTGTCGTTCACCGCCTCGGCGGTAATCCGCGCATCCGGCATCAACCGACCGATCAACTCGGTCAGCGCGTCGAGATCACGTTCGACGCGAATTTCGAGATTGAGGATCTGTTTGCCGGAACCGTCGAAAAAGAAGGCATTGGTTTGACCAACCTGAAGACCCAGAAGGTAAACCCGCCGCGGCGACCGGATAACCGCGTCAACGGTCGCGGGTTGCGAAACCAGAACGTCAGACGCCGCGCGCGGCAATTCCACGATCGCCGCCTTGTCGAGCGGCAACACGATGCTTTTCGACACCGAGCTTTGCCCGCCATAGTCGATGGTGGCGCCGCTTGCGGCATGCGCGGCCATCGGAGCCATCGCGAGCGCGGCAAGCGACATGCACGCGCCGCGCACGATACGATGAACGGCGGAAGGAAGTGATAAAGTCATGATATGCCCCTGACGCATGGTGCTACGAACGCCCATAACGAATAACCTCAATGCTTTGATTGCGGCGCGCGATCGCGCCTTCCGGCGGCTGGAAGACGCTCCGCAGCGCGAAGCTGAGCTGGCCGCGCGACGAGCGGGCTTGAATGAACAGCTCGGCGTCATCGGGCGTCAATTCGACGGTGGCGTTTGCGCCTTCAAGGGTCGGCGTTTCAGGATTTTCCGAATACACAGTATTGATGGCCAGAACGCGCACATCTTCAAAAATCATTTTCGTGGCGGTGATCTCGCCGTCAGCTTCCGAGTAGTACACATCGACCCGGTCGCCCGGCAGGATAAACCCGCTGACCGCCGTTTCCGGCGTAATCCGCATCGTAACGGCGCGCATGCCCGGCCCCAGCACGGCGGCAAGCAGGCCGGAGCTGCCAACGCGTACGATTTTCGATTCGATGATCGGCTCGCCATTGACGATGGTCGTACGCGCGACCGCCTCTGCAAGCTCGGCGGGATCGCCGCCAGTTTCCTCGGTCAGATAAGACGGCGACAGCGCTTTTTCGGGCCAGTCGACCCATTTGACGCTTTCGGCCGTCAACCGTTCGCCGCGCTGGAAGTCGCGATCGGCGACAAGCACGCGGACGGTCTTTTCCTGCACCGCCTGCATGACCTGTACCGGCGCAACCGTCTTGTTGTTCATCATCAGGAAAAACGCAGCGACGCCAGCGACAAGCGCCAGGCCGAGGACTGCTATACGCGTTACATTCATTTTATCCTGCCTCGCTTTTTGAGCTGAACGCTCAGGAATTCCCAGTGTTTACGGTAAGGAGAAGTCCTCAAAACTCTGTTAACCGATCTCATTAACCGCCAAAGGCCAATTGAAAGTTTGGTGTTTGCGAAAAGCTAAGAAGTCCGCCGATCGCTATGGCGACAGCATACGGAATATCCTTAGGTCTCTGGTGCAGCCGCAGAAGCCATGGCGCCTGTGCGTAAAACGGCATTGCCGGCACCCGGCGAAACAGCATTAACACAATCGCAAGACCAGCGCCGGCGAGCGCCACGTTGAAAAGAAAACCCGCAATGCCGCCAAGGCCGATCCAGGGCGCGGTGGCCGCCAGGAGTTTGGCGTCTCCGCCGCCAAGGATACGCACGGCGAACAGCGAAAAACCGATCACCAACGCAACACAAGCCAGAATAAATCCCTCCAGCATTTGTGACGATGACGCGCCCAGACCGAGCGACGCCGCGAAAAACGAACAAAACAGTACGGCGGAAACCCAGTTGGGAATTTTGAATTCGTAAATATCGTTCATGGCGGCGATCAAAAGCGCCGCGGGAAACGCCGACAAGAACAGCAGAGGGATCACGGGTGTCACGACGAACGCTCCTGATGTGTGAATGTGAGAGAAACTCTAGGAGCGGGCGCTTAACATTCGGTTAGACATAAAATTTGATTGAAAAATAAAAAAAGGAGGCCGAAGCCTCCCTTTTCCATACGCCGAAGCGTAATGTTTCGCGGACCGATTAGAGGTTGCTCGCGACCGTGCTGAACGTCGCGTTCAGCTCAGTACCCACCGCGCGAACCGCGGTGATGATCGCAACCGCGATCAAGGCAGCGATCAGGCCGTATTCAATGGCCGTAGCGCCGTCTTCGTCCTTCAGAAACTTGTTCAGAAGAGCTTTCATGAGTCGACTCCTGCTTTACACTCTTACTCTTGCACCGCTGATTGGGTAACCCCCCTCAGACGTACCCGATCATGCCCCGCACCGGTAAAGAAAACATAAACATATCATCCTAATTGAAATTTTTATTTGTTTACGGATGATTATGGTTAACGCAACACAAAGACGGCATGAAAATCTAGTTTGCGAGGCGGTTTAACTGCGACATATCGGTTATGATTAACCCGGGATAATCGCGCACCGCGACTCCCGATTGTATCAATGTCGCAATCGCCGCTGCCGCATCTACCTCGTCGACATTTGCACGGTCAGCCAGCTCCCGGTGCTTTGGCATTTTTGCGATACGCCACTGACCGCTGACCGCATCGCGTTCGACAAATTCGACGAGCGTCGCAAAGATCCGACGTTCCGGAGACGACTCGCGCGCATTGAACTTTGAGGCGCCGCCAGCAACATGACGTGCAAAAAAATACATCAGGTTTTTGGTCAGCGAGCGGCGCTGCGCCACGATAACCCGCAGGGCTTCCGCGTCAATCGACACCAGTTTCGTAGCGCCGCCGGACATGAGCGAAAGCTGACCGAAACGCTCATCCTCGCCGCCGATGACGGATCGCGCGAGACCGAATATGTCGCCCGGAGCGAACTCTTCAAACAGCATCGCGCCGGTTGGAATGTCGGCATAAGAAATCCGAACCTGCCCCGACAATACGACAATCACCTCGGAGCCGTCGAACTGACCCATGGCGAAAATCGTTTCGCCATCAGCGTACTCACGCTCTTCACTTATTTCGGCGACGGCTTTCATAACCGCTTCGGGCAGATCGATGAACGGCTCGATATCCGCCAAAGAGAGCGCCGTTATTTGTTCCGCCTCTTTCGCCGCCAAATCTGCCGCCAGCATTATAATCCTCCCGGAATTTCTCTGCCTTTTGTGGCGCATATGGTTTAAAGCCGGGTAAAATCTAAAATTGTCCGTAAATTTCCGGGTAAAGACTTTAGCAGGCGATTCGCCTTCGATTTAACCGATTAAGCCTTTCTTGACCCATCGACGCTATGAATTTGACCAACAGCATGAAGGGTCTTGCCGATGCGCAAATTCTTAATCTCTCTCGCCGTCCTTTTCGCAGCGCCTGCCGCGCACGCCGAACAGGTGTGGCTGACGATGGATCAGGTTACGCCTTACCGCCTCAAGCAGGATGTTGATCAGATCGTTATCGGCAATCCCAGCATCGCCGACATCACGATACAAGACAATTCGCGCCTTCTGATGTTCGGCAAGGCGCCGGGTCTCACCAATATTTTCCTGTTCGATGCCGAAGGCAACGAAGTCGATAATATCATGGTCCGCGTACGCTCTGCCGGCAGCGAAATGCTGACCGTACAGCGCGGCGTCGGACGCACCACCTATAACTGCATGACGGTTTGTGAGCCGACGATCACCGTTGGCGACAGCACCGAAAACTTCGGCGCTGTCAGCGCTCAGGTGCAGCAGAAGCTGCAACAGGCGCAATCGTCTGCGAACTCGGCCGACTAAGCAGGTTCGACCACGAGGCGAACGAAATCAACAGGCCCTTGCGGGCCTGTTTTTTCTGGTACGGGTTTATCTGAAATTGTAAACCCGCGGGCGCTCCTGCGGGCGCAATTTCGCCCGGCACCAGCTATCTATCGAGCGCGCCAGCGACTCGCCCGGTGCGGCGTTATCAAGTTCGATATCGGCGATCAGGCGGTTCGCGCCGCCGGCGTGACGTGAAACCGAGATCACGCAGGTTTTTACAATCGGATGCTCGCAGATTTTTGCGGCTATGCGGTCAGGGAAGACATTCACGGCGCCAATCTGAACGGCGCCGTCGCGACGCCCCGCCAGTTTGAAGCGGCGGTCATTCTCCCAGACAAGCGTATCCATGGC
This sequence comes from Parvularculaceae bacterium, assembly GCA_041398145.1. Taxonomy (GTDB): domain Bacteria; phylum Pseudomonadota; class Alphaproteobacteria; order Caulobacterales; family Parvularculaceae; genus Amphiplicatus. The sequence goes on along the minus strand of JAWKVF010000001.1, from coordinate 59,272 downwards.
GTCGACCGGGGTCACGCCGCCGCCGGGCGACGTTCGCTCCAGCATGTCGCCGGCGCGCCGCCAATGGTCGAACAGAACGAAAGCCTCGCCGGGTGAATCCCGCCACCCGATCACGCCTGTCTCCGTCGATCCGTATAGCTCTCTTTGTGCGCCGAAACCGGCCTTGCGCATATCCGCAGCAAGATCGCCCGCCATCGGCTCACCGAAATAAACCGCCATCGCGTTATCCGGAGCGACGACGCCTGAACGAATAACATAACGCCAAAGGCTCGGAGTGGCGACCAGCGCGTCGCCGAAACTCATCGCTTTGGTCAGGGCTTCAGGCGTCAGTGCGCGCGCATCGATCGACGGCACCTGTAACAGGTTCGGCGCCAGCACGCTCAGCGCGAAACCAAACAGAGAGTGCGGCGCCACCAGCGTAAGGAGTCGCCGGCGGCCATAAATGAGATTGGCCGCGGCGGCCGCATCGGCGTAAATATCATCAGCAGCATGAGCTATTTCGCGTCGGCTGGCGGCGGCTGACGCAAAGGTGAACCGCACCTGGCGATGCAGAACAACGTCAGCGATCACCCCCGCCCACGCCCCGATGGTTTCCACCGACGGGTCGATATTCGTCTCGGCGCCGAAGAAGTCCGTGATCCGGCGGACGCAGGCGGCGCGCTCGTCAGGTGTCAGCCCGATCCCGTCAGCCCCGAGCGTCGTATCGGCGGCCCAGCGCGCCGTGGTGAGCGAATCGAAATGGCGGCTGAAATGAACGCCAAGCTCGTCGGCGATCAACGCCGAGATCACCGACGACGCCTGATACTCGGTAATTTCGAACGCTTTCACTTGCCGCCAGCCTCGTCAAACTCACGCTCCAGCCGGTAGCGATAGGCTGATTGGACAGCCCGCGCCAGTTCGTCGCCGGCCGCGTCCGCGCACGGCGCGCCAAGCTGCGCCCGGCGCACGCCGATCAGGCTGTTGGTGACGAGCAATCGCCGCCCCTCAAGCCGTTGCGGGTCAATCGGGGTTTCCTTGATCACGATACCGGCGGCGCGCGCCTCTTCGATCACCACCGCCCGAGTTACGCCGGGGAGCGCCCCTTCCCCCGTCGGCGGCGTCAACAAGCGCCCGCCGTCCAGAACAAACAGATTGGCGGCGGTGCAACCCGCCACCCGGCCGAAAGGATTGACCATAACTGCATCATCGGCGTCGCGGCGTTGCGCGAAAATTTTGGCGGCGACATGTTCGCCATAAGCGCCAATACACTTGAACGATGATGTCGCCGCGCCGCCGGGGCGTACACAGTCGGAGAGCACTAGCGATAGCGGCGCGGGCGTTTCATGCAGCGACAATGGCGCCAGCGTGATCATCTGGTGCTCGTCGGCGCCGTGGCGCGGCGGCGCAAGGCCGCGCGGCCCGCCGCTGCGGGTGATGGTGATGCGCAGTGCGGCGACCCCGGCAATCGCACTGCGCGCCGCCAATTCCTGCGTAATCGCAATGACTTCTGCGCCCTTAATGCGCCGGTCGAACGCCAGCACCGAAAGGCCGTGATTTAAACGCTCAACATGGGGGGCGAGAAACGCCGGCGCGCCATCTTTGACCAAAATCGTCTCGAACACGCCGTCGCCAAGCAAATAGCCGCGGTCATCGGCGGAAATGATCGCACCGGAGGGCAGGAATTTTCCGTCGCGCCACAAGATCATGCCGCCGCCCTTCCCGCGACTTCCAACATAAAATTGTCAATCAGCGCACGCCCTTGCGGCGTCAGCACGGATTCTGGATGGAATTGTACGCCGAACCAAGGCGCGCCGTGCCGGCGCACCGCCATCACTTCGCCAGTTTCGCTATGAGCGGTCGCTGCGAGACCGCAATCGGGCGCCAGTTCCGACACCAGCGAATGATACCGACCCGCGCGCATTGGAGAGGGCAGTCCGCGAAAAAGCCCATCGCCGTCATGGCGAATTTCGCTCGCCTCGCCATGCATCGGCGTTGCAGCGCGGACGGTGCGCCCGCCAAACGCCTCAACCAGGCATTGGTGGCCAAGACAAACCCCTAACAGCGGCGTCGTCGCCGGCAGGTTCGCGATCAGGTCAAGGCAAACCCCGGCCGCATCCGGCGCTTTGGGTCCGGGCGAGAGTATCACCGCCGCTGGCGATCTCGCCAGGATCTCCGCAACGCTGACGGCGTCATTGCGAATGACTTGCGTCACCCGTCCCGCCTCGCGGAAATAGCGCGCCAGATTATGCACGAACGAGTCGTAATTATCGATCACGCAGATCAACGATAGTCATCCTTTGTCAGCCCCAGCGCGGCCAGGGCGCCCGCGGCTTTCGACAGCGTTTCTTCATATTCCGATTGCGGATCGGAACGCACGGTTATGCCGCCCCCGACCGGGATCGACAAGGACGCGCCCATCGCCGGCGTCGCCGAATCCGATTGCGTCGCAATCATCGTGCGGATTGCTACAGAAAAATCCGCTTCGCCGCCATCGTCGATATAGCCTATTGCGCCGCAATACGGCCCGCGCCCGCGTTTTTCCACATCGGCGATCACCTGCATCGCCTGGATTTTTGGCGCGCCGGTAATCGATCCGCACGGAAACATCGCTTCGAGCACATCGAGCGGGCCAAGTTCCGCGCGCAGAACGCCGCTGATACGTGAAACGAGGTGATGCACGGTCGGCAATGTCATCAACGCGCATATCTCGTCTTCGCGTATCGAGCCGTCGCGGCACACACGGGACAGATCGTTGCGCGTCAGGTCGGCGATCATGATATTTTCCGCGCGGTCCTTCGGATCGTTCAACAAATCCTGCGCCAGCCGGTGATCGCTGGCGGGATCGGTCCCACGCGGACGCGTACCCTTGATCGGTTCGGCGACGACTGACAATCCGTCGGGGCAATGGCTCACCTTGAAAAAACGTTCCGGCGAAAACGAGACGATATCGCCGCCGCGGAGCTTCACGAGCGCCCCGAAATTTGCCGCGCCGTCAGCACAGTCTATATTACTGCGAGCACAAAATAATTCGTAGGCAGTATTTTTTTCGCAAAGGCGCGCGGACAACACCTGCGATATGTTCGCCTGAAATATCTCCCCCGCCCTGATGCGCTCGACGACTTCCGAAACGGCGGCGCGGTATTGCGCCGGAGAGAACGTCGACCCGGCGGCGCGCACACCGGTCACGGCGGCTGGCTGAGCGGGCGCGCCTGACATTTTTTCGCCAAGCGCAGCAACCTTCTTCGCACAACGTCCAACCACGAAAGCCTGTTGAGATTTGCGGTTGAATACTGCGAGAGCGTCGTAAGCGCCGACTGCGAGATCCGGAATCTGGTAAGGTGTATCCAGCGTCGGCGCCGCGGGTTCAAAAAGCGGCGCGCAATCATAACCGACCACTGCAAACAGTCCGGACTGGAACGGCGCAATCCGGCGTCGCCCGCGATCAAGGCGCCGTTCGCGACACCACCGACGAATGACGGTCAATGGCGCTTCATCAACCGGCGCGCCGTCAACACGCGTTGCGCCGCGCGTCCATTCAATCGTCCGCACCGGGTCGGCGCCGATGACGGACCAGCCAGAATCACCATCCCCGTCGCCGCCATGCAGCAGGAACGAAAATACGTCACCCGCAAAAGGCGCAAACGCCTCAACCGGTGATCGCCAGTCGAGTTCAACGGCGAACATGAAACCCTTTCGCTATCGCCTTCCGCAGCGTTCTGGCGAATGACTGCAAATCGGCCTAAGGCGAACGCCATACACGGGAGACGTCAGATATGTGCGAAGACGAAAAAATTCAAGCAATACCAGCGTCTCCTGTGGCGGAGCGGCGGCAATACCTGCCCGGATCGGCGCGATTGTTCTTCGGCCTTGCCCTTGCGACACTGATCGCTTTCATCGCCTATACAGGCCGTTTTATTTTCATCCCGCTGGTGGTGGCGGGGTTCCTTTCCTTCCTGATTTACACCTTGAAAGAAATCATCCGAAGCGGGCCAATGATTGGTCGGTTCCTGCCCGGATGGCTTTGCTACATCTTCGCATTCGCGCTGATCATCTCCGCGTTCATACTGTTTGTCGAAATCATCAAGAATAATGTGGAAACTCTGGTGGATGCGGCGCCGCTTTACGAAGAGCGACTGCGCAAATTCACGCAAGACGGCATCGCGCAATTGCACGGCTGGGGCATTTTGCCGGAAGACTTTGTCGGCGGCGTTGACGAAATCCGCGCAGCCGGGCTGTCGATGATAAATCCGGTGCTGTCGTCGCTTTCATCATCGGTTCGTTCGCTCACCGCTAATTCGGTGACGATCTTTCTCTACACCGTGTTCATGATGCTTGAGCGCGGGCGCATCTTCAAAAAGATTAATCTGCTAAGCGCCAACGATCCCCAGCGCACCGCCGTAAATGAAACGATTTCCGATATCGGTTCACTGGTGCGTCAGTATATAACGGTAAAAACCGTCACTAATCTGATCACGGCGACGATCAGCTATGTCATCCTTCGCCTCGTTGACGTAGATTTTGCCGGGTTTTGGGCGCTATTGATCTTTGTCCTGAACTATATCCCGATTGTCGGCGCGGTCAGCGCGATCACGTTGCCGGTCATTCTTGCGCTGATCCAGCCCGATGGCGGCGGCGTGCACAAGGCCGCGATGGCGCTGGTTTTTCTGGTCGGCGCCGAACAGGTCATGAGCTCCGGCATCGAGCCGCGCCTCGTCGGCAGGAGCGTAAACTTAAGCCCGCTGGTGATTTTGCTGTCTCTTGCCGTATGGGGCACTTTGTGGGGGTTTGCCGGCGCCCTGCTCGCCGTGCCGATTACGGTAACCGTCATGATCATCTTGACGCAGTTTGAATCGACGCGGCCGATCGCCATCCTGCTTTCCGACAATGGCGACATCGCCCCGATCAAACATGCGCGTATCGACCCCGACTGAGCGCGGATCGAAGCAGACGGCGAGAAAGTCAGGCTAATCCGGTTCAGCGCCGCAATTGCGGGCGCAATAATTCGGCGAGCAATTGGCAGTCCTCGCGCCTGCCGGATCCCTTGCGCCAGGCGACGCCGATCATGCGCGCCGGCGCTGAACCGGAAAGCGGTTTGGCGACCAATCCGGAATCAGCCGCCAGCCCGGCGTCGATTGCGAGTTTTGGCAACAGCGTCACGCCAAGGCCGGCTTTGACCATATGGGTCAGCGTGAACAGGCTCGTCGCCGCGTAGGCGCCGCTCACTTCCTCGTCGCGCAGGCGACAGGCGTCGAGCGCATGCTCGCGCAGGCAATGACCGTCTTCGAGCAGCAATAGCGGCGCGGATTTCAGATCCATCATGCTGATCCGCGATTTTTTCATCACCGGATGTTCGGGCGCGCCGGCGACCAGAAAAGGGTCTTCGCCAAGCGCAATCCAGTCGATGCCGGGCGCTTCGTAGGGAAACGCCAGAATGGCGGCGTCAAGCGCGCCGGCGGCCAGGCGCTCGACAAGAGCATGGGTCATTTCCTCACGCAAATACAACTCCAGCGCCGGGAACGACTTGCGGATTTTGGGCGCGGCTTCCGGCAGCAGGAAGGGCGCGATCGTCGGAATGACGCCAAGGTTGAACGGGCCTTCCAGCGGGCGCCGGCCGGAAACCGCGCGCACCATGTCCTCGGCCATCGCCAGCAGCGGGGCGGCGCGCTCGGCGACGTCTGCGCCCGCCGGCGTCAACGAAAACCGCCGGGTCGAGCGATCAACAAGCTGACACTGGAAGATCGCCTCCAGTTCCTTGATTGCGGACGACAGCGTCGACTGCGACACCAGGCAATCGTCGGCAGCGCGCGAAAACGAGCCGCGATGGACAAGCGCAAGGAAAAACTGGAGCTGGCGCAGGGTTGGAAGCGGGGTCATCTCAACAATCCAGTGCGATTATGCGCGCTCTGCGCATTTATCGAATTTTTCTATCTCACAATGAGATATTATCTATTTGATAAATTTTCAACACTGCCCTACCAACAGCGTGCACACGCTCTTATGTGACGGAGCGACATCAGTTTTGACAAAGGAGATTTTCATGCTCGGAGTAGGCGACAAGCTTCCCGATTTTCAGGTGGTCGGCGTCAAGCCCGGCTTCAACAACATCGAAGAAGACGGCAAGTCCGCATTTGAAGACATCAACCAGGACAGCTTCAGCGGCAAATGGAAAGTCATCTATTTCTACCCGAAGGACTTCACCTTCGTGTGCCCGACAGAGATCGCCGAGTTCGGCCGCCTCGCGAAGGAATTCGAAGACCGCGACGCCGTGGTCATGGGCGGCAGCTCGGATAATGAATTCTGCAAGCTCGCCTGGCGGCGCGATCATCCCGATCTCGACAAGCATCCGGCGTGGCAATTCGCCGACACCACCGGCGCGCTGATCGACGGTCTTGGCATCCGCGCACCCGAAGGCGTTGCGCTGCGCGCCACGTTCGTCGTTGATCCGCATAATGTGATCCAGCACATTTACGTCAACAATCTGAATGTCGGCCGCAACCCGCAGGACACGCTGCGCGTTCTCGATGCTCTGCAAACAGACGAACTTTGCCCGTGTAACCGCCCGGTCGGCGGCGACACGCTGTAAAATTCAACACGACAGTTTCGGGCGCGGCGAGCCTTCGCGCTCTCGCGCCCGAATTGCGCCTGCACACACGCCCTGCATCCAATGAAGGAGATCCAGATGAGCCTCGACGTTTTGCGCGACCGGATACCGGATTACGCCAAAGACATTCGCCTGAACCTCGGCACGCTCGCCAGCGAGACAACGCTGAGCGACCAGCAAAAATATGGCGCATTCCTCGCAGCGGCTTATGGCGCCAGGCACCCCGCTGTGATCGAAGCGATTAGTGCGTGGACCGATGACAAACTGTCGGAGGAGGCGAAAACCGCCGCCAGGGCGACCGCCGTCATTATGGGCATGAACAATGTATACTATCGCGCCACGCACCTGATTTCAGCGAAAGATTACCAGTCGCTGCCGGCGAAACTGCGCATGAACATCATCGGCAAGCCCGGCGTCGAAAAGGTCGATTTCGAACTCTGGTGCCTTGTGGTTTCCGCCATCAATGGATGCGGCGCCTGCATGGACAGCCACGAAAAAGTCGTCCGCGACGGCGGCCTTAGCGCGGATCAGGTGCAGGCCGCACTGCGCATCGCGGCGGTTGTCAACGCCGCAGCCGCGGTGTTCACGATTGAAGACGTGAATTAATTCGCATCCTGAATATCATTCACACCGGCATCTTTAAGCGCCGCGATGAGCGGCGCGAGATGGCCGGTATAATTGCGCCAGCGACCTGACGACTTGCGGTAGAGCGGCTCGCGCACCTGCCAGTAGCTCGCCGTTTTGACCGTGTTGCGCCGCTGGTGAAAATTCATGCAGGCGCTTTCATATTCTAGCCCGATCAATGTCAGCGCGTCGCGAATCATCGGCTCAGGCGCGATAACAAACTGGTCGTAATCGACGTCGATGATGTCGGCGCCGAACACCTGCTTCCAATGAGCCATCATCTTGCGATACTGGCCGAAATAATGCGCAGTGTCGGCGAGATCGCTGGCGTATCCGGCGAAGCGCTGGTCGATGTGCTGGAAATACACGGACAGGCAGTTGTCGAGCGGCTGGCGCACGGTGTGAATAATTTTCGCCGTCGGAAACAGCTTTTTGATGAGGCCGATCAGCATGAAATTGTCGGGTCGCTTGTCACAGACATACCGCGCACCCGGCGCTGATTGCGGAAACAGTTTTAGAAGCTCGTCACAATATTGCTGTGCGAGATGACGTGCGCGGGCGTCAGACAACGCGGCAAAATCTGATAGCGACCGCGCGCCTGACCGGGCGGCAAGGCGCGACAGCAAGGAGAGCTCGCCGCCTGCGACAATTTTCGAATGCGACGACAATACCTGTTCGAATAATGTCGAGCCTGACCGGAACATGCCGCAGATGAAAAGCGGCTGCGGGCCCCGTCCGGCGTCGACACCAATCGCAGATGACGCGCCCGTTGCGGACGGCGCCGGGAAGCTCTTTACGGCGTCGGCGACCAGAACTTCAACTGTATGCGGAGAATAAGCCGGACCAGCCTTTCGGACGAGGTTATTTGCCTGCGAAAACATTGAAAAAGCGCGGGTATAATCGCCAATTTCGTCATACGCCTCGCCGAGGGAATAGAACAAATTTGACAGGCTGACCGGATCGACGCCGCGCGCGCCGTCAGCGGCTTGCTGCGCCGCCTTCAACAATGGGTCCGCGGCCGCTGCGGGCCGGCGAAGGCGCAGCACCCGCGCAAGAGCTTCCAGCCGATAATCAGGATAGACCGCCCCCGGCGCCGGCATAATCCGCTCATAGCACTGCACCGCCGCATCACGATCACCGTGTTCTTCATGCAGATTACCGAGATTGAGCCATGCCGGCGCATAGCCGGGGTTTAACGCCGCCGCCGCTTCAAGCTCTGCCTGCGCCTCCCCATCGCGCCGCAGATGGTCCGCATAGATCACCGCCCGATTGAGATGAACTTCTTCCGGCGCCGAAACATTGTTCGCCAGCGCCCGGTCATAGGCCGTCAAAGCGTCCTCATAGCGCCCGAGCTGGCGCAGCACGAACCCCAGATCATACCAGCCATCGGCAAAATCCGGCCGCAGGGCGAGCAGATGCTGATAGGCCGCCGCAGCGTCCGCCGTCCGGCCGCGCCGCTGCAGAGCGGCGGCACGATCCAGCAATTGCTGCGGGGTTTCCGGGTTCATTCTTCGCGCCTTTGACCTTCACGCCGTCGTCGGGCGTTATGGCGTAATCGCCCAATTCGGGGAAGCGCGCGCCGGCGCCTCAACGCCAGGATTAAAATACGCATTTATTGCGCCTTCATGTTCGCGCCTGGCGCCGGCCAAGGAGTCGTTTCGTGTTGCGCCGTGCGCCAATGCGAGATCGCGCGCAACGAGCGCAAAAGGTTAAATTTGCTCGCTTTTGGCGCATTTATTTACCCCCCATTAAGACTGTTCACGGGAAATGCGACATTATCGCAACACCTCAATCTGGAAGCGCATTCGGGCCTCGTCCTTTCGTTGACGTGTGGCCGCCCGCGACGCCAATGTTCCGGCACGGACGGAGGGGCGGGCAACAGCCGCACTAGCGCCGTGCAAAAAACGTCGCTGAAAAGGCGATTAATTCCAAACTGGAGGTCTACCTTGTCACAACGTATAACCCGGTCCACGCTGCTTGCGTCGACCATGCTTCTGGGTCTTGGCTTGCCAACCTTGGCGGCCGCTCAGGACACCGACGACGAAATCGTCGTAACCGGTACGCGCATCCCGTCAGCGAACGCGGTTGCAACGAGCCCGGTCACGACGATCGGCAACGTCGAATTCGATATCCGCGGCACCACCCGCGTCGAAGACCTGGTCAACACCCTGCCGCAGGCTTTCGCGGCGCAGGGCTCGAACACGTCAAACGGCGCAACCGGTACGGCGCAGGTCTCTCTGCGCGGTCTCGGCGCGACCAGAACCCTGGTTCTGATCAATGGCCGCCGCATGCAGTACGGCTCGCCGATTTCCTCAGCGCCTGACCTTAACCAGATCCCGGCCGCGATGATCGAGAAAGTCGACGTGCTGACGGGCGGCGCCTCGGCCGTTTACGGTTCAGACGCTATCGCCGGCGTCGTCAACTTCCAGATGATCGACGACTTCGAAGGCGTTCGCATCGATGCGCAACTGTCGGGCTACCAGCACAGCAACGACAACTCGGCCGCTCAGGACGTTCTGCTCGCAGCTCAGCAGCGACCGGCGTTCGGTTCGGACCTCGCGATCCCGAAAGACGGCGTATTTGACGGCAAAGGCCAGGAAATCACCCTGATCGTCGGCGCCAACACCGAAGACGGCCGCGGCAACGTCACGGCCTATGCCGGCTATCGCAACAACGACGCGATCTCGCAGGCCGACCGCGACTATTCGAAGTGCGCCTATGCCGGCGGCGACCCGGTATTTGGCTGCTCGGGCTCGTCGACGACGCCGCTCGGCCGCTTCTTCACCGGCGTTCCTTACGCCGGCGTGGCGTCCACCCGGACATTTGCCGGCGACATGACTTTGGACGAAAACGCCAGCATCAATGCGTTCCGTCCGTATAGCGGGGCCGACGCCTTCAACTACAACCCGACCAACTTCTACCAGCGTCCGGACGAGCGTTACACGCTCGGCGCGTTCGCGCATTACGAAGTCAATCCGAACCTCGAATTCTATTCAGAAGCGATGTTCTATGACTACAAGTCGGACGCCCAGATCGCCTTCACCGGCACGTTCTTCACGACCAGCCTGGTGAACTGCGACAACCCGCTGATCAACTCGACGCCGGATGCGTCGGGCTACAGCCAGCTCGACTATATCTGCGGTCAGGCTGATGTCGGAGCCGACGGCTTCATCAACTGGTTTGGTCCGGACAACACGCCCGGCACCGCCGATGATGAAGACCCGGCCACCTATGTTTCCGACGACTTCCTGATTCCTGGATCGGGCAGCACCGCCGCCGGCGATGTCGCTTTCTATCCGGGCAAGCGCATGGTCGAAGGTCGGCCGCGCAACAACTCTCTGCGTAACACCTCCTACCGTCTGGTCGGCGGCCTTCGCGGTGAAATGTGGGGTCTTGAAGGCTGGAACTATGACGCATACTTCCAGTATGCGACGACCCGCGGTTCGAACACCTATGACAATGACGGCGTCATTCCGAACATGCAGAATGCGTTGTTTGCAATCAGCGACGGTGCGGGTGGCGTCATGTGCCGTGATCCGATCGCGCGTGCAGCGGGCTGCGTTCCGTTGAACCTGTTCCAGGTTAACGGCGTCAACGCGACCCAGGTGCCTTACGTGTTGCAGCAGTCGTTCCAGACGGGCGAAACCAAGCAGTACCTTGGCGAAGTTTCGTTCACCGGCGACCTCGGCCAGTACGGCATGAAGTCCCCGATGGCGGAAGAAGGCATCGGTGTCGCGTTCGGCGCTCAGTGGCGCAAGGACAAACTCGAATATACGCCGGATGCGTTGTTCGAGAATGGCCTGCTGTCCGGCCAGGGCGGCCCGACCCCGCCGATTTCGGGTGAAATCGAAACGACCGACTTCTACGTCGAAACGTCGATCCCGCTGGTCACCGGTCAGGCCTTTGCTGAGCGTCTGGCGTTCAATGGCGGCTACCGCCACTCGAACGTGTCGACCTCCGGCTCCTACTCCACGTGGAAGTTGGCCGGCGACTGGCAGATCGTGCCGGAAATCCGCATTCGCGGCGGCTGGCAGCGTGCGGCCCGTGCGCCGAACGTGATCGAAGCCTTCAACCCGCAGTCAATCGGCCTGACCCAGATCGAAGACGGCTGCGCGTTCGGCGCCACCAACCCGTACACCGCTGCGGGCTGCGCCAACACCAATGGCGGGGCCACATTGACCCCGGGTTCGATCCCGAACAACCCGGCCGACCAGTACAACGCGCTGTTCGGTGGTAACGCGACGCTCGATCCTGAAGTCTCCGACACCTATACGGTCGGCGTTGTTCTGACGCCGGGCGATCTGGTGCCGGGCAACCTGTTTGTGTCGGTCGACTACTTCGACATCACGGTTGACGACTTCGTGAGCACCATCAACCCGCAGACCTCGCTCGACCAGTGTGCGAACACCGGAGACCCGTTCTTCTGTTCGCTGATCAATCGTGCGCCGAATGGTTCGCTGTGGATTTCGCCGCAAGGCTTCATCACCGCAACCAACGTCAATACCGGTTCGCTTTCGACCTCCGGTATCGACATCAACGCCAATTGGGGCTTTGATTTCAACGATGTCGGTCTGGGTAACGCTGGCGCGCTTACCTTTGACCTGGTCGGCACCTATCTGCTCGACCTCAACACGCTGGAATTGCCGGACGGTACGGTTCCTGAATATGACTGTGCCGGCTGGTATGGCAGCCGCTGCGGCAGCCCGAACCCGGAATGGCGTCACAAGCTGCGCACGACCTGGGAAACGCCGTTCGGCGTCGATGCGTCGATCTCATGGCGCTACTTCTCGAGCGTCACCCATGGCGACTCGGTCAGTGGCCCGCGTTCGGCTGTGACGGACCTCGATCACAAGTTGGGTTCGCGTAACTACATCGACGTCGCCGCTTCCTATGGCATCACTGAAAAGTGGAATGTCACGGTCGGCGTCAACAACCTGCTCGACAAGGATCCGCCGCTCTCCTCGCAGACGTCCGGGTTCGCGAACGGCAACACCTATCCGCAGACCTATGACGCCATGGGACGCTACATGTTCCTCGGCACGACGATTGACTTCTAATCGTCTGGTCTAACGGACTTAACGAGGCGGCGGGTCGTAAGACCCGCCGCTTTTTTTTGCGCCGTGTTTTGCGTATCATCACCACCTGATAAAAAATGAGGAATCGCCATGCGTATGGTTTTCGCCGCAATCGTGACAATCGCCCTTTGCGCCTCGGCGCCGGCCATGGCGGACGACCGCGACGAGGCGGTCGCCGATATCATCGCCTGTTCGGCGGTGCGCGGCGCGAAGGCGCGCGCAAAGTGCTATGACGCGGCGTTGCCGGCGCTGAAATCGACCCATCCTGACGCCCTCGCCCTGGCGCTCTCGCGCGCCGAAGAAATGCGCCTCGCCGCCATGGAAGAGGCGAAGGAAGATTTCGGCCTGCGCGGCGATCGCGGAGAGACCAACGAATATGAAGCCGCCGCCTTCGGCGAAGCGATGGTGGCGCGTGATGACAATGACGACGACGACGACGAGGTCAAAAGCATCGAATCGACCGCCGTTGAAATTGGCAAGAATCTCAAAGGAAAGATTTTTGTCGTTCTGGAAAACGGCCAGATCTGGCGGCAGATCGACGGCGATTCCAGCACGCCTTATATCCCCGGCGACGGCGTCGGCCTGCCGGTGCGAATCAACCGCGGATCGTTCGGCAGTTATACGGTAAAAATCGGCAAGGCGCGCGACGTGTTCAAGGCGCGGCGCATCAAATAACCGAAACTGGCGCCGGGACGAGATCTATGGCGATGGTGGTGCGGCGAATGTCGCCGCTGAACGGCACTGTGCCATGCCACATATAAGACGGAAAAATCGCCATCACCCCGATCTGCGGTTTGATGTAATACTCCGGCGTCAGCTTCGGCGTTGTCGGGATGCCGGGCTCGCCAAATGTGAGCCAGCCGCTTTTGTCGTCAGCGCCGCCGGATTTCGGCATCCGTAAATGACAGGCGGAAGAAAGCCACCCCTCCGGGTGGACATGGTTGATATGATAACCGCTGGCCTTCAGGCGGATCGACCACGCGCTGAATATCTGGTGTCCGCCGCGATTGCGCACCCTTAGCGGATCGCCGCCGGCGCCGATCTGTTGCAGAAACCTTTGTATCGGCCCGCGGATCGCCTGTTTATAGGCGTCCAGCACCGGCTCGCCGAACGAAAAGATCGACGGCAACTGGCTGCCGTGGCGCACCGACTGTCCATAAGGGTGCGTTTCGTAATTGTGCAGCCGGTCAAGCGTTTCCAGAAGATCGTCGACATAGGCTTCAACAGACGCCCACCCGTTCGGACACGACAGCGAAAAGGCGCCGACAAAGCGGTCATAATTATAAAGATAATGGCAGCGCTCATCGCCAAGCATGCGCCACGCGGTCGCCAGCAAGGCGATATAGAACTGGTCGAGCGGATAGGTCGCGTGGAGCCTGCTCGCCAGCAATGCGGCTTCGCGCGCCTCGCCAACCGCCAGAAACGACCGGCACAAGCCAGCGATGACCCGCTGTTCGCCGGGGGCGAGGTCCATTGCGGTGCGCGCATGTTTAAGCGCGTCGTCATATCGCCCCGCCGCCAGCGCAGCGTTGACGGCGGCGAGTTCGAGAAACGCGTTTTGCCCCGAATAGTCGGCCAATACCGAAGAGACTTCGTCATACTCTCCTCGTGCGTCGCCAGACTGGCCGATGATTTCACCGCGAAGCAATTTCAGCTCAACAGATTGCGGCGACGCCTTCAGCGCCGCATCAACGAATTCAAGCGCTTTCGACAGATCAGCCGTGCGCATCCACACCATCTGGGCCAATTCGCGCTGCGCTTCACGATTCAGCGGCTGGCGCCTGACGCTTTCCCGAAACGCCCTGATCGAATCGTCCGCGCGCCCCGCGCCAGCAAGCGCCCGCGCAAGGACGAGCCAGGTTTGCGGCGCATCGAGCCCGGTCGCAAACGCCCGCTCCGCCTGCGAGATGGCCTCAAGGTTGCGACCCGCGTCGCCGAGCGCGGCGGCGTGGTTATGCAATACGGCGCCATTTGTCGGTGCGAGCCTGACGAGCTGCTCGTGCACGGCGATCGCTCCGGCGAGATCACCGGCGGCCTTTAACGCATTCGCTTTTTCAGTCAGTTCGTTTAAGGAACTCATGACGCTGGCTCCTGACAAATTCAGCCCGGCGTCTCATTTATGGGCGGTCTGACGCCAAGAGGAAAGTGCCGGAAGGGCGACATTATGACGAGCGAATCGACAAGCGTGAAAACATCAGACGGGCTGGCGCTGGACGTGAAAATCCGGCGCGGCGGCGCCAAAACCCCGGCGTTCTGCATTCCCGGCCTGACCCGTAACGCCGCCGATTTTGAGGATTTCGCCGAAGAGCTCGCGGCGACCGGCCGCGACGTCTATGCGATTTCCCTGCGCGGGCGCGGTCTGTCGCAATATGACGAAAATCACCTCAACTATCACCCGCTGACCTATCGCGACGACGTCATTTCAGCGCTCGACCAGCTTGGCCTGCCAAATGCCGTCTTTGTCGGCACATCGCTGGGCGGAATCACCACGATGCTGATTGCAGAAAAAACGCCGGCGCTGGTGCGCGCCGCGGTGATCAACGATGTCGGGCCGGAACTGGCGCCGGAAGGGATCGCCCGCATCGCCGGCTATGTCGGATCGCGCCCGAAAGGCGACGACGGCACAGCGCCCAACCTCGCCGCAGCGGCGGATATCATCCGCGGCATCAACGAGGTCGCATTCCCCGGCAAGGATCACGCGTTCTGGGAAACATTCGCCCGACGCACCTTTCGCCAGACCGAGGACGGCGGTTGGCGGCTCGACTATGACCCGAAAATCGCGCAGGCGCTGGCCGAAGTCGGCCCGGCGCCGGATCTGTGGCCGGCGTTCGCCTGCCTGAAAGACATCCCCACTTTGGTATTGCGCGGCGGGATCAGCGACCTACTCAGCACAGAGATTATTGAAAAGATGCGAGGCGTAACCCCTGGCTTTGCTTATTGTGAAGTCGCCAATGTCGGACATGCGCCAACACTTAGCGAAGCCGACGCCTTCGCGGCGATTAGCGATTTCTTGTCTGACATCGAATAGGTTCTCACCGTATCAGACACGGTGAATGCCGCATTCGGTCTTTCCGGCGCCGCGCCAGCGCCCGGCGCGCGCGTCCTCGCCGCGTGAGGTCGGCTGGGTGCACGGCCAGCAGCCAATCGAGGAAAACCCCTGCTCGACGAGGGGGTGCGGCGGCAGATTGTGGCGCACCTGATAGGCGGCAAGATCCTCCGCACGCCAGCGTGCGAGCGGATTGACCTTGATGTGCGGGCCTGAGAACTCAAACAACGGCAAGTGCACGCGCAAGCCGCCGTGGAACTGCTTTCGCCCGGTGATCCATGCGTCAAAGTCCGCAAGCGCGCTGTCGAGCGGACGCACCTTGCGGATCTCGCAGCACGCGTCGGTGTCGCGCCGCCAGAGATCGCCGTTCGGATCGCCCTTCGCGATGTCGCGCTGCGACGGCGTTATGACCCTTAAATCCGTCAGGCCCAGTTCACGCGCCAGCGACCAGCGATAGCTGTGGGTCTGTTCAAAATGCTTGCCGGTGTCGAGAAAGATGACGGTCGCAGACCGGTCAATGCGCGACAACAAATGCAAGAGCACCGCGGATTCCGCCCCGAATGATGACACCAGCGCGATCTTTTCGCCGAACACATTGAGCGCCAGACGCAATACCTCTTGTGCATCGAGTTTTTCCGCATCCCGCGACAGCGACGCGGCAAGAGCGCTTTTTGCGTCCTCTTCGTCGAGCGGGTCGGAATATGCCCGCCGCGCAGCGGCAATGTTGATTGTCATCTCGGCCTCACGCCGCTTCGCGCCGCCGGCGCAGCCGCCAGACTGGCGCCGAAACGACGGCCCCAGACTGATAAAATACGCTGTAGACGGACAGGTTTTTAATAAACTCATGCGGTTGCGCATCGCCAATGTCGATCGTGTCGACCCCGCAGCAGGCGAGGAAACGCGCCTGATCGGGCAGGACGTCGCCGCGCACGCGTATTTCACCGCCATACCCCAATCGCTCGCGGATCAGCCGCGCCTGCGAGAACACCCGCCCGTCGGTAAAGGTCGGCGCCTCAAGGATCACGACTTCGAATTCGTCTAGCACTGAAGCGAGATTTTCGACCGGTTCATCATTCCCCACGGCCAGCGCCCGTCGGCGGCCCTTCGCGCACGCGCCTTCACGCCACTCGGCGACAGAAATGATATCAACGGCGTCGTCATGTATGAGGTCAGCGTTGTCTTCAGTTAAGCGCAGGATCGCCATAAAGCACCTCTTTGAATGGTTGCTGGCCAAGCCGGCGATAAGTGTCGATAAAACGCTCGCCTGCCTGCCGGGCCGATAAGAAATAGCGCGCGAGCCGTTCCACCGCGTCGACCACTTCGCTCGCGGAGAAGCCGCGCCCGGTGATCTCGCCAATGCTCGCATTCTCACTGCCGTCGCCGCCGAGAAGGATTTGATAAAATTCCTCACCCTTTTTATCAACGCCAAGAATGCCGATATGGCCGACATGGTGGTGACCGCACGCATTAATGCAGCCGGAGATTTTTATTTTCATCTCGCCCAGAGCGTCAGCAAGTTCGTGATCTGAGAATTTTTCCGAAAGGCGCTGCGCAATCGGGATCGACCGGGCGTTGGCGAGGCTGCAATAGTCGAGACCGGGGCACGCGATGATATCGCTGGCAAGGCCAATATTGGCGTGCGCAAGGCCGGCTTCGTCAAGCGCCTGAAATACGTCATACAACTCATCTGACAATACATGCGGCAGGCAGAGATTTTGCTCGTGCGTGGCGCGTATTTCATCGAATGAATAGCGCGCCGCCAGCGCCGCCGCCGCGTCCATCTGATCGGCTGTGATATCGCCCGGCGTACCGCCTTTCGGCTTAAGCGAAATATTGGCGATTACATATCCATCCACGCGATGCGGCGCGGTGTTGACGCGCACCCAGCGGTCAAATCGCGGATCGTGCTGGCGCGCCTCTTCAAGAGGCTTACTCATCGCCGGCCTGTCGGCAAACGGCGGCGGTCTGAAATAGGCGCGTATACGATCAATTTCCGACTGCGGAACATCGACGCTGGCGTGATCGATCTGCGCCCATTCCGCCTCGACCATGCGGGCGAAATCGTCCCCCGTCTCGCGAACCAGAATCTTAATGCGCGCCTTGAATTTGTTATCACGCCGACCAAGCTGGTTATAAACGCGCAAGATCGCTTCAAGGTAAGACAGCAGGAATTCCTTTGGCAGGAACTCGCGGATCAACACGGCGACATGCGGCGTGCGCCCAAGGCCGCCGCCGACATGAACCTCAAAGCCGGTGCGGCCGTCGTCGCGCCGCACAAGTTGCAACCCGATATCGTGCACGCGAATCGCCGCTCGATCCTTGGCGCTGGCGCTGACCGCGATCTTGAACTTGCGCGGCAGGAAGGAAAATTCCGGGTGCAATGTCGACCACTGGCGGATCACCTCGCACCAGACGCGAGGGTCTTCGATCTCATCGGCGGCGGCGCCGGCATACTGATCCGAGGTGGTGTTGCGAATGCAATTGCCGGACGTCTGGATGGCGTGCATGTCGACATCCGCCAGTTCAGCAAGAATATCGGGCGTATCGACCAGCGCCGGCCAGTGAAACTGGATGTTCTGGCGTGTCGTGAAATGGCCGTAGCCCTTGTCATAATCACGCGCTATGCGGGCGAGCGTGCGCAACTGGCGCGATGACAAAACCCCGTAAGGAATCGCCACCCGCAACATGTAGGCGTGAAGCTGTAAATATAGCCCGTTCATCAAACGCAGCGGCTTGAACTGCTCTTCCGTCAAGTCGCCGCTCAGCCGCCTTGCGACCTGTCCGCGAAATTCGGCAACCCGCTCGCGCACGAGCGCGGCGTCGAATTCATCATAGCGATACATTGCGAACCTCCGCCTGTTTGCCGAGATCGCGACGCGTCGTCGGTCCGGCGCTTCTGATGGTTTCGCGCAACGCCGCGCGCCCGACCGGCGCGTCGCCATCGACTTCCACGCCGCAAACCTCGACAACATCTATCGCTGCTGAAAGGCGGCGAATTTCATCCTCGGCGGCAGCGGTGTCGAAGCGCGCCGCGTCGCAAAGCCTTTCGACATAACCGCCGTCCCTGCCGAGATAAATCACGGCGCCGTCGCTTAGCCTGTTTGCTGAAACAAGTTTCATGCAGCAAGCTCCTGTTCGACTGCGAAGAATTGGTGCGGCAAACCGTCCGCGAGCGCGGCGACCTCGCCGATAATCAAGATGGCGGGCCCGTCGACCGCGCCGGCGCTGATCGCCGCCGGCAAATCGCCAAGACGGGTCTTGATTACTTTTTGCGTTGGCGTTGCACCCTTTTCGATGATGACGACGGGCGTCGATGCGGCGCGCCCTGCCTCAATCAACCGGCAGGAAATGACGGCGCTCGCGCCAACGCCCATGTAAACCGCCAATGTGTGGCCAAGCGCCGCCAGCGCGCGCCAGTCGAGATCGGGCTCGCGGCCTGATTTTGCATGGCCGGTGACGAATGTCACCGCCTGGGCATGATCGCGGTGGGTCAGCGGCGCGCCAGCGGCTGCGGCGCACCCTATCGCCGCCGTAACGCCCGGCGTCACAAATGCGGGAACGCCGGCGGCGCGCATCGCCGCCAGTTCTTCGCCGCCGCGGCCAAACACAAACGGATCGCCGCCTTTGAGGCGCACCACGGTCTTTCCCTTGCGTGCGAATGCGATCATGCGCGCTTCGATTTCGCTCTGCGGTACGGCGTGATCTGACTTTGCCTTACCCACATAAAACCTGCGTACATCTCGGCGCGCCAAGGCGAGCACATCCGGGCCCACGAGGCGGTCATAGAAAATAACGTCTGCATCCTGAAGCAGGCGATGCGCGCGCAATGTCAAAAGGTCAGCGTCGCCTGGCCCGGCGCCGACAATATGCACAACGCCGATCGATTGCATCTCTTCATCCGTATCATGAAGGTCTATCGCCCGTACCATCGCGGCCTCGGCCCCGGCCGCATCGCCGGCAAGGATATTTGCGGCGAGGTCGCCGTCGAAGAACTTCTCCCAGAAGGCGCGCCGACGCGCCGGCGCAATGCGCGCCGCAACATGCGCGCGAAAGCGGCGGGAAAACGCCGCCAGCGTCGACAGCCGCGACGGCGCCATCGCTTCGATCTTTTCGCGCAGGCGACGGGCCAGAACCGGCGCAGCCCCGCCGGTGGAGATTGCAATCACCACCTCGCCGCGATCAACAATGGACGGCGTCGTGAAATCACACAGCGCCGGCTGGTCGATGACATTGACGAGCACGCCCGCACCGCGCGCGATTGCGGCCAAGCGGCCGGCGGCATCGCGGTCTTCAACCGCGATAAAGGCAAGTGCAGCACCAGCGAACACTGCCGCGATCTGATCGCCGCCGCCGGCATCCTCACCCGCCAGAACTGAGGGAGCCAGCGTGGCGACCTGCGCGCCCGCCGCCTCGGCCAACGCCGTCTTGGTCGCAGCCGCCTCGCCTTCACCGACGACGACGACCTTGCGGCCCTTCAAACTGAGGAATATCGGGAATTTTTGCATGTTTAGTTTTT
The DNA here is from genome assembly GCA_041398145.1 of Parvularculaceae bacterium. Taxonomy (GTDB): domain Bacteria; phylum Pseudomonadota; class Alphaproteobacteria; order Caulobacterales; family Parvularculaceae; genus Amphiplicatus. Next base: position 39,431 of record JAWKVF010000001.1, on the reverse strand, counting down.
CTATTGATATAGATCTGGACAAGCCGCGCAGTTATCAGTCATGGCGTTTGAATACGGGAATAGATGCCCGACAAAAAACGATTTTGCCTCACCTGATACCCAGAAATCCTAATGCATGATATTCATTGTTTTTGCGGGCGCACAAAAAGCAGACCAAACGCCCTCACATAAGATTGTGTTAGCAATTCTGACAATCATAGAGTATCTGACTGACTGATTGACCGCCCCGACGCCCCATGAAAGCACTGAAAATGAAGGCACTTCCTCCTCTTAATGCATTGCGCGTCTTTGAATCTGCTGCTCGACATTTGAGTTTTACTAAAGCCGCAGAAGAGCTGCACGTAACGCCGGGCGCGGTCAGCCAGCAAATCAAAACGCTGGAGGATTTCATCGGCGCCAAGCTGTTTCGCCGCACCAAGCGCGCGCTTTTGCTCACCGACGCGGCCCAAGCGAGCCTGCCAATCCTGCGGGAGGCATTCGACAAGCTTGAAGAAGCCTCGCGCATGCTGACCGCCCGGGTCGACTCGCGCCGGCTCACGGTGTCGGTGGCCCCCTCGCTGGCGTCGAAATGGCTGGTGCCGCGGCTCGACCGGTTTCACGAGCTTTTTCCTGACATCGAGGTCTGGATTTCCGCCGACATGGAAGTGGTGGATTTTGCCGTCGACGACGTCGACCTCGCCATTCGTTATGGCCCGGGGAGTTACCCCGGGCTGGAAGTCGATCTTTTGATGAGCGAAACCATCATCCCGGTGTGCAGTCCACGCCTTCTGACCGGCGACAATCCGTTGCGGCGGCCTGAGGATTTGAAGCACCACCCCCTGCTGCATGACGGCGGCTCCGACCGCGAAACCGCCAGCACGACCTGGGCGATGTGGCTCAAAGCCGCCGGGGTAAAAGATGTCGACGGCAAGCGCGGGGCGAAATTCAACCAGTCCAGCCTGGTGATTGAAGCGGCGGTCGCGGGAAAGGGCGTGGCGCTGGCCAAAACCGTTCTCGCCCTTGCAGACCTTGAAGCGGCGCGCCTCGTCATACCGTTCGAGATGACGACGCCGTCGTCATTTTCCTACTACATCGTCCACCCGGGCTCGAAGTCGCGCAACGCCGCCGTCAAGGCGTTCAAAAAATGGCTGCATGAGGAAGCTGCGGCGACGATTGACGCCTCACCCGGCTCGTTGGCGGCGACCGGATGATCCGGCGAAAAATCAGATGATAAAATCGGGCCGCCCGCGCTGTTTGGGGGAGAGAGACGAGCGCGAACGGCCCTGCAAGTGACCCGGGGGGGGGGGGGGGGGGGGGGGGCCCCAGGGTCACGGTTAAGTGTGAGAGGTTCAAAAATGGCGATCCGCAGCCGGGTTTCAACTGCGACGTATGATCTGAACAGCGATGTCACGCGGGTGTGAACGCCAACCGCGTCAATCCGGCGAAAACCCCAGTTGATCAAGGCACGCACAAACCGCCTCGAACACCAATAACGTCGAGGCATGACGCTGCGGGTAATCGCGAATGGCGCTCAAGGCTTCTAGCTCAGCCCAGCGCGCGCCATCGGGCGGCGGGCCGCTTTCCTTCAGCATGGCGCGCATGGCGTCGCGCAATGCGTAAAGCTCAGCCGGGCTCGCGCCGATAATGTTGCGCGCAACAATCGAGGCCGACGCTTGACCAAGCGCGCAGGCGCGCGCGCGCAAGGCGAACCCGGACACGATGACGCCATCAGCGCCGCTCTCAACATTGAGATCGACCTCGACTTCCGACCCGCACACGCGACTGACTTTTTTCGCGCTCGCCTGCGGCGACGCCAGACGACGCGCCGGCGGGATCGCCGCCGCCGCGTCGAGCAGTTTCTCGCTGTAAAGATCGCTCAGCATGGAGGTGCTATACGCCCGCGCTCGCCGCGAGGCTAGACGAGATCCGCGTGGCGATGCGAGCGGAGATTTCCCAAGCACCAATTTTCAGGGGGTTTTCTGCAATTTCACGCCGCCGCAGATTTTATTCCGCCGGCGCCATCAACGCCATTGCGGCGAGCGTCATCGCCTCCGCCCCGGTTTTGATCGACGGCGCCGGTTCGATCTTGAAGAACGGCGAATGGTGCGACGGCGCCGACTTGACATCTTTTTCCGGCGTGCCGCCGACACCGATGTAAACCCCCTTCACGCCGGTTTCCGGGGTGACGAAATATGCGAAATCTTCCGCGCCCATGCCTTCCGGCGGCGGCGAGATAACGCGCCCGGCGCCGAAGCGGTCTTCATAGACGGCCCTGATCATCGCCGCCGTCGCCGTGTCGTTGATGGTCGGCGGCGTCGTTTCGGTTTTTGAGCGGATGACTTCCGGCGCGAGATCTTTCGGCACGCCCAGCGCCGCGGCGACGCCAGCGGCGACCCGGTCAATGCCGTCGAGCAATTGCCCGCGTACGGCTGGGTCATTCGAGCGAACGGTAAGTTGCAGGCGCACTTCGTCGCCGATGATATTGTGCTTTGCGCCGCCATGGATCGAGCCGACCGTAATCACGCCAGGCTGTAGCGGATCAATGTTGCGCGCCACGACAGATTGCAATGACACGACGATTTGCGAGGCGACCAGCACCGGGTCGACGCCCTTGTTTGGCGAGGCGCCATGAGCGCCGACGCCATGAACGATGATGTCGACGCTGTCTGAGCTGGAAGCGACGATATCCATCGGCACCTCGATCCGCCCTGATGGCAGGTTCGACGCGACATGGAACGCGAGCGCATAATCGGGTTTTGGAAAGCGCGTATAGAGGCCATCTTCGAGCATGGCGCGGGCGCCGGAAATGCGTTCCTCCGCAGGCTGACCGATAAGCATCAGCGTGCCGGCCCACTTATCCTTTCGCGCCGCCAACTGGCGAGCGGCGCCGACAAGCCCGGCCATATGGGTGTCGTGGCCACAGGCGTGCATGACCGGTTTGACCTCGCCGTCGATATCTTCCTGGGTGGCGACGGATGCGTAAGAAAGGCCGGTGTCTTCCTTGACCGGCAGCCCGTCCATGTCGGCGCGGATCATCACCGTCGGCCCTGCGCCGTTTTTCATGACCGCGACGACGCCTGTGCCGCCAACGCCTTCGGTGACGTCATAGCCCAGAGCCGACAATTCGCCGGCGAGTCTTTCGGCGGTTTTGAACTCGCGGTTCGACAATTCCGGGTTACGGTGAAACCAGTCGAAAAGCGCACCGAGGTTTTGCTCATAATCGGCGGCGATGGCGGCGCGTAGATCATCTGCATCCTCGGCGCTGGCCGGGGTGAAGATTCCCGCGGCGGTGAACATCAGGGCGGCGGCGGTTCTGTCAAGGCGCATCAGGCGCTCCCTTGATTTGTCGCAGGCGTGAAAAAACCCGCACGGGACTTGATCCTAGAGCATTTTCCGACGAAGTGGGAACCGGTTCGTCGCAAGAAAATGCGACCCAAAAATAGTTAGAGCAATTTCGCGATTCAGATTGAATGCAAATTGCTCTAGCGCCTCTCGAAAGCGAAAAAAACGCCCTCGCGCAGCGAGGTTAAGCGGGCCGCAGCCGTCGCGGCGAAAAGAGAATCACCCCATTCAGGCGCATTGCAAAAGTCAAAGGTGTCCCCATGTCCATCGTGCTTGTCGGTTCAAAATCGAATCCGTCGAAATTCGACTGCTATAACGATCTCGCCGGGGACGAGCCCTATTTCGTCATTCGCGCCGATGACCCGCTGTCGGATTCGCTGGTTGAACTTCACGCCTATATCGGCGCCGGTCAGGCCGGCGCCGCGCACAACAAGCTGGCTGAAATCATGGCCCTGACCGCCGATGAGGCGCCGCGGCCTTCAGACTCGCCGAAATACCGCGAGACCTTCGCCATCAGCCAGTCGATGGAAGCGTGGCGGTCTGCCAAGATGAAGAAAGCCGGCTGAGCGCCTGCCTGCGCATTCTCCAACAACGGCCCCAGAGCCGATCGCGTCTCGTGCGATCCAGCAATCCGTTCTTAATTGTATGTGGAGCCTGTTGCGAACCGGTGATGATGGACGGGAACTATCAGCTGGCAAACCACTTTGCCTGCAATAGACTCCAGAGCATGTTCTTTTTTATCCGAGTCGGGAACATGTTCTGGTTTTTGTTTTATCGCACATTTTTTTCGAAAACCGGTTCCCACTTTTCGTAATGCGCCCTAGAAGCTCACCCGATCAGCGCCCTTTAAGTCCAACATTTCGCGGGCCTCGTCAGGCGTTGCGATCTCAAGGCCGAGGCCTTCAACGATTTCGCGAACCTTGGCGACTTGTTCTGCATTCGAGGTTGCGAGCTTGCCGCGCTCGATAAACAAAGAGTCTTCAAGACCGACCCGCACATTTCCGCCCATCGTCGCCGCTGTCGCGGCAAGCGGCATCTGGGCGCCGCCCGCGCCCAGGACGGACCATTGGTACTGATCGCCGAACAAGCGATCCGCAGTACGCTTCATAAAAATCAGGTTATCTACATCCGGGCCGATGCCGCCAAGTATGCCAAAAATGAATTGAATAAATACTGGCGGCTTGAACATGCCGGCGTCCATGCAGAATTTCAGATTGTAAAGATGCCCGACATCGTAGCATTCATGCTCAAACTTGATGTGGTGGTCGCCGCCAAGTTCTTTGGCGACCTTGGCGATGTCAGCAAATGTATTACGGAAAATATAACTATCGGAATTACGCACATATTCCTCTTCCCACGGATATTTCCATTCCGAATAGCGGTTAGCTAGCGGATGAAACGAGAAATTCATCGACCCCATATTCAGAGAACACATTTCGGGCGACGCGCGTTTCGCCGGAGCCATCCGGTCATCAATCGTCGTCACCAGCGATCCGCCCGTCGAAATATTCACAACAGCGTCCGTCGACTGCTTTATGGTTGGCAGGAATGCCATGAAATGATCGGGATCAAGGGACACCGACCCGTCCTTGGGATTGCGCGCGTGCAAGTGCAGGACGGCTGCGCCGGCCTCCGCCGCATCAATCGCCTGCCGCGCAATATCTTCAGTCCGAAATGGCAAAGCATCAGACATGGTCGGCGTGTGGATCGCGCCGGTAATTGCGCAGGTGATCACAACTTTTCTTTTTTGCCTAGCCATTAGACTTCTCCTTGAAAATTATCCGTTGTTGCCGTCACGACGGCTCTTGTGAATGAAATAACCCATTAGCGCGAAAGCGGCGAACATGCTCATCATGGCGACGACGCCGAGCATCCAGGCTTGCGTAACATCCATCTCAGCGTTCCCTGTTTTTATCGTGCGAGCGCCCGCTGCGGCGCGCGAGAGCGGCAATGATCCGCCCGGCAACGACAATCGCGATGATGAGGCCCAACGACTGGAGAAAGATCTGCCAAAACATCTCAGGCTCCTTCCCCGGACGCGCTGAATGTTTCGCGTAGCAATCCAGGCCGGCCGCCGAGAACAATCGTGCCGATAATCACAACGCCGGCGGAGACCAGCGCAGTGACATAGGCATTCAGGGCGCCGGGGTTTTCAAATCCAAGCTGCAAGGGCAGTGACGTGAATGACCAGACGAAATTCGCCGTCCATGCGCTAAAAAGCGTCAGCCCGGCAACGAAGCTGTTGCGCCGCCAAAGCAATCCCGCAATCAGGATCCAGAACACAGGCACAAGCCAGGCGAATAGCCATATCATCGCCGCCAGGATTGGCGGCAACAGCGAGGCGACTGCAATGGCGACGCCCGCCACAATAATGATCACGAGACGAATCATGAACGTCAATTGACGCTCAGACGCTTTTGGCGCGTAAAGCGCTTGAAAAATATCCTTGGTGAAAATCGTCGCTATGGAAAGCGCGATGATGGCGAAGGTCGAAAGGATCGCGGCCAGAAACGACGCCAAAAGCAGCGCGCCAAGCCAGGGCGGAAGATAATCGACGAGCATGGTCGTAACGCCAATTTTTGGCGCATCGGGCAACCCCGCAAATTCCGGTTGGGCGCGCGCCGCCAACGCGAGGATGACAGCGAAGACGCCAAACATGCCGTTGATTGGCGCGGCAATCCACAACGCCTTGCGGATCGTCGATTCGCTTTTCGCCGCCATCGCCGGCTGTAACAGCATCTGATTGACGCTCTGGCTGAAAACGACCGCAACGACATTGACAAGAGCGAAATTCATGAAGAGATCCCGCGTTCCCCAGATCGACAGCGCACTTTCTTCACCCGCCAGACGATAGGATTCACCGACAGCGGCGTAACCGCCATCAGGCAACGCCAGGCCGACGAACGCCGTCGCTGCGATCAACCCTGCATACATCACGATGGCATTGACGAGATTGACCCAGCCGATCTCGCGCATGCCCGCGAAGATGACGTAAAGAATCCCAAGGACGCCGCCAACGATTGCACCGGTCTGGATAGACCAGTCCGTCAGCGTCGCGAAAATGATGCCTATTCCTTGCGCTTCCACAGTCAGGATACCGAACAACACGCCCGCCATGACGCACGAAACCATTAGTCGGATTTCCAATGTATAAGCGCGATCAAGAAGCTCCGGCACAGTCGCAACGCCCAGTCGGCGCACCCACACGCCAGTGCCAAGGCAAACAAAAGTCAACAATATAACGTGTGCGATCGAAAACCAGACGGCGATCGCGCCCATCATCCAGGTCATCTCAAAAACGCCGAGAATATGCGCCGTTCCAAGAACCGTCAGCGCGAGCGTTACAGCGACGACGGGAACGGGAAGATCGCGGCCGGCGAGCGCAAATTCATCCCTGGCCGCTGCGGAATGGCGCCGTTGCAACCATAATCCGAGCCCGACAATAACGATGATTTCGTATGCAAGAACGCCGATCAGTAACGGAAGATCCATGACGCCCCCGCTTCTACTCTCTCGCCCTGTTGGCGGCGACGAGATGATCGGTGAGCCGCTTTCGCAAAACGGCCTGATCGGTCTCGCTCCATTTCTGGAAGCCCTCGTTCGACTTGAAGCCGAGCCGGCCTTCGCCAATCAACTCCTCAAGCAACGGGCTAGGGCCGTCGCTACGATCAAGCGCCGGAATGATAGTCTTGTGGATATCAAGGGTCAGATCGAGACCGACGAGATCGGCGTTCTCCAACGGGCCTAGAACCGGCAACCGCATGCCGAAGCTGTTCTTGACGCAATCATCAACAGTTTTGGCGTCGCATATACCGTTCGCAACCATAGCTATGGCCTCACGCCAAAGCGCATGCTGCAATCTGTTGGCGACAAAGCCGGCGACATCCTTTTTCACATGCGCCGGTTTTTTACCGACAGAGGAAAGCAGCGCCATTGTTTTTTCAATTGTCTCATCACTGGTTTCCGTACCCTGAATAACTTCGACCAGAGGGATGAGGGGCGCAGGATTCCACCAGTGCGTACCGACAATGCGGTCTGCGGTTTCCATGCCGCCGGCGATGTCGCCGACGGGCATAACTGAGGAATTGCTGGCGAGAATGGCGCTACGCGGCGCCTCAGCGATCAGTTTCGTAAATATTTCCCGTTTCAGGTCCAGCTTCTCCGGCGCTGCTTCCGTCACGAATTCGGCGTCCGCCACCGCTTCTGCGAGAGAGCCGGTTACGGAAACCAGACCGGCGGCCTTAACGTCCGCGCCGATAACCCGAAGGTTGTCACGTATACGATCTACAATCGTGTCACGGACCTGCTCAAACGGCTCGTGCACGACAACTTTACGGCCAGCAACCGCAAAGACCTGCGCGATCCCGGCCCCCATCAGACCTCCGCCGACCACCGCGATTGTCGCTTGCGCCATTGTTCAACCCGCCGTGTAGCCGCCGTCAGGATAGACAATGTGGCCGGTGTGAAAATCCGAAGCGCGCGAACACAGGAACAAAAGCGGTCCCGCCAGATCTTCCGGCTCACCGAGACGGCCGATTGGTACGCGGGCCAGAAATCCTTCGCGTACTGATTTCGCCTTGTCGTCATCGGCGAACATCCACGCTGTCAAAGGAGAGCGGAACACCGTCGGTGCGATGGCGTTGACAGTGATGCCGTATTTGCCCCATTCGCAGCCGAGCGCTTTAGTTAGTCCGTCCGTTGCTGATTTTGAAGTACAGTAGGCGGAATATCCTGCCGGATGGCCCAGTTTACCGCGCGCCGACGACGTGAAAACGACCTTCCCGCCGCGACCCTGTTCGATCATCTGACGGCCGACGGCCTGTGCGATCAACCACGGCCCATCGACATTGGCGAGCATTACTTTCTCGAATCGCTCATGGTCCATATCCGCGATGGGTGAGACATCATTGACGCCGGCTGCAACCACAAGAATATCAACGCCGCCAAACGCACCGACCGCCGCATCGACGATCATCTTGCAGTCTTCGGCGGTATTGGGACGCCGATTTATTGACACGCTCTCTATGCCGGCGTCGTCCAGCTCGGACTTGAGCGCGCTGAGATCGCCTTTGTTGCCGGCGGTGATGGTGAGTCTCGCGCCGGCGTCGCCGAGGGTCGCGCACACGACCTTGCCAAACGAACCCGTGGCGCCGACGACAATGGCGGATTTTCCGCGGACGTCGAAAAGATCCCTGGTATCAATTTTTGGCAGCGTCATTTTGCACCTTTTGGGTAGGGCATGACCACAATCATTGAAGCCGGCGCATTCGTTTCGTTGACCACCTGACGCTCTTCATTCGCAGGGATGTGGCAACTGTCATGAACGCCGAGCGTTTCTCGCTCGCCTTTTGTGATGACGGTTATCTCGCCGGAAACGACCACATAAACTTTTTCCAGCGGCGTCGCCTCCATCGTGCAGCCGCCGCCAGGAAGAAAATGCGACAGCCCTACCCAGAAGTTCTCGCTGTTGCTGGCCTCAAATCCCTGCAATCGCAACGAGGCGCACTCAAAATGATTCGGCGCCTTGTAAGGCTTTGCATCCCTGATCCGGGTGACCTTCATGATTTCCTCACCACTTATTCGCCGCCGGTTCTGCGCCAGCTGGCAAGCTGGCGCGCACCAATTAGATGCGCGCCCCGTAGTTTCTTAGTCGTCTTTGCCCGTTTCGATCCGGAACGTGCCGTTCGGATCAACAATCGCGACGAGGCGCACGATGCAACCGTCGCCTTTTTTCCAACGCCAGGGAAACGCCGCAAATGTCACGCGTTTGCCGGTGACCTTGTCGATATCGCCGCCAATATTTTCAAAACCGCAGATGCCTGCAGAAAGAATTGCATTATGACACGGCTCCCACTCGGGGAAGTCATCGAGCACCTTACGCCCTGTTTCGCGCTCATATTCTTCGCAAACGCGGGGCAACAGACCATGCGGCGCGCCCGGACCGTGCGGTCCAATCGCCGTGCCCAACGGATGGTCAAGCGCCTGCGTATCGTTACCGACCATCTTTACTTTCTTCTTCACAAACCATTCGCCTGCCTCCTTATAGAAGCCCGGCGAATATCCGTAATAGTGCTGATTATCACCGTAATATTTGTGCCAACCCGTATTGACGATAACGATATCGCCTTCGCGGATTTTGGGCCGCGCGTTTTCCAGATCTTCCGCGGTGATGACTTCCCACTTCTTTTTCGGGATTGAAACAACAACGCCCGATCCAAAGAAATAAGGCAGCGGGACCTCGTCCATGAAAGGCGTCCCCGGCACGACATGCGCCGGCGCGTCAATATGCGTCCCCGAATGCATGACGGTCGTAATCTTTTGCGTCAGCACGCCCGATTTGGACATGCCGTGAAGACGCTCAATCTTCACGTCTTCAAAATAGGGCCAACATGGCTGCCCCAGCCCCCACGGATGGCTGAGATCATAAAACTCCAGCCCCATGGCGTTCTTCAAGTTGGATTGCGTGAACTTGCAGAGGCTCTCGTCCCGCCAATCGCCTTCTTCCCATCCTGGCATGAAATACGTCTCCCTGTTTCGCGTCACAACCAAGTGCATCGCATTGTGGTTTTTTAATTCCGTATTATGGTACACCGAATCAGAACGGCGGTCAATCGCGGATTGCGCTAGCGTCTGCTAATGCCAGCTAGATCAGGCGCGGAGCGCCCCAATCGACGAAAGCCCGAAGCAGCGAGCATGAACATGACCAAACCATTGCGCCAAGCATCGCCCCGCCCGGGCATTCAGGTGCTTGCGCGCGCCGCATCGATACTTCGAGCGCTTGAAGGCGAGGCCGACGGGTTAAGTCTCGGCCAACTGGCGACCCGCCTCAGCCTGCCACGCTCTACTGTTCAGCGCATCGTTTCGGCCCTGCAAGACGAACAGTTTCTTGTCGCGGCCGGCCCTCGCTCGCGGGTCAAGCTGGGACCGGCGATCCTTCGGCTGGCCAATTCAAATAGCAACGACACCCTGGCGATTGTCCGCCCCATGCTGGAGAATCTCTCGCGGACACTCAATGAGACAGTCGATCTCTCGGTTGTTGAGGGCGAGTGCGCCGTTTTCGTGCACCAAACACCTGGTAAACACCGGCTTCGGACCGTCTCCGCCATAGGCGAGGAATTTCCGCTTCATTGCACCGCCTGCGGCAAGGCATTGCTCGCGGCGCTGCCGTCAGATCGCCAGGAGGCAATTTTGAATGCGCCGCTTGAGGCCTATACAGACCAGACGACAACTAATGCGGCGACGCTGAAAAAAGAACTCGCCAAGATCAGGAAAACCGCTATTGCCTTTGATATTGAGGAGCACACAGATGGAATTTGTGCGGTAGGGACTGGATTCATCGACGCAAATGGGCGCGCTTTCGCAATTTCAATACCTACGCCAGTCAAGAGATTCCAACGGGACAAATCCCTTCACCAACGAGAACTATTGAAATGCAGAATACGGATTATTTCCGCGCTTGATCCGACAACGGTTCCGGCTCCGGAATTGTGATCTATTCACTGCGCGCCTCGCTCTTCCAAGCTTATGCGCGTAACAGATTTTTCAATACAAAACTGGCGTATCCGTCCTGGCGACAATTTCCGCGGCGCTGACTCCCGTGGCTGTCTCAAGAAGCTCAAGGGCCGGCTCACCACCCTTTGCAATCTTCAAAACGCCAAGATCAGTCACGATGAGATCCACAACCCCCGCAGCTGTTAGCGGAAGCGTGCATGATTTCAGGATTTTCGGGGCGCCGTCCTTAGTGGTGTGCTCCATAACGATCACCACCCGCCTAACGCCGGCGACGAGATCCATCGCCCCGCCCATGCCCTTGAGCATCTTGCCGGGCACCGTCCAGTTGGCGAGGTCGCCATTTGCCGAAACTTGCATGGCGCCAAGAATTGCAAGGTCAATATGACCGCTGCGAATCATGGCGAAACTATCAGCAGACGAAAAAAAGCTTGATGTAGGCAGCGCGGTGACTGTTTGCTTGCCGGCATTAATGAGGTCCGCATCGACCTCTGCCTCCAATGGAAACGGCCCAACGCCAAGCATGCCGTTTTCACTTTGGAAGGTTACATTCAACCCCGCCGGCAGAAAGTTCGCGACCAATGTCGGAATGCCGATACCCAGATTTACGTAATCGCCATCCCGCAATTCCATCGCAGCGCGAGCCGCCATTTCTTCCCTGCTCCAACCCATCATTTCGCCTCCGCAGGCGCACGCACGGTGCGTTTCTCGATCCGCCTTTCATTGATCGTCGCATGAACGACGCGGTCTACATAAATACCCGGCGTGTGAACATTGTCTGGATCCAGCGCTCCCGCCGGAACCAACTCTTCAACTTCAGCAATCGTGACTTTTCCCGCGGTCGCCATATTGGGATTAAAGTTGCGCGCCGTTTTCCGATAAACGAGATTTCCCGCAGGATCAGCCTTCCACGCTTTCACGATTGAAAGGTCTGCGCGAAGCCAGCTCTCCCGAATATAGCTCTCGCCATCAAATTTTTCATGCGGCTTTCCATCGGCAACTACAGTGCCGACGCCCGTGCGTGTGAAAAATGCCGGGATGCCGGCCCCGCCAGCGCGAATTCGTTCCGCTAGCGTGCCTTGCGGATTCAATTCGAGTTCAAGCTCTCCGTTCAGGAAAAGTTCTTCAAAGAGCTTGTTCTCACCGACATAGGAGCTGATCATTTTGCGAATTTGTCGGTTCTTGAGGAGTTGCCAGAGGCCAAATCCGTCCGCGCCGCAATTGTTCGAGATAACAGTCAGATTGCGCGTCCCGGCGTCGCGCAGTGCAGCGATCAGGCTCTCTGGATTACCCGAAAGCCCAAAACCGCCGGACATAATTGTCATTCCGTCGAAAAGCGCGCCTTCTAGCGCCTTCGCAGGACTTTCTGCGATTTTTGTCATATTTCCCCGTCCTCCGGGCAGATTGCCCACTCAACGCGGGCCGCAACGGATCGAAGCGGGCCTCACGCGCGCGGCGCCTCATGCGCCGTCGAACCAGTGCTGAACGCCCGCCCGCAAAAACCCATGATCCGTTCCTATAAGGAAGAAATTTGCGCCAATCTGGCGATATCTTTTCTCATCCGCCCTTGACGAGAGGACGAGGCCGACAATCTCGGTTTTGCCGTTTGCGCGGCGCAATACATCATCGACCACATGATCGACCTCGGACGCGCGCAAATCCTGATACCCCATGGAAAGCGCGAGATCCGCTCGTCCAACGAGTATTCCGTCGACACCGCCGACCGAGAGGATCTGCTCCAGATTCGTAACAGCGTCCGGATGCTCAATCTGAACGATCACTTTCGTCTGATCGCCCTGCCTCAGAATTTCCGCCGCAGGCTTTGTTCCGTACCCGGCTGCCCTCGGCCCGCTGCTATAGCCCCTTTTGCCGTCACGAAAACGCGCCGCTGCGACGGCCAGGCTGGCTATTTCTGCATTATCGACATGCGGAACGATGACGCCTCTTGCCCCGAGATCGAGTGCAGACAAAATTCCGCTCGCCGCGCAATCGGCGACACGGACCAGAATAGGAATGCCAGCAGCTCGCCCCGCAAGAAGCATCGTATCAATCGTCACGCGATCAAAAGGCGCATGCTCGGCATCGACGACGACAAAATCCAGTTTGCTCGTGGCGGCGACTTCAACGAGATGCGGCGCCGGCGTCTTTATAAAAATGCCATAGCCGAAAACTGTATCGGAGTTCGGCTTGCTCATGCATCCTCCTCCTGGGTCTTCTCATAAAGATGCGCATTATGCATCCAACCCTTCGCGAGAAAGTCCAGTCGCGGCGGAGCAAATATGTCGATGAGGATATGCCGAGTGTCTCCGACGCCCTCGGTCGTATGCACGATGCCGGGAGGAACAACCAGCAAAGTCCCTGGCGGCGCGTCGAGGTGCTCATCTTCGCGCCAGAGGTCGGCATTTTTACCCCACGGCTCGCGGAGATGGTGAATAAAGCTGCCCTTAATCGCGAGACTGCCCTGTTCGAAGTCTGCATGGGAATGCGGGCTGAGAGTCGTTCTGTCACGCCCGCCCTCATATTCAACCCAGTTGATACTCATCGTATTCGTCTGAAAGAACTTCAGCCGGGGGTTTCCCTCCGGAAACGGCGTCTCGTCGATCGGATAAATCTGAACAGAATTCTCATCGCCCAAGCGCAAAAAAGGCTGGCCGACGGGTTTTACGCGCTCATTGGGAACCATAAACCTGTCAGCATTGACGGCGCTGTCCATTGATATATCAGAACGCGTCGTGGCGATTACAAACAGCTCAACCACTTCGCGAATGGCGGCGACCTCGTGCCGACCCGGCGGTAAAATGGCAACGGAATGGGCGATCCGATGGGAGCCCCCGCTTTCGAGGCTAATCAGCGACGGTGCGCGCGATGGCGCAAGAAGAAAAGATTCTTCTTCACTCGCAATAGAATCTTTTTCTCCTGGCGCCAGATGCAAGCGCTCCACACAAAAAGCTTCGGACCGAAGCAGCACCCGGCGGGAGGCCGATCCCGCAGCCGCTCCAAAATCGGCCAACATGGCCAACGAGCCGGAAACTTTTATGTCGTCAGGCATCGCCGTAGGTCGCCTCATTCGCACGACTGAACTGACGCTCCATTTGGAACGTCGTTTCGCATACGCCATATTCCGCCCCGCCCAGTCGGGACACCGGCAAAGCTTTCGCGGTATCAAATTTTCCATTAATCAGAAAACCTGCTGCGATGTGCATGCCAATCACTTCGCCAAATGTCACCGTTGTCATCGGCCCACGTTCGCCGCCACCGAAATTGAGTACTTTGATGACTTTACATTCCAGACTGCATGGAGACGCGGCGACTCGTGGTGCGGCGACCAATCTGCTTGGCGCCTTGTCTATTTTAAAATGTTCGAATTCATCGACCTCAAACGGAACAGGCGTGGACGTGAAATTCATATTCTCAACCAGGTCATATGAGACGAGGTTAAACACGAACTCACCTGCCGCACTGGCGTTCGCCGCGGTATCCTTGACAGCCCGGTCCTCCGGCTCGTTACAAGAGAACATCAGAATAGGTGGGAGGTTCGAGACTATATTAAAATAAGAGAACGGAGCGAGGTTAGCGCGCCCATTCCTGTCCAGAGTGCTAATCCATCCTATCGGGCGTGGCGCAATGATCGCATTGAAAACGCCACGCTTGAAGCCTGCATCTATCCTTGTATCAAAAAATACTGCTTCCGCGTTTCGCTCGCTCATGTTTTTTGCACCTCGGCTGACCCACCACCGTCCTCAAGCGAAATGGACGCGAGAATATCGTTGCGCCGACTTCTGGCGTCGTTTGGAAGCTCGTCGTAGAGTGACCGTCCGCCTGCGTCGATTCCGACTATTAGCGGCCCCATTTCCCGCACGGTAAGCTTGCTAAGCCGAAAATGCGCCGGCAGGTCAGTCCACACGGTTTCTTTCACATCAACGATGCTTTGCGTGAGAATGGGGCTGCCGCCGCCAAGGAGTGAAAGATACACGCATCCGACTTCTTTCATCACTGCAGCAGTCGTCGTACTCAAGCCGCCTTTGCCGCCGACGATGACGAGATCAAATTCGCGGACAAAACGACCTATATATTCGTCAAACCGCGCACTGGTTGTTGGATTTACATAACGAATATCGAAACCCGCATCCGTTCTTTCAACCAAATGCGGCAGATGGATGAATGTGCCATTCATTTCAATGGGCGGCGCGATGCCCTTGTCCAGACATTCGTTCAGGCGCTTGTGACCGGGCGCACCGCCCGTAACCACAATGTCGCCGGAAAGAAACACGCTGTCGCCTGCACAAAGCGTCTTTACAACTTCGCGAGGCACTGGAGTCGTCAATTGCCGGACAGCCATATTCGGCTTCCTCATCTAGAATAGCGCTCGCCCAGCCACCCCCGTCGGCCCGGCCTGCGAAAGCTCGATTTGAACACAATGTCGGCCCAACGGCAATATTTATTCCGATATGACGGAATTAATTCGGCGAGCATGCGCCCTATAGCGTCGCCTCATCCGAGAATTTTGGAAACTGGACGAATTCAATGAGATTGCCCTCCATGTCCCGAATGAAAGAATTCACCCGCCCGTCGCCGAAATCTCTCACCCACAAAACCTCGCCGCCACGCGCGCTTATGACCTCTGAAAGCTTTGCAACATCAGCGCACGCGAACGCCACATGCTTGTTGCCGCAAGTCCTCACGTCTTCATCCGGTACGCGCCGCTCCGCCGAGGCGGGCACAGGCGCCTCAGGCTGAAAAAGTTCAAAATGCAAAGGACCATTCCTGAGAACAGCGACCTCGGCCGGAATGGAGGCGATCTTGAACCGGCGCGCCAATTTAAAACCAAGGACGCGGTCATACCAGGCGATCGCCGCCTCCATATCCTCGACACTGACGCCGCCGTGGTGAAACCAGTATTCCATTCAAGCCTTCCTGGTGATCCGCGCCACCGATGTCGCCGCCTTGCAGGCGACGCGAATATCAAAGCGCCAAACGTGCGTCGCGCCGCGGATAAGCCAAGTCGCGCCAGCCATCCCCACACCACGCATTATGACGGCTGCGGATCCCCGAGAAACGATTCAAACACCCCGTCCGGATCGTGCCTCTTGCGCAATGCCTCAAGCTTCTCGAAGGCCGCAGGCGAAAAATAGCGTTGCGGATGCCGCAGCATATTTTCGTCATTCATTTGCCCGCCCATGGACAGGTCGCTCAACTCAAGGAACCGATCAGAAGGCCACGCCTCCATCGCTTCATCCTGAGCAGGGTCCGTCCACAAGGTATAGGTTCCCATATAGATGTTGCCCTGCATCGAAAGAGCCATCGTTTCCGGAAACGGCTTTGTCGGCCCCCACGCCAACCAGAAGGTGTGGGTCCGCGGCGTCGGCAGATCAAGAAAGACTTTTCGCAACCGCGGCACCAATTCGGCGGTCGGCGCCTCCGTATACATATTGTCTGCAGCAAATCGGAATCCCGCAGGATCGGCCGCATAGCCGCTTTCATAGCGTTCTTCGAGCGAAGTCGGCGCCCCATCCAGCCGGAATGTCGCCCGATCACGAACGGGGCAGGATTTCATGAACTCCAACGCCTGCGTCGCCTCTTCAACGGTATCGGCCAGTGAGAGCGCGGCCAGCGTGATACTCGTTGGCGCCGCTTTTCCGGTAGCACGGTCATGAGCGCTGGACACGATAACTGTTTCGACGGTCAGCGGAATCTGGGGCACGATATCGCAAGCCCAGGCCATCAACTCATCAAAAACACCTTCCGCATCACGCCAACTGCAAACACTCGTAAGCCAGACTTTCGGCAGCGGGCGGCATTGCAGCTTCATCTTCGTGACAACGCCAAAAAATCCGGCGCCCGACCCGCGCGCCGCCCACCAGAAATCCGAATTCTGGTTTTCATCCGCATAAATCTTTTCGCCATCCGCGTTAACAACTTCCACGGCAAGAACATGATGCGCCCCGTTGCCCCAGAACCGGCTATTCCACCCGAAACCGCCATTCATGCAGAAACCGCCAATACCGGGCGACGGGTGATGCGCCGTCGGAACAATCAAGCCATAGCCTTTCAGTACGGCGTTGAGGCGTGACCCGACGACGCCCGGATTCACCCACAAGGTCTGGGCGGCCTCATCGACTTCGATCTCCTGCATTTTGGCGAGATCAATCAAAACGCAATCGTCCCGAATATGCGCAGACGACCAGCTATGACCACCGGAACGCGTTGTCACTTTCAATTTGTGACGCTTCGCAAATTTCACCGCCGCAACAACATCCGCTTCGCTTTCGGCCTGAATGATGACCTGGGGGAAGCGCTTCGGCTTGTTGGCGCGATAGGCGGTCATGCCTCGCGCGGTTTCATACGCCGTATCTCCACGCCAGAAAACATTGCCGTCAACAACACTGTTTAGTTGCTGCCGTTCGACGCCGGGGATAACATCACCGTTTCCGTCGCATGCCGTCGCCAACGCCAGAACGCCGGAAGCGGCCATACCCTGCAGGACGCTTCGCCGCCCGATTCTATCGTCCTCACTCACGAAGCTCTCCCAATAATTCCCTTGAACAGTAATTAATTCGATACTAGGCTGAAAAAAGCTTTGGAAGCAAGGGAGAGCGGGAAGCTCTAATGATCGCTTCAATGAGAACCTATCTGCTGTTGATACTCGTTGCGCTATGCTCTGCATGCGGCAATGGCGGCGGTTCATATACGCAGGATACTGACCCATTGCTTGCAATGAACACCTTGCTTGTGGAACACGGATGTTCGAACTGCCACGCAGTTTCGTACGAGCGGGTCGGACCGCCAATCGAGGTGATCGCTGAGCTTTACGGCTATACAAATGATCCAGACGCTCACGATGAACTCGCGGCGTCAATTGCGAATGGGCTCAGGGGGAAATGGGGCGGCATTATCATGCCGAAGCAATGGCAACTTGCGCCCGGCGACGCCGATGCCCTCGCAACAGCCATTCTCGCATTAGAAACCCAGACAAATCAGTAATTCGGCTCGTCAATATTTTTTCTCATCGGCAATCGTGATGATGAGAGATTTCACATCAGACGCTCGACGCGCCCGTCATTGAACAATCGCGCCTTGGTGCGCCGGTTGATCCAGCAATTCACACAAACGGCGACCGGCGTATAACCGTGTCCATAAGAGTAATCGACATGCACCGCCATCGCGGTCGTTTTTCCACCCGTCCCCATGGGACCGTACCCGATCTGATTGATCGCCCGTTTAAGTCTGCGCTCCATATCCGCCAACGCGCCCTCTTCGTTGACAGAGCCAATGTCTCGATACGTGGCCTTCGTCGCCAGACGCGCCGCCACATCGAAACTTCCGCCAATGCCGACACCGACGACGACGGGCGGACAGATTTGTTGCCCGGACTCGATCATGAAATCGAGAACAAACGCCTCCATATCCATGAGTGAGGGCGATATGAACGTCTTGATGGCGGTCCAGCGCCCCGATCCAAGCGCCTTCGGCACACAGGTGATGTCGATATACTCGCCATCGCCCTTGAGTTCTACGCTGACGAGCGGCATGCCTTTTCCGCCATATTTGCGTTCATTGGTGAGCGGATTGGCCACATGCTGTAACAGCGGGGGCTGAATCGTTGCAACCAGATGGTCAAACCCGCGGCGTATCGCTGCATTTATATCTCCCTCCCAACGGGCGCGCCCGCCAATTTCAAGCAGATATACCGGCACCCCGCTGTCCGAACAGACGAACGCATCCTTTTCTTCAGCAAGCTTGGCGCTCTTCAACATGAGTTTGAGCGCGCCTTTGGCCGCCTCCTCGCTTTCGTCCTCAATAGCTGAAGCGAGCGCCGCCTTTGTATCATCCGGCACTTTTCGCAGCGCAGCAGAGTAGAGTTCCTCCGTCACGGACCGAATAAGGTTTTCGTCAATGCAGCCCCCGCTCGAACTGGTCACGTCGCGCATGAATCTCCTCACTTTTCCTCTCATCACAGGAACCAGGCGCTCCCCCACCCTTGCTCTATAGCATATTTTCCTTACAATGGGAATTTGTTCATTTTTCAGAAGCGGGCGCGGCCCGCAATTCAGGAATGGTCGATTCATGTCGCAACCAGCAAGGACAGGCGAAGTACTCGTCATCGGCGCAATCGGGCAGGATCTTCGCGAGGCCTTTGCCGAAGAGTTCTCACTCATCGACTATATTATTGAAGGGCCGCAGGCGAAGTCATTGGCGGGTATTCCGAACGGCCATAAAGTGGTTCTTACCCGTGCGCTTTGCGGCGCGAGTGAAGAACTGATGCAAGCCATGCCCGACCTGGAGCTGATCGTCAGCCTGGGCGCCGGGCTTGAGAAAATTGATCTTGAAGCGGCGCGGCGACATGGCGTCAAAGTTGTTCATACTCCCGACGAACTGACGGAAGATGTCGCGGACTATGCGGTTGGCCTGACTTATGATGCGGTACGCGGAATTTCAGCGGCGGACCGTTTTGTCCGGGCTGAAAAATGGGGAAAAACACCCGCGCCTTTTACGCGCCGCGTCTCCAGTAAAAAAATAGGCATCATCGGGCTGGGTAAAATCGGCTCAAGAATCGCCGAAAAGTTTTTCGGACTCGGCCTCGATGTGAGCTATCATGATCGCATCGAGAAAGTTGAATCGTCCTATCGTTATTACTCTAACGTTCGCGAACTCGCCGCCAACGTCGACGTGCTGATACTCTCGGTCGCAGGAACCGCCAGCACGCGGCATATTGTCGATGCGGAGGTTCTCGATATGCTTGGCCCGGAGGGTTATCTGATCAACGTGGCGCGCGCCTCCGTCGTCGACGAGGCTGCATTGCTGGACAGGCTGGAGGATGGTCGCCTGGCGGGCGCAGGCCTCGACGTATTCGCCGAGGAGCCCGGATTGGACAAGCGCTTTTTCGAATTGAATAATGTTGTGCTAACGCCGCATGCCGCATCCTTTACAAGGGAAGCACGCAAAGCGCTTATTGCAACTCTTCTGAAGGGCGCACGCGCTTATTTCTCTGGTGCAGCCATCGAGAATGACGCAGCGGCCCGCAAGCCGGGCTGATTATGAAATTGCACTGGTCACCCAGATCGCCTTTCGTCAGGAAGGTCATGATCACCGCACACGAACTCGGCGTCGCGGACCAGATTGACCTGATCCGAACGCGCGTCGCCTTGACGGAGCCGGCACCCGACGAACTTGTCATCGATAATCCGCTTGGCGTCATACCGACGCTGGTGCTTGACGATGGAACCGCAATTTTCGACTCCGTCGTCATCTGCGAGTATCTCGACCATTGTTATGGCGCGCAATCTCTGTTCCCGCCGTCATCGCCCGCGCGCTGGAATTGTCTGACACGACACACCATCGCCAATGGCGCGCTCGATGCGCTGATTTTATTGCGGAACGAACGTCAAAAGCCCGAAGGCCGATTCACACCGGAATGGATAGATAAGTTTTCCAGCAAGGTGATGCATAGTCTTGATCGTATCGAAACTCTTATTAACGCCAGGGCGGGCGCAGCACCGGATATCGGCGATATCGCCTGCGCCTGCTTCGTCGGCTATCTGGATTTTCGATTTCAGGAAATCGACTGGCGTAAAAGTCGGCCTAATCTGAAATTCTGGTTCGCCGCATTCAGCGCGCGCCCATCAATGATTGCAACAAGCGTGATCGATGACAGTTGACGCCAAAAGAACCGGACCGCTTTCCCATATACGCGTCCTCGACATGGGGCGTATTATGGCTGCGCCATGGGCGACGCAAATTCTCGCTGACCTCGGGGCTGACGTCATCAAGATCGAGCGCCCCGGCTCAGGAGATGATACGCGAAGCTGGGGGCCGCCATTTTTAAAGGACAAGAACGGCGAGGAGACCGGCGAGGCTGGTTATTATCTCGCGGTAAATCGGGGCAAGCGATCAATCGCCATCGACATTACCCGACCGGAAGGCCAAAAAATCGTTCGACGTATTGCCGAAACAGCCGACATTGTCATTGAGAACTTCAAAGCTGGCGCACTTAGCCGCTACGGGCTTGATGCGCCGTCATTGCGCGTGATCAACCCGCGCCTCATCTATTGCTCGGTGACCGGGTTCGGACAGGATGGACCGCGCAGCAACCAGGCCGCCTATGATTTCGCCATTCAGGCGATGGGCGGCCTCATGAGCGTCACCGGCGAACGGGACGGCCAGCCTGGCGGCGGCCCGCAAAAGGTTGGTGTACCAATCATTGATCTCATGACAGGAATGTACGCCGCCGTCGCGATTCTTGCGGCGCTCGCAAGGCGGGACGCAGAAGGCCACGGCGAGTACATTGATATCGCCATGCTGGATGTCGCCGCCGCGTTTCTGGGCAATCAGGCGATGAACTGGCTTATGACAGACCGCGCGCCGAAACGCGGCGGCAACCGCCACCCCAACATTCAGCCTCAGGACGTGTTTAAATGCCGCGATGGTGAAATCGTGCTGGCGGTCGGAAATGACGGCCAGTTCGCAAAGCTTTGCGATGTACTTGGCAGGCCGGATTGGTCGAAGGATACAAGATTTGCAACGAACAGAGCGCGCGTCACGAACAACGCGATCCTCACCCCCCTGCTGGACGAAGCCTTTGGCAAATGGCGCCGCACTGATCTGCTGAAGGCGCTTGACGAAGCCGGCGTGCCGGCCGCGCCGATTAACTCAATACCGGAAGTTTTCAGCGACCCGCAGATACTCCACCGACAGATGCTGCAGCGTCTTTACCATCCACTGGCGGGCGAAGCGCCTCAGGTCGTCAGCCCAATTCGGTTCGAGCAGTCGTCCCTCTCTTTCGAAAGGGCGCCGCCTCTTCTCGGTCAGGATACTGATGATATTTTGAATAGCCTCGGCATTGAACCGGCCGAGCAAGAAGCCTTGCGTAAGGACGGAATCGTCGAATGACAGGGCGTCGCATCAATTTTCCAGAACCGGAAAACATGAGCGCGAAGCAGCGAGCGGTTTACGAGGAAATATTGACAGGGCCGCGGCGGCAAATCGTTGGACCGCTGCGCGCCTGGCTGATCTCGCCAGAGCTTGCGCGACGGAGCTCTGCAGTGGGTGAACATCTTCGTTTTGGAGATTTCATGCCTAAGCGCCTCAAGGAGTTGGCGATTCTGGTAACTGGCCGGCGCTATTCGAGTAAAGTCGAATGGTGGGTGCATGCCCGGGAAGCCGAAGCAGCGGGCATCGACAAGGCGGTGATCGAGGCAATCAACACCGCCGCTTCCGTCGAACTGGCAGACGACGAATGGGCCGTATACGAATTCGCCAGACAGCTGCATGAAACCGGTTATGTTTCAGCCCCCGTCTACGACGCGATCACGCAGACATTTGGGGAACGCGGCGTAGTCGAGCTGACAGCGCTTGTCGGCTATTACACGATGGTTTCAATGACGTTGAATGCACATCAAATTCCCTTGCCTAAGGGACAGGAATCCGGACTTGCCCCCCTCAATCTAGGCAGGCTGGTCACCTTAAAACCCGCGATAAAGAAAAAAGGCCAATAACGATGGTCGCCATTACAGTAGAGACAGAGCCTGCACCGAACACAAGCGCCCCCAAAATGCGCGTGCCCAAGGGCGCCTGTGACGCGCACAGTCATGTTTTTGGCCCGTTTGACGCGTTTCCGCCGAAGGCGCCTTCCGTATACGCTCTTCCTGATACGCCGCTGGAAACCCACACGGCGTACAGGAACACAATCGGCGTAGATTACGGCGTTCTGACACAGCCAGCGCCCTATGCCGATGATCCTTCGGCCATGCTAGACGCGTTGCGACGTTCAGGCGGAAGCCTGCGCGGCACGGCGGTCGCCAAAGCAGGCATTGCGCCGGCGGCTCTTGAGGCTTGGCGTGATGCCGGCGTTCGTGCATTGCGATTCATCGAAATGCGCACGCCCAGCGGCGGGCGATATCCTGGAAGCGCCGGCCTCACCGATCTGCTCGCATTGGAGCCGATCCTTCAAGAACTTGGAATGCACGCGCAATTGTGGATCAACGCACACGATATTGCGGCGAATGCCAGCCAGCTTGATCGGATTGAAATTCCGCTGGTTTTCGATCACATGGGCCAGCCCGACGCCAATGCCGGACCCGACCACGTCGATTTTTTGGCGCTTCTCCGGCTCCTGAAAGATGGCGGCCGCTGGGTAAAGCTGTCTACCTGCCGTGTCACCCGCAACGCCAGCGAGGATGCAGTTCACAAACTCCACGATGCGTTTATTGAAACACGCCCGGACGCGCTGGTGTGGGGAACCGATTGGCCATTCGTGCGTATGGACACGCCCCCGGATGCGGGCGCGCTGATGGACCAGTTCCTCAACTGGACGGCGGATGAGTCCTTGATCAGACAGATTCTGGTCGATAACCCCAAAACTTTGTACGATTTTTGAGGAGTTAGACTGTGACAGCACCCATCACCTTTTCCGACCTGAGCCGGTTTTCCGTCGCCGTCGAAAACGGCGTGGCGCTGGTGACGATCAACGCCCCTCCCGTCAATGCACAGGATCGGGCGTTTCGAAACGAAATTATCCAAATTTTTGACGTCCTCGGCCTTGAGAAGGACGTGCGCGCCATTGTCCTTACCGGCGCCGGAAAAACATTCTCGGCTGGCGCTGACCTTTCCGAGCGCCCCGCGATTGCATCCGAGCCAGGCGGTTACGCCCGCCATAACCGTTTGGTGAGAGCGTCGTTTGACGTCGTTCTTGAATGTCCAAAGCCGGTGATCGCCGCCGTCAATGGCGCGGCCGTCGGCGCGGGCTGTGTGCTGGCGCTGGTGTGCGATATTCTGATCATGGCGGAAGAAGCATTCTTGTCGATGACTGAAGTCGACTACGGCATGGCGGGCGGCGTGCGACATGTCATGCGCACCCTGGGTCAATCAAATGCACGCCTGATGATTTATACCGCCAAAAGAATGACAGGTGAGGATCTATACCGAATGAATGCAGCTTCTTTATGCGTCCCGCGGGAAAAGGTCGTCGCTCAAGCATTATCCATCGCCCGAACCATCGCCGACAAGCATCCACTGGCGATTGAAGCCGCCAAACGATCCTTCGTCCTGACTGAGGAAATGCCGCTTCGTGACGGGTATCGGTATGAGCAAACGCAAACCGCTTCTCTCTCCAAAACGAAGGACACCAGGGAAGCGCTTGCCGCATTTCGCGAGAAACGAAAACCGCAATTTACCGGAGAGTGATACGACCGTGGCCGCTCTTTCCGGGCCAATAAAAAGTGCTGGCTTGAGGGTTTTGTTGTTGAGCAAATACGAGGTTTTGTGATGCCAGTTTTCACCCTGCCTGAGGGGCCTGCACTTCTGTCGATCTGTCTGATGGCGGCGCGTGGCGCGGGCGCTCTCTCGCTCCTCGGCGCATCCACGGCGCTGGCGGACGAATGCCCTGCGTCAGCGCAGACAGAGTGGCTAGCCCCGGCGGCGAAAGCGAACGGCGTAACCGGAACTGTCGAAATTGAAGGGGCTCGGATTTCCTACCACGACACGGGCGGCGGCGGAGAGCCGATAATTTTCGGTCATGCCGCATCTGGCAGCGCTGAAAGTTGGGCGTATCAACAATCAGAATTTGCAAGCGCAGGTTATCGAGTCATCACCTATTCCAGACCGGGGCACCGAGGTTCGCCAATTCTGGATGAGGCAAAGTTTGAAAATGATCCGGTTGATTCGCTAAATTCTCTGGCGAACGCATTGGGACTCAACAAGTTTCATTATGTGGGACATGCGGCAGGCGGGACGATTGGCCCCGGATATGCGCTTCGTCATGGCGACCGGCTACTAAGCCTGACACTTGCGAATACGACCGCCGGCATAAAAGATGAAGCATATGCTGAAGCCTCCGCCATGCTCATGCCTCCCGGGTTTCGCGAGATGCCAGCAGATTATCGGGAACTCAGCCCATCGTTTCGCCTGTCGAACCCCGAGGGGCGGCGTGAATGGATGCGCATCGCGGAAACCTCTCGCGAAAGCGGACCACTGGGGCCGCCGCCGAAGAAAGGCGGCGTTTATCTAAGCGAACTCGAAGATATCTCTGTTCCAGTCCTGATTATAGCCGGCGATGCCGACGCCTATCTGCCGCCTGCGCGCGCCCGCCAGCTGGCGGCCAGATTTCCGAATGCAAAAACAGTAACAATCCGGGAAGCGGGTCACAGCGCAAACTGGGAGCAGCCCATAATGTTCAACTGTCTCGTGCTGGAGTTTTTGCAAAGCCATCCAGCGTCGCCGTAAGACGGGCGCTCAAGCGCCTCAACACAGGTCCTCAGTGCTTTCGCGGCGCATATCTGAACTTTGGCAAGAGCGCGATACAAATGATTGATGTCACCATCGTACCGCCAATGATGTAGCGCATGATTTCATAGCTACCGGTGAGGTCGCGCATCAAACCAAAAATGAAAATGCCGCAGCCAATACCAAGATTACTGGCCGCAAATGTAAGGCCGTAAATAGAGCCAAAGGCTTTCAGCCCGAAATATCGCGAAATCATATATGCGTTTAAGCCGACCTCGCAACCAAAGCCCATGCCCAGCATCACGGCGCCAACATATAGAATCGACGAGGAGCCAGCACTATGTATGATCATCAGCCCGATAAGCGCGGTGATGAAATACGGTAATACGATTTTTGGGGAATTGATCCGGTCCACCACAAACCCGGCGGAAAATTCGCCGATCATGACCCCGACAAAAGCCAGCGAAAGCACCGTAGTCGCCATATCAACCGGCACGCCGCGATCAGTTAACATTGGCACCGATTGCACCATGGTTCCAATCAACGACATCGAAGCGAACATGATCGCGACAAAGACAAGATAGAAGACCGGTTCGCGAAGCGCTTCCGCACGTGTAACGCCGTATGTTTCAGACGCCGAATCCGCCGATGTCGCCGCAGCGACGCTCTCCACGGATTTTGGCGGGCGCGCAAGCAGGAAAATGACAGGAAATCCGATCAGAAGGATCATCAATCCGATGGCCATATAGCCGCCTGACCAGCCAAAATTCTGTATGAAGTATTGCGAAAGCTTTGGCATGATCGCCTGCCCCAGCCCAGCGCCAAAGGCAACGCAAAGCCCAAGAACAACGCCCCGATTGCGATCAAACCACAATGAAATCAGTTTCGCGTAACCGACTGAGCTATTCATGGCCACAGGGATAGCGAGCAGCACTTGCAGGACCGCAAAGTGCCATAGCACCTTCACTTGACTAAGCGCCAAAAATGCGCAGCCAAAAAGAATGATGCCAGTAAGGATAATCCGCCGAATACCGTAACGGTCCATCTGTCGTCCGGCGATCGGCACGCACACCGCGACGATCCAGACCGATGTCGCCAAGACGCCGGAAACCGCCGTCCGGCTTACGCCGAGAGCGTCGGGCAGAACATTCAGGAAATTACTGTTGGTCGCAGACACCATTGCATTCGGGCCAAACAGAAAACCGAACCACGCGCCAACCATGGCGAACAACGCAGCTCGCGTAAATTCTTTGGACCGACCAGTCGATTTCGCTTCTGACGCGTGCTGATCAGCGGGCGAGTTGTGTGCTTTCCCCGGGCCCATGCGACGATTCCTTCCTGAACATTTTTATGTTTTTTCTGCTGGTAGTTGGGAGACTGTTTGTCATTGCCTGCAATCCCACCAAGGCGGCTCTCACTCAGCCGGCTAAAAAGTATACTCGCGCCCGGCCCCATCCAGGAGCTCCGCATGCCATCGCCCGTCACTGATGGGGAGGCAAACATACGCGGCGCACCCGGACAAAAACGACCGCAACACAAGCCGCCAATTTCGCCTTCTTGCAATTATTCTTTAAACAGGGAATTTTAGACCTTGTCAATGAAGTCGATGTCTTCCAGCGATTTAGCCAGGGGTCTGGCCGCCGGGCAAACACGATAGCGATTTGTCGCCTCGCGCCGCCAGCGCAAGCGCCACAAGAACAAGGGGACAGGTGACATATGCCGGAAATCAGGCTTGGAAGACGTGAATTTATCGCCGGTATTGGCGCGCTCGGCGTCACGGGCTGCAACCTCATACCCGGCTCTCGGCCTCATCGCCATCGCGTGTTTATCGGAACATTCACCAACGCCTCTGGCGAGGTCATCCCGCGCGACTTCGGCGCGCGTCACAGCGACGCCATCAGCCGAGGATTGTATTGCTTCGAATTCGACGCGCGCGAAGGTGAGGTTGGGCCGGTAACGCTTGCTGCGGAAATCAGCAATCCAACAAATCTCATACCTCATCCCTCAGGGCGGATACTGTACGCTTGCCGCGGACAAAATACTCGCATCAACGGGCGAAACCCGGTCACCGCCCTTCGACTCAAAGACGATGGTAGCTGCGCCGTCATCAATACCGAGCCGGTTGGGCAAGGCCCGACAGTCGGCTGCGTTGACCGTGCGGGGCGCACATTATTGACGACAAATTTCTCATCACACAGCGTCGTCGCAATGCGACTCAACCGGGATGGCGCGATAGGCGCGCGAACGGCGTACATTACGAATGTCGCCGATGACGAAGAAATTCCCTCTTATGGCCCCCCATCTTCAGAGCCGCACGATCCGGATTACGTTTTTACAAAGCCGCACGATATCAAATTGTCGCCAGACGAACATTTTGCGGTTGTGCCGGAAATCCGTGGCAATCGATGCTCAGTTTACAAGTTCGATTCCTTCGCCGGCTCGCTTACACCCCACAGCGTCGCCGATGCGCCCGCCCATACCGGCCCGCGCCATATCGGCTTTCACCCCTCCGGTCGCTGGCTCTATTCGTCGGGCGAGGCCGGTTCTTTTATTTCCGCGTGGAACTGGTCCGCATCTGAGGGAATTCTGACGCACCAACAACGCCTTTCGGCCTTGCCGGATGGGTGGGACGGTCGCAATAATCCAGCCGACTGCGTCGTGCATCCCTCAGGCCGCTTCGTATACGTGACAAATCGCGGTTGCGGGACAATTGCGGTTTTTGCAGTCAACGACCTAACCGGTGAACTAAGTCTCTCTGACCAGTCTGAAATCGGCTCGCCTTCCTGTTGGGGCATGGCATTCGACCCCAGCGGAAGTTGGGCGATCATTACCGCGCAAATTGCTGACGAAGTACGCATTTACGCGGTAAGCCCCGACACGGGCGCGCTAACCTATACCGGACGAAGCGTCCCGATTGTGCTGCCGACTTGCGCGGTCATCGTTTGACCGGAATGCCTGACGGGCGCGAAAGACAGTAGGAAAGACTTTTATGCCTTCAGTACGAAGGCGGGCGAAAGCCCGGTACTTTATTGCGGACCGAACATTGGCGTGACATGGCGCGAGCTGAACCGCCATTTCCCGTCACCACCCCGTTCGACGGTTTCGACATATTCTGTAAGACCCCACGGAATTGTTCGTGCACGGTCGAATACATGTTCGGCTGCGTAATAGATAACAATACGGGTCACTGTCGCATGATCGCGATCCCCGAATTTCACACTGACATTCGTCGTCAGATGACGAGTGAAACGATTGGCCGGACGATTGCGGAAATGCTCTAAATAGGCTTCTTTTCCTACGATGGGCTTCCCGCCTTCAACGCCCCACGTCATGTCGTCTGTCACATAATCTGCAACGGCGTCCGCCATCTTGCGGTCATGTACATAATAATAATCGCTTATGAGATTATTGATCTCGGTCCGGGACAAAAGCTCATCGACCTGTTCCGGCGTGCGCCCGGCAAAAGTCGCCTCCGCTGGCGCAGCCAACGCTGCGCTAACCGGCGCAATGGCGGCGAAGACAAAAATTGCGGCCGACAAGAACGTGCACAGTTTCATTTTTGTCTCCGGTTCGCTGAAATTAATGATCAATCCGTGATCGAATGAGTGCAGCCGTATCTTCGAGAGTTTGCATATCGACAAGCGGTTGCCTTCCCGTTGGAAGGCTGTCGCCAGCCCACCGCGGTATGACGTGAAGGTGATACTGGAACACACCGGATGCCGACCCGTTATTCTGCCGCAGGGTGAATCCCTGCGCACCGAGCGCGCGGATTTCAGCACGGGCGACCTTCTTGGCGGCCGCAACGATTTTGGCATTGGTCGCTTCATCGAGTTCAAGGAAATTGCGTGCTTGCGACTGTTTCGAAATCACCAGGAAATGCCCTCGTGAGGACGGCCGATCAATGAGAAGCGCGAGCACATACTCATCTTCAAACAACTTTGCCGATGGAATCTCGTCCCTTGCCGCACGCGCAAGGATGTTGTCCGGATCGTACTCGCCCGGCAGATCAGCCGGAGGCGCAGCCGTTTGAATGGCCGAAGGCTGCTCCGCCGTGGCGCAGCCCGAAAGGGCGGGCGTCAATAGCGCCAGAAAGGCAAGGCAAACGCCGACACGCGGGTTCATTCCGCCGCCCCGCGGCCAAAACGCGAGAAGATTCTGAATCCGGTGTTGTGGAGCGCCTTTTGCCGTTCTTCAGGCGTGAGCAACGAGGTTGCAGCAATGGCGTCATTCACCATTGCGCTCAATTCTCCCTCGGTATTGCCGAAGTCCGACCCCCACATGACTTGATCAGCCCCGAACAGGTCCACGATATGGCGCACAAACTGCTCTGGGCTGACGCCGCCTTGTGTCAATCGTTCGATATTGATTTGTGTGAATTTGTAGAAAACGTTTGAATGTTCCGCCAACGCAGCGAACGATTTCGAAATGCCGAAATTCGGCGCGCCTTCAACTGGCGGCTGGCCCACATGGTCAAGAACAATCGCGATATCCGGAAATTTCTCCGCCAGCGCGCCAATGCGCCTTGCGCCCTCTTCCGGGTCCTGGGTCCTACCCAGCATAACAACCATTGCGACGCCAACATCACTCGCCGCCTGCCAGGTCTGTAGCGCGGCGTCGGAGTCAAGCCATCCAAAACCGCCATCTTCATCGGCAAAGCCTGTAATCCGCAAGCCCTTCACATTGTGCTCAGTCGCCAGGTGCCGGAGTTCAGCCGGCGTATTCGGGTCGCGCGCATTAAGGATTATGACGCCCGATATCCGCGCGGGATCATAATCGGCGGCGTAAATCGTAAAGCCGTTGTCATAGCCGTAAGCCGTAAAGTACTGGACGCCGGCGCCGCCCGTAATGTTGTTCGCATCCCAAAGCGGCAGGGTGTTTTCCGGCGTTCTCGGACTCTCGCTGGCGCGGCGTTGGATTTTCTCGACGCCCGCATAAAGACCGCTGCCTGTGAGCGGAAATTTGGCAAAATCGTCCGAGTAAAAGTGCCCGTGGGTATCAAAGAGTTCCGCCTTTGCGGGCGCCTGTGCGCCGACCACCTGAACCGGATCGGAACTGGTTCCGCTACAGGAAACCAGGACCAATGCAGCAAACGCCGACAGAATACCCGAAAGTCGCAACATGAAACCCTCCCTTTGCATACGCGCCCTGACAATCCATGCAGCCGGCTGCGCGTCGTGGCCTGCGCAATCAGCAACATGGCGCCGCACGCAAAGTTGTGCGGATTAGCGCCATTCTTTCCTCGCCGCCCTCTTGCCGGAGCGGCGCCTAGCCATTGCTGCGGATATTATTCCTGTATATGGGAATTGTCAAACCAGCAGCGACCGTATATCGGTCAAAATAAGCGCCGTTCGCCACAGCAGCGCCCGGACGCCGGGTTGCCCCGAAAAATGCGGCTCTTCCAGGGAGACAATGTCGGGATATGGAACTTCAAGGCAAAGTTATCGCCATAACCGGCGCGGCGCGCGGGATCGGCCTCGCCTTCGCTCGCAGCGCCGTTAAGCAGGGTGCGAAGGTCGCGATTTCGGATGTGAACGCCGGCGCGCTCGACACGTTAAAAGATGAGGACCTCGCTCTCGGCGAAAACGCCCACCTCTTCGAGTGCGACGTCAGCGAGCGCGAACAAGTGGCGGGCTGGGCGGCAGCGATCACTCAACGGTTCGGCGCCGTCGATCTTCTTGTAAACAACGCCGCGGCGCAACACGTCGGATCAGGAAATATCACTGAGTTCAACATGGAACGCTTCCGGCAATCTTTTGACGTAAACGTCCTTGGCAATCTGCGGACAATTGAAGCCTTTCTCCCCGACATGCAGAAGCGACGCGCCGGCTATATTGTAAATACGGCTTCATCACTCGCCATCCGGCCAAATGCTGTCATCCAACATCTGATGCCCTATGTGACCTCCAAAGGCGCGGTACTAACCCAGACCTGGGCGCTCGCTTACGCGCTAAAAAACACTGGCGTCATGGTTTCGCTGTTTTGTCCCGGACTGACAAAAACCGATGAAAAGGCGAAGTCAACCAAACCCCAGGCGAGCGGATGGTTTGATGGGGTTCCAGAAAAATTAACAAAACCCGGCACAATGCGCGATGCCGTTGATATATTGATTGACGGGATCAGAAACGAAAACTTTCTGATATGTTCCGATGACGGATATAAGGAAGCGATTATCCGCC
Source organism: Parvularculaceae bacterium (assembly GCA_041398145.1). Lineage (GTDB taxonomy): Bacteria > Pseudomonadota > Alphaproteobacteria > Caulobacterales > Parvularculaceae > Amphiplicatus. Next base: position 8,208 of record JAWKVF010000001.1, on the reverse strand, counting down.
TGGCCCAACTCGGCCTCGATCCGCTGGCGGATTTCAACTAAACAATCGGAATAGAATTGATCCGGGCGCGCTTTCAGTTTTGTTGGACCGTCTCAGTCGCATCCGAAAGCGCCGTGATAGCGGCGATCTGATCGACGAGCCACAAGACTGCCGGATCAGGCGATGCGGAACGTCGCCACAGCGCCCTTAAATTGCTTGTCGCAAGCGGGATTGGCGGCTCAAACAGGATCAATTCATCGCGATAGGTTAGCTGATCAACCAATAAACGACCGCAGTGCCCTATCATCTGCGTTCCGCGAACAAGCGCAGGGACAACCGAAAAATTCGGCGCAATAACGCGAATATTCCGCTTTAATCCAAGGTCCTCCAGCGCCGTGTCAATGTTTGATCCGACCGTTCCATTCATCGACACTGCGATATGCGGAAGCGCCAGATAGTCCTTGCGGGAAATACGTCCGCGCTTGAAGTGACGGTTGCCTCTGTCGGCGACGGCGAAATATGACTGAAGCGATGAAAGCGTTCGACCAACCAGGCCCTTGGGGAGCGGCGTTGCGTAATAGCCGATGAGAAGATCGAGTTCCCCATCCCGGGCGCGCCGAACTGACTCTTCGGGCGAATATTGGGTGCAAGCAATCCCAAGACCAGGCGCTTGTTCTTCCAAAGTCGCCAGCAGCGCCGGCAAAATCTGCAATGCAGACGATTCCTGAATTCCAATTGAAATAATCCGTTGCGTCGTTGTCGGATCAAAAATTGCCGGGCCATCAAGAGCAATCCGAAGCGAAGCCAGGGCGGGCGCAACCTCCTCATGCAAGGCTTGCGCCCGCGGCGTCAAAACCATGGCGCCGCCGCTGCGAACCAGAATTTCATCGTTGAATAATTCTCGCAGACGCTTGAGTGAATGACTAAGCGCGGGTTGCGAGACATTTAACCTCGTGGCGGCCCTGGAAACATGGCGCTCGATGACGAGCGCGTCAAACGCCACCAGAAGATTCAGATCAACCTGCTCGAATTTCGCCACTCGCTTCCAACTATGATTGCCCTTGTTCGTTATCCCGCACAGGCTTCCTGAAAAGGAAAGTCAGTAAAAAGAAGATCGTTTTTAGATTCAGCAGGCTGAACACCTTTCGCGCTTCCTGCGGCCGCAGCTCCGCCGCCAGCGGAAGATGCCCCATAATCGTCCCGTGCACCATGAGCACCGAACCATTTTGTTCAATCCGCTCGATATTCACGACTTCGCCAACGTCAGCACTATAAAGTTTCATCTCTTCACCTCAAACCGGTTTTGACGCAACTTTGCTGAAATCAAGATTGAGGTCCTTGAATACGTTCATTACCGTATTCCGGCCTCCGCCAAACACGCTTCCCCCCGGATGCATGAACGGCCCCACGAGATACAGCCGATCAACGCCCGGCACCCTGTATTGAGCAAGTTCCGGGGTCGGGCGCAGGCCGGCATTCTGGAAGAAATATCCGCCAATGCCGTGAATGTCGCCTTCGTAAAAGCTGGTCGGGGAATGACGTTCATGGTCAAGCGGCGTTTGCTCATTGCGTGCGATGATATTGTCCGGGGTCATATTACTGACAAATGGCTGAGAATGTTCAATACATAGTTCGCCAAACGCCGTCTTGACGTCATCCCATCGCGCAGCACCACCATCCGGCAGCCGATAGGGAACAAAGGCCTGCAATGCCATTACGCCAGATCCCGCAGGCGCACGCGTTCCGTCAGTGCGCGTTTGGTCCTGACCAGAAAGAATCGGTTTTTCCGGCAATCGCCCATAGCGAATATCGTCGAGCTGCATCAAAAGCTCGTCAACTGTTTCCGCATGGGAATAGTGAACCATCTGCGTCTGCTGAATTTCTTCTCCTGCGTGGAACTTCAACTGTTCCTTGAGCGCAAGGTGAACCTGGTAAATCGCCATCGGAGAAGCTTTTGTGCGCTTAGCCCGAGCCACCACCCCTTCATCGACACCGTCGACGAACTTGTCCAGAAGTTTCGGGTGAATGGCGGCGATGACTGCGTCACGCGCCATATAAGTTTCGCTGTTTGTTTTCAGGCCGACCGCGCGGCCTTTTTCAGTTATGACGCGGGTCACTTCCGTGTTCAGCAAAACTTTACCGCCAAAGTGTTCAACCGCGTTGACGAGCGCCTCGGCGAGTTTTCCACTTCCGCCAATCGCTTTGGGATTTCCGAACCTGTTCTGGAGAATAGGATACAGAAATATCGACGTTGAAGTGCCTTGTTCATCAGGGAACTGGAGCAATTCCATCGCGGGACGCAGGATGTGGATCTTCGTCCGTTCGTGCTCAAACCACTCGTTCACAAAGTCGAGTGGGCTTCTGACCATTGTCTGAAACATCTCCTGCCCCTCGACGGATCCGAGCATCATCGCAAGGGTTGGCCCCATCGGCGCAGGCGGCGCATAGATTCCCTGCAGCATCATCGGGAGCATCTTCTGGCCGATTTTCGCAAACTCCGCATAGGCTTTTGCGTCCTTCGCGGAGAACTGCGCTATCGAGGCGCAAGTTTCCTCAGGATTTCGGCTGGTAATCAGGAAGCTCTTATCCTGAAATAACGTCGCATGCGGACGTTCCATCGTTTTATAGGCAAGGCCAAATTTCTTGTAGAGCCCCAACTCGTCATTTGTCATCATCGGATTGCCGACAAGCATGATATGAGTGGAAGAGTGAACATCGCTCAGAAAGCCCGGCGCAGTAATTTCGCGCGTCAACACGCCGCCGCCGGCATAAGGATTTTTTTCCAGCACCAGCACTTTTTTTCCGGCTTTCGCAAGATACGCAGCCGCCACAAGGCCGTTGTGGCCGGCCCCCATAATCAGCACGTCGTAGCTATTGTCCATTTCCTTGATCCCTTGATGATTCCGCCGCACCGCCCAAAACGGCAAAGAGTGATCGCTCCTTCGTATTTGTGCGGCGGTTTTTTTGCAGATCGCTTCATCGTCGCCGCACAGATCAGGCAGAATTCATCAGGCTTTCATCATTATTCAAAATAATAATATCATTAATGATATTAGCAATATGAATAATAGTTCTGTGGTTGCGCCGCACAGGCTCATCCGGTCAACGCCTGTACTGACTAACGAGCCCCCCCGTGAACAGGGAGCGGTTTAATACCGATCGACATAGCCTTCTGTTACGTCCTCGGAAAAACTCTCATCGGGATAAGGCAATACGGAATCGTCCCAGTTTTCGTACAAACCTCGAAGCTCATCCAGCAATTCGGGTCGACGTGATTTTAAATTTGCGCGTTCTCGCGGTTCTTCCGCAACGTTGAAAAGAAATTCTTCGCCTGCAATTCGCAAATATTTAAAATCGCCTCTGCGCACTGCCGCCTGATCATGGGAGCGAAATCGCCAATACAGTGTTCGTTCGCGGTCCTTTTTGTCACCAATGATTTGCGGCAGGAGATTCACCCCGTCGAAGTCACGCTTTTCTGCTTTGCCGCCTGCGGCCGCCAGCAGAGTCGGCGCGAAATCCATTGAGGCGATAACCTGTTCTGACGTTTGTCCGGGCGCAATCTTTGCGGGCCATCGGACAATGACAGGAACGCGTATGCCACCTTCCAGCAATTCCCCTTTGACGCCAACAAGCGGCCAGGTGTCGGAAAACCGTTCGCCGCCATTGTCGCTCGTGAAGATGACGATGGTGTTTTTTGCAATACCTTTTTCTTGCAACGCCGCCATGATGCGCCCGATGTTCGCATCCATGCTCTCGACCATCTCGGCGTATTTTTCGACTGTGCCGCTTTCCTTGTCCCAAAGCGAGGCCCGGTCGCTGGATTTTCCTTCGTCATGCGGGCCTTGCCATGGCCAGTGAGGGGCGTTGAAATGCAAGCTGATGAAGAACGGCTTCTGCGCATCGGAGCGCTCAATAATATCAATTGTTTCATCGGCGAAAATCCGCGTCAGATATCCCTCGCGCGTCACCGCCAAATTGTTTTGATACAACCCGTCTACGCCGCTATTCGAGTTCTGGCCCGCGCGATGAAGAAAATAGTCAGCCGCCCCGCCCGGCAGACCGTAGAAATAATCATAGCCTTGCTGGTTCGGGCCAAAGTCGGGCGGGGGACCGAGATGCCATTTGCCAATGAGCGCGGTGTAATATCCTTGTTCTTGCAGGACAGACGCAATCGTCGCCCCGCCTGTTTGCAACCCTTTGGGCGCCGCCCGTTTCGGACCCGCAGGCTCTTCCAGGCCAAATAAAAACCGTTGTTGATACTTGCCCGTCAACAGCGCCGCTCTGGACGGCGAACAGACGGCGGAATTTGCGTAGCCCTGCGTCATTTTCAATCCATCGCGCGCGAGTTGATCGAGATTGGGGGTCGAAATGTGATGCGAGCCGAACACGCCGAGGTCGGCATATCCAAGATCGTCCGCCATGATGAAAATAATATTCGGGGGGCTGGCGACATTGGCCGCAATTGCGACTTTGCCCATGACGCAAGCGAGCAGAATAGCAACACACCCTGCGAAGCGACATGTGCGGGCTGGCGATTCGAGCATGGAACCTCCACTTTCCATAAAATATATCGGTGGCGCTCAGTTCTACAAAAACACAGCACCTAGGTTTTATCAGGCTGCTCACCCCGCCGGCGTCGAGACCTTTACCCAGAGCCGATTGCGTCTGACGTGAGTCAGCAACCGGCTTTGTATTTTTAGCGGAGCCTGATGCGAACCGGTGTTGATGAATGGGACCATCAACCGGTGAACCACTTTACCTGCAACAGACTCTAGCCGACCCTATAGCACCATCCGTGTCCGCATTATTGCTGACTTTGCTGGCGCCCCAGATCACACCTTAAGCCGAAGCCATTCACCGGGTGCGGCTAAAGCCGCACCCGGTGAACTCAGGCCATGATCAGAAATTCACCTTCGCCGTCACACCCCACTCGGCCGGCCGGCCTGGCGCAGCGGTGATCGACCCGAAAAACGCGCCGAAATCCGCACCGCTTGTGTAGTACTCATTACCGAGAATGTTCGTTCCGTAAGCCGCGAGCGACCAACGACCGTCATCCGGTGTAAATTCAGCGCGAAGGTTCATTACGCCGTAAGATGGGATCAGCCAGCTATTATCGTCCGCATTGCTGCTAAATTGCGAGTCCGTCCAGGAGTAAGCGGTTGACCAGACGATATTTCCGCCCTGGAACGGGGTGTCGAGCGTTGCGCCAACATTGAACTGCAATTTCGGCGCACGCGCGAGAGGCTGTGCGTCGCAAGTCGCGAAGGTCGGAGCCGCCGGATTCGTACAGGTGGAAACCACCAACAGCGCCGAACCATCCAGCAACGACTTGTAGTCCTGATGCAGCGTCGACACGCCGAAGTCGATCGAGAAATTGTCTACCGGACGCAGGCGGCCATCAATCTCAAAGCCTGACAGATTGATGTCGCCGCCATTAGTGATCAGCAGTTGGTTGAAAAACTGCAGCGTGACGGGGTCGGTAAACACCTGCGGCGTGACGAGCTGGAGGTCCTTGTATTTCGTATGGAAGTACGTGGTGTTGAGGGTCAGGCGATTATCAAACCACTGCGAGCGGAAACCGAACTCCATACTGCCCACGTCTTCCGGGTCATAAGGCAAAATACCGCCGCTGGGCGCATTCGGGTTCGTCGCCAGCGTGTCATTGAACCCGCCAGCCTTGTAGCCTGTCGAATATGTTCCGTAGACCATCAGATTGTCGAGAATGTCATACTGCAACGTCGCCCGATAATCCCACGACGACCAACTGCCAGAGTTCGAGCGCGGCACGCCGCCGAAACGGTTGGAACGAGCAGCAGTCAGCTCTTTCTTGTCATAAGAATAGCGTCCGCCAAGAACAACGCTCAACCGGTCCGTGATGTCGAATGTCGCCTGCGTGAACAGGCCGTAACTTGTCGATTTCGCATCGCGGTAACGAACGAAACCAACACAACAATCACCAAAGTTAATGCCGAGAGGCGGCAGCGGGAAATACTGGAGATTTGAGGACTGGTTCGTGTGATAGGGAAGTTCCGAGAAGAAAATCCCGCCGCCGACGACATGGATTCGATCTCTGTCGTAAGCGAGCTGAATTTCCTGGGAGAAACTGCGATCTTTCGATATCTCGTGGATATTTCCTGCACCGGTTGCGGACCAGTCGCTGTTGATCTCAGCCTTGCCCCTGGTGATGCCGGTGAGAGAGCGTAGCGATAATTCCGGCGACAATTCAGCGTTGATATCGATGAAACCGACAGTGTTGCGTTGGTCCACCCCGTAGTCGCAATAACTTTGCTTATCACCGAAAAACACAATGTTATCGGCATTCATGATCCCTTGCGCGTTATCGCCGAGGAAACACTGATCATTCCATTTATAAAAGTCGCTGTTGACGATGCGCGGGTCGTCCGTAACCAGAGGCGACATACCCCTTGCTGTATAGTAGCCGTTGATTGCCCGCCCGAAGGCGGAATTGGGATTGAATGCAATCGGCTTCAATGCTGGCGCGAACTGCTTGGCATGCTGGTAAGTCGCGCCGAGGTCAATAGTCACACTGTCGCCAAGCCAGTAACGCAGCGTGCCCCGCAAAACGAGATCATTCTGGTCGCCGCGATCCGTACCGCCAATCGCCCCTTTCAGATATCCGTCGCGATTGAAAGACGCCGCCTGCAAGCGCACCGCCATGTTGTCGCCCAGCGGGATATTGGCCAGACCATCCACATCGACCCGGTCAAACGAGCCGTAGGTCGCACGTACGCGGCCCATGAATTCATCGCGCTCAGGCTTGCGGGTAATATATCGGATCGCGCCGCCGGTTGAATTCCGTCCGAAAAGGGTTCCCTGCGGGCCGCGAAGCACTTCAACGCGCTCCACATCGATAAGCTGGAGTAACGAACCTGTGGCCCGGGGCAGGAAAATGTCGTCCACATAAAGGCCGACGCCGCGCTCTATCGTGTCGCGCCCGCTCGACTGCCCGATTCCGCGAATAATGAAAATCGGCCGCACCGAGCCGCCATCTGTCTCCCCGCCGACGCTAAGACCCGGCACAAAATTGGCGAGATCCTCGACATTTGAGATATTTTTTTCCGCCAGCATTTCATCGTTGAACGCCTTGATGGAAAGCGGCGTTTGCTGCAGCGAAGTTGCGCGGCGCTCAGCCGTGACGACAATCTCGTCACTGACGGCAGTCGTTTCTTGATCGCCCTCTTGCGCAAAGGCGGGCGTCGCGACAATCGCCGATGTCGCGATCATTGTTGCGGAAAGCAGATTCTTACGCAGACTCGTAGGCTTTGATCCAGCCGCCATATTTCCCTCCCGGAAATCTATTTTTGTGTTCGCCGGCATCGGGGTCGCCGGATTTCGCTCACATTATTCCTTATTATGGGAATTGTCGAGAAATAATTCCTTACAACAGGAATGACGGCGGCGATGCGCACAGGCTTGAACGTGCGCCCGCATCGGAAGTTCTTCCACCGCCAAGGGTTTCGGCGGCGCCACCCTTGCGCAGTAAGGCGCCTTAATTCTTCACACATATCAATGAGATAAAAGTTTGTGCAGCGCACAAAATACGCCCCGAAGGCCGGCAACGCTTCGCTTGCCGACACCTCACACACGGCGCCGTCTGCCGCAAATGGCGCGAACCATCTATTCGGTATTGTGGCATTTTTGCCCGCCTCGTGCACATAATTCACGAAGAGCGGAATAATGAATTTTATTCACTGAAATAAGAATTGTTAACATCGCCATCAAACAAGGCCGATGGCGACCACGGACCAGCCCTCCACGGGCTGGCGCGAAAAGCGTCACTTCGTGTCCGGAATAACCGGCAACAGAAGATGAGACGGGTACCGCGCATTATGGTAAATTTTATGCACGACGGTCTTGCTGCTGCAGATATGATACGGGACGTACTCGACATTGTTGCCAAAACCCGTTCCCGTCGGCAGATCAAGAGCTGAGATTTCCACGCAGATTCTGTGCCCGCGTTTGAACAGGTTCGCCGTCGGCAAGACCTCAACCTGATACTCGTGGATTTCTCCGGGCACGACGGGTTTGTGGGCGGCTCGCGTCAATTTGTGCCATGGCTTCCAGGGCTTGCTGCGCCCTTCATCAAGTTCCCGGTAGGAAGCCTTCAGCCATCCGCGCGTAAGTTCAATTTCGGGTAGACCTTCAGCAGCCTCCATTTCGCCCTCTCGGCCGCTATGGAAACTGGGATCGGGCCCCACGTCCTTGAGC